>NZ_JBXAFZ010000012.1:134771-302528 GCF_058793615.1 Niveispirillum sp. GW835-FHT14G11
TTTCCCCCCCCCCCCCAACCGGCGGCTTGGCTACGCGGCACGAGCCGCGCGGCGGCGGTCGCCGCCGAACCAAATGCCTGACGGGCATTTGGTATCAGATCAGCAGCAGCAACCCATCCCGCTCTTCCGGCACGCCCAGCGTCTCCACACTATGGCCGGTGAAGGTGACGGAAATGTCGATGCCGCCATCGCCGTTCAGGTCGGCATGCAGGGTGGCCCCCTGGTACCCGGCGGTACCGTCCATCGCCGTCCAGGTCATGCGGCTGGTACCCGGCTGCCAGCCCCAGATATTGACCTGTTCCCCCTTCACATAATCGACCAGGGTGGTCCAGGCGACCTGACCGCCGCGCCCATCGACGAAGAAGATGTCCTGCCCCTGCCCGCCGATCAGGAAGTTGGAACCGGTGCCGCCATCCAGCACATCGTTGCCGGCCCCGCCATTGGCCGCGTCATTGCCGCCCGTCAGGTTCATGAAATCGTCCTGGGCGCTGCCGGCCATATTGTCGGCACCATCGGTCCCGAAAAGCTGCCAGTCCAGATGGCTGACCGGCCCGCTATAGGCCTGCGGCGTCACCGGCACGAAGGACCCTGTAGCGGTATTCCAGGCCTGGAAGGTGACGGGGGCGAACTGCGCGGCCTTGGCATCCACGCCGACATTCAGGCCGTTCATGCCGACGGTCTGGTAATAGGCGCCGTTCAGGCCCGCCCCGCTGAAGCCCATTGTCCAGGTGCCGTTGGTCATGGGGATGGCATAGCCGCCGGCGGCCGTCGTTTGCCCGGCGGCATTGCCATTGACAGTGATCGACACGCCGCCCACGCCCTCGCCGGGATTGTAGAAGCCGTCGCCGTTCAGGTCGTTGAACACCACGCCCGTGGCAAAGCGCGCCTGGCCCGTGGCCGCGAAATTCTGGGTGATCATCGAGGCGTTATAGCCGCTGAATTCGCCGATCTGCTGGCTGATGCCGATCTCGCGATAGCTGTCGCCCAGGATGTTGACGCGGTGGCCGGGGCTGAGGAACAGGCCGCGATGCTGCTGTTCGATATAGCCGGCCAGCTGGCTCTGGCGGATGGTGCCCGTGGTCCCGCTCCAGGCGATATTCTCCCCCCAGGTATAGGGGCGGATAAAATCATAGCCGGCGGCATCCATGCGCTGGCCCGGATCGGACCCGCCATTGCCGGTATGGGAGAAGGTGTCGGTGGCCAGCATCCAGTTGCTGTGCCCTTCTGCCGCCGCCGCCAGGATATCGTTGGGGGCCAGCGGCTGCTTGGCCGTGGCGGAGATGGTGCCGGGGTTCAGTCCCTGGTTCAGGTCGATGCCGAAGGCGGCAGCCGCGGCCGTAGGATCGGCCCGCGCCCGGTTGACCAGGGTCAGCATGTACAGCTCGTAGGCATCGAATTCGGCCATGGCTTTCCTCCCGCTCTCCATTCTCCATATGGCACGCCTCTCCACGGGAACAGGGCCCCCGGCACCCCGGTTCCTGTGACATGCGTCACCAGACCCACATCACGTCCACGCATTGCAGGGTGGCAGGCTGCGCGTTCGCACCGGCAAGGATGGTGACGGTAGTTTTTGTCGCCAATCTGTCGGGAATAGGGTGCCATGAAGCCGGTGCACATAATGGGGGCGCTGTTCGTCATGGCCCTGTGGGGGACGAACTTCGCCGTGTCGCGCTTCGCGCTGCGCGAATTCTCGCCCATGATCATGATGGCGGTGCGCTTCGGGCTGGTGGCTTTGGTCCTGCTGCCCTTCGTGAAGTTCCCGCGCGGGCAGGTGCGGCAGATCCTGCTCTATTCCCTGGTGCTGGGCGGGGTGCATTTCCCGCTGATGCTGCATGGCATGGTGGGGGCCGAAGCCTCGACGGCCAGCATCGTCATCCAGCTGCAGGTGCCGTTCGCCAGCCTGCTGGCGGCGTATTTCTTCAAGGACAAATTGGGCTGGCGCCGCGGCATCGGCATGGGCATCGCCTTTGTCGGCGTGGCCATCATTGCGCTGCGCGGCGGTGGCGGGGACAGCGACCCGTACCACCTGCTGCTGATCGTGCTGGCGGCGGCGGCGTTCAGCTTTTCCAACATCCAGGTGAAATGGATGGGCAGCGTCGATCCCTATCAGCTGAACGCCTATATGGCCCTGTTCGCGGTACCGCAGCTGCTGATCTATTCGCTGTTCCTGGAACAGGGGCAGGTGGAGCAGGTGCTGCAGGCCAGCTGGGGGGCCTGGGCCGGCATCGCCTATATGGTGATCGCCTCCACCATCATCGCCTATGCCATCTGGCAGCCGATGGTCCGGCAATATGACGTGAACCAGACGGTGCCCTTCCTGATGCTGGTGCCGGTGTTCGGCGTGGCGGCGGGCGTGCTGTGGCTGGGCGAGGCGATGAGCTGGGCGCTGATCGTCGGCGGTGCCCTGGTCGTGGGCGGTGTGGGCATCATCCTGATCCGCCGGCCCAAGATCGTGGTGGCGCGCAATACGGTGTGAGCCTTAGGGTGTGAGGATGTCGATGCCCTCCCTCATCCCCCATCCCAGCCCCAACCATGGCCCCCGCCGGATCGACGGGCCGCCGGACATGCTGATCCTGCATTATACCGGCATGCTCGACGGCGCCGCCGCCCTGGCCCGTATGTGCGATCCGCAGAGCCAGGTCAGCGCGCATTACATGGTGGAGGAGGATGGGCGCATCTTCCAGCTGGTGGCCGATGACCGCCGCGCCTGGCATGCCGGCGCCTCCTTCTGGGCAGGGGAGACGGATATCAACAGCCGGTCGATCGGGATCGAGCTGGTCAATCCCGGCCATGAATGGGGTTATCGCCCCTTTCCGGAGGCGCAGATGCGCGCATTGGCCGGGCTGTGCACGCATCTTCTGGCGCTTTATCCCATACCGGCCCAACATGTGCTGGGCCATTCCGACATCGCGCCGTCGCGCAAGCAGGATCCGGGCGAGCTGTTCGACTGGCTGGGCCTGGCCATGGCCGGCATCGGCCTGTGGCCGGACCCGCGCCCCGCCGATGGGATGGCGTGGGAAACGGGTGAAATCGCCCTGCTGCTGGCCAAATTCGGCTATCAACTGGCTGCCGATGGGATTTCATGGGCCGACCATCGCGCCCATGGGAAATCATGGGACGAAAATGCCGAAGCCGCATTTCGTGCCTTCCAGCGGCACTGGGTGCCGGCCAGCCTGGGCCGGGGCATCGATCGCGACAGCGTGGCGGCCTTGCGGGCGCTGGCGAGAGACTCGGGCTGAAAGCCGGTTGCTTTCCGGCCCCCGAACGCCTACAACCCGGCGGCCAGACGGTCGGATGGTCGCTCCCATGCAACGGGGAAACTCGCATGGGGGAGGAAAGTCCGGGCTCCACGGAAGTACGGTGCCGGGTAACGCCCGGCGGGGGCGACCCCAGGGAAAGTGCCACAGAGAGCAGACCGCCGACGCCCCGTAATCCCTTGGGATTGCTGGGTTCCGGTAAGGGTGAAAGGGTGCGGTAAGAGCGCACCGCGCGCCTGGCGACAGGGGCGGCATGGTAAACCCCACCGGGAGCAAAACCGAATAGGGACGGCATGGGCGGCAACGCCCGGGCGCACTTCCGCGCTGTCGTCCGGGTGGGTTGCGTGAGGTGTCCAGCAATGGGCATCCCAGAGGAATGACCATCCCCCGGATACCATCCACATGTGGGATATGGTCCGGCGGACAGAACCCGGCTTACAGACCGTCTGGCGCTTATCTTGCACTGCCACATGAATCTATTTACGGTTGGTTTACGGCTGTGACAATCATCACAGGCGCAACTGCCCGCTGAATGCCTGGCACAAGCCTGAGACCGCCTAGATTTGGGGCCGATTTTGGCCGAAACCCCACAATATGTAGACCATTTAAAAAGCTTCGAAATTTAAATATCACGGTTTTCGATGCATTTGGTGTTCGGATCGAGATATTTCAAAATTCGAAATATAAGAAAAACACCCTCTATCTTTTGGGTATATCAAAGTTAAATCTGTCCATTTCGGCCTATGACATCCAGTGCGATGGTGTCTGAGAATCAAATCCGAACAAGAAAAACTGGACATATCTTGGCCGTTTGACTTGTTTATATTCTTGTTCCCCACCTTATCCACAGATCGAGTCGCACGCTGTGGAAAAATGCTGAATCGGGCGGAAACATTATTATGCCCCCTTTCCACCCGGCTTCGCCCATGATATCCCATAAAAACCCAATGACAGGGACCATCAGCCTGATACCGCCCCAATGATGCCGCCTGCGGGCCTGCATCGGAAGGGGCGATTGAACGGCAATGGCGAGGTCGGCGGATTTTCCGGTGCCGGGGTGGCACCATTCAGGGTGGGGCGTGATGGGCTTGTTCCTGTCCACATGGGTCAACAAGGTTGATAAGAAGGGCCGGGTATCGATCCCCGCCTCCTTCCGCTCGACCCTGTCGGCCGGGCAGGCGGCGGGTACGCCGACCGAAATGGTGGTCTTCCCCTCCCTCAAGGCCCAGGCCCTGGACGCCTGTACGCTGTCCCACCTGGAAAAGCTGTCGGACGCGCTCGACAACCCCAACATGCCCGACGACGATCGCGAACTGATCGAGACCGCCGTGTTCGGCCAGTCGGTGCAGCTGACCCTTGATCCCGAAGGAAGGGTGATCCTGCCCGACCATCTGATGGCCTTTGCCGGCATCACCGAGAATGTGACCTTCATCGGCCGCCGCAATACTTTCCAGCTGTGGGACCCCACCGCGTTCGCCGCGCATGAGCAGGTGGTGCGCGAGCAGGCCCGCAGCAACAATATCTCGCTCTCCACCATCCTGGCCCGCGCCACCAACCTGGCGAAGGGGGCATGATGAGCGACCGGCCCGTCCATATCCCCGTTCTGCTGGCGGAAGTGGTGCGTGACATGGCCGTCCGCGATGGCGAGACGGTGGTTGACGGCACCTTCGGGGCCGGCGGCTATAGCCGCGCCCTGCTGGACAGCGCCGCCATCCATCTCTACGCCATCGACCGCGATCCGGCCGCCCATGAACGCGCCCGGCCGCTGATCAGCGCCTATGCCCCGCGCCTGTCGCTGCTGGAAGGCTGCTTCGGCGACATGCAGGCGCTGCTGGCGGCCAAGGGCGTCGCCAAGGTCGACGCCATCGTCCTGGATATCGGCGTTTCGTCACCACAGATCGACAATCCGGAGCGCGGGTTCAGCTTCCGTTTCGACGGGCCGCTGGACATGCGCATGGGCGACACCGGCCCCACCGCCGCCGACGTGGTCAACAATGCCGAGGAAGACGATCTGGCCAACATCCTCTACCGCTATGGGGAGGAGCGCCTGTCGCGCCGCGTAGCCCGCGCCATCGTCCTGCGCCGGGCGGAGAAGAAGTTCGAGCGCACGGGCGAACTGGCCGATGTCATCCGCTCCTGCGTGCCGAAATCCAAGGACGGGATCGACCCCGCCACCCGCAGCTTCCAGGGCCTGCGCATCCATGTGAATGACGAGCTGGGCGAGTTGGAGCGGGCGTTGGACGCCGCTGAGCGGCTGCTGGTGCCGGGTGGGCGGCTGTGCGTCGTCACCTTCCATTCGCTGGAAGACCGTCTGGTCAAGGAGTTCATGCGGGAACGGTCGGGCAATGTCCCCGGCCCGTCGCGCCACATGCCGGGCAAGGCCGATGCCGGCCCCGCCCCCACCTTCCGCCTGTTCTCCAAGTCCGGCACCGGCCCGGGCACGGAAGAACAGGCCCGCAATCCCCGCGCCCGGTCCGCCCGGCTGCGCACCGCCATCCGTACCGAGGCACCGGCCTGGGACCAGGGAGAAGCCGCATGATTGGCAAGTCCACCATCGTCTGGATCGGTGTTTCCTGCGCCGCCAGCGGCATCCTGTACCAGACCAGCTACAAGGCGCAGGAGCAGGAGCGTGAACTGGGCCGCCTGAACCGCGCCATCATCGCCGAACAGGAAGCCATCCAGGTGCTGAAGGCCGAATGGGCCTATCTGAACGACCCGACGCGGCTGGAAAAG
Organism: Niveispirillum sp. GW835-FHT14G11; assembly: GCF_058793615.1. NCBI lineage: Bacteria > Pseudomonadati > Pseudomonadota > Alphaproteobacteria > Rhodospirillales > Azospirillaceae > Niveispirillum > Niveispirillum sp. GW835-FHT14G11. Next base: position 140,762 of record NZ_JBXAFZ010000012.1, read on the forward strand.
CTGTCGGCCGAGCATCTGCTACTCCAGCCCACGGGGGCGGCACAGATCGCCACGCTGACGGATCTGCCCAACAAGGACCCCAATCAGCCGGCCCCCTATACCCCGATCCCCGGCCGCAAGCCCGGCAGTGCCAAGCCGGAAATGATCGAACGTGCGCCGACGCCCAAATCCACCCCCGTTCCCCCCGCCCCGTCCCGCCGCCCGACTGAAGGCGTGATCCTGGCGACATACGGAGCCACCCGATGACCGACGCTAACTACAGCCTGACGGGTTTCGATCTGGCCGGTGGTGACCGCTATGGCCAGGGTGGACGGGCCGAACCGCGCGTACGCGTCAATGGCCGCGCCGCCGGCGCCCTGGCCATGGGCAAGGCGCGGCTGGTCGTGCTGATGGCCGCCTTCACCATGGGTTTCGGTGCCGTGAGCGTCAAGCTGGTGGATGCCACCGTCAGCTTCGGCGGCGCCAAGGAGCCGACCACTGCGCGCGCCGCCAGCCGCACCATGATGAACAGCCGTGCCGACATCGTCGACCGCAACGGCGTGCTGCTGGCCACCTCGCTGCACACGGCCTCACTGTTCGCCGATCCCAAGCTGATCCTGGATGCACGTGAAGCCGCCCAGAAGATCACCACGGTCCTGCCGGAACTGGATGCCCAGACGCTGCTGACCGAGCTGAAGTCGGACAAGCGCTTCGTCTGGATCAAGCGCAACCTGTCGCCGCGCCAGCAGCAGGAGATTTTCCGCCTGGGGATCCCCGGCCTGAATTTCCAGCGCGAGGAGCGCCGCGTCTATCCGCAAGGGCCCCTGGCCGCCCATGTCGTGGGTTTCAGCGGTGTGGACAATAACGGCCTGATGGGCATCGAACAATCCTTCGACACCCGCCTGAAGGAAAGCGACGAGCCGCTGCGCCTGTCGGTCGATGTCCGGTTGCAGCATGTGCTGCGCAAGGAACTGGCCGCCACAGTGGAGGAATTCCGCGCCGTCGGTGCCGCCGGCATGGTGATGGATGTGAAGACCGGCGAAATCCTGGCCATGGTCAGCGCGCCCGACTTCGACCCGCATGCCCCGCCGCCGCCGCAGGAGGAGCAGGACACCGACCCCCGCTTCAATCGCAACACGCTGGGCGTGTACGAGATGGGCTCCACCTTCAAGATCTTCAACACGGCGATGGCGCTGGAATCCGGCCATGTCCGCATGCATGACATGTTCGACGCCACCCGCCCCATCCGCATCGGCCGCTTCACGATCAGCGACTTCCATCCGGAGAACAAGTGGATGGATGTGGCCGACGTGTTCAAGCACTCGTCCAATATCGGTTCCGTCAAGATGGCGATGGAGGTCGGCCCGGCCGCGCAGAAGGAGTTCATGACCAAGCTGGGCATGCTGCGCCAGGCCAGCCTGGAAATCCCCGAGCGCGGCTGGCCCATGGTGCCGAACCCGTGGCGTGAAGTGAACATGATGACCATCAGCTTCGGCCATGGCATGTCGGTCAGCCCCGTGCACCTGATCACCGCCGTCAGCGGCGTGGTGAATGGCGGCGTCATGCACCCGGCCACGCTGCTGCGCCGTGACAACCCTGACGAGGTGCCGGGCAACCGCATCATCTCGGAAAAGACCTCCGACATGATGCGCAAGCTGATGCGGCTGGTGGTGACGGAAGGGACCGCCACCAAGGCCGACGCGGTTGGCTATCTGGTGGGTGGCAAGACCGGCACCGCCGACAAGGTGAAGGGCCGTTCCTATGCCGGCAATGCCCGCATCTCCAGCTTCGCCGGCGCCTTTCCCATCAACGATCCGCGCTATGCAATCTATGTGATGGTGGACGAGCCCAAGGGCACCAAGAAGACCTTCGGCTTTGCCACCGGCGGCTGGGTCGCCGCCCCGCTGGCCGGTAATATCGTGGCCCAGATCGGCCCGCTGCTGGGCGTGAAGCCGGTCGACAACACCGCACCGGAGATCATCCAGGCCTTGGCGGTCCGGCCCATGCCCCCGGCGGCCCCCACCCATAACGGCGCACAGGTCGCCGCCATCCCGGCCTCGCTCCAGACCGGGGAAGACCGCGATTGATGAAAAGGCTGTCGGAGATCATGGCATCACGGACGGAACTGGCGGTATCGGCCCTGGCGCTGGAACGCGACCCGCCCATCACCAACCTGACGGCGGATAGCCGCAAGGTCGTGCCCGGAACGCTGTTCGCAGCGTTGCCGGGCACGCTGCGTGATGGGCGTGATTTCATTCCCCAGGCCATTGCCGCCGGTGCGGTCGCCATCCTGGCGCCCAAGGGTACCGTCCTGCCCGACGGTTGCGGCGACGTGACTCTGATCGAGGATGCCAATCCCCGCCGCCGTCTGGCCCTGCTGGCCGCATCCTTTTCCGGAGAGCAGCCCGAGAAGATCGCCGCCGTCACCGGCACCAACGGCAAGACCAGCACGGCGCAGTTCACCCGCCAGATCTGGGCCGGGCTGGGCCACAAGGCCGGGGCCATGGGCACGCTGGGCCTGGTGGCCGAGGGATTTCCAGCCAGCGACAGCCTGACCACGCCTGACCCGGTCGCCCTGCATGCCACGCTGGCCGATGTGGCCAAAGCCGGCGTCACGCATCTGGCGCTGGAGGCATCCAGCCACGGGCTGGACCAGTTTCGCCTGGACGGGGTGCTGGTGTCAGCCGCCGGCTTCACCAACCTGACGCGCGACCATCTGGATTATCACGGCAGCATGGAGGCCTATCTGAAGGCCAAGCTGGCGCTGTTCGAGCGGGTGATGCCCAAGGGGGCCACCGCCGTCATCAATGCCGACATCCCGGAATTCGACCAGATCGCCGAAGCCGCCCATGCCCGCAAGCAGAATGTCATCGGCTTCGGTGAGGCCGGCAAGGAACTGCGCGTCATCGGTGTGACGCCCCTGCCCCATGGCCAGCGCCTGGAGCTGGAGCTGTTCGGCAAGCGCCGCACAGTGGAGATGCCGCTGGTCGGGCGGTTCCAGGTATGGAACGCGCTGTGCGCCCTGGGCCTGGCCATCGGCACGGGCGAGGATGCCGACAAGGCCGCCGATCAGCTTTCATCCCTGACGGGCGTGCGCGGCCGGCTTGAGATGGTTGCAACCCTCAAGAATGGTGCGGCGGTCTATGTGGACTACGCCCATACGCCGGACGGGCTGGAGACGGTGCTGCGCGCCGCGCGCCCCCATACGACCGGCCGGCTGTCGGTGGCTTTCGGCTGCGGCGGCGACCGCGACAAGGGCAAGCGCCCGATGATGGGCGCCATTGCGGCAAGGCTGGCCGACCGCTGCATCGTCACCGATGACAACCCGCGCAGCGAGGTGCCGGCGACGATCCGTGCGGCGATCATGGACGCCTGCCCCGGCGCCCTGGAGGTCGATGACCGCGCCAAGGCCATCGCGGTGGCCATCGGCGAACTGGCGGCCGGCGACGTTCTGATCATCGCCGGCAAGGGGCATGAACAGGGTCAGATCGTGGGGACTGAGGTTCGCCCCTTCGATGATGCAACGGTGGCCCGCCAGGTCGTGGCGGGGATGTGAGTTTAATTTCGGGTTTGGAGTGGGTCGGATGGCTGACATCCTGTGGACGGGCGACGAGGTGGCGGCGGCTTGCAATGGCAAGACGCTGGGCGATGCTGCCTGGACGGTCACGGGCGTATCCATCGACAGCCGCACCATTGCCAAGGGCGACCTGTTCATCCCGCTGAAGGGCCCGAATTTCGACGGTCATGCCTTCGTGGCTCAGGCGCTGGCCCAGGGTGCGGCGGGCGCCGTCGTCGCCGACGTTCCGGCCGGGCTGGAGAGCGATGCCCGCCTGGTCAAGGTGGATGACACGATGCTGGCCCTGCAGGACCTGGGCCGCATGGGCCGGGTCCGTGCCCATGGCAAAGTCATTGCTGTCACCGGGTCGGTCGGCAAGACGGGCACCAAGGAGGCATTGAAGGTCGCCCTGGACAGCCAGGGCAGGACCTTCGCCACCGTCGGGTCCTTGAACAATCATTGGGGCGTGCCGCTGTCGCTGGCCCGCTTTCCGGCCGACAGCCGGTTCGGCGTGTTCGAGCTGGGCATGAACCATAGCGGCGAGATCGGGCCCCTGTCGCGCATGGTGCGGCCCGACATCGCCATCATCACCACGGTCGAGGCCGTGCATATCGAGTTCTTTGCCAGCGTCGAGCATATCGCCGACGCCAAGGCGGAGATTTTCGAGGGCATGGACCCGTCGGGCACCGCCATCCTGCCCCGCGACAACCCGCATTATGCCCGCCTGCTGGCCGCCGCCCGCACGCAAGGCCTGACGCATATCCAATCCTTCGGCAGCCATAACAGCGCCGATGGCCGCCTGCTGGATTACACGCCGCATGCCGAGCATGGCCTGGTCACGGCCCGCATCGACGGGGTGGATGTCACCTACACCATCCCCCTACCCGGCCGTCACCATGCGATCAACTCACTGGCCGTCCTGCTGGCCGTGAAGGCGGCGGGCGGGGATGTGGTGAGTGCCGCCGAGGCGCTGGCCGGCCTTGCCCCCATCAAGGGGCGCGGACAGCGCCGGGCGGTGGAGCTGGAAGGGGGCACCTTCACCCTGATCGACGAAAGCTACAACGCCTCCCCCGTCTCGGTCGCCGCCGCCGCCGGCGTGCTGGGTCGGGCGGAGGTGGGCACCGGTGGCCGGCGCATCGCGGTGCTGGGCGACATGCGGGAGCTGGGCGATCACGCGCCCGTCCTGCATGCGGGCCTGGCCGCCCCCGTCCTTTCGGCCGGCACCGATCTGGTTTTCTGCTGCGGTCCCAACATGCGCCATCTGTTCGACGCATTGCCGGACGACAAGCGCGGCGCCCATAGCAGCGACAGCGCCACCCTGGCCCCCATCATCACCGCAGCCGTGAAGGAAGGTGACGCCGTGATGGTCAAAGGGTCGGCCGGCAGCCGCATGGCGCTGGTGGTGGAGGCGCTGAAGGCGCTGGACCGCGCGCACCAGGACAATAACCCGCAAGGGACGACCGCCGGAAACAAGGCGGGGAAACCGAGAGACGACGATGCTGTATAACCTGCTCTATCCGCTGGCGGACGAGTTCCAGATTTTCAACCTGTTCCGGTACATCACCTTCCGGACGGGCGGGGCGGTGATGACGGCGCTGATCATCAGCTTCGTCATCGGGCCGCGCGTCATCCGCTGGCTGAAATCCAAGCAGGGCGAAGGCCAGCCCATCCGTACCGATGGGCCGGAAACGCATCTGAAGAAGAAGGGCACGCCCACCATGGGCGGGCTGATGATCATGATCGCCGTGATCGTCAGCACCCTGCTCTGGGTCGATCTGACCAACACCTATACCTGGATCGTGCTGCTGGTCACCGTGGGCTTCGGCCTCGTGGGCTTCGGCGATGATTACCTGAAGCTGACCAAGCGCAACACCAAGGGCCTGTCGTCCAAGGTGAAGCTGGTGGCGACCCTGGTGGTGGCCGCCGTCGCCACCGGCTGGTACCTGATGGTCACGCCGTGGGAGATGGGAACCGGCCTGGCCCTGCCCTTCTTCAAGGATCTGCTGATCCATCTGAGCTGGTTCTACATCCCGTTTGCCATCGTGGTCATCATCGGGTCCAGCCATGCCGTGAACCTGACAGACGGGCTGGACGGCCTGGCCACCGTGCCGATCATGATCGCGGCGTCGTGCTTCGGCCTGATCGCGTATCTGTCGGGCAATGCCATCTTCTCCGCTTATCTGGGCATCCATCATGTGCCGGGCACGGGCGAGTTGGCCGTGTTTTGCGGCGCGCTGGTGGGGGCAGGCCTGGGCTTCCTCTGGTTCAACGCCCCGCCGGCCATGGTGTTCATGGGCGACACGGGATCGCTGTCGGTGGGCGGGGCGCTGGGCGCCATCTCCGTGATCACCAAGCATGAATTGGTGCTGGCCATCGTCGGCGGCCTGTTCGTGCTGGAGGCGCTGTCGGTGATGATCCAGGTGGCCAGCTTCAAGCTGACCGGCAAACGCGTGTTCCGCATGGCGCCGATCCATCATCACTTTGAAAAGAAAGGCTGGTCGGAACCGACGGTCGTGATCCGCTTCTGGATCATCGCCGTCATCCTGGCCCTGATCGGCCTGTCCACCCTGAAGCTGCGTTGAGGACAGGGGAATGATCGATCTCGGCCATCTGAAGGGCAGACGAGTTGCGGTGATGGGCCTGGCGCGGTCGGGCCTGACGGCGGCGCGCGCCCTGAAGCAGGCGGGGGCCGACCTGCTGGCCTGGGACGATGGCGCCGGCGGGCAGAAGGCGGCGGCCGAGGCCGGCATCGCGCTCACCAACCTGCATGAGGCGGACTTTGCCCGCGTGCATGCCCTGGTCCTGTCGCCCGGCATCCCCCACACTTGGCCCACGCCCAACCCGGTGGCCGCACGGGCCAGGCGGGCGGGCGTGCCCATCATCGGCGATGTCGAACTGCTGCGTCAGGCGCGGGCGGATGCGACCTATATCGGCATCACCGGCACCAACGGCAAATCGACCACGACGGCCCTGACCGCCCATATCATCGCCGGCACGGGCCGACCGACGCAGGTGGGCGGCAATCTGGGCATTCCGGCCCTGTCCTTCGACCCGCTGGGGGCCGACGGGGTCTATGTGCTCGAAATGTCCAGCTATCAGCTGGAACTGACGCCCTCGCTGGGCTTCGACGCCGCCGTGCTGCTGAACATCACGCCCGACCATCTGGACCGCCATGGCGGCATGGATGGCTATATCGCCGCCAAGAAGCGCATTTTCCAGAAGGGCCTGAATGCCGGCACCCAGGTGGCGGTGATTGGCGTCGACGATGCGCATTGCGCGCAGATGGCGCTGGAACTGGATGCCGAATTCCCCGGCAAAATCATCCGCATCAGTGCGCAAGGCCCGGTGCCGGATGGTATCGGCGTGGAAGATGGCGTGCTGGTCGATGATCGCGGCGGGCATCACCATCCGGTGACCGACCTGCGCCGCCTGCCCACCCTGCCGGGCACGCACAATTGGCAGAACGCGGCGGCTTCCTATGCCCTGTGCCGGTCGGTCGGCATCAACCATGCCGACATCCTGGACGGGTTGCGCACCTTCCCCGGCCTGGCCCATCGCCAGAGTCTGGTGGCCACCATCGACGGCGTGCGCTTCGTCAATGACAGCAAGGCCACCAATGCCGATGCCGCCGCCAAGGCGCTGGCCTGCTATCGCCCCATCTACTGGATCCTGGGTGGCAAGGCCAAGGATACCGGGCTGGACGGGTTGGACGAATATATGCCCGCCGTGACTCATGCCTTCCTGATCGGCGAGGCGACGGAGGTGTTTGCCGCCTGGCTGCAGGCCCGTGGCGTGGCGCATACACGCTGCGGCACCATGGAGAACGCCGTCCGTGAAGCCTTCGACAGGGCACGCGAGGACGGCAGCGACCATCCGGTCGTGTTGCTGTCGCCGGCCTGCGCCAGTTTCGACCAGTACCCGAATTTCGAAGTGCGCGGCGATGATTTCACCGCCCGCGTCAAGGCCTTGTCCGAAGGGGAGATCGTCTGATCATGGTATCCTTCTCCCGTACCGATCATTCGATCCTGGGCCGCTGGTGGTGGACGGTCGACCGCTGGACCATGGCGGCGGTGATCCTGATCGCCACCATCGGCGTGGTACTGGTGCAGGCGGCCAGCCCGGCCGTGGCCACCCGCATCGGCACCGACAGTTTCCATTTCATCGAAAAGCACCTGCTGGTGCTGATCCCCTCGCTGGGCCTGATGTTCGGCGTGTCGCTGCTGTCACCCAAGGGCGTGCGCCGGCTGGCCGTGGGCATGTTCCTGGGTGCGGCCCTGGGCGTGTTCCTGACCCTGTTCATCGGCATGGAGATCAAGGGGGCCACCCGCTGGCTGCAATTCCCCGGCCTGTCGGTGCAGCCGTCGGAATTCCTGAAACCGGCCTTCGCGGTGGTGGCTGCCTGGCTGTTCGCCCTGCACCGGACGCAGGAGAATGTGCCCGGCATCCCCGTGGTCATCGGGCTGTACGGCCTGATCGTCGTGCTGCTGATGAGCCAGCCCGATTTGGGCCAGACCTTCGTCATCACCTGCATCTTCTTCGGCCAGTTCTTCCTGGCGGGCCTGCCCATCGTGTTCGTGGCGTCCTGCGTCGTGCTGGGCATCGGCGGGCTGATCAGCGCCTATTTCCTGTTCCCGCATGTGCAGAGCCGTATCGACCGCTTCCTGGACCCCGGCACGGGGGACAATTACCAGGTGGCGCGGTCCCTGGAAGCATTTGAGAAGGGCGGCGTGTGGGGCACCGGTCCCGGCCAGGGCACGGTGAAGATGTCGATCCCCGACAGCCATGCCGACTTCATCTTCTCCGTCGCGGGCGAAGAGATGGGGATGATCACCTGCATGATCATCATCTGCCTGTTCGGCTTCGTGGTGCTGCGCAGCTTCGCGCGCGCATCCAATGACCAGAGCCTGTTCGTGATGCTGGCGGCGTCCGGCCTGACCATGCAGTTCGGCCTGCAGGCCCTGATCAATATGGGTTCCGCCCTGCATCTGATGCCGACCAAGGGCATGACCCTGCCCTTCATCTCCTATGGCGGCTCCTCGCTGATCGCGCTGGGCATCGGCATGGGCATGGTGCTGGCCCTGACCCGCAAGCGCTTCGGACCGGGAGAGGCGCTATGACCGATCCCCGCCCCATCATCCTGGCGGCCGGGGGGACCGGCGGCCACATGTTCCCGGCAGAAGCCCTTGCCCGCACGCTGACCCAGCGCGGGCATTCGGTCATCCTGGTCACCGACAAGCGCGGCAAGGCGTTCGGCGACAGTCTGCCTGATGTGCGGGTGGAGCGTATCCGCGCCGCGACATCCGCCCCCGGTATCCTGGGAAAAGTGCGGATGGTGGTGGAGCTGGTGTTCGGCACGGCACAGGCCCGGTCGCTGCTGCGCGAGTTGAACCCGGCGCTGGTGGTCGGGTTCGGCGGCTATCCGTCAGTGCCCACATTGTTTGCCGCACAGATGGCCGGCATCCCCACCCTGCTGCATGAGCAGAATGCCGTGCTGGGCCGGGCCAACCGCTTGCTGGCGGCCAAGGCGCGGATGATCTGCACCAGCTTTCCCAGCGTGGCCGGTCTGGGTGCCGCCGATGGGCGGCGCGTGGTGCGCACCGGCAATCCCGTGCGCCCGGACATCCTGGTCCTGCGCGACGCGCCCTATCCCGCCCCTTATGCAGGCGGCCCGCTGAACCTGCTGGTCACCGGCGGCAGCCAGGGTGCGGCCATCTTCGGGGAGGTGCTGCCCCGCGCCGTGGAGATGCTGCCCGAGGATGTGCGCTATCGGCTGAAGATCGTGCAGCAGGCGCGGGCGGAGAATATCGAGGTCGCCCGTACGGCCTACGCCCAGATGGGGGTGGAGGCGGAGCTGAACACCTTCTTCAAGGACATGCCGTCGAAATTGGCCGGCTGCCACATGATGATCGCCCGTTCCGGTGCCGGAACGGTGGCGGAATTGTCGGTGGTCGGCCGCCCATCCCTGCTGGTGCCGTATCAGTACGCCATGGATGACCACCAGACGGCGAACGCCAAATCGCTGGTCGATGCCGGCGGCGCCTGGATGTTGGCGCAGCAGGATTTCACACCTGTTGCGGTATCGGAACAATTGGCTGCTTTCCTGGCCGATCCCACCCGTCTGGGCGTGGCCGCCAAGGCGGCCGCCGTCTGGGCCATCCCGGATGCGGCCGACCGTCTGGCCGATGCGGTGGAAAGCCTGGTGAAGGGGAAGGCGGCATGAGCATCTCCATGAACGATCCCACCCTGGCCGACCTGGAACGCGCCCACCCGCTGCTGCTGGGCGGGCTGATACGGGCGCGCTACAGCGTGGCGCCGCCCGATCGTCCTTTGAAAGCCGAAATTGTTGCGGATATGGAACGGAAGATCGCGCCGCGTCTGCATCATGATTACGCCACCATCACCCGTCGGTTTGGAGTTTGACCCATGCGGGCTTTGCCGCTGAATATCGGAACTCTGCATTTTGTCGGCATCGGCGGCATCGGCATGTCCGGCATCGCCGAGGTGCTGCACAATCTGGGCTATGCCGTGCAGGGCAGCGACATGGCCGACAATTATAATGTCCAGCGCCTGCGCAAGCTGGGCATCAAGGTGGAGATCGGGCATCGGGGCGAGAACCTGGGCGATGCCGCCGTGCTGGTCATCTCGTCCGCCGTAAAGAAGGACAACCCGGAGGTGGTGGCGGCACGGGCCGGCATGATCCCCGTGGTGCGCCGGGCGGAGATGCTGGCCGAACTGATGCGCCTGAAATGGTCGATCGCGGTCGCCGGCACCCATGGCAAGACCACCACCACCAGCATGGTCGCCGCCTTGCTGGAAGGTGGGGCCATGGACCCGACCATCATCAATGGCGGCATCATCAATTCGCTGGGCACCAATGCCAAGCTGGGCAGCGGTGAATGGATGGTGGTGGAAGCCGATGAGAGCGACGGCACCTTCACCAAGCTGCCCTCGACCATCGGCATCGTCACCAACATGGACCCGGAACATCTGGACCATTACGGCACGTTCGAGGAGGAGCGGAAGGCCTTCGACCGCTTCGTGGAGAACATCCCCTTCTACGGCTTCGCGGCCCTGTGCATCGACCATCCGGAGGTGCAGGCCATGCTGGGCCGGGTCGACCGCCGGGTCGTCACCTATGGGTTCAGCCCGCAGGCCGATGTGCGCGCCGTCAATATCGTGACCAACACGTCCGGCTGTTATTACGATGTCGAACTGTCCGACCGCGCGGCGGCCGAGGCCCGCACCATCACCGGCGTGCACCTGCCCATGTACGGGCTGCACAATGTCCAGAATTCCCTGGCCGCCATCGCCGTCGCCATCAGCCTGGGCATCAGCGACGACAGCATCCGCACCAGCTATGCCAAGTTCATGGGCGTGAAGCGCCGTTTCACCAAGACCGGTGAGAGCAATGGCGTCACCATCATCGACGATTACGGCCACCATCCGGTGGAAATCGCCGCCGTGCTGAAAGCCGCGCGCATGGCCGGCACCGGCCGCACCATCGCCGTGGTCCAGCCCCACCGCTACAGCCGTCTGCAGAGCCTGTTCGCGGATTTCTGCACCTGCTTCAACGATGCCGACGCCGTGGTCGTGGCGGACGTGTATGCCGCCGGCGAACAGCCGATCGAGGGTGCGTCCCGCGACGATCTGGTGGAAGGGCTGCGCGTGCGCGGCCATCGCAGCGTCACGGCCCTGGCCAGCCCCGCCGCCTTGCCCAGCCTGATCCGCGAGATGGCCAAGCCGGGCGACATGGTGGTGTGCCTCGGTGCCGGCACCATCACGCAATGGGCCAACGCCCTGCCGGGTGAGTTGGACAAGCTCGCCACCCTCAACCAGGGGGGCGATTGACCATGGAACGGGTGCTGGACGGAGAAGCGCTGGTTGGACGGTTGCGGCAGGCCGCACCGGAACTGCGCGGCCGGCTGGCCCCGGATGCGCCCCTGGGCCCCAGCACCTGGTTCCGGGTCGGCGGCAATGCCGAGGCCCTGTTCCGCCCCGCCGACACGGATGACCTGTCCTATTTCCTGGCCCGCTGCCCGGCCGATGTGCCGGTCACGGTCATCGGTGTGGCCAGCAACCTGCTGGTCCGCGATGGCGGGGTGCCTGGCGTCGTCATCCGCCTGGGCGGCCCCTTTGCCGATGTGACGGTGGAGGGTGACCGGATCGTGGCCGGCGCCGGTGCGTTGGACCTGAACGTGGCCCTGACGGCGCAGGGGGCCGGGCTGGCCGGGCTGGAATTCCTGTCGGGCATACCGGGCACCATCGGCGGCGCGGTCCGCATGAATGGCGGTGCCTATGGGGCGGAGACGGTGGATGTGATCGTGTCGGCCGAGGGCATCGACCGCCAGGGCGTGCTGCGGACCTATCGCCGCGACGATCTGCACCTGACCTATCGCCATTGCGGCGTGCCCGACGACGTGATCTTCACCCGCGCCCTCTTCCAGGGAACCGTAGACGATCCCGCCGCCATCAAGGCCCGGATCGACGCCATCCAGCAGGCCCGCGCCGACAGCCAGCCCGTGCGCGCCCGCACCGGCGGCTCCACCTTCGCCAATCCCGACGGGTACCGGGCCTGGCAGCTGATCGACCAGGCCGGCTGCCGGGGCCTGACCATGGGCGGGGCGCAGATCAGCGAGAAACATTGCAATTTCCTGCTGAACCTGGGCAGCGCCACGGCGCACGACATCGAATCGCTGGGTGAAGAGGTCCGCGCCCGGGTGAAAGCCAGCAGTGGCGTGGAATTGCGCTGGGAAATACGGCGGATCGGCCTACCCCGTTCGAACGGGGGTGAGTCATGAATGTCACCGCCGCTTTCAAATGTGAGTCTCCGCTGCAACAGGTGGCGGTGCCCCGAGTCGCTTTTTTAAAAGCGCTCCATTTTGTTGCTTGCGGCCCCGTATTCCGTCGCTTACACCGAATCTTGTGGGAAGGCTGGGGCCACCTCACACCACATCTTGCGTTATCGCGGAAGTTGCCGGAGAGCCCGGCAGGGATGGCGGCGCGTACCCACGCGCCGGCCAGGGGGGAGTCTGTTGTGATGGGTACCGAAAGCCGCGCCAAGCATGTCGCCGTCCTTCTGGGCGGTTGGTCTGCCGAGCGGGAGGTGTCCCTGGTCAGCGGATCCCGCATCGCCGAGGCGCTGGAGAGCAAGGGCTATAAAGTCACCGCCGTCGATGTGCAGCGCGACCTGCCCGGCCTGATCGCCGCCTTGACCCCGCGCCCCGATGTCATCTTCAACGCCCTGCATGGCAAGGGCGGGGAGGATGGGCTGATCCAGGGCGTACTGGAATATCTGGGCGTGCCCTACACCCATTCCGGCACGATGGCTTCCGCCGTGGCCATGGACAAGGTGCTGACCAAGTGCATCCTGGCCACGGTGGGCATGCCGGTGGCCGAGGGCGTGATCGCCACCAAGGAACAGGTCTTGGCCGGCCATGTCCTGGCCCCGCCCTATGTGGTGAAGCCGGTGGACGAGGGGTCCAGCGTCGGCGTGCGCATCGTGCGCGAGAACGACAATTTCACGGTGCTGGAAGAAGATAGCTGGGTCTATGGCCGCCGCGTGCTGGTGGAGACGTTCATTCCCGGCCGCGAGCTGACCGTGGGCATCATGGGCGACCACGCCCTGACGGTGACGGAAATCGTGCCGCGCACCGCCTTCTATGATTATGAGGCCAAGTACGCCGATGGCGGTTCTGTCCATGTCTGCCCGGCGCAGATCCCGGACGATGTGGCGACGGAGGCCAAGCGCCTGTCGCTGCTGGCGCATCAGGTGCTGGGCTGTTCCGGCGTGTCACGGTCGGACTTCCGCTGGGACGACAGCAAGCCCGGCATCACCGGCCTGTGCTTTCTGGAAATCAATACCCAGCCGGGCTTCACGCCCACCTCCCTGCTGCCCGAACAGGCGGCTTCGCTGGGCATCAGCTATGCCGATCTCTGCGCCTGGATTGTGGAGCACGCAAGATGCCACGCGTAACCCCCGCCGCACCGCCGTCCGATAATCCCCGCGCCCGCTTCGCGGAGACGGCCAAGCGCGCCACCATCCGTGCGGCACAGGAGGCCAATCGCCGCCGTGCCCTGCCGCGATGGGCCGAACCGGCGATGAAGGCCGGCCGGCGCGCCGCCCCGGTGCTGCTGTTGGCCGCCATCGGTGCCTGGGGTTGGGGTACCGGCTATGCCCAGATGCTGGCCAATGCCGCCACCGACAAGGTGCTGACGGCCAGTGTCGATGCCGGCCTGTCGGTGCAGGATGTAACGGTGGTGGGGCGCGAGAAGGCGGCCCCGGCCGACCTGCTGGCGGCATTGGAAGTACAGCGCGGCACGCCTATCCTGGCGTTTGACCCGCATCAGGCGCGCGCGGCACTGGAGCAGATCCCCTGGGTCCGCCAGGCGCGCGTGGAACGCCGCCTGCCCGACACGATCGCCATCACCATTGTCGAGCGCGAGCCGATGGCCCTGTGGCAGCAGGACCGGCAGATGCGCCTGATCGATGCCGAGGGCATCGTGCTGACGGCCAGCGACCTGTCGAAATGGCCCAACCTGCCGCTGCTGGTCGGCCCCGATGCGCCCAAGCGCGGTCCCGCCCTGCTGCAGCTGTTGGCCAAGGAACCGATGATCGGCCAGATGGTGGAAGCCGCCGTGCTGGTCGGCGGCCGCCGTTGGGACCTGCGGCTGAAGAATGGCGTCGATATCCGCCTGCCCGAACATGATGTGCAGGAGGCGCTGCGCCAGCTGGCCATGGTGCAGCAGACCAACGACGTGCTGGGCAAGGACGTGGTCGCCATCGACCTGCGTATCCCCGACCGCCTGTCGATCCAGACTTCCGCCGCTGCGGCCGACCTGCGCCGCAAGCCCCCCGAAAAGAAGCAGAAGACCTGAGGGCTTGAGATCATGGCATTTCCTGGCGCCCTCAACACCCGCACCAAATCGCGCAAGGTCCCCCGCGGTGGCACCATCGCCGCCTTGGATGTGGGGTCGAGCAAGATCGTCTGCTTCATCGCCAAGGTCGATGATCCGGGCAGCATCCGCGTGGTTGGCATCGGCCACCAGATCAGCCGTGGCGTGCGGTCGGGCGGCATCGTCGATATGGACGCCGCCGAAACCGCCATCGGCACCACCGTGCACGCGGCGGAAACCATGGCCGGCGAGCAGATCCGAGAGGTGCTGGTCAGCCTGTCGGGTGGTCAGCCGGAAAGCCAGATCCTGGTGGCCGACACCGCCGTGAACGGGGCGGAGATCGGCGACGGTGACGTGCGCCGGGCCCTGGCCGAGGCGCGCAAGCTGGACGTGTCGGCCGATGCCGAACTGATCCATTCCATCCCCGTGGGCTATGCCATCGACGGCACCAAGGGCATCCGCGACCCGCGCGGCATGGTGGGCGAGCGGCTGGGCGTGCGCATGAATGTGGTGACGGCCGCCGCCGGCCCGGTGCGTAACCTGTCCACCTGCGTCGGACGCTGCCATCTGGGGGTGGAGGGCTTCGTGATGAGCCCCTATGCCGCCGGCCTGTCGTGCTTGGTCGAGGACGAGATGGAGCTGGGCGTCACCGTCATCGACATGGGTGGCGGCACCACCAGCATGGCGGTGTTCAATGACGGCAAGATGGTCTGGTGCGACAGCATCCCGCTGGGCGGCGGCCATGTCACCAACGATATCGCCCGCGGCCTGACCACCCCGGTGGCCCAGGCCGAGCGCCTGAAGACACTGTACGGCTCCGCCGTGTCCGCCGTGTCGGACGAGCGGGAGATGATCGACGTCCCCCAGGTGGGGGAGGAGGAACGCGGCCAGACCAACCATGTGCCCAAGTCGCTTCTGGTCGGCATCATCCAGCCGCGCATGGAAGAGATTTTCGAGCTGGTGCATGGCCGCCTGGACGGTTCCGGCTTCGCCAAGGCCGCCGGCCGCCGCGTCGTGCTGACCGGAGGTGCCAGCCAGCTGTCGGGCGTGCGCGAACTGGCCGCCAATGTGCTGGACAAGCAGGTCCGCCTGGGCCGCCCCTTGCGCATCGGCGGACTGGCCACCAATGTTTCCGGCCCGGCCTTCGCGTCGGCCGCAGGATTGCTGGCCTATGCCATGCAGCAGAACCACGAAATGCCGGCGCTGGCCCCCATGCCGGAGAAATCCTCCGGCCTGTGGGGCCGCGTCAATGGCTGGCTGCGGGAGAATCTATGACCCGAAGACCATGCCGCAGGCCCCGTGCCCGCCGATATACGGCAGCCCAAGCCTGATCCTGAGACCGCCCCAGCCGCCTTTCCCGAATTCCCTCCCCCGCCAGAGGAGTCCCGCCAGATGAGCATCAAACTCGGTATCCCCAGCGTCGAAGTGCAGACCAAGCCCCGCATCACCGTGTTCGGTGTCGGCGGTGCCGGTGGCAACGCCGTCAACAACATGATCCGCTCCGCCCTGGAAGGGGTGGAGTTCGTGGTGGCCAATACCGACGCGCAGGCGTTGCAGGGCAACCTGGCCAACAAGCGGGTGCAGCTGGGCTCCACCATCACCCGCGGCCTGGGCGCAGGCTCGCGCCCCGATGTGGGCCGGGCGGCGGCGGAAGAGCAGCTGGAAGAGATTCTGGGCCATCTGTCGGGCACCAACATGTGCTTCATCACCGCCGGCATGGGCGGCGGCACCGGTACCGGTGCCGCCCCCGTCATCGCCCGTGCGGCGCGTGAACAGGGCATCCTGACCGTCGGCGTGGTGACCAAGCCCTTCAATTTCGAAGGCGCGCACCGCATGCGCACGGCCGAGAGCGGCATTTCGGAGCTGGCGCAGTATGTCGACACGCTGCTGATCATTCCCAACCAGAACCTGTTCCGTATCGCCAATGAGAAGACGACGTTTGCCGACGCCTTCAAGATGGCCGACGACGTGCTGCATGCCGGCGTGCGCGGCGTGACCGATCTGATGGTGATGCCGGGCCTGATCAACCTGGACTTCGCCGACATCCGCACGGTGATGAGCGAGATGGGCAAGGCCATGATGGGTACGGGCGAGGCCGAGGGCGACCGCCGCGCCATCGACGCCGCCGAGGCCGCCATCAACAACCCGCTGCTGGACGATATCAGCATGAAGGGTGCGCGCGGCGTGCTGATCAACATCACCGGTGGTCATGACATGACCCTGTTCGAAGTGGATGAGGCCGCCAACCGCATCCGTGACGAGGTCGATCCGGAAGCCAACATCATCTTCGGCTCTACCTTCGATGAGCACATGTCGGGCAAGATGCGCGTCTCCGTCGTTGCCACCGGCATCGACAATGCCGTGCAGATGCGCCCGCCGGTCGGCCAGCCGCAGTTGCAGGTCGTGTCGGGCCGCAAGGTCGCGACGGCCCCGGCCGCCGCCCCGGGCTCGGCCGTCGCCAGCATCCCGGCAGCACCCGCCAACCCGATCCCGGCCCGCCCCAGCCTGCAGCCCGCCGCCATCCCCGGTGCGGCCTTCGCCCCGATGCAGCAGGCCCCGATGCCGGGTGCCGCCGTCGCCGAGTCCCCCGCCCCGGTCGGGGAAGAACCCGCCGCCGAGGCCCAGGCCGCCGCCGCCATGACCGCTGCCACGGCGCCGCAGCCGGCCCACGAGCTGCGCCCCATGGACATGCGCCCGGCGGCCCCGGCCCGTCGCGACGACGCTTTCATCCCGCCGCGCGCGGCCGAAGGGGCCCCGCGCAGCGCCCAGCCGACGACGCCGGAACGGTTCGTGCCCCCGGCCCCGCAGCCGGAAAAGCGCGGCCTGTTCTCCAAGCTGTTCGGCGGTGGTTCGCCGCAGCCGGCCCCGGCAGCCCCGCGTATGCCAGCGCCGCAGCCCGCCGCGCAGTTCCACGCCCAGGCCCGCCAGGCGGCACCTGCCCCGCAGCCGGCCGCCCCGGTCGAGCAGGCCCCGCGTCCCAAGGCCGCGCAGAGCGAGGAGGAGATGCTGGACATCCCGGCCTTCCTGCGTCGTCAAGCGAACTGAGGGATCGACCTGACCTACGGCAAGGCACCTGAACTTCGTTCAAAATCAATCGCTTATCGCACTGCACAAGGGGCCGGTCCGGCGGGGACCGGCCCCTTCCCTTTTGGAGCCCGCCACAATTGCGACAAAATTGTGATGGGGTTTCAGGTACTTACCCGTGTGTTTCGTAACAATCGGTAATAAAGAGTGATTTGAGGCTGGACGGAATCTCTGGCATTTTCACGATGCGGAAATCAGCAGTACCGCATTGCAGCGCAGGTGGGATGGCGCTGCACCCCCAACCGGCTCCCCCTACGAAGGAGGGGACGGGCATGTGGGGCCGGTCGCTGGCTTTTCGTATCAGGGGGCGTTACTGTCGAATTCTTGGAAAGGGACAAGCCCATGTCCTGGCAACAGACGCTCAACACGACCATCCATTGCGCCGGTGTCGGCCTGCATACGGGCCGTCGCGTTCGCATGATCCTGCGGCCGGCGGCCGTCGATCATGGCATCGTCTTCATCCGGACCGATGTGCCTGCCGACCGCGCCGTCATCCCGGCCCGCTGGGACCTGGTGGCGGATACCCGTCTCTGCACCCTGCTGAAGAATGATCACGGCACGACCATCGGCACCATCGAGCATCTGATGGCGGCCCTGCGCGGCCTTGGCGTCGACAATGCCATGGTGGAGGTGGACGCACCGGAGCTGCCGATCATGGATGGCAGCGCCGCCCCGTTCGTCTTCCTGATCGAATGCGCCGGCATCAAGGTGCAGGACCAGCCCCGCCGCCTGATCCGCGTGCTGAAAGAGGTGCGCGTGCAGGAGGGCGACAAGGTGGTCAGCCTGTCGCCCGCCCCGGTCAGTAGCTTCCGGGCGGAAATCGTCTATGACAATACCGCCCTGATTCGCCGCCAGGAAGGCTTCCTGCGCCTGACCGACGGTGCCTTCAAGGCGGAAGTGGCCGATTGCCGCACCTTCGGTTTCGCCCATGAGGTCGAAGCCATGCGCAAGGCCGGCCTGGGCCTGGGCGGGTCGCTGGACAATGCCATCGTCATTGATGGCGACCGCGTGCTGAACCCCGGCGGGCTGCGCCATGGGGATGAGTTCATCCGCCACAAAATCCTGGACGCCGTGGGCGACCTGTATCTGGCGGGCGGGCAGATCCTGGGCCATTTCCAGGGCGTGCGTCCCGGCCATGCCATGAACAACGCCATCCTGCGCGCCCTGTTCGCCGATGCCGGCGCCTGGCGCCGCGAGGATGCGGAGGTCTGGGGCGACCGCGCCGCCGTGGCGTAACCGCTCCCCCGGTTTGGGTCGGCGGACGGAACGGATGGGGTTTCACCGTTCGCGGGTTTCAGCCGATCCAAACGGGGGGTGCTCCGTGCCGCAATGGTCTGTCCGCGTTCCATTCACTGTGCTGGTCCTGATGGTACCACCGGCTCTGGCGGACACCGGACCTGTCATCGCCACCCTTGATCTCAGCCGTCCCAACGACCCGGACAGGGCCCGCGATCGGGGTGCCGACCTGTGGATACCTTCCCGGCCGGACCATGTGCGGCCCGCACCCCGGCCCTCCTGGGAATTGCAACTGGCGCCGCAGGTGACCGACCGGCTGCGCGACAAGATGATGCCGTGGCCCGAACACCCCACGGCGGTCGATGCAAACCGCCATTATTGCCGCAAGCCGCCGATACCGGCCTGGAAGCGTTTCCTGCTCGACCAGCAGGCCTGGGCGGACGGCAAGACAGCCCAAGGCTTGCCCGGTCGGCCCGACCTGGAGCCCTATGAATGCCACCGGTAGCCGCCTGATAAAGTCACCTTCCCCGCCTTCCCGGCGAAGGCTGGGAAGGCGGGTAAAGCTGTGCTTCTACGACGCCGCATCTTTCACAGGATGTTCACTTGGCCCCACACGCGTCCATCGGCATCATCGATCCTGTTCATAAGGTGATTGATGACGCGACGGCCGACGCCCTGCCCCGAGCACGCCACCCTGCGGGGTCTGGCGACGGCCTTCCTGTTTCTGATCGCCTGTCTGGCACCTGCCGGTGCACGGGCGGATTCCCCCACCCTGCCCGCCACCGTCCGGTTGACCAGCCTGGAATGGCCCCCGTTCAGCGGTGCCGGCCTCGCCAATGGCGGCCTGTCGACGGCCATTGTCGCCCGCACGCTGGCCAAGGCGGGCATGGTGCTGGCGGTTGAGTTCCTGCCCTGGCAGCGGGCCGTCAGTACCGGCCTGCATGATGACGGCTATCTCGGCTATTATCCCGAATATGCCAGCGCCGGCCTGGAGGGTGGGCGTTGCCTGATGTCCGACCCCATCGGCAGCAGTCCGCTGGGCTTTGCCGAGCGGATGAATACCCCGGTGGAATGGCGTATCCTGGGCGACCTGAAGGACCGGCGGATCGGCACGGTACGCGGCTATGTCAATACCGATGCATTCGACCGAGCCGCGGCCGAGGGCAGCCTGAACGTGGAGCCGGCGGTGGATGACGCCACCAATCTGCGCAAGCTGGCGGCCGGCCGGCTGGATCTGGTGGTGATCGACGCCAATGTCATGAACCATCTTCTGTCCACCGGTCCGGACCTGCGGCATCTTCGCGATCAGCTGCGCTTCAATAGCCGCCTGCTGGAGGACAAGACCCTGCATGTCTGTTTCCGGCCGGGGCCGGAAGGCGAGGCGCTGCGCCACCACTTCAACCGGGCGCTGGCCTTGGGCCCACCGGAGTCCGTGCTGGAGGCGGTGCTGCCGCAGGCCAAACGCTGATCGCGCCCCCAAGGCCGCCATGGTTCCGCCAGGATTCACCCCCATCTTCCGCGAAAAGCGCCTTTGCGTGCATGCCTGTTACGTTTGCCGCTTGGCGGCAGCGTCCCCGCGCGTGCTATAAGGCATCCCGCATTCATGCTTGCTGCTTGGTTGTCTTTGCCGATGCTCCGCACCGAACGTCCGAACCGCCGCGCCCGTGTCCTTCGCCATCTGGCGCCGGTCGCCCTTCTGTTCCTCGCCGCCTGCTCGGGCAAGAAGGATGAGCTGCCTTATGTCGAGCGGCCGGTGGAACAGATCTATTCTGAAGCTTCCAACGCCATCGACAACCGCAACTACACGAAGGCGGCGCTGCTGTTCGACGAGGTCGAGCGCCAGCACCCGTACAGCCAATGGGCTGTGCGCGCGCAGTTGATGGCCGCCTATTCGCATTATCAGGCGCTGCGCTATGATGACGCGATCACCACGCTGGACCGCTTCATCGCGCTGCATCCCGGCAACCGCAATGCGGCCTATGCCTTCTACCTGAAGGCCTTGTGCAATTACGAACGCATCAGCGATGTCCGCCGCGATCAGGGCACGACCTATGAGGCGCTGAAGAATTTGCAGGAAGTGGTCCGCCGCTTCCCTACCAGCCCCTATGCCCGCGACGCCCGCCTGAAGATCGACCTGACCCGCGACCATCTGGCCGGCAAGGACATGGAGGTCGGGCGCTTCTATCTGGCCACGGGCGAATATATGGGTGCCATCAAGCGCTTCCGCCGCGTGATCGACGAATATCAGGCGACCAGCCATGTGCCGGAAGCCCTGCATCGCCTGGTCGAGAGCTATCTGGCCCTGGGCATCCGGGAAGAGGCGCAGGCCAATGCCGCGCTGCTGGGTCATAATTACCCCGGTTCCGTCTGGTACCAGGATACCTATGCCCTGATGAACCGCAGCGAGCGCGGCGAGAAGCCGTCGCTGTTCACGCGGGCCGTCGACTGGCTGTTCTGATCCCTTTTCCCCACCGCCCGGCTAGGCCATGCTTGTCACCCTGTCGATCCGCGACGTCGTCCTGATCGAACGCCTGACACTGGCGTTCCAGCCTGGCCTGTGCGTGCTGACCGGGGAGACCGGTGCCGGCAAATCCATCCTGCTGGATGCGCTGGGTCTGGCCCTGGGCGCGCGTGGCGACAGTTCCCTGGTCCGCCATGGCAGCGAGCAGGCCAGCGTGACGGCGGAGTTCGATCTGGGACGACGCGGCGACCATCCCGCCTTCGCCATCCTGCGCGAGCAGGAGCTGGAGGTGGAGGATACGCTGGTCATCCGCCGCACCCTGACCAATGACGGCCGCTCCCGCTGTTTCGTCAATGACCAGCCGGTGGGCGTCACCCTGCTGCGCCGGCTGGGCGAGACGCTGGTCGAGGTGCATGGACAGTTCGACACGCACGGCCTGCTGGACCCGCGCACCCATCGCGACCTGCTGGACGATTACGCCCAGCTGTCGGTGCAGGGGCAGAAGGTGGCCGCATCCTGGCGCGCCTGGCGGCAGGTGGAACAGGCGCGCCTGACGGCCGCCACCGACGCCACCCGCGCCCGCGCGGAGGAGGATTATCTGCGCCACGCGGTGGAGGAGCTGGACCAGCTGTCGCCCGAGGAGGGCGAGGAAAAGAGCTTGGCCGAACAGCGCACCGTGCTGCAGCACCGGGAAAAGCTGATCGACAGCCTGACCCAGGCATCCACCGAACTGTCGGGCGAACGCGGGGCCGAACGGGCCTTGGCCAGTGCGCTACGCACCCTGTCGCGCATCGCCGACAAGGCCGGCGGCCGGCTGGACCCGATCATCAGCGTGCTGGACCAGGCAGCCAGCGAGGTGGGCGAAGCCTCGCGCGCCATTCAGGGCTTTGCGGCCGACATGGACGGCGGCGGCGGCAACCTGGACAAGATCGAGGAACGGCTGTTCGCGCTGCGCGCCGCCGCCCGCAAGCATGGCACGGACGTGGACGGGCTGGTCACGCTGCGCGCATCGATGGCCGCCAAGCTGAACCTGATCGAGGATCAGGGCGACCTGCTGGCCAAGCTGGCGGCTCAGGCAGAGACGGCCAAGGCCGCCTATCTGGAATCCGCCAAGGTGCTGTCCGCCGCCCGGTCCAAATCGGCGACCAAGCTGGATCAGGCCGTGGCCGCGGAGCTGAAGCCGCTGCGCCTGGAAAAGGCCCGTTTCGCCACCAAGGTGGAACAGCTGGGCGAGGAAGGCTGGAGCGCGTCGGGCATCGACGACATCGCCTTCCAGGTCGCCACCAACCCCGGCACCCCACCGGGCCCCCTGGCCAAGATCGCCTCGGGCGGGGAGCTGGCGCGCTTCATGCTGGCCCTGAAAGTGGTGCTGGCCCAGGTGGGCACCGTGCCCACCCTGGTGTTCGACGAGGTGGATACCGGCGTGGGCGGGGCCGTGGCCGATGCCATCGGCGAACGTTTGGCGCGGCTGGGCCAGCATGATCTGCAGGTGCTGGTCGTCACCCACAGCCCGCAGGTGGCGGCGCGCGGCGCCCATCACTGGAACGTCCGCAAGAAGGTGGCCGGTGGCCGCACCGCGACCGAGGTGGTGACCCTGTCGCCGCCGGAGCGGCTGGAAGAGGTCGCCCGCATGCTGTCGGGCGCGGAAATCACCCAGGCCGCGCGCGCTGCGGCAGAAAGCCTGCTGGCCGGGCGGGGGGATAGTCTCTTTCCATAGCCTCCAGGGGAGGTTCGAATCATGAGCGTCGCGCCGCCACGCTCAATCCGCCACCACCCCTCTCCCGCCTTCCCGGCGAAAGCCGGGACCCAGGGGCCAAGCGCCCGACCTGTCGGCGGCTTCGATCGACGCAGCGTTTAGGTTTGGGCCCGGGGCCCCCGGGTCCCGGCTTTCGCCGGGAAGGCGGGAGAAATGATATAGCGCTGCCCAAGACGCGATGATCCCCAGATGGATCGCCATGGCGATGGCGGGGAACAAAAGATGGGGGGGTGCGATGACCGTCGGCCACCGCGCCCAACGCCACCCGCTTACAACACCTTCAGAATGTACTCGGCACTCGACACCTCGAACGCGCCGGGCTTTTCCACTTCCAGGCGGGTGATGACGCCATCTTCGGCCACCAGGGCGAAACGCTGGCTACGGTGGCCCAGATTATAGGCCGTGCCGTCCATCTCCAGCCCCAGGGCCTTGGCCAGCGCGCCATTGCCGTCGGGCAGCATGGTGACCTTGCCGGCCACATTGTTCTGCTTGCCCCAGGCCTGCATGACGAACGGGTCGTTCACGGCCATGCAGACGATGTCTTCCACGCCCTTGGCCTTGAACGCCTCGGCATTATCGACGAAGCCCGGCAGGTGTTTGGCCGAGCAGGTGGGGGTAAAGGCGCCGGGCACGGAGAACAGCACGACCTTCTTGCCCGTGAACAGGTCGTCGGTGCTGACCTCCTGCATGCCGGATTCGGTCAGGTGCTTCAGGGTGACCGACGGGATGCGGTCGCCAACCTTCACGCTCATCTGCTTATCCTCCCCATGGGGAATGTTGATGGAACCTATGGCCTGTTTCTAGGCCACGGCCGGCGGCACGACAAGTAAAACGGGCGGCTGTCGAAAATGCGCCCCTTGGGCAACGGTGGCTGCTATGATCAGGTTCCGTTTCGACAGCCAGGCAACACCCATGCCGCAGTCCGGCAAGAAAGCCCTGACCTCCCTGACCGGCCATCTGCTGATCGCCATGCCGCAGATGCCGGACCCGCGGTTCGAAAAGACCGTGATCTATATCTGCGCCCATAACGCCGATGGGGCCATGGGGCTGGTGGTGAACCGGCTGTTCGACGGCATCACCTTCACCAGCCTTCTCAACCAGCTGGATATCGACGTGACCAGCCCGGCGCGGGAGCTGCGGGTGCATTTCGGCGGGCCGGTCGAATCAGGCCGCGGCTTCGTCCTGCACAGCGCCGACTACAACCGCGAGGGCAGCATGCCCGTCGATGATGAGGTGGTGCTGACCGCCACCATCGACATCCTGCGCGCCGTCGCCGAAGGCCAGGGGCCCGAGCGCGCCATCCTGGCCCTGGGTTATGCCGGCTGGGGGCCGGGGCAGCTGGACCAGGAGATGCAGCAGAATGGCTGGCTGCACGCCCCCGCCGACAGTTCCATCCTGTTCGATCCCGAACTGGATGGCAAATGGGAGCGGGCGCTGGCCAAGCTGGGCATCAACCTGTCCATGCTGTCGGCGGATATCGGCCACGCCTGAACAGGCCGCCACCCGCACGCCGATCCGTGCCATGGTGCCCGTACGCCCTATGCTCCGCCTGATGCCCAAGACAGGCCCGGCTTTGGTCCAAGTCCCGCCGCAATCAGGGGTTTGGATGATGTGGGGCCGCCGGCCCTTTAATCGCCGGCGGTAAACATCTGGGAATGAGAGACCAAAAGATGAAACGCACCAACCTTCTGCTGCTGGCCCCCTTGATGCTGCTGGCCGCCTGCTCCTCCGTCAGCGACAAGGACAAGGACGCCAGCACCGCCGGCGGCTATACCACGCCGTTCCCCGGCAACGCGGCCGGCACCGGCACGGTGGACCAGTCCAACCTAAATTCCAACCTGTCGCCGCAGCAGCAGCTGGCGCAGATCGGCGACCGCGTATTCTTCGGCTATGACCAGTTCGAAGTGTCGCCGGAAAGTGCCGCCACCCTGGACAAGCAGGCAGAATGGCTGCGCGCCAACCCGTCCATCACCCTGACGATCGAGGGCCATTGCGACGAGCGTGGGACGCGCGAGTACAATCTGGCCCTGGGCCAGAAGCGCGCCGCCAGCGTCCAGCGCTATCTGGCCGCCGCCGGCATCGACAATAACCGCCTGCAGACCCTGTCCTTCGGCAAGGAACGCCCGGCGGTGGCCGGTTCCTCGGCCGATGTCTGGGCCCAGAACCGCCGCGCCGTCAGCGTGGTGAATTAAGGACCACCCGGCGCGGCTTCGCGGGCCATCCCCAGGATGAACGCCACGAAGCCGCGCACGGACGGCCCCGCCATTTCCGGCCGCCACGCCAGGAACCAGGCCCCGGGGCCACGCAGGACGATGTCAAAGGGCTGTACCAGTTGACCCTGGGCCAGCAGCGGCGCGAACAGGGTTGGTGACAACAGCGCCACCCCGGTACCGGCCAGGGCGGCCCCCGCCGCCATCTCCTGCGTGGGAAAGGTCGTCGCCACAATCGGACCGACACCGCCGGTCACCCCGGCCAGACGCAGCCAATCCAACCAGCGATCATCCGGGATCAGGGGACAGCGCGAGAGATCGCCCGGCCCCGTCAGGTGTATTTCGGCCGCCAGGGCCGGGCTCAGCATTGGCGTGCCTTCCAGCGCGAACAGCCGTTCCACCGTCAGCCCCGGCCAATCTCCCGCGCCACTGCGCAGGGCCACATCGAATTTCCCCGCCGCCTGCACCTCCACCGATACATCCAACATGACCGGCACGGCGTGCGGCAGCCGGCTGTACCGTTCCAGGCAGGAAAGCAGCCAGCGGCTGGCCAGGGTCGGTGCCGCCGTCACCCTGATCGGCTCCGGCGTGGCCCGGCAGGCCTCCACCGCCGCGCGGATGATGGCAAGCGCCTCCGTCATGTGCAGGGCAAGCTCTTGCCCAGCCGGCGTCAGGGCGATGCGCGGACCGGTGCGCCAGAACAGGTCGATACCCAGCTCCCGTTCCAACGTTCGGATACGCAGGCTGACGGCGGCCGGCGTCACACCCAGTTCACCGGCCGCCCGCGTCACATGGGTGTGACGGGCGCAGGCCTCGAAATAGCGCAGGGCTTCCAGGGATGGCAGACGGCTTTTCATCCCTGATATTAAGCACAGCTTAACATGAGCCCCAAGCAAAGCTCGCTTTTGGGCGTCGCCTTTCCGCGCTATCCGGAACCGGAATATTCGAGGAGGAAGCGATGCGCGTCGTCTGGCTGGTTGTATCCGTATTGTTGCCGGACGGTTTGGCGCTGGCAGACGGGTCGGCGCCGCGTCACTGGACGCCGCCGGCCTTGATGTCGGGCGCGTATGAGGCGACGCCCAGCTTCACACCCGATGGCCGCACACTCTATTTCATGAGAGCCGATCCAGGTTTCGCCCGCTATCGCCTGCTGCAATCCGCCTGCACCGATCAGGGATGGTCGACCCCTGTGCCGGTGCCCTTCGCCGCTGCCCCGCCCGCCATGGATGCCGACCCGTTCGTGACGCCGGATGGCAAGCGGCTCTATTTCATCTCCACCCGCCACGCACCGGGCGGGGACGATTTTGACATCTGGCATGTCGACCGACAGCCGGATGGACAATGGGGCACGCCGCAGCGCCTGCCGGCACCGGTGAATTCCCCCGCGTCGGAACTGCTGCCGCGCCTGGACGGGCAAGGTTGGCTCTATTTCGGATCGGCGCGCAATGGCAGCAGCGAGATCCACAGGGCGGAGCCGGACCCATCGGCGCCGGGCGGCTGGCGCGTCACCCGCCTGGATGCGCCGGTCAATGGCGAGGGCGTGGAGTACGAGGCGGAAGTGTCACGCGACGGCCGCATCCTGGTGGTGGTCGCCGACCGGGGTGACCGGTCCCATCTCTATGTCTACCGGCGCGATGGAGGGACATGGACGCCCGCCGGTCGGGTGCCGGCGCGGGGCGACGTGTTCCAGGTCGGCCCCACCCTGTCGCCCGACGGCAAACGGCTGCTGTTCGCGCAAAACCCTGGCGACCGGTCGGGGGAGATGTTCCTGACCGACCTGTCGCCGGATGCCGATCCCGCCTGGCCGCCGCGTTGCTGAGGCCGTTACGCCGTCAGGAACAGGCCGCGTTCGGCCTGGCGGCGGCGGGTCAGCCCGGTCAGTTCCACCTTCCGGCCCGTGCGCGGGTCGGTGGTCTTGTTCCAGACCAGGAACTGGTCGGCCGCCCCGGCATAATCCCCGGCATTCAGCTTCTTCAGCAAGGTGCTGGCGGTGAACGCGCCGATGCCGATATTATAGACGAAGGCCACGCAGGCCCCGAACTGGTTGTCGGTCAGCGCCACCTTTACCTTGGCCGCCACCTGACGCCCCACACCGGCAAGATCGTCTGACAGAAAGGCGGATGCCTGCCGCTCGTCGATCCCGTCGGGATAGACGGCGTTGGCGGCCTTGGCGTCCACCTGCCCCTTGAACATGCGGCCATCGGCCCCGCGCACGACGCGGCCATAGCCGATGGTCCAGTAACCGGCCGGGCAGATATAGGGTTGCAGGCCCGGCTTGTCCTTGTCGCCATCTCCCAGCCCCTCGAACTGCTTCACCAGGTCGATCGTGGCCCCGTTGATCATATTAGCCATTTCAGACTCCACCCCGATATGTGATTTAAGTCATAAATAGGATCATGGTCTGGATATCGGCGTCAAGAATCTTTCCATCCTGTCCCATCCACGACCCCATTTCCCGTCCGTGGACGGTGGAAGCGTGATATGTCTTTTGGCCGGGACCGCCTGGAGATGTTGGTGGATTACCGATGACAGCGTGTATGGCATAGTCGAACTCGACATCAGATCAAACAGCCCCCGGTACGATGAACAAGCCGCAGAGCGCCCATACGTTGCCGTCGCATGACATGCAGGTCATGCTGGCCCAGCACACGCTTTTCGCCCGCGGTCACGCCGGCAAGCGGCTGGAAATGCGCCTGCAGAACCTGTCCGGCATCAAACTGAACAATTTCGACCTGTCGCAATGCCTGCTGCTGGCCTGCAACCTGTCCTATACGGATCTGGAAGGATGCAGTTTCCAGGCGGCCAACCTGTCGAACAGCCTGTTCATCGGCGCCAACCTGAAACATTGCGATTTCACCCGCGCCGACCTGCGCGGCACCCGCTTCTATAAATCGGACCTGCAGCAGGCCAAGATGACCGGGTCCGACATGCGCGTCGGCTCCATCACGCTGAATAGCGGCGGCGTGGCCAAGCAGCGGGAATTCACCACCGACCTCTCCTATTGCAACATGGAAGAGGCGACTTTGCAGGACGCCGTGCTGCATAATGTGCGCCTGCGCGGCGTCAATATGCGCAATGCCGACCTGTCGGGCGCCGACCTGTCGGGCGCCGACATGCAGGGCGTGGTGCTGCTGGGTGCGCAGATGGACCGGGCGAAATTCACCGGTGCCAATATCAAGAACGCCGTCTTCACCGTGAATGACGAGACGCGGCGCCTGTTCGCCGGCAACCCGGCGTTCGAGGAGCATCTGAGCAATCTGCGCGAAACCGACCGCATCGTCGCGGCCCATGAGGAATGGGTCAATTCCGGCGGCCGTTCCGGGGCGCGCGCCGATTTCGCCGGCATGGCCCTGCGCGGCGTGGATCTGCGCGGGCGCGAACTGTCGGCCGTGTCGTTCCGTGGCGCGGACCTGACCGGCGCCAAGCTGGCCCATGCCCGCCTGGCCGCCGCCGATTTCAACGGCGCCACCCTGGCCTATGCCGAACTGTCCAATGCCGATCTGCGGGGTGCCGGCATGGAGAATGCCCGCCTGCTGCACACCATCATCGATGGTGCCGATTTCGGCGATCTGGAGTTGCGCGGTGGCGGCAAACTGGCGATCCGCTTCGCCGGCGCCTCCATCGAATGGACAAGTTTTGAACAGTGCGCCATTACACCGGAACAACTTTCTGGTGCCGTGCTGCGAGAATGCCGGATGCCGGAAGAGGCGTGACCCCATTTTTCCAACGAGTTGATATTGTTGGAAATCTATTTGATCTCAGCGTTTTGTGCGAGGCGGTGGAACGGCCCGCTCTCAGTCCGATATAACCTTTAGTATCTGGAATATTAACTTATTAATCATTTTCTTTTGCTATTGAACGCGCCACTATCCTGGACGTGGCACGGACAGTCATCATCTGGCCATGACATAACAAAATCGCATACGAACGAATGTTCATGGCAAGCCCAACTCCCGATATCGGTTCCGCACGCACCGATCTGACCACACAACTGGCCATGCATTCCCTGTTCTTGAAGAACAGGGGCGGCAAGCGGCTGGAATTGCGGCTGGCCAGCATGGAAGGCGTGCAACTGAAGGGGTTCGACCTGTCGCAGGCGACGATACTCGCCTGCAACATGTCGCAGACCAACCTGGAGGGCTGCAAGTTCCGGGAGACGGATCTGGCCAACAGCCTGTTCATCGGTTCCAATCTGAAACATTGCGACTTCACCCGCGCCAATCTGCGCGGCGCGCGCTTCTACAAGTCCGACCTGGCCCAGGCCAAGCTGAATGGCAGCGACATGCGCATGGGCAACCTGACCCTGCATCGCCCCGGACAGGAAGCGGTGAGCCGCGAATTCGTCACCGACCTGTCCTTCTGTAATCTGGAGGAGGCGTCGCTGGAGGAGGCCGTGGTGCGCAAGGTGCGGCTGCGCGGCGTCAATATGCGCAACGCCAACCTGGCCAATGCCGATTTCAGCGAGAGCGACCTGCAGGGTGTGGTCCTGCTGGGCGCCAAGATGCAGGGCGCCAGCTTCCTGCATGCCGATATCAAGGATGCCACCTTCACGGTCGATGATACCACGCGGCGCCTGTTCCACGGGCTGCCGGCCTTCACCGAACATCTGAACAACCTGGCGGAGATCGACCGCATCGTCAGCGCGCACGAGGAATGGGTGGATAGCGGCGGCAAGGTCGGGACGCGGGCCGATTTCACGGGCCGCAAGATGAAGGGCGTCGATCTGCGCGGACGCGAATTGTCGGCCATGTCCTTCCGCGGCGCCGACCTGTCGGGTGCACAATTGTCCCACGCCAAGCTGGCGGCCAGCGATTTCGGCGGCGCCAACCTGGCCTATGCCGACCTGTCGGGCAGCGACCTGCGCGGCGCGGGGTTCGAGGGCGCCACCCTGCGCAACACGATACTGGAGGCCGCCAATATGGAGGATCTGCAGCTGCGCGGTGGCGGTGCCCTGCCCGTTCGGCTGCGCGACGCCGCCATCGAATGGGTGGATTTCACCGGTGTCACGATCCCGCGGGAAAGGCTGCAGGGACTGAAGCTGCGCGACTGCACCGTGCCGCAAGGCGCCTCCTAGTCTCTCGCTTTGCCCGAATGTCCCGGCGCCGTTTGCGGCCTTCCGGAACAGCGCGACAGCCGCCGCAAGCGGCACTCGTGTAAGCCGGACACCACCAAGGTTCCGGTCATGCGCCATTTTGCCTTTACGGCCCTGCTGCTGCTTTCCGCCTGCTCTTCCCATGCCGATGCGCCGCCCGGCGGGCCCGGGGGTGGCCGGGGCGGAATGGGAAGGGCGCCGCTGTCGCTGGCGGGGGAGCCGCTGGGCCGCTTGGCCCCGGACGAGGGCGCCTATGCCGACATCGTCGAGGGTTGGGCCAAGGGGCTGGACGCCAACCGCGACGGCTTCCTGTCGCCGGACGAGTTGAAGCCCGACATCGCCCGCTTCTTCAAGGAAGTGGACGCCGACAAGGATGGGGCCATCAATGCGCGCGAGCTGGGCGAATATCGACAGGCCCGGCTGGCCGCCCTGCGCAATGGCGGACCCGGCAGCCCGCCACCAGATGGCGGCCCGTCCGGTGGTACCGGCGCCGACCGACCGCCCCCGCCGCGTGACGGCGTCGCCCCCAGCGGCCGCGGCGGCATGATGGGTGGCGGGTCCGGGGCGGACAAGGTGATGGAGGCCAACCGCAACCTGGATTTCCGCGTGACGGCTGCGGAACTGGAGACCCTGACCCTGGAACGGCTGAAGTCGCTGGACACGGACAAGGATGGCCGCACCAGCCTGGCTGAAATCCATGCCGGCGCCGTCACCGCCTATAATGAACGGCCGATGCGGGGCGGCCCCGGCGGCATGGGCGGCCGGCCTGGAAGGGGCGGCGGTCCCCCTGGCGAGGGCGGCGGTCCGCCCGGTGGCGGTCGCGGCCCTTGATCCGCCGTAATATGCTGGCACCGATGCGTCGACCGGGCTAATCAGAAACGGATAGCGGACGGAGCGGCGGATGCGTAATTCTAAAGTACGGGCGGGATATGGGCTGGGTCTGGCGGCGCTGTGCCTGGCCTTGGCATCCTGTGGCGGTGGACCCGACAAGAACCGCCCGCCCGGCATCCGCTTCAGCGCCGTCAGCCCCTTGGGGGAGCCGCTGGGCGCCCCGACGCGCGAGGCGGAGCAATATCGGACCACCATGCGCGACTGGTTCACCCGCAGCGACAGCGACCATGACGGCAAGCTGTCGCCGGCCGAATTCACGGCGGAAGCGGCCCGCGTCTTCCCGCTTTATGACCTGAATGGCGATGGGTTCATCACCTCGTTCGAGCTGACCAACTATCGCGTCAACCTGCCGACCCATGCACCGCCCGCCGATAGCGGCCGCCGCCTGCGCCCCGGCCGCATCGACATGACCCCGGACGAAGCCGCGACCGCGCACACCGACGGGCGCGGCCGGCCCGATTACCGCATGGGTATCGATCCCGTGATGTCGGCCGACAGCAACGCCGATTTCCGCGTGACGCGGGACGAGCTGCAGGCCGAGGCCGCCCGCCGCCACGCCATGATGGACAAGGACAAGGACGGCGTCGTCTCCCTGCCTGAATTCATGGACCAGGCGGAAGGCCCGATGCGGGCCTGGGCCACGCAGTGATCTTTGCGCCTCAAGCGCCGCCCCCTACCCCTTTCGGATAGGGCACCGCTTGGCACCCCGATTGCTTTGGTCCCCCTATCCTTTGGCATAGGGGGCTTCCATGACCGAATTCGGCCTGTTCATCGTCCGCCCACCCCAGGGGGTGGCCACCGTGGCCGCCATCCATCCATCCCGCGCCGACGACGCCCGCGTCACGCTGAAGCGGCTGCGCGGCAGCGGCTTTCATATCGCCGCCCTGTCCAAGGCCAATGTGCCGTCGAACGAGCCGGAAGGGGCCCGGTTGCAGCTTCAGGGCCTGATCAACGGCATGTTCGAACAGGCCCCCTATCGCCCCGCCGTCTCCCTGGTCTGGTGAGTTTTGCATTATGCAAATATATGCATAATGCAAATCACTATGCCCAGCCAAGCCTTGCATGCTCGATGAAGCGGGCCAGCGCGGCCGTCATCACGGCGTCGCGGCGATGGATCAGTTGCGTCGGTGCCACAGCCCAAGGTTCCGGCGCCGTGCGCACGCCCAGTGACGCCCGCAGGGGGGAGCGCTCCACCGCGGCCAGCGGCAGCAGGGAGATGCCGATCCCCGCCGCCACCCCGCCGATGATGCCTTCCAGTGTGCCGAATTCCTGCAGGCGCGGCTGGCGCACGCCCAGGCCGGCCAGCAGGCTTTCCAGCCGCTCGCGATAGGCGCAACCGCGCCGGAAGCACAGGGCCGACAGGGTCGGGCGCGACAGCAGCCCCGGCCAGTCCGCCCCCGGCGCCGTCACCACCACCATATGCTCCACGCCGGCATCGGCGGCCATCAGGTCGGGATGGTCGATGGGTCCGCCGACCAGGGCCGCATCCAGCCGGTAGGCCAGCACATCCTCCACCAGCACCCCGGTGCCGCCCGTGCGCAGGCTCAGTTCCACATCGGGAAAGGCGGCATGATAGGCGGCCAGCACCGGTGGCAGACGACAGGCCGCCGTCGTTTCCATGCTGCCGATGGCCAGTTGCCCCGCGGGCCGGTCGGGGTTCAGCAGATCCCACAGGCTGTCGCGGGCCGCGCGCAGGGCCGCCGCCACCTGCCGCGCATGGGGCACCAATTGCTCGCCCGCCCGTGTCGGCACCACGCCGCGCCCGTTGCGATGGAACAAAGGCACGCCCAGTGCTGCCTCCAGCGAGCGGATGCGGGCCGTGACGTTGGATTGCACGCAGTTCAGCCGCCGCGCCGCCGCCGTCACCCCGCCCTCTTCCACCACCGCCAGGAAGAAGGAAAGATCGGTGCTGTCCATGGTCCGAACCCATCAATAGGGGCGATTTCTCCTATCCTGACATTTCATTTTTCATGATGTCAACGCTGTGGCACCGTCCCCATTCGGGATGGAACGGAGCGGTTCATGGCCGGGGTCTGGCGGTTGGCGATGGCGGGGATGGCGGGCACGCTGCTGGGCGTGGGGCTGGGCCGCTTCGCCTATACGCCGCTGCTGCCGGCGCTGATCGGCGAGGGCTGGGTGGATGCGGCCGGCGGGGCCCTGCTGGGGGCCGCCAACCTGACCGGATATCTGCTGGGCGCCGTCACCGCCGCCCGCATCGGCCGCGTGCTGGGGCCGGTACCGGTGCTGCGCGCCGCCATGCTGCTGGTGGCGCTGTCGCTGCTGGCCTGTGCCTGGAATGCCGGGCTGGTCTGGCTGGGCGTCTGGCGCTTCCTGGCCGGTGTCGGCGGCGCCATGCTGATGATCCTGGCCGCCCCCACCCTGATGGCGCAGGTGCCGGTGGATAAGAAGCCGCTGGTGGCCGGCATCGTGTTTTCCGGCATCGGCGCCGGGGTGATGGTCAGCGGCACGCTGCTGCCCTGGCTGGCCTTGCAAGGGGCGGCCACCGCCTGGGCCGGGATCGGCCTGCTGTCCCTGGTGCTGACGGGCCTGGCCTGGACGCAATGGCCGCCGGGCCCGCGCCCGCTGGCCGCGGCGGCGTCGGGGGCGAAACGGTCCTGGCCGCTCTGGCTGTTCACGCTGGCCTATGCTACCGACGGCATGGGTTTCATCCCCCATACTTTGTTCCTGTCCGACTATGTAGCGCGCGGCCTGGGGCTGGGTTTGGCCCTGGGCGGGGCCTACTGGTTCATCTTTGGTCTGGGGGCCGTGGCGGGGCCGCTGCTGATCTCCCGTCTGGCCCGTCTCATCGGCTTTGCGCCCGCCCTGACCCTGGCGCTGGCGGTGAAGGCCGTGGCCGTGGCGCTGCCGCTGTTGTCGTCGGCGCCGCTGCCGCTGGGCCTGTCGGCCTTTATCGTCGGCGCACTGACGCCCGGCTGCGTGGCGCTGGCATCAGGTGTGGCGGGACAGTTGGCGGGTGCGGCCGGGCATACGGCGGCCTGGGGCCGGATGACCGCCATCTTCGCCCTGTTGCAGGCCGGCGGCGGCTATGCCCTGACCGCCCTGTTCACCGCCACGGGCAGCCACCGCCCGCTGTTCGCGGCCGGGGCCGCCGTGCTGGCGCTGGGCGCGCTGGCCGGGCTGGCAGGCCTTTATCTGCTGAAGAAGGAGACCGTCCGATGAAGCTCTATATCGCCAAGACCTCCCCCTATGCCCGCAAGGTGCTGGCGCTGGTGCATGAGAAGGGGGCGGTGCTGGACGTGGTGACACTGGACCCCTGGATCGACCCGGCGGATCTGCACGCAGCATTGCCCTCGGGCAAGGTCCCGGCCCTGGAGAAGGACGAAGGCTGGAGCCTGGGGGAAAGCTGGGCCATCGCCGATTATCTGGACGCGGTGCTGCCCGGCCGGCGCCTGCTGCCGGCCGATGGCCCCGACCGCTGGCGCACCTTGCGCCTGTCGGCCCTGGCCCAGGGTCTGCTGGATGCGGCCTTCAGCGCCGTGGTGGAGGGGCGCCGTCCGGCGGGTGAACAATCGCCCGGCTGGGTTGCCCGCCAGAAGGCGGCCATCGCCCGCACCCTGCCGGTGCTGGAGGCATCGGTGGCGGAGCTGACGGCGGAAGGGTTCGGCCTGGGCGGCCTGTCGGTGGCGTGCGCCCTGGATTATCTGGATTTCCGCCATGGCAGTCTGAACTGGCGCCAGGAGCATCCTGCACTGGCCGCGTGGTTCGCGTCGGTGGCCGACCGCCCCTCGTTGCGCGCGACGGACCCGCGCTGATCGCCTATGCTGTCTCCTTCCCCATCATGGAAGGATGATGTCATGCGCCACCTGCCGATCCTGTCGCTGCTGCTGTTCCTGACCCTGCCCGCGGGGGCGGCGGAGGTAACGGTGGAAGATCTGTCCTGGCTGTCCGGCCAATGGCTGGGAGATGAGGCGGGCAAGCGGCTGGAGGAGCATTACATGCGCCCCGCCGGCGGCGTGATCGTCGGCATGAGCCGCACGGTACGGCAGGGCAAGGTGCCGGAGGTGGAATTCATCCGCATCACAACCGGTGCCGACGGCAAGCTGGCCTACCATGCCCATCCGATGGGCCAGGCACTGGCCAGCTTTCCCCTGATCGAGTCCGCCCCCGGCCTGGCCGTGTTCGCCAACCCCACCCATGATTTCCCGCAGAAGATCACTTATCGCCGCACGGGCGACAGCCTGACCGCGACGATCGAGGGGCCGGGCAAGGACGGGGCGGTGAAGCGGTTCGGCTGGTCATGGCGGCTGGCAGGTTCGGCACCGTGACGCGGGGGCGGTTTTTGTTCCCCTACGGACTGCTGCAAAATCGTCAAAATCACCGCCACCGGGGACGGGGGGATAATAAGGGCGTAGCATGGTTAAAACAAAAGCCATACGGAGGAGCATGCCCATGTCCACCTTCTCTGTGCCCCGCCTGTCCGTCCTGCTGCTCCTGGGCCTGATATTGGCCCTGCCCCAGGCTGGCCATGCCGCCAATGATCCGCTGAAATCCCTGCTCTGGCTGTCGGGCCAGTGGGTGGGCCGCGAGGGGCCGACCCGCACCGAACAACATTTCATGAAGCCTGGCGACGGGGTGATGCTGGGTATGCGCCGGTCCATGTCGCCCAGCCGCGGCGCCGACACCGAATTCATGCGCATCGTGGCCCAGCCCGATGGCAGCGTGATCTATTACGGCCAGCCACTGGGCAGCCCTGACATCATCCCCTACAAGCTGGTCGAATCGGGGGACAACATGGCCGTGTTCGCCAATACCGAACATGGCTATCCGCAGCGCATCGTCTTCAACCGCTATGGCGGCAATGTCGTGGCGGCCCTGGAAGGCCCCGACGGCAATGGCGGCATCCGCCGCTTCCGCTGGACCTGGAAGCGGGCGGGGGACGCGCCTTGAACCTGTCTGAATGACAGGCTTTTTTAATGTTCCCTCAGGCGCTGGGCGCCACCATCCGGCGGCTTGGGCTTGCGCCGCACGTGGGCGCGGCGGCAGTCGCCGCCAAAAGGTTTGGCCTTAGCCTGAAGGTGATTGGAAAAAACTTCACCTCCCATGTCACACGCGGCCATGGCGTTCCGTCCTGACCATTGAAGGTCCCATCGCGGGGCCCCGATAGACAGAAACGGAGACTGCCATGACCGCGCGCCTGAATTTCTATGCCGCCGCCCCCGAAACCATCAAGGCCATGCTGGATCTGAGCGCCAAGGTCGAAAATTGCGGCCTGGAGCACAGTCTGCTGGAACTGGTGAAGACCCGCGCCTCACAGATCAACCGCTGCGCCTTCTGCATCCATATGCATACCCGTGACGCCCGCGCGGCGGGGGAGACGGAGGAGCGGCTTTATCTGCTGGACGCCTGGCGGGAATCCTCGCTCTATACTGACCGGGAGCGCGCGGCGCTGGCCTGGACGGAGGCGCTGACCGACATCGCCCGGACCGGCGCCCCGGATGAGGATTACGCAGCTCTCCAGGCGCAGTTCACGCCGGAGGAACAGGTGAAGCTGACGCTGGCCATCACCACCATCAACGCCTGGAACCGCTTCGCCGTCGGCTTCCGGTCGCAGCACCCGAAGGGCAAGGTTCGTGTCTCCGCCGCCTGATGCCCTTGCTACCTTCACCCGCCTGCGCCCCCGCCTGTCCCGTATCGCCTATCGCATGCTGGGGTCGCAGGCGGAGGCCGAGGATATGGTGCAGGAGGCCTGGCTGCGCTGGGCCGGGGTGGACCATGCGGGCGTGGTGGATGGGGAAGCGTATCTGATCCGGCTGGTCAGCCGGCTGTGCCTGGACCAGATGCGCTCCGCCCGTGCCCGCCATGAGACCTATATCGGCCCCTGGCTGCCGGAGCCCATCATCGACCCCGATGACAGAATGGAACAGGGGGAGGAGGTGACCATGGCCCTGATGCTGGCCCTGGAACGCCTGTCGCCGCTGGAACGCGCCGCCTTCCTACTGCACGACGTGTTCGGCCAGCCGTTCGAGGCGGTGGCCGCAGCCCTGGACCGGGACGAGGCGGCGTGCCGGCAGCTGGCGTCGCGCGCCCGCACCCATGTGCGGGCCGCCCGGCCCCGCTTCCCCGTCTCCCCGGACCGGGGGCGGGAGATCGCCGACGCCTTCCTGGCCGCCGCCCATAATGGCGATGTGTCGGGCCTGCGCGGGCTGCTGGCGGCCGACGTGGTGCTCTATGCCGATGGCGGCGGCAAGCGCACCGCCGTGATGAACCCCGTCACCAGCCAGGACAAGGTTGCCCGCTTCTTCGCCGGTCTGGCCAGGAAGCACGACCATGTCCTGCCGCCCGTGCTGTGGCGGGGCTTGATCGATGGCTTGCCCGGCTATGCCACCCTGGCCAGCGACGGCGAGGTGCAGAGCACGGCCCTGGCCATCGATGGCGACCGCATCGTGGCCGTCTATATCACCCGCAACCCGGACAAGCTGCGCCATCTGGTGGCGTTGGTGGGGAATGCGTGAGGGGCATGCGGACCGTCCCGACATTCTCCCCCCGCTCTCCTCGCCTTCCCGGCGAAGGCCGGGACCCAGGGGCCACCGGGAAAACATCTCAGCTGCGTTGATGGACGCCGCCGGAACGTTGTGCATGGGGCCCCTGGGTCCCGGCCTCCGCCGGGAAGGCGGGAAAAGGGCATTGGCGCTATACCCCAAGGGGCAAAATCCGCGTCACCGCCACGCCCCGACCAGTTCCACCTCTTCGCCGCCCATGCCGCGCTTGAAGGCTGTCACACCGGGGGCGGCGCCGGGCAGAACGCCGCCCAGGTCGAACCATTCGCGCGCTTGCGCCTTCAGTTCCAAGATCGCCCGCCAGAGCAGCAGATTGTGCGCCCGCGCGGCGCGCCCCGCCGCATCCGTCCAGCCGATCTGGTAGGTGGCGGCCTTGCCATGCCCCAGAACCAGGATGCCGGCCACCGGCACCCCGTCCTTGCAGGCACGGATCAGCAGGATGTCGCCATCCTTGTACATGCCGGTGCGCATGCGCAGGACCAGTTTGGCCGACGGGCCGCGATAAGCCTTCGCCGCTTTGTCCTGCTGGTATTGTTCCAGCAGCCAGGCCAGTTGCTGCTTGCCGTCGCGGTCGACCTCCACGCTCAGGCCTGAGCGTTCGGCCTGGTTCAGGGCGTTGCGCCATTTCTGGGCCAGGCCGGCACGCAGCGCCACCTCCGTCTGGCACAGGTCCAGCCAGATTGTCCGGTATCCCGGTCCCTTGTCGCGCCGGAATCCGGCCCAGCGCAGCATGGCGTTGCTGTCTTCCCCCGCCGGCCATTCCGGGACGACAGCCGTCCAGTTCAGCGGGCCGCTGGGATATTCCTGGCGGATCAGCTTCATCACCATGGCGAACACCGCCGGCTTGCGCGCTTCGGGCCGCAGCAGCGGGCCCCGGTGCAGGCGGGCAATGCGGACCAGCCGGAACAGCCGCCGCTCGCTCATCACCACCAGGCCGATGGGATGATCGGACAGTTCGATGATGCCCAGCCGGGGTTTCCATCCCTCCACCGTCAGCATGGCTTGGTTATAGCCGAAGCCCTGGGTCAGGCTGCTCTGTCCGCAGTCGGCCAGCAGCCGCGCCCATTCGGACAGGCGGCCCACGTCCCAGACGATGCGCAGATGCGGGATGGTGTGCGGGTCGGTCATGGGGATTGAAAGTCGCGAAGGGGAAGGCGAGAGTGCCCGTCTTGCCGCCCGCCTGTCGAGAGATCATGCGTCACAGTCCCGCTCAGCCCGCCTGGTGGCACCCCGACCATTTCCAGAAGAAGCGCCCGCATCTGGCCGTCCGCCAGATTGTGATGCGCAGCGTGCGCCGCTGGTTCGAGGATCAGGGGTTCGACGAGGTGGAGACGCCGGCGCTGCAGGTCTCACCGGGCCTGGAGGTGCATCTGATGGCGTTCGCCACCGATCTGGTGGGCCCGCATCCCGATGACCGCCGCCGCCTGTACCTGCATACCAGCCCCGAATTCACCATGAAGAAGCTGCTGGCGGCCGGCGTGTCCCGGCTGTTCCAGCTGTCCCATGTCTATCGCAACGGGGAGCGGTCGGGCACGCACCATCCGGAATTCGCCATGCTGGAATGGTACCGGGCCGGGGCCGGCTATCGCGACCTGATGGCGGATTGCATCGCCCTGGTCCGCGCGGCCTGTATCGCGGCGGGCAAGGACCGGCTGCGCTTCCGGGGTGTGGCGTGCGATCCGTTTGCCGACTGGCGCGTGCTGAGCGTGCAGGACGCGTTCCTGCACTATGCCGGCATCGACCTGCTGGCCACCGCCCCCGACCCGCTGCACCCCGACCGCGACAGGCTGGCGGCGGAGGTGGCGCGCATCGGCATCCGCGTGGCCGAGAGCGACACCTGGGAGGATCTGTTCTTCCGCGTCAGCCTGGACCGGATCGAACCGCATCTGGGCATGGATGTGCCCACCTTCCTGTCCGACTATCCCGTCTCCATGGCAGCATTGGCCCGGCCCAAGCCCGACGATCCGCGCGTGGCGGAACGGTTCGAGCTTTATGGCTGCGGCGTGGAACTGGCCAACGCCTTCGGAGAACTGACCGACCCCGTGCTGCAACGCGGACGGTTCGAGGCCGACATGGCGGAAAAGGAACGGCTCTATGGCGAGCGCTACCCGATCGATGAGGAGTTCCTGGCGGCATTGCCCCTGATGCCCGATAGTGCCGGCATCGCGCTGGGCTTCGACCGGCTGGCGATGATCATCGCCGGGGCGGACAGAATCGACGATGTACTTTGGGCACCAGTGGCGACGGCGTAACTCACCCCCACACACCGTCGGTCGGCCGCAGCAAGGCGCCCTCATAGACCAGCCCCGGTTCCCGGTCGCGGGCCAGCAGCAGCGGCCCGTCGAGGTCGACATAATCCGCCCCCTGGGCCAGCAGCAGGGCCGGGGCCATGGACAGCGAGGTTGCCACCATGCAGCCGACCATGACGTCCAGGCCCAGCGCCTGCGCCCGCGCCTTCACGGCCAGCGCCGCCGTCAGGCCGCCGGTCTTGTCCAGCTTGACATTGACCACGTCATAGCGCCGGGCCAGTTGCTCCAGCCCGTCGAGCCCATGGACGCTCTCGTCCGCGCCCAGGCGCACCGGGCTTTTGAACCCGTCCAGCGCCTGGTCGGCCCCGGCCGGCAAGGGTTGTTCGATCATCTCCACCCCCAGCCGGGCGAAGGCGTCGGGCAGGGTGGCCAGATCGTCGGGCGTCCAGCCCTCATTGGCATCCACGATCAATCGGCTGGCGGGTGCTGCCTCCCGCACGGCGGCCACGCGGTCCAGGTCGCCGCCATCGCCGGCCAGCTTCAGCTTCAGCAACGGCCGGGCCACGGCGCGGGCGGCGTCGGCCATGGCCTGGGGCGTGTCGATGGACAGGGTGAAGGCCGTCACCACGGGTTCCAGCGGCGCCAGACCGGCCAGGGTCCAGGCGGGATTGCCGCTGCGCCTAGCCTCCAGGTCCCACAGCGCGCAATCCAGCGCGTTGCGGGCCGCACCGGCCGGCAGGGCATTGGCCAGGGCCTTCCGCCCCATGCCACGGGCGAAGGCTTGCGCCATCGCTTCCATCGCAGCGGCCACACCCTCCACACTCTCGCCATAGCGGGCATAGGGCACGCATTCGCCGCGGCCCACATGCCCGTCCGCGTCGCGCAGTTCGGCCACCAGCACGGCCGCTTCGGTCTTGGACCCGCGCGAGATGCGGAAGGTGCCGCGGATGGGAAAGTGCTCCTGATGGACAGTCAGGATGGATGCTGGTGCGGGTGCGAAAGGCATCAAGGGCTCCGGCGGGGGCGTGCCGGTCTTTTCTACAGCAATGACAGGGGCTTGTCGAAGAAAGCGCCCCGTGACGCGACAG
This sequence comes from Niveispirillum sp. GW835-FHT14G11, assembly GCF_058793615.1. NCBI lineage: Bacteria > Pseudomonadati > Pseudomonadota > Alphaproteobacteria > Rhodospirillales > Azospirillaceae > Niveispirillum > Niveispirillum sp. GW835-FHT14G11. The sequence continues at coordinate 181,775 of NZ_JBXAFZ010000012.1, forward strand.
CACACCATTGCGGTCGCGCGGGAACAGCCCATGTGATAGACCGTTGCCCCAACGTCCCACGCTTTGCGGAAACCGGGTCCCCGATGAATTTCAGAGACGCCTGGCGCGAATCACTGGCGATCTATCTGCTGCTTCTGTCCGATCCAGGCCGCGTGCTGCGCTTCGCCGGCGCGCCGGCTTTGGTGCTGGCCGTGCTGGGTCTGGCCCAGATGACGCGGGCGCAGGGCGATGGCAGCGGCGGCACCCTGCTGCTGTTCCTGTCCGTGCTGGGCATGGTCTGGGGTCTGGGCCTGTGGACCGTGCGCTGGAGCCGCTTCCTGCTGCTGGGGGAGGACAAGGCCCAGTTCTGGGACATGCCGTTCGACGGGCGGAACTGGCGGGTGGGCGGCATCATGCTGTCCATGGTGCTGCTGTCGGCGCTCGCCTCCATCCTGCCGGCCTCGGTGGTGATGACCCTGCTGGCCAGTGTCACCGGCCACCGGCTGGCCACCAATCCCAGCCAGGGGCCGGCCGACGCCGCGGCATTGGCATCGGCCATGCCCGACTGGTTCTTCCTGACCACATACATCGTCATCACGCTGATGACCCTGTGGCCCGTGGCGCGGCTGGGGCCGGCCATCGGGTCGGTGGTGCAGGACGGCAAGTTCGTGATGGGCGCCAGCTGGAAGGCCACGTCGCATATGGGCGGCCTGCCGCCGCTGTTCGCGCTGATCCTGGTGAACCTGCCCTTGCAGGCGCCGGCCGCCTTCTTCTGGCTGACAGGGGTGCAGGATGGCAGCATCGTGCTGCTGGTCCTGGCCAATATCCTGCTGTCCGTCACCCATCCGCTGGTGACGGCGATGACGGCCCTGCTCTGGGCCCGCATCTATGGCGTGGCCATCGGCCCCGAGGCGCCGCCGGTCATCGCGCGGGATGAGGAATGACCAGGGTGCGACAGGTGCCCGGCGCGTCGATGCGCGTGACCGCCCCGTCGGGCCAGCGCACCTCCACCCTGTCCACCTTCTGCGCCCGTCCCAGCCCGAAATGGGCCACCGGCTCCATCTGACAGAGATAACCTGACCCGGCACAGATGGCCCGCATCTGCATCCGGTCGCCCGCCCATAGCCGGACCAGGGCACCGCGCGCCGGGGCACCGGCCGCCGTCAGCGGCCGGATGCGCAGCCAATGGTGGCCGCGGGGTTCGCCGATGAACAGCGACAAAGGCTGTGGCGCCTGTTCGCCATGGGCCACCAGCAGTTCCAGCTGCCCGTCCCCGTCCAGATCGGCCACAGCCGCCCCGGTGCCAAAGCCGCCGGGCAGGGCCGCTTCGCCGATATCGATCTGGGTCCAGCGATCGTCGCGCCAGCCGAACAGGCGGTTGGGCTCCCCCAGATTGTTGATGAAGATTTCCTCGTACCCGTCATTGTCGAAATCGGCGGCGATGACGGTGCGGGCGCGCGAGGATCGGGCCAGTTCCGGCGGTGCCATGTCGGCAAAGCCGCCGCCCGCCTGGTGCTGGAACAGCCGGTGTGGCCCTTCCCAGTTGGCCAGCATGATGTCGAACCCGCTTTCACCCTGGACCAGGGCCATGCCGCGGGCCGGCTGGGCGGTGTCGCCCAGGCCCAGCGCGTCCGCGATCTCCACGAACTGCCCGTCGCCCTGGTTCTGGAAAAACAGGTTGGGCCCGATCTCGTTGCCCGCGAAGATGTCGGGCCGGTCGCCCAGGATGGGGGCGGCCAGCAGCGACCGGCCGCCGGTGATGGCGTCCAGCCCCACCTCGTCCGCGACATCGACGATGCGGCCGCGCGCCCCCATCTCGTAAAGCCGCATGGGCCCGCCATAATTGGCCACGATGAAGCCGTAACGGCCCGTACCCGCCCGATCAATGACGGCGACGGACCGTCCCGCGAAGCGGTTAGCGGCGGCGAAATTCTCCGACAGTGCGAACAGGTCGATCCAGCGGTCCCCGAAACAGGCCAGCAGCCGGTCCGTCACCTGCTTCGGCCCGGAAAACCCGTCGCTGTTCAGGATATAGACCTCTTCGCGCCCGTCGCCGTCGATATCGCCGCAGGCCAGTCCGATGGCCCGGCGCCCGTCATCGGCGATCAGCGGCGGCGCGATGTCCACCAGCCCCTGCCCGCCCCATTTCAGCACGCGGTTGGGCCCGCCATAACCGGCGACGATGATCTCATCCTGGCCATCGCCATCGATATCGGCGACCGCGACGCCATAATTCAGCGCGGGCAGGTTGCCGGCAATCAGGTTGGAGCATTCGATGAACATCCGGCCCCCGCGCGTAAGCCATTTTCCCGATGATCGTCGCCGATCACCGGCCTCAGGCGCCGGCGCCCACATCCGTGGGCCTGGCTACGCCGCACATGCGGCGCGGCGGCAATCGCCGCCGAACCAGCCCCTGGGCTGGTATGGCTGTCGTCCCGGCACCGGAACGACTTCAATGAATAGCCCGGACCGGGGAAACGGGCAAGGCGGCGGACTGTGACGTTTAAGAGAGACCTGTCTGCTGGCTGCACCAGCCCTTCAATGAAGGAAAAGAATATACCAATGCCGATTACAAGTTAAATTATTATTCCGTAAAATCAAATGAATATTGATCAAATTATACGACTGATACAATTTATCAACGCATGACGTCAGGAGCCTCCGGATGCTCGCCATCGGTACCAAACACATGAATATACTAGAAAGCAGATTTGAAGAGTATTTCCAGACCGGTGCCATTCGGGAGCTGAAAACCTACGCCACCCGGAAGGGCATCACTCATTCGGATGCGGAGATTACAAAGGTTGCGCAAACCTTGTGGCACCTGTGCCGACGGTCGGGCATCGCCCGCCGTGATCATATTCAATCTCTGATGGAGAGCGTCCTGGACAGGGACTTGCTTGGCCGGATCGCGGACGCTCCCGATGCGCAGTTGCCCGGGAAAGGGCATTCGGAACCGACCCGCATAAGCCTCTATCTGCACGAACTGGCAAACCCGCCCCGGCCCTGGATCCGGCTGCCCGAAGGCGACGCCATCATGGGGTATTATCATGGCTGAAGCTCCATGGTCGAACAGCATCTGCAATTGCAGCCAGGCCCCAGTTCAAAGCAGAATAAAGTGGAAATTTCGAATTAGTGTATATTTTGATGGAACTGGAAATAATAAAATAAATATAGATGATAGAAAATCAGGAAAATCAACAAATGAAGACGATAGTTATTTGGCAGAATATAGCAATGTATCCCGCCTTTTTGATAATTTCCGTAATCACAAGGGCGTTGATTACACCTTTCGAATCTATATCGACGGCATCGGCACCACAAGAAGCCAGGATGACAACACGCGGGGTTATGCGACAGGGACTGGAGACACGGGCATCGAAGCGCGCGTGAAGGAGGCGGTAAAGGAAGTCATTGACCAGATCAAGAAGCGCGGGGATTCGGACATCGACTATGTCCATCTCGATGTGTTCGGATTCAGCCGTGGTGCCGCAGCGGCCAGGCATTTCGTCCAGCAAATCGTCAAAGCACAGGAAGGGAGCCTTCATGAGCGCCTGACGAGAGAGGGATTGAGCGTGGGGGCCGTCGCGGTCAAGTTCCTGGGACTGTTCGATACGGTATCCTCCTTTGGCTTAGATCTCGATTTCGACGATGATGTGAAACAGCTCGGCCTGAATGAAATCTCCACAGCCGCTGCCGTCGTACAGCTTGCGGCAGCGGAGGAGTATCGGGCGAAATTCGCGCTCACCGATATCCGCTCCGTATCGCATGGCATCGAAATCCTTCTACCGGGAGCCCATTCCGATGTCGGCGGAGGCTATAATGACTTGGATAACGAAGAAGACTGGATAGTATTCGATAGCAAGGGCCATTTCGCTACACCGCGGACCAGACGTGAAGCCCACGACAACGATAAAAAATGGTTCACCGAGCGCGGGTGGTACACCGACTGCCAGCTCGAGGTTTCCGATTTTTCATCCACCAATACCGCGAACAGAGCCGGCATCAGCAACAAATACAGCTTCATACCGTTGCTTCTCATGCAGGCGTTCGCCGCTCAAAACGGATCACAGCACACCCCCGACATGAAGGAGAAGAAGTTCGTCGTGCCCGACGACCTTCACTGGTTATGGCAAAGGGTTGAGGGATATCCAACAGGCCGGCAAGCCGGCACCTGTGCGGATTGGCGCAACGACCAGTCGCCGGAAATGCGTGCGCTGCGCGGGAAATATCTGCACTTCTCCGCCCGATATACGTTGATCGGAGCACACAAACCCCGCTGGTCGGACGGAGGCCCCATCAAGGGCTATCGGGAACGGCAGGTCCATGCGGGATGACGGCCACCCTGAACCATCGCTGCGGCGACGGGAGGTATTGGCGCGCTGGGTGACGGCTTGCGCTGCGCTGCTGATGCTGCCGGCATGCAAGGAAGGGAAGCAGAAGATGGAAGCTTTCGCCTGGCGGGCAACCGAGTCCGCCCACAAGGCCTATCCGGTTTTCATCGTCCGGGCCCGGCTAACCGGCCCGGGCGACATGACCGTGCGCGTGCCGGACAATTGCGATGCCAACAATGGCTGGGGCGAACTGGGTGCCACCATCATATCCGGGGATCACCGGAAGCCCTTGCCGTTAAGGCTGGAAGCCGTCTGGTTCTCCTATGCCGAGAACAGATTCTTCAATGGCAATGTCGAATTGCCCCTGGAACGGATGCAGTCGCTGTTCCGTCAGCCGCTTCCACCCGACAAGCTCGGCAGGCCCACCTCTTTCGACCAGTTGATCGTCGGTTTCGGATTGGATGGACATCTTTCGGTCTGGGCGGACGGGCCGGGCTTCACGGTGGAGGTGGCGGCCTTCCAGGTTCCGGCCGCCGATCTGGAATGGCGGCTGGTCCTGGATAATCCGCGGGTGCCGCGCGAGGACCATGTCCGGGACATCCTGACCGAGCTGCTGGCCCCCGGCGACCTGGACCGGCTTACCCGCAAGGGAGTGCCGCCACGCCTGTTCGATCATTTTCGCCGGCGTCATCCCTGGACCTTCGTCACCGCCGGTCCGATCACCCTGCTCCAGATCATCGTGCGCTACACCAATGGCGAGCGGGAAACGCTGCCGGTGACGGCGGCCGATACGCTCCCCGGCTCCGGGCGCCCCGCCCCCTTGTCGATGATCGTCACCTGGACGCTGGACCGCACGCGGTACCGGGCTTCGGTGCGGCTGGATGAGGGGGAGACCCTGGCCGCTTTCGACCATATGGCCCAGATGTCGGGCGGCGCTGCGTTCAACCTGATCGTGGAGGCCGGGGAGTTGGGGACGACCTTGAACCTGATCCTGGCAGGACCACAGCATCGCTACCAGTTCGAGCGTGTGTCGTTGGAAATATCCGCCGCGCCACTCTGACCCCCCACAATGGATGGTATGACCACCATCCAGAATCATCCAGCATGGCTGGAGACGGCGGCGTGCCACGGTCAATCGGTCGGCAGGGCTCGCACTCTTGTCCGCTCCTCACTGAGGTTCACCAGAAAAGGCACGGGACTGCGCGCTAGTCCGCCAATACGCCTCCGTCAAGCCGCGCGCGACGCATGCCTAGGACGCGTAGCTCCCTCCCCTTGGAATGGCTGACGTCAAGCCTATTCATGATGGACAGGGCGGAATTTTCCGCCTTGTGGCGAACACGGGATTTGGTACGATCCGTCCCCTAGCCAACAAGATATAGTGTTCTGTGGGCAGTTATCCACAGCCGGGGCACTGGGGAAAACGGGGATAAGTCATGCGCGATGGTGAAGTGAACGAGTGGAACCCGCAGGGTGCCGACCTATTCGGCCAGATCCAGATGCGCAAACATGCGCCGGTCACTGTGGATCACTCCCGCAACGAGCTGCTGACGGCGTTCGGCAAGGCCACGCTGGATGACCGGTACCTGATGCCGGGGGAGACCTACCAGGACCTGTTCGCCCGCGTCGCCAGCTATTATTCCGACGACCCTGCGCATGCCCAGCGCCTCTATGACTATATCTCCCGTCTCTGGTTCATGCCGGCCACCCCGGTCCTGTCGAATGGCGGCACCGTCCGCGGCCTGCCGATCTCCTGCTTCCTGAACGAGGCCACCGACAGCCTGGAAGGCATTGTCGGCCTGTGGAACGAGAATGTCTGGCTGGCCGCCAAGGGCGGCGGCATCGGTTCCTATTGGGGCAATCTGCGTTCCATCGGCGAGCAGGTGAAGGATAGCGGCAAGACCAGCGGCGTCATCCCCTTCATCCGCGTCATGGACAGCCTCACACTGGCCATCTCGCAAGGGTCTTTGCGCCGGGGTTCGGCCGCCTGCTACCTGCCGGTCAGCCACCCCGAGATCGAGGAATTCATCGAGATGCGCCGCCCCACCGGTGGCGATCCGAACCGCAAGGCGCTGAACCTGCACCATGGCATCGCCATCCCCGACGCGTTCATGCGCGCGGTGGAGGGGGATGAGGAATGGGCGCTGACCAGCCCCAAGGATGGCAAGATTCTGCGCCGCATCAAGGCGCGTGACCTGTGGATCCGCATCCTGACGGCGCGCATGGAGACGGGTGAGCCCTATCTGCTGTTCATTGACCATGTGAACCGGGCCATCCCGGAACATCACAAGCTGGCCGGCCTGACGGTGAAGATGTCCAACCTGTGCAGCGAGATCACGCTGCCCACCGGCATGGACCCGTGGGGCAAGCAGCGCACGGCCGTGTGCTGCCTGTCGTCGCTGAACCTGGAAAACTTCCTGGAATGGCAGGACCATCCGACCTTCATCGAAGACACGATGCGCTTCCTCGACAATGTCATGACCGACTTCATCGAGAAGGCGCCGGATGACATGGTCAAGGCTAAGTATTCCGCCATGCGCGAGCGGTCGGTGGGTCTGGGCGTCATGGGCTTCCACAGCTTCCTGCAGGGCCAGATGATCCCGATCGAGGGCGTGATGGCCAAGGTCTGGAACAAGCGGATGTTCGCCCATATCAAGCGCCAAGCCGACGCCGCCTCGGTCAAGCTGGCGCATGAGCGCGGGCCCTGCCCTGATGCCGCCGAATATGGGGTTATGGAGCGTTTCTCCAACAAGATCGCCATCGCGCCCACGGCCAGCATCTCCATCATCACCGGCGGTGCCTCGCCCGGCATTGAGCCGGTGGCCGCCAACGCCTATACGCACAAGACCCTGTCGGGCAGCCATTCGGTGCGCAACCCGTATCTGGAGAGCCTGCTGGCGGAGAAGGGCCGCAATGACGAGGATACCTGGTCGGAGATCACCCTGAACAGCGGGTCGGTCCAGCACCTGGACTTCCTGACCCAGGATGAGAAGGACGTGTTCAAGACGGCGTTCGAGCTGGATCAGCGCTGGCTGATCGAACATGCCGCCGACCGCACGCCGTTCGTCTGCCAGAGCCAGTCGCTGAACGTCTTCCTGCCGGCCGACGTGCATAAGCGCGACCTGCACCAGATCCACATGATGGCCTGGAAGAAGGGCGTGAAGAGCCTGTACTACCTGCGCTCCATGTCGGTGCAGCGCGCCGAGAGCAACGCCACCAAGGAGATCGGCAAGGCCAAGGCCGCCCCGATGGCGGAGACCAACAAGTATGAGGAATGTTTGGCCTGCCAGTAAACGGCCAAGTCTGGTTGAGGTAGAAAGGCGGGCAGCGATGCCCGCCATTTTTGTCATCCTCAGGTCAGCGACGAGATCGTGAAGGTGACAGCGGTCGGGAAGCTGCTGCCATAATTGATGTTGGTCGAGAAGCCGCCCTGATCATCGAACGGATAGCCATAGGCCAGGCCATTGATGCTGATGCCGCTGGTCGGGTCAGCGGTGGCGTTCTGGTGCAGGAAAGCCGAGTAGAGGTTGGATGGAACATAGGTGGCACCGCCGGCACCGTTCCAGGATGGATAAAAGATGTAGGGCGCCCCGCTGGTCGGCTGGGTGACCGACACGTTCTGATCCGTGAAGGATTGCGCCATGCTGGCGGCGCTGTTGGCGACCGTCCCGACCAGAATGATCGTTCCATCGGCACCCTGACGATAGATGTTCGCCTGACTGTAAAGGGCGGCCGGCAGCGGCCCCCAGGCCAGGGACACGGCCGACGGTGCCGCCAGCGTGATGGTCTGCCCCCAGGTCAATGCCGTTTCCGCGCCATTGTTGAGCAGGGCCGACAGGTAATAGGTGTAGGTGCCGGCCGGAACCGCATTCGCCTGCGCCGCCGCTTGCGGCGCCTGTGAGAAGGCGTAGAGGCAGGTATATTGCTGCGGCCCCAGCTTGAACCCATAGCCGGTGGCGACGCCGCGGTTCAATGCGGAGACGATCACATTCTCGATATTGGTCAGGGCATTTGCGGCCAGAAGCGTGAAACCCTGGGCCAGGGCGTCAGGATCGTTGGGGGTTGCAAATGTCCCGGCGCAGCCGAAGACCATCTGGCTGGGATCATTGACGGCATTGTTCATCCAGGCAGGGGCGGGGGACAGGGAGTAGTTCGATGTCGCCATGTCGGTCAGGGTGGCCGGCAGATTGACCGACCCCAGGCCCGTGTTGCCGATAAAATACGGGAAATAGATGTTCACCACCGCGCCCTGGTATTCGCCCGCGACCAGACCCGTGCCGCCGGCCGGGGCACTGGAATAATCATTGGGGTCGTAGGCATTGCCCACCAGCTGCAGGGCCAGATAGGCCTGGGTGCCGTCGCCCCATTGCCATGTCGCGGCGATGGGCTTCGCATTGCCGCTGTCATCGATATAGGTGCTGGTGGTGATCGGCTGGCCCTCATTCGGCCAGACCCACTGGACATTGCCGGTCCACAGCGTACCGTTGGCACCACCCGCCTGGTTGAACTGGTAAAGCTGGAACCCGTTCTGCATGTAGTAGGCGAAGAAATCGCGCAGCGGTTGGTCGAACCAGGTGGAAAGCGCGCTGAACCCGTAGGAGGAGGTCGCCGGCACCTGCGTGCCCGTGGTCAGCGCGCTGTCGACATAGACACAGTTGGTCAGCTTGTTCCACGCACTGATCGACTGGCTGGTGATCAGCTTGTAGTCGCTGGTCTGCGTCGGCGCCGGCGGGGGCGTACCGGGCTCCAGCGCCGGGACGGGGGCGCGATAGAGATTGATGGTCGTGGCCGTGGGATTGACCGGCACATAGGGCCCGGGGCTGGTGCCATTGAGCCAGCCGATCGAAATATGCGACGCCGCCGGCTGTCCGCTCGCGCTCAACAGGAAGCCGCCATAGACACCCTGCGGGTTCGGCACCGTCTCCCCCGTGGGGGAACCTTCGCAGACCAGATAGAAATAGCTGTTATCGGCGGCAAAGGGATCGGAGGTGCCCGGCGCGCCACCTGGGGCCAGATAGCTGGGCGAAACCGGGGCGGTGACCGCCTGCAACACATCCTGCGGCGCCACCAGACGCAGTTGCGTGCCCGCCGATGACTGGCCCAGCACCAGACATTCATGGAACGGGCTGCCGGCGGGGAAGCTGTCGGCAAAACTGCTGAACAGCGTGGCCTGGGGCACCGAACTGCCGATACTGGCCATGGGGAACGGGACGCTGCCGGTGCTGGCCACGGTATAGGTGAAGGCAACCTGGTCGATATTGGAAATGTCGATATCGAGAATGGCGCCGCTGCCCGTGGCCGGCGTCGCATAGGTGAATTCGAAGATGCTGAACACATCATCGGGATTGGTGCCCAGGGTGGGCGAAGCCGGGGTGCCGTTGGTGACGGGAATGCCGCTGGCCCCGCCGATGAACAAGGCGACCACGCCGGACTGCACCTGCTGGCTTGCCGGCAAACTCACCTCATAGCTTGTGGCGCCGCCAGCCGCCGCCGGCACCGTGAACAGCGGTGCCGTATATTGCCCGTTGGCGCTGGCGGGAAACTGGACATAGGCGCTGGTGGTGAAATCCCAGTAGAGCCAGTTGGAACTGCTGGGATCCTGCCCATAAATGGCGATTTCGAACCCCGCCGCCATCACATCGGCCGGAATCGCGAAGGTCCAAGACGGGAATGCCGCCGTGGATGCCGGTTCATCGGTCATTTTGACCTCCCATTGGCATGAAGATATGACTTAGGCGCATTTTGCGCCAAATTGATATACCACTAATTCTCGTAATAATGGATGCGAAATGATTAAGGGTGGTCCGTTGATCGGGATGTGAAAGCCCCCGGGCCCATCGGCATGCACCACCCCCTGCTGGTCGGACCCGCCGCCCATCCCAACGCCACGGCCCATCGACGAGAACTCACCGGGATACGGAATCGGCCCACCTGACAGGTGCGAGTCGTCGGGTCAGAGGGGGTGTGTCGCAGGACAACCGCACCCTTCCAAAGCGCCTCATTGAGGGGGTCAGCGCCCCGTGACGTCGCCATGGCGGTCCCCTGCCCCACCCGGGGACCGCTATGGTGTGCGTTCATCTGGTCACCGGCGCCTCGGCACCGATAACCGTATTGCCGATCACTCCCAGCCGGTCCGCATGCATCACCACCCGTTGGCCAGGCTGAAGATAGTGACCGGCGGCCAGCGCCTCGGCGATGGTGCGCTCCACCAGCCGGTCGCGCCAGGATGGCCAGTGCCAGGGCGCGAACAGCGTCTCCATCACCCCGATGAAAGTCTGCCGCACACTTGGCGGGCGGAACACCACACCGTCGGTCGTACCGGACAGGATGATCGTGCGAGCCGGGATGGTACCGCCGCTGTCGATGGGCAGGGCGGCGGGTCCGCCCTCCGCGGCCCAGGACAGATGCGCTCTGGCCCGGCTCTCCTCCAGCATCCGATCCAACTGCCAGACCATGTCGCGCGGTCGCGCCACCTGCCGCAGCCCGCCATCCACGAAAAGCTGGAGACGCAGGTCGGCGTAGAAGCGGCGCAGGTCGCGCGGTATGACCAGCAGATTGCCCACCGGCATATAGCCCGTCTGGCTTTTCGCGTCGGTGAATCCGTCGCCGGATTCCGGGTCCAGCAGGTTGACCCGGCGCAGCAGCACGGCACGGTCGCTGTAATCGGCGGCCAGGATCAGGCCCATGGTGCGAGGCTCGTTGTTCGCCGACAGGTCGCTCAGGGCCACGAAGCCCAGTTCCACCTCGTAATCCAGCAGACCGTCGCCCGCCGGCACTGTCGCATCCCACCGATCAGCCCGCGACAGCTTGGGGAACAGGAACGGTTCCTCCATGTCGGCCTCATGTTTGTGCGCGGGATAATTGACGCCGATGGCGATCTGGCTGGCGGTACCGTCGAACGGCTGCACCAGGGCGGTGGCCGGCACCCGCACGAAAGGCCCGGTCAGGGCGGCCACCCCGTCATGGCCCTGTTCATTGAACAGGCTGATCGGGTCACTGCCACCGGGCAGCAGCGTGCCCGCCACCATGCCATCGACATAATGCTCGACCAGCATCAGGTTCAGCACCTCTCCATCCCGGTAGCGGGCGAAGGTCAGGGCGCTGTCGCGCGATGCGATAGCGACATTCTCATCCAGGCCGGGCGTCATGGTCTGCTGATACAGCCGCTCCGGCGGTGGTTCCATCCCGCCATAGGCCAGCGCCCAGAGCAAGAACAGGCCGGCAACGGGTGCGGTCAGCGCCATGCGCCGGACCCGGTTTCGGTTCGTCTGCATCATGGCGTCAGAACCGGTAGGAAAGGGCGAGGCCGGCCAGGCCCTGGTGGCGGGAGCCTTCATCCTTGACGATGGGGCTGTCGGCCGCGTCGCCCAGCAGGTAATCGTAGGAAACACGGCCCATCACGCCCCAGTTCTGGTCGAACTGGTATCCGACTGTGGCACCAAGCCCGATATCACGCAGGCCCGATCCGGGACGGTATGCCGCCAGCCCGCTGCGCCCGGCCTCTGCCGCCGTGATGCCGAAGAAGGTGCGATTGTAGGAGGCGTCGGCGTAGGTGGCCTGCGCATCCAGGTTCACGAACCATTGCTGGCGCCGGAGTGCGGCATAGGACAGTTCGGCCGTCAGTACCATGCCCTCATGCACGTCCGACACATCGAACAGGGCGGTCAGGTCGATCCCCACCTCCCCCTGACCATACTGGTTGCCGCCGAAGCGCACGCCGACGAAACCGCCGGCATCCAGGCCGCTGTCGATCTTGTCCAGCCTGGCCACGGGTTTGCTGTCCACATCATCGTCGCGGCCCATATCGACGCTGATCACCGGGCCGGCATAGAGGCCGGGCACCAGTTCCATGCCGGCCCGCGCCGTCAGGCCCGCCATTTCGAACAGATAGGGCCCCTTCTCCAGGTTCACGACGGCGAACGGGATGGGCTCCACCTTATCAGCCCCGGTATATTCCGGCTTCAGGCCCCCACCCAGGGCAACAACGCCCGACCATTGCGGGGCCTCCTGCCCCGCCACAGCGGGCGCGAAGATCAGGCAGGCGGCGGACAGGCACAGGATCGGTATACGCATCGACATTCTCACGAGGATCGGGAACACCGCCGGACATGGGGTGCCTTTCCGGGTTAGGGGGACGGTGCGGACGCGGCGACCGCTTCTACGCCCTTACGCCGTTAAGTTCGTGAATTCGCGGGGCCGGCATGATAGGGATCGAGCCGTTTGCGCGATTTCGCGGATGTGCTTGATGCCTGGAAATATGCAGCGGATATCGGCGGAACTGGGGCTGTCGGTCTTGCTGGCCCTGGCGCTGGCTGTCATGGGGCCGTTCGGCACGTTCGAGCGCGGGCTGCTGCTGTCGCTAGGGTATTGGATCTCCGTCACCGCCTGCTGGGCCGGATTGACGGCACTCGCCCGGTCAGTGCTGGCCCGCCACCGCCCCGGTCTGGCGCGGATACCGTCCCTGGGCCTGCGGGTGCTGCTGGCCACATTTCCCATGATGCTGGTGGTGACACTGGCCAACCAGGCCATGGGCTTCGACTGGCAGCCGACGCCGGATGAACTGGCGGGGCTGTTTGGGCAGATCCTGCTGGTCGGCACCGGGTTGAGCTTCCTGACCGACACGCTGCTGGATGGGTTCGCGGCGCGGGCGCCGGCGCCGGCAGCGATGCCCGACATCCTGCCGGATGCCGCCCCGCCATCAGCGGGAACAGGCGATGGGCTGCAGGAGAAGCTGCCCGCATCCATCCGTGGCCCCATCCTGTGCCTGGAGATGGAGGATCATTATGTCCGCATCCATACCACGCAGGGATCGGCCCTGGTGCTGATGCGGATGATTGATGCCGTGGCGCAGGCACCGGAGGGGCTGCGCGTCCACCGGTCCTGGTGGGTGGCGGCGGATGCCGTGCGGCAGGTGGCCAAGCGCGGCCGCACCGTGCAGCTGGACCTGCAGAACGGCTTGGCCGTGCCGGTGTCCCAGCCCTATCTGAAGGCAGCGACCGATCGGTTCGGGCAGCCTACGGCTGCCCCGTAAGCCTGCTCATCACCTCATCGAAGGTGGCCACCCAGACCTCTTTGCGATGGGCGGCCAGATAATCCACCAGTTGCTGGTGCGCCTGGGCCGTGGTGATTGAATAATCCCCGCCCACACCATGGAACCCGATGACGCCCAGCCCGCCGCGGATGCGCACCTCTTCGACGAAAGCGATCAATTCCGCACCGGTGACCGTCTCGGCGAAAAAGGTAGAGGGGACGTTGAACGGATCAACCTCCCCCGGCGTCTTTGCCGGCGGGGCAATGCCGCGCGCAAAGCGCACCAGCCCGGCCCCGCGCAACGCCTCCACATAGTCCTGTCCCCTGCCGACCAGCTTCTGGCCGCAGGGCATGGCGAAGGTACGGGCCGTCCGGCCATCGATGGCATGCAACAGGGTGTTCTGCACGCGGATCTCGGTCAGCATGTCACCGACCTGATAGGATTCGGCATTCTGGTGGTCCGGCATCGGGAAGGTACCGCGCGCACAGGGATGCAGGACGGTGTGATTGCCCAATTCATGCCCCCGCGCCGCGGCCGCCCGCCAGCCGGGAACCAGCCTCTGATCAAAGATGGCGGACAGGAAGAAGGTGCCTTTCAGGCCGGCCTTGTCCAACTGCGGGATGGCCACGTCCAGATGCGACGGCAAGGCATCGTCATAGGTCAGGACGATGGCGGCCTGATGGCCATCGGGCCAGTTCCAGGCCGGTGCGGCCAACACCGGCACCACACCCAGCAAGGCCGCGATCAGTGCCCAGATCCGTTTCATGTCCGCCCCCTCCATCCAGGGGCGGAATTATCCACCAACCGACCGGTTTTACAACCGCGCCAGCCGGTCCAGCAGCAAGTCGAAGAACCCGTCGGCATCGGCATTGAGCATGTAATGCACATTCTTCGGCCGGCCGGTGATGCACCAGCGGTCGACCACGGTCTGGCCGATGGTCAGGGCCGACGCCGTCTCCACCTCCACATTCACCTGTTTGCCCTGGAACAGGTTGGGCTTGATCAGCCAGGCGATGACGCAGGGATCATGCAGGGGGCCGCCATCGGTGCCATATTTCGCCTCGTCATACTGACGATAGAAATCCAGCATCTCATAGGTCACCCGGCCCACCGCGCCGGGGATGGCACGCACCTGATCCATGCGGGCCTGGGTGGTCAGCACCTGATGCGTGACGTCCATGGGGAACATGACGATATCCACCCCGGATTTCAGCACAATCTGCGCCGCGTGCGGATCGACGAAGATGTTGAATTCCGCCACCGGGCTGCTGTTGCCGCCTTCGAACTGCGCACCCCCCATCAGCACGATGCGCCGGATGCGGGCCGCGATGTCGGGGGCTTTGGTCAGGGCCGTGGCGATGTTGGTCAGGGGGCCCAGGGGACACAGGGTCACCGTGCCCGCCGGCTCGGTCCGCAGCGTGCCGATGATGAAATCGACCGCATGCTGCGCCTGCAACGGCATGGTGGGCGGGGGCAGGTCCGGACCGTCCAGGCCGGTATCGCCATGCACCTCCGGGGCCGTATGTAGATCCAGGAACAAAGGCCGGTCGCAGCCGGCATAGACCTTGATGTCCGGCCGGCCCGCCAGTTCGCAGATCTTGCGGGCATTGATCTCTGTGTGGGCCAGCGGCGCGTTGCCGGCCACCGCTGTCACCCCCAGCACCTCGATCTCGTCGGGCGAGGCGAAGGCCAGCAGCATGGCGACGGCATCGTCCTGGCCGGGATCGGTGTCGATGATGATCTTTTCGCGCAGCATAACCGGTCTCCCTCACTGAATGCCCGTCACATAGCGGGAAAAATCTTGAGCGGGAAGACCCACCCCTGTTTTATGCCGTCACCATGACGCGACGCATCGCCATCTTCGATTTCGACGGCACCCTGGTGGGGGGCGACAGCCTGTTGCCCTATCTGGGCCGGGTGGCGGGGCGTATGCGGTCGGGCCTGGTCTTCGCCCGCGCCATCCGGGCGGGGCTGATGGGTGCCGGCGCCAATCCCGATGATGATCTGCGCACCCGCATCAAGAGCGGGATGCTGCACCGGGCGCTGAAGGGCGTGCCACTTGAGGTGGCGCAAGCCGCGGCGGAACGGATGCGACCGTGGCCGCGCTGGCACGCCCCGACGCTCGACACCCTGAAGCGCCATGCCGATGCCGGCGATATGGTGGTGGTCGCCACCGGCGGCCTGTCGCTCTATATCCCGATCCTGCTGGATGGGCTGCCCGTCCACCGCATCCTGGCCACCGAGATGGAGGTGCGGGACAATGTTCTGACCGGCCATATGCAGGGCGGCAATTGCGTGCGGGCGGAAAAGGCCCGGCGCGTGGCGGCCCTGTTGCATGAGCTGGGTCCGTTCGACGAGACGCACGGATATGGCAACCGCCCATCCGACCTGCCCTTTCTGGCGCTGATGAGCCATCCCACGGTGATTCCCACCGTGCCCAGGACGTGATCTTGCGATAGAAGGATCACAGGACTTTGCCTTGCCCCGGCCCGGAAAGCGCTTATATGCTGGTGCGATACAGAGTTTGGAATGATTCCAGAAAGCCCTGATCCCGTGCCCACAGCCGCCGCCACCCCTTCCCGCCGCACCCTGATTGCCCTGGCCGGCGCCGGTATGCTGTCGGCCGCACTGCCGGTCCGGGCGGCGGACAGGCCGGTGCTGCAGGCGACCACGGGCCAGGTGGCAGAATTGCTGCGCGCCGTGGCGGGCGATACGGCGACGATTTCCAGCCTGATGGGCGAAGGTATCGATCCGCACAGCTACAAGCTGACAAGGTCCGACACGGTGGCCCTGATGAAGGCCGATGCCGTGTTCCATTCCGGCCTGTTCCTGGAAGGCAAGATGGCTGAAATGCTGGAGAAGATGACCGCCAGCGGCAAGCCGGTGCATGAGGCCGCCTCTGCCCTGCCCAAGGACAGGCTGATCCATCCGGAAGGGGCCGATGCCCATCCCGACCCGCATGTGTGGATGGACCCCACACTGTGGCGCCTGGCCCTGCTGGGCGTGCGCGACAAGCTGTCCGCGCTCTACCCCGCCAATGCCGTGCTCCATGCCGCCAATGCCGACAAGGCCGCGAAGGATTATGAGGCGCTGAACGCCTATGCCGGCAAGGTGCTGGGCAGCGTGCCGGAACGGTCCCGCGTTCTGGTTACCGCGCATGACGCTTTCTCCTATCTGGGCCGCGCCTATGGGCTGCAGGTCGTGGGCATCCAGGGGATCAGCACCGAATCCGAAGCCGGGCTGCAGCGCATCGAAAGCATGGTCAGCCTGCTGGTCGATCGCAAGATTCCGGCGGTTTTTGTCGAAACCTCCGTATCCGACCGCAATATCCAGGCGTTGGTACAGGGGGCGGCAGCGCGCGGGCACAAGGTGTCCATCGGCGGATCGCTCTATTCCGATGCCATGGGTTCGCCCGGCACCTATGAAGGGACCTATGTCGGCATGATCGACCATAACGTCACCACCATCGCCCTGGCCCTGGGCGGCACCGTACCGGCCGGCGGGTTCCAGGGCCGGCTAGCCGCGCGGTAAGGGACGGACACTATGCTGCAACGTCTGCTGACCGATAATTTCATCCCCAGCGCCGATGCCGGCGTCGGGGCCCTGTCGGTGACCGGCCTGTCGGTCGCGTACCATCAACGGCTGGTGCTGCGCGATGTCACCTGGACCGCCCCGGCCCAGGGATTGGTGGCGGTGGTCGGGCCCAACGGGGCCGGCAAGTCCACCTTCCTGAAGGCCGTGCTGGGTCTGGTGCCGGCCCTGACCGGCACCATTGAGGTCTATGGCCGCCCGCTGAAGCGCCAGCGTGCCCTGATCGGCTATGTGCCGCAGCGCGAATCGGTGGATTGGGACTTCCCCGTCAGTGCCCTGGATGTGGTGACCATGGGCCGTTACGGCCTGATCGGCTGGGGCCGGCGCATCACGGGCAAACACAAGGCCGCCGCCATGCAGGCGCTGGACCGGGTGGGCATGGCTGATTATGCCAACCGCCAGATCGGGCAATTGTCGGGTGGGCAGCAGCAGCGGGTATTCCTGGCGCGTGCGCTGGCCCAGGAAGCGCGCCTTTATTTCATGGATGAGCCGCTGGCCGGGGTGGACGCCGCCACGGAACAGACCATCCTGGCCGTGCTGCGGGAGTTGGATGCGGAGGGCCGTACCGTCATCTGCGTGCATCATGACCTTCAGACGGTGGCCGAGACCTTCGACCATGTGCTGATGCTGAATGGCGGGCTGGTCGCCGCCGGCCCGGTGCGCGAGGCGCTGACCGAGGAAAATCTGCGCCGCGCCTATGGCCAGCGGGCCAGCGGCCTGCTGTTGGCGCCGCGTTGATCATGGAGATGGTGGGACATAACACCCTGGTCGTGCTGGGCGGGGCCACGGCCCTGGGACTGGCCGCCGGCATGGTCGGCTGTTTCATGGTGCTGCGCCGCCGCGCCCTGGTCAGCGACGCCCTGTCCCATGCCACCCTGCCCGGCATCGTCACCGCCTTCCTGGTCGGCATCGCGCTGGGGATCGAGGGCCGGTCCCTGCCGCTGCTGCTGACCGGTGCCGCGATCAGCGGTGCCCTTTCCGTCGCCGCCATCCAGGCCATCAAGCGCTGGACACGGTTGACGGAGGATGCGGCCATCGGTGCCGTGCTGTCGGTGTTCTTCGGGGCCGGCGTCGTGCTGCTGTCGGTGGTGCAGGAACTGCCTGCCGCCAATGCCGCCGGGCTGAAGGGCTTCATCTTCGGCCAGACTGCGGCGATGCGCACAGGCGAAGCGCTGGGCCTGGGCGGTCTGGCCCTGCTGGCGGCGCTGATGGTCTGGATATTCTTCAAGGAATTCCGCCTGCTGGCCTTTGATGAGGGCTTTGCCCGCGCGTCGGGCTGGCCCACCGGCCGCGTCGATCTGGCCCTGATGGCGCTGGTCACGCTGGTCACCGTGGTGGGCTTGCAGACGGTGGGGCTGGTGCTGATCATCGCCCTGCTGATCACGCCGGCCGCCACGGCGCGGTTCTGGACCGATGATCTGGCCCGCATGCTGGTCATCGCCGGCTTTGTCGGCGCGGCGTCGGGCGGCATCGGCGCCCTGCTGTCGGCCCGTTTCGCCGATCTGCCGGCCGGGGCCATCATCGTGCTGGTGGCCACCTTGTTCTTCTTCGTCAGTCTGATCGTCGCACCCGCGCGCGGGTTGCTGAGCCGGGAACTGCGTCGCGCCCGGATGAAGAAGGCCCTGCTGGCCGGGGAGCTGGCGCCATGAATATCGATGCCGTCACCTTCCTGTCCGTTGATCTGCCGGCCTTGCTGGCGGCCCTGTTCGCGTGCCTGTCCTGCGCGCTGGTCGGCAATTTCCTGGTGCTGCGGCGGCAAAGCCTGATGGGCGATGCCATTTCCCATGCCGTGCTGCCCGGCATCGTGGCGGGGTTCCTGGTGGCGGGCACCCGCGATACTTTCCCCATGATCGCCGGCGCCCTGACCGCTGCCTTGATCGCCGGCGGCATGATCGAGCTGGTGCGCCGCCTGGGGCGGGTGGAGGCCGGGGCCGCCATGGGCGTGGTGTTCACCGGCCTGTTCGCGCTGGGCGTCGTGCTGATCGAGCAGGGGCCGGCGCGGCAGGTGGATCTGGATGCCGATTGCGTGCTGTACGGGCAGCTGGAGGCCATCCTGTGGCTCACCCCCGGCGGCTGGGCCGATCTGGCCGATCCCAGCATCTGGGCCACCCTGCCAAGGCAGGTTTTGCAGCTGATCGCGGTCTTTGCCTTCTGCCTGGTCATCATCCTGGCCTTCTTCAAGGAATTCACCCTGGTCAGCTTCGATCCCGGCCTGGCCAACACGCTGGGCCTGAAAAGTGGGCTGGTGCAGCATGTGATCGTGGCATTGGCCGCCTTGGCCGCCATCGCCTCGTTCGAGGCGGTGGGATCGATCCTGGTCATCGCCATGCTGATCTGCCCTGCTGCCACGGCCCGGCTTTATACCGACCGGATGGCGCCGCAGCTGGGCCTGTCCTTGCTGATCGGCGGGGTGACGGGCATCGGCGGCTATGGCCTGGGCGCCTTTGGGCCGGGGCTGCTGGGCTTTGATGGTGCCGTCAGTGCCGCCGGCAGCATCGCCGTGCTGGCGGGTGTCATCCTGGGGCTTTCCATCCTGCTGGCGCCGCGCTATGGCGTCATCGCCCGCAATACCAGGCGGGTGATGCAGGGAGCGCCCGCGTGAATAAGGTTCATGTTCCCTCATGCGCCGGGCGGGCAGTCACCGGCCTGTATAGGCATGAGTAGAAAGCTCATGCCCATGGAACTGTCCTATGTGGTGCTGGGCGTGACGCCGGCGATTGCGGCCGCCTGCCGGACGTTGGCCGCCCAAGGCGGCTGCTTCACCATC
The DNA here is from genome assembly GCF_058793615.1 of Niveispirillum sp. GW835-FHT14G11. Lineage (NCBI taxonomy): Bacteria > Pseudomonadati > Pseudomonadota > Alphaproteobacteria > Rhodospirillales > Azospirillaceae > Niveispirillum > Niveispirillum sp. GW835-FHT14G11. The sequence goes on from NZ_JBXAFZ010000012.1 coordinate 201,474, forward strand.
ATGGGAACCGACCAGGATGCCGGCCACCGCCTGACGCTGGAGCTGAATACCGGCAGCCGGGGCCGCGCCGTGTTCATCCCCGGCGACCCGCAGGATGAAGCCGACCGGGCCGAGGCGTTGATGGAGAATGCCCGCTGCTGGCCCGACCAGACGCCCCTTATCCTGTCGCCCGCATCGCCTTGACCCCGTCCAGGATCTGGGCAAGCATCACCTGACGCGAGGAGATGTCGGCAAAGCGGGCGCGGGCCTTGGCCTGCTGATCGGCACGGTGGGCGGGGTCATCGGCAAAGCGCCGGGCGGCATCCGCGAAATCCGCCAGTCGCGCCAGATGGAAGCCGGCACCCGCCACCGTCGCCACATCGCCCAAACCCAGCGTATAGGCCGGCACACCCGTCGCCAGCGCATAGGCCGCCGACGCCCCGCCCCCGCCACGCGGCGGGTTCAGATACAGGTCGCAGGCCGGCAGGATCGACAGCACGTCGGGGTCATAGCCATGGGCGCGCGACCGGGCGGCCAGATGCGGCAGCCCGGCGCACAGGGCCCCATACCCCTCCAGCTTGCCCACGAACAGGAAAAACAGCCGCGGTTCCGCCTGGATCAACGCGTCCAGGGTGCGGACGACATCCGCCGTCACCTCCTGCTCCAGCCGCAGGCCGATCAGGGCGGTGACAATGGCATCCCCCGGCAGCCCCAGCTCGTCACGGGTGCGCGGTGTACCGGTTTTGGGCAGTTCATAGGCGTAATGGATGGGGATGACCTGCGCCGCCCCCAGCCCGGCCACGGCCAGCGCCTCGCCATCCCCCGCCGCCAGCTGGCGCGGCAGGGCGACATAACGCGGCGCCGCCATCGGCAGATAGGTGCCGAACGGCACGGACACCACGTCCAGCAGGCCGCGGCACAGATCGGCCACCGGGTTCAGGGTGCCGAAGGACAGCACCAGATCGGGCTTCAGGGCCAGGATGCGGTCGCGCGTGGCGGCCGCCATCTCCGGGTCGGTGAAGCCCGGCGGCAGGTGGATGAAGGGCACCGGCTGCCGGTTGATCACCAACTGCGTCTGCGCAACCAGCCCCTCATCCACGCTGCCGGTGAAGCGGCCCAGATAGGGATAATGCACGCCCGACGGGCCGTCAGCGGTATTGACCAGCACAACCCGCCGGCCGAAACGCAGCACCAGCCTGGACACGAAATCCAGCGTGTCGAGGGAGGGCTGGTGCATGCCGCGCATGAACTGCCCGACCATCAGCACAACCAGATCGCGCTGCCGCTCCGCCGGGGCCACCGGCGCACGCACCGGCATCTGCGCGCGATACCGGTCCAGGATCAGATGCCAGAGCCGACGCAGGGCCAGGTCGTGGGCCCCGGCATCGATCAGCCGCATGCGGTTGCTCCAGACGGCAAAGACCAGGGCGCGCAGGATATAATCGGCCTGGGCCAGACTGTGGCGGGGTGCGGGGCTTTCCAGATCATCAATCAACGCCATGATCGCGGCGGTGGGCGCCGCCCCGTCCAGCAACAGGCTGGCGCGCAGCAGATGCCCCATCACCCGTTCACGCCGGTTGCGCGGGGCCGGCAGCCCGTCCAGCATCGCCGCCGGTCCGGCCGGATCGGCCCCGGCGGCCACCAAGGCCCCGATCCGTTCCACCAAATCCTGGGCACGGGCCCAGCGGCCGGCATCGAACAGCGCCTCCTCCAGCCCTGCCGACAGGTCCTGCCGCAGGGCGGCTGTCAGCGCTGCCAGTTCCGCCTCACCCGTCGCCACCTTGATCGCCCTCAGTCACCTTAATCGCGGCGCGGATCATAGCGGCCCGGCCCCGGAAATGGAAACGCCCGGCGCGGAGGCATCCGCGCCGGGCGTTCCAAAAGGTCCTGGACCCGCCAATCCTTATTCGTCGCGCTGGCCCATCAGGGACAGCAGCATCTGGAACAGGTTGATGAAGTTCAGGTACAGCGACAAAGCACCCATGACGGCCAGGCGGCTGTTGGTCTCATCACCCCAGGAGGACGCGTAGTTCTCCTTGATGTTCTGGGTGTCCCAGGCCGTCAGGCCCGTGAAGACCACCACGCCGATCACCGAGATGGCGAACTGCATGGCGCTGGAGGCCAGGAAGATGTTCACCAGACCGGCGATGATGATGCCGATCAGGCCCATCACCATGAAGCTGCCCATCTTGGCCAGGCTGGCCTTGGTGGTGTAGCCGTACAGGCTGGTGCCGGCGAACATCGCCGCCGTGATGAAGAAGACGCGGGCGATGCTGGCGCCCGTATACACCAGGAAGATGGCCATCATCGACAGGCCCATCAGGGCACTGAAGACGATCAGACTGGTGCGCAGCGCCGAGGCCGACATCCGATCCGGCTTGAAGCCGAAGAAGATGAAGGCCAGCGGAGCCAGCATGACCACCCATTTCAGGGGGGTACCGAAGATCGCCGCCACCAGGGTTTCGCTCTGGGCGCCCAGGAAGGCGACGCCGCCGGTGATTGCCAACGCCAAGCACATGTAATTATAGACGCGCAGCATATGGGTCCGCAGGCCGGCGTCGAACGACGCCTGGTCCATGGTCCGGCTGCCCGCCGCATACGGATTATAGGGTCCGTTTACCATCGAAGTATCCTCGACAGGGGCTGTTGAGAGGTACACGACGCTTATATTGGGAGGCATAGGGTTCCGATCAATGGAAATCGGTCTTCGCCCCGCGCATTTTCACAGGCCGAGCCGTGATGGAAACGCGGGGCGGGCTCAGATATGTGGGAACCACCAGTTCCACCGCTGTCGGGACGATGCCCAGATCCGCCAGCCCCGGCAGGGTACCGGACACGACATTATCCCGTTTCAGCAGCCGCACCTGATCACGCGTCAGCGGCTTGCCCGGCAGCAATTCCATGAAGGCGGCCTGGATCGTGGCGATGGGAAAGGGAAGCGGCAGCAGCCAGCGCCCCGGCACCCCGGCCTGTCGGCGGATATAGTCCAGCAGTTCCATGAAACTGTAGCTGCGGGGCCCGCCCAGTTCATAGGTCCGCCCCCGGCGCGCAGGGTCGGTCAAGGCCACCATCACCGCATCGGCGACATCGCCGACATAAACCGGCTGGAACCGCGTGCGTCCGCCGCCGATCAGCGGCAGGAAGGGCAACAGCTTCGCCATCCGGCCGAAGCGGTTGAAGAATCCATCACCGGGACCGAACACGATGGAAGGGCGTAGGATCACCGCATCGGGAAAGGCTGCCCGCACGGCCGCCTCCCCCGCTCCCTTACTGGCGGCATAGGCGCTGTCGGAAGCGGCATCGGCCCCGATGGCCGACATCTGGACGAATGTCCTGGCACCCGCCGCCCGCGCCGCCGCCGCGATGCGGGCGGCCGCCCGATGCTGCACGGCGTCGAAACCATTGCCGCCGCTGGGCGCCAGGATGCCGATCAGGTTCACCACCCCATCCGCCCCGGCAAGAACGGCCGCGACCGAGGCGTCGTCCCGGATATCGGCGGCCACGGGCACCACCCGCCCCACCTCGCCGGCGCAACGCAGATATCCAAGCTGTCCGGGATGGCGCGACGGCACCACAACCAGCGACCCCGCCCGTGCCAACCGGGCAATCACCTGGCGTCCGATGAAACCGGAACCACCGAACACCACCACCCTGCCCCCAACCGCCTGCATCTGTTCCTCCTCTGGGCGCCGCTCCCTTCCCCATATGGCGCGCAGGCCAGGCGGGAAAAGTCACCGGACCCTAACAGTAAACGGCACGGCGGTGCCCCGATATACCGGCCCCGAAAAGAACGTGCAGTTCCAGTATACGGGGCCGGGCCCGATAAACCGGCAGGCCACCGCCAATCAGAACCTCGTGATCGTCAATCCCGGCAATGTCATGCTCCCGGCGGGGGTGGAGAATAACCACACCTATATCGGCCTCATCAGCTACGCATCCCTGTCGACCTCGGTCAACCTGAAGGGCCATCTGGACACCTATGATGGCGTGTTTGGCGGGGTGCCCGGCCCGATCCTGTTCTCCCAAGGACGGATGACGGGCACGTTCGTCGCCATCAGTTGATGTCCAGCCCCACGCAATGGCGCCCTATCCGCTGGCTAAAAAATTGCGACAGCTGTCAAAACACACATTGACGGCACCCGCGCCAGTGATTATAAGCCCCCTCCACGACGCGACGCCCACCGGTAACGATGGATAGCGCGGTTCGGAAAAGCGCCCAGATGGCGGAATTGGTAGACGCGCAGGTTTCAGGTACCTGTACCGCAAGGTGTGGAAGTTCGAGTCTTCTTCTGGGCACCATTCCGATGTAACGCACTTAAGGCCGCCGGTTCATTCCGGCGGCCTTAAGCGTTTCTGGGCCTCGTTAACCGGTGACATCGTGTCAGTTGCGCCCTATCCTTCGATCACCTGCTGCGGCCGGGGGAGTTTGCCATCCCGGCCATGGCGCCAACCCGGCAATGTCTGTCCTCCTGCCGGGGCAGCGGGTAGAAGGGATCGGGGAGCGGGGGAGCCAGCCCGCCTCGCAAACGGGGCCCGCCGATCGACCGTCCCACCGATCCATTCCTGCGGCACGCTCATCGAATAAAGCTGTTGACGCCCGCGTCCGGCCCGATTATACACCCGCCCCACGACGCACCGCCCAGCGGCCGCCCCCTGGGGCAACGATGCACGGTGCGGGTCGGAGACGCCCAGATGGCGGAATTGGTAGACGCGCAGGTTTCAGGTACCTGTACCGCAAGGTGTGGAAGTTCGAGTCTTCTTCTGGGCACCATCCGCATGAACGCTCTTAAGGCCGCCGGTTCACCCCGGCGGCCTTAAGCGTTTCTGGACTGCCCTCCTCCCCGGCATCGGACCCTTGCGGCATCACCCCTTGCGGTGACCGTGCCGGCAACCGATAAGGGAGGTGACGAATATTTGCCCGCCCGCGAAGGAACGCATCCGATGTCCCAGACCTCCCTCTATGTCGGTGACCTGCCCGATGACCTTGATCTGGGCCCCGTCGTCGCCGTCGATACGGAGACCATGGGCCTGAACCCGCACCGCGACCGGCTGTGCCTGGTGCAGCTGTCCTCGGGCGACGGCAATGCGCATCTGGTGCAGATCACCAAGGGTCAGACCAGCGCACCCAACCTGGCGCGCCTGCTGTCGGACCCCAAGGTGCTGAAGCTGTTCCATTTCGCCCGTTTCGACGTGGCGGTGCTGTACCGGGCGCTGGGCATTACCTGTGCCCCGGTCTATTGCACCAAGGTCACCTCCAAGCTGGTCCGCACCTCCACCGATCGCCACGGCCTGAAGGACCTGTGCAAGGAACTGACGGGGATCGAGCTGTCCAAGCAGCAGCAATCCAGTGACTGGGGTGCGGCGGACCTGAACGAGGAGCAGCTGAAATACGCCGCGTCCGACGTGCTGTATCTGCACCAGATCAAGGCCAAGCTGGACGCGCTGCTGGAGCGTGAAGGCCGGCGCGAGCTGGCGGAAGCCTGCTTCGCCTTCCTGCCGGCGCGTGGCAAGCTGGATCTGCTGGGCTGGGAAGAGCCCGACATTTTTTCCCACTGAGGCAAGCGCGGCGGGCATGGCGGGCCGTCCCTGTGCGGCCCGTCACAGAAATGCCCTTCTATTCTGTCATCTGCTGACACCCCTGATCCAAAGCACCATCATTCGAGGACCCCTCCCTGCCGATGGCCATTCCCCAAACCCCGTCCAACCGGCCGACCACGGCACGCCAGCCGGCAGGCGGCGGACGGGATCCCTACGCGCACAGCAAGGCGGTGCGGGTGGCGCGGGTGGCCCTGCCGGCGGTGGCGGGCGTGGTACTGCTGACCATCTTCATCTGGCCGCTGTTCGGCGGTTCGGCGGACAAGTCGCGCCCCGGCCCGGCCCAGGGCGATCTGGAACTGACCCAGGCCCGCTATCTGGGCACCGACACCGGCGACCAGCCGTTCGAGATCCGGGCCCAGCGCGCGGCGCAACAGGGCGGCGACCGGTCCAACGTGGAATTGTCGGTGCCGCAGGCCGACATCACGCTGAAGCGCGGCACCTGGCTGTCGGTGGCCGCCGACAAGGGCAAGTACGACCAGGACAGCCAGGTCCTGGCCCTGGACGGTACCGTCTCCTTCTTCCACGGTTCCGGCTATGAACTGCGGACCCAGGAGGCCGTGCTGGACGTGAAGAAGGGGATCGCCTGGGGCAACCGGCCCGTGGAGGGCCAGGGGCCGATGGGCACGGTGGAGGCCGGGGGCTTCCGCGTGCTGGATGATGGCGACGTGCTGGTCTTCACGGGCCATGCAAGGCTGCGCGCTTTCAGCGCCGGCGACAAGGCGGGCACGAAGGGCAACGACAAGCCGAAGGAAACGGCGCCATGAGTGCGGTGAAAAGGGCGATGATCGGTTGGGGCGGGCTGATGGCGCTGGGTTTGGCGCTGGCGACCGGCACGGGTCTGGCACAGCAGGCACCGGAAGCGGCACCGGCATCGGCCGCCCCCGGCCCATCGCTGGCCATCGGCGGGTCGAAGCCGATCGAGGTCGATGCCCCGGCCGGGTTCGAATATCATGAGAAATTGCAGGTCGCCATCGCCCGGGGCGGCGCCACCGCCACCCAGGGCGACATGGTGCTGACCGCCGACACGCTGGCCGCCTATTTCCGCAAGGAGGCCGGTGGCGCCAACGAGGTCTACCGCCTGCTGGCCGAAGGCAATGTGCGCCTGAAGAATGGCGAGCGCACGGCCTTTGGCTCTCGCGCCATCTATGACCTGGACCGGTCGGTGGCCGTGCTGACCGGCGAGGGTCTGCGCCTGGTGACACCGAACGAAACGGTGACGGCCCGCGACAGCCTGGAATATTGGCGCGAGCAGGAACTGGCCGTGGCGCGCGGCGACGCGCTGGCCGCCCGCCCGCAGGACCGCATCCGCGCCGACCGTCTGGTGGCGCTGATGGCCCGCAACAGCCAGGACAAGCTGGGCCTGTCCCGCGTCGATGGCAGTGGCAATGTCATCATTACGACCAAGACTGAAACGGCGCGTGGCGACAAGGGTACTTATGACCTGGACAGCGAGCGTGCGCTGCTGACCGGCAATGTCCGTGTCACCCGCGGCCAGAATCAGCTGAACGGTCCTGCGGCAGAGGTTGACCTGAAGTCGGGTATCAGCCGTATTCTATCGCGTGTACCGGGTACCACACCCACGACCACCCCGCCGGGCAGCCCTCCGGGTGCCACGGCGACGGATGGCCGCGTGCAGGGCCTGTTCATTCCCAACCGGCAGGGCCAGGGCGGTACGCCGCAGCAGCCCAGCCCGCCCGCCAACCCGCCGGGGAGCCAGAAGCCATGACGCAGCCGACCCAGGACAAGTCCGCGACCGGCCCCAGGCTGGTGACCGACAATACGGGGCTTGTGGCGTCCCGCATCGGCAAAGCCTATAAGGGCCGGCCCGTGCTGCGCGACATCTCCTTGTCGGTGAACCGGGGCGAGGCGGTGGGGCTGCTGGGGCCCAACGGTGCCGGCAAGACCACCTGCTTCTACATCATCACCGGCCTGATCCTGCCCGATCATGGCAGTATCACCCTGGACGGCATGGATGTCACGTCGCTGCCCATGTATCGCCGCGCGCGGCTGGGCATCGGCTATCTGCCGCAGGAGGCCAGCATCTTCCGCGGCCTGTCGGTGGAGAACAATATCCGCGCCGTGCTGGAGGTGGTGGAACCCGACCGCGACGTGCGCGAACAGCGGCTGGACGAGTTGCTGGCCGAATTCTCCATCACGCACTTGCGCCGCACGCCGGCGCTGGCCCTGTCGGGCGGTGAACGCCGCCGCGCGGAAATCGCCCGCGCCCTGGCCAGCCAGCCGCATTTCATCCTGCTGGACGAACCGTTCGCCGGCGTCGATCCCATCGCGGTCAACGAGATCCGCGAGCTGGTCAGCCATCTGCGTGAACGCGGCATCGGCGTGCTGATCACCGACCATAATGTGCGCGAGACGCTGGACATCGTCGACCGCGCCTACATCCTGCATGACGGCGTCGTGCTCATGGAGGGGGCCCCGTCGGAGATCGTGGCCCACAAGGATGTCCGCCGCGTCTATCTGGGCGAACGGTTCAGCCTGTAACCATCGGCATTGCGCGTTCCGAACGCCCCCCGCGACGCTAGAAATCCGCCGCATTTTCTCGTATAATCGAAGGAGGTGGGCCGGAGTTGCTGCTCCGACCCACCCACCTTAGCCTCGGTCGATCATGATGGAGACGTGCGACACACGCCCCCGCCAGAACGGAACCCGAAGTACAAGGATAAAGGGCATCTTACTCATGCCTCTTTACCTCCGTGAACGGCGGGCCGGCCAATTCCGACCCGCCGTTTCCACATGCGGCATCTGGCCTGCCCTGTAAATAGAAAGTCCATACACTATTACGCGCCGGCCTTGGCGGATCAGGCCTCTTCCCGCACCTGCCGGATGGGCGTGAACAGCACACCGGCCAGGGCCAGCACCGTCAGCAGCAGGCCCGTTGCCAGCATCATCTGGGTCACGCTGACCTGACGCATCACGGCGCCGACCAGGGCGGCCGACAGCGGCCCCACGCCCATGAAGATGAACATGAACAGGGCCATGGCGCGGCCCAACATGGCCGGCGGCACGCGCCGCTGCATCCAGGTCCAGATCCGCACCTGGACGAAGCCACCCAGGACGCCAACCGTGAACAGCAGCGCCATCACCTGCCAAGTGGCCGTCACGAAGGCCAAGGGCAGGAAAAACACACCGCAGACGATGTCGATGGCCAGGATGGTCAGGCCCAGCGTGCCGAGGCGCAAACCCGGCCTGGCCGCGGAGAAGACCAGGCCCGCCATCATGCCGGCCCCATGTGCGGCCAAGATGGTGCCCAGTGCCCCCGCCCCGCCCGGCAGCCGCTGATCCACCAGCAACGGCAGCCCCACCTGAACCGGGCCGGAAATGCAGGCCGTGACGGCCGCGAAATAGAGGCAGAGCGTGCGCAAATGCGCGTCGTTCCAGAAATGGCGCAAGCCCTCGCCGATGGAGCGGAGGATGGAGACATCGCGGGCCGCCGGGTCGGCCGCCGCGGCCTTCACCTTGGCCAGTGTCCAGGCCGACAGGGCGAAAGTGGCGGCGTCCAGCAGGAAGGCCAGCGCCGTCCCGCTCTCCTTCGCTCCCACCGTCCCACCCCGGCTGCCGCCATCGGCGGAAAGCGCGATCATCAGGCCGGCCAGAGCGGGACCGGCCAGCAGCGTCATCTGCCGCAACCCCATCATCACCCCGTTGGCCGCCGCCAGATGTTCGCGCGGCACGACCGTCGGCAGGATGGAGGTGCCGGCCGGGATGGAGAAGGCGCTGGCCAGCCCGATGCCCAGCGCCAGCGGATACAGCAACCAGAGCGGCAGCGTATCAGTCCAGACCAGCACCCCAAGCACAGCCAGCAGGGCGGTGTTGACATGCTTGGTCAGCATCAGCACACGGTGCGAGGAATAGCGGTCGGTCAGAGCGCCACCGACCAGGATGAACAGGGCGCGCGGGATGCCCATGATGGCCAGGACCAGGCCCAGCGCCAGACTGTCGCCCGTCAGCTTCAGCATCAGCCACGGCATGGCCAGCAAGGTAAACTGGTCGCCCAGCATGGAGATGACGCCGCCGGCCACCAGCCAGCGGAAATCACGATTGGCGAAGACGGCACGGCGCGCATCGGCCGGCGATTTGGGGATAGACATGGCATGATCCTGAGACTGGAGTGAAAGCCGGTTCAGGTCGCTGTCGACATGATGGTCCGCACCGTCGCACCAGGGCGGCTCTCATCCGCCCCGTAGCATTTGGTGCCGCCATTCCTTGCCGGTTGGCCTTCAGCCTTTGTTCCAGCCGTAAAACGCAGCAGAAAGCAATGGAATAATTTTTGCTCCCATAGGGCCAAACTGTTGCGGGCGCGCGGCTTGGGCCTTACCTTTGGCCTCGCTGGGGAACAGCCGACGGGGGTATACCAGCCGACGGGCCGTCAAGGGTGACGGCGGCGGCTTTCCAGGAAAGACCATCGTCGGCGTCCGTGCCCTGGCATCGTCACCACCGGCAGCCAGCCACCCCGTCAGAACAGGTCCCTCGGCAAGAATGGCGCTCCAGCAACGGCTCGATATCCGCCAGGCACAGTCGCTGGTCATGACGCCGCAATTGCAGCAGGCGATCAAGCTGCTGCAATTGTCCAACATTGAACTGGCCGAATATGTGGACGCGGAGCTGGAGCGCAACCCGCTGCTGGAACGCGACGATGGCGGCGACTGGAACGACGCCCCCACCACTGGTGTCGACCGGGAGGAAGTGGCGGCCCCCATCCAGGAAGGCCGGGTCGCCGACACGGTGGAACTGGCCACCAGCGACCGCATGGGCTCCTCCAGCGACGCGCCGCTCGATACCGATTACGAGAATGTCTACACCAACAGCTCCGTCGCCGACATGGAGAGTGCCGGTCTGGGTTCGGGCGAGCAGTTTGGCGACTGGTCCTCGCGCAGCGGCGGCTTCGATGATGATGGGGAGGGGTTTGAGGCGACCCTGACCGAGCGGCCCAAACTGCGCGATCATCTGGAAGAGCAGATCGCCATGGATCTGCCCGACCGCCTGGACCGCCTGGTCGCCTATGCCCTGATGGACCATCTGGACGAGGCCGGGTATTTCACCGGCAGTCTGGAAGAGGTGGCGGTCCAGCTGGGCTGCGAGCTGGAGCAGGTGGAAGCCGTCCTGAAGCGCCTGCAGCGCTTCGATCCCGGCGGCATCTTCGCCCGGACGCTTGCTGAATGCCTGTCGATCCAGCTGCGGGAAAAGAACCGCCTGGACCCCTGCATGCAGGCGCTGCTCAACAACCTGCCCCTGCTGGCGGCCCGCAATCTCCAGCAATTGCTGAAGGTCTGCGGTTGTGACGGCGACGATCTGGCCGACATGGTGGCCGAGATCAAGGCGCTGAACCCCAAACCGGCACTGTCCTTCGATTTCGAGCCGGTGCAGACGGTGGTGCCCGACATCCTGATGCGGGCCAGCCCCGGCGGCGGCTGGGTCGTGGAGCTGAACACCGAAACGCTGCCGCGCGTGCTGGTTAACCAGCGCTATCACAGCCGCGTCAATACCGGGGCCCGCAGCAAGCAGGACAAGGACTATATCGCTGAACAGTTCCAGTCGGCCAGCTGGCTGGTGAAAAGCCTGCATCAGCGGGCCAACACCATCCTGAAGGTGGCGACCGAGATCGTGCGCCAGCAGGACGCCTTCTTCCTGCACGGATTGCAGTTCATGAAGCCGCTGATCCTGCGCGACATCGCGGAAGCCATCGGCATGCATGAGAGCACCGTCAGCCGGGTTACCACCAATAAGTTCCTGTCCAGCCCGCGCGGAGTCTTTGAACTTAAATACTTCTTTACCTCAGCCATCCAAGGTGCCGACGGGCAGGCGGCCCATTCGGCTGAGGCCGTGCGTTATCGCATCAAGGCCCTGATCGATGCGGAGAAGCCGGATGACACGCTGTCGGATGATAAAATTGTCGAAATCCTGCGTGCAGACGGGATCGACATTGCGCGGCGGACGGTGGCAAAGTATCGTGAGGGTATGAAGATCCCCTCTTCAGTCCAGCGCCGTCGGGAAAAGGCCCTTGGGTTGTAACCCCTGCGCTGGCCGCTGAAGGAACACCGTCCTGGGACTCCCGGTCTGGATGCCGGTTCCTGGAAAATGGTTCCTTCGGGTCTGGTCATGCGCCCTGAAACGACAGGTCGAATATGCAAGTCACCGTCAAAGGCAAGCAACTGGATGTGGGCGATGCTCTGCGGACCCATGTGAAGGACCAGCTGGCATCGATGGTCGGAAAATATTTCGGCAACCCCATGGAGGCGACTGTCATCCTGTCCAAGGATGCACATCTCTACAAGGCGGATATCCAGGTCCATGTGGGCCGGGGGATCCTGTTGCAGTCAAATGCCGAGGCAACGGAACCCTATCCCGCCTTTGATGAGGCCGCCGATCGTGTTGCCAAACGGCTGCGCCGGTACAAGCGCCGCCTGAAGGACCATCATGAGCGAACGACGATCGCGCAGCTGCCGGTCCAGTCCGCCCGCAAGTACATCCTTGAAGCCGAGGTGGATTCCGACGATTATGAGGCGGATGATGCGCCGGCTCCGGAGGTGAACGGGCATCACGGCACGGTCGTCGCGGAGATGGAAACATCCATCGAAATGCTGACGGTCAGCGAAGCCGTGATGCGCATGGACCTTGGCGAGCTGCCGGCACTGATGTTCCGGAACCGCGGACATGGCGGCTTGAACATGATCTATCGCCGGCCCGATGGAAACATCGGCTGGGTGGACCCTGCCGGGGCGGCAGGGTCGGTGAAACAGTAAGGTGATGCGTTCCCCATGGCTGTATCCTTGCGTTCCGTATCCCCTTCATTCCCAACCCCTTCGGCAGCGATGAATGATCTTTTGACGCCGGAGGCGATCCTCCCGAACCTGAAGGCTGGCTCCAAAAAGCAGGTCCTTCAGGAACTGGCCAGGAAAGCGGCCGATCTTACCGGCCATCATGAACGGGCCATCTTTGATGTTCTGGTGGAGCGTGAACGCTTGGGCACCACAGGTGTGGGGCGTGGCATCGGTATCCCGCACGGCAAGCTGCCGGGCCTGACCGGCGTTACCGCCATTTTCGCCCGGCTGGAAAAGCCGGTCGATTTCGAGGCGATCGACGAACAGCCGGTGGATCTGATCTGCCTGCTGCTGGCCCCGGAAGGGGCCGGCGCCGATCACCTGAAGGCGCTGGCCCGCGTCTCCCGCGCACTCCGGGACCCGGTGCTGTGTGACAAGCTGCGCGGTGCTGAATCGGGCGACGCCCTTTATGCGCTGCTGGCCCAGACCGAACAGGTGCATGCCGCGTAAGGTTTCGGGCGCACTTGCAAAGAGTGTGGAACCGGCGTCCCGAACACGGGGCGCCGGTTTCTTTTTGGGAATCGCTTGGGAATCAGAGGGGCAGGTTGGGGATATCCTGACGGGTGCCGATCACGTGCAGGACCAGGATGCCGGTGCGGGTGATGTCGTAGAAAATCAGATGGTTTCGGTAAGGGAATACCCGCGCATCAATCGACAAATCATGTCGAATTCCGTGAAGTGAGGACGCAGCATCCTCAGTCGGCGTCCATGCCGAATTCAGCCCGCAACTCCGCCTCCAACGTGTCGACATCGACAATACGGCCGGCAACAGCATCAGCCCGCCCCCTGGCGATGCCCGCCTGAATAACCGCTAGACGATCAGGAGCTATGGTCACGGGGGCCGAGAGTGCGTCGAGAACAAACGATGCAATGGCATCTTGTTCACTAACAGGCCGCTTGCGGACTTCGCTGAATGCGCGTTCGAGCAGGGTGCTGGACATAACACCAACATAATACAGCAATGACGGAGAAACCAGCCCGGCCCACCCCATCCCTTACAGACTCTCTCCCGACTCCAAGTAAGGATAGATTCGACTCGCTGCTCACCGCCGCGACTCGCAACCCGCGCAAACCCTGGCCCCCCGAGTCGCGCGGGCAAAAGAAAAGGGGGCCTTCCAGCCCCCTATCCTTACTTGACCTTACTCCGCGCTCAGCCGTTCCGGTGCCGTAACGGGCACCGTCAGCCGGCTCAGCATCTCCTTGGGCACCACCTGCCAGAACTTGCCCCGCACCAAGTCCCAGTCGTTCAGCAGCTGGGCCGCCCAGCGGCTGCCCGTCTCGTCGATATGCTCCTGGATCAGGGACTTCAGCTGATCCTCGTAATGCGGGACCTCCAGGCGCTGCCAGATGACATTCTCCGGGTTCACGAACAACGGGAACTGACCTTCCTCGTCATAGACATAGGCCATGCCGCCCGTCATGCCGGCACCGAAATTGTCGCCGACAGCGCCCAGGATCACGGCCAGACCGCCCGTCATGTATTCGCAGCCATTGGAGCCGCAGCCTTCGACCACGACCGTGGCACCGGAATTGCGCACCGCGAACCGTTCACCGGCCTGCCCCGCCGCGAACAGCTTGCCCGCGGTGGCACCGTAGAGGACCGTGTTGCCGATGATGGTGTTCTCGTTGGTCTTCAGCGGAGACGCGGTCAGCGGCCGCACCACGATGGTGCCACCCGACAGGCCCTTGCCGACATAGTCGTTGGCATCACCGAACACTTCCAGCTTCAGGCCCTGCACCGCGAAAGCGCCCAGTGACTGGCCGGCCGAACCGCGCAGGCGGACAGTGGCGTGGCCGGGCTGCAGGCCCTTCATGCCGAACTTGCGGGTGATCATGCCCGACAGGGCGGTACCAATGGCGCGGTGGGTGTTCTGCGCATGGTACTGCATCTGCGTCTTCTCCCCGTCCTCGAACAGGGCGCGGGCATCCTCGATCATCTGCTTGTCCAGCGTCGGCGGCACCTCGTTGCGGCCTTCCAGGGTGCAATAGCGGGCATATTCGCCGGGATCGGCCACGGCCAGCAGCGGGTTGAGGTCCAGATCGTCCAGATGGGCGGCACCGCGGCTGACCTGATGCAGCAGGTCGGACCGGCCCACCACCTCACGCAGTTCACGGAAGCCCAGATTGGCCAGAATCTCGCGCACCTCCTCGGCAATGAAGCTGAACAGGTTGACGACCTTTTCCGGCGTGCCGGTGAACTTCTTGCGCAGTTCCTCGTCCTGCACGCAGACGCCGACGGGGCAGGTGTTGGAATGGCACTGGCGGACCATGATGCAGCCCATGGCGACCAGGGCCGCGGTACCGATGCCGAACTCCTCCGCCCCCAGCATGGCGGCGATAACGATGTCGCGACCAGTCTTCAGGCCGCCATCGGTGCGCAGCGTCACGCGGTGGCGCAGGCGGTTCAGCGTCAGCACCTGCTGCACTTCCGTCAGGCCCATTTCCCACGGCACGCCGGCATATTTCACCGACGTCTGCGGCGACGCGCCGGTGCCGCCATTATGGCCGGCCACCAGGATGATGTCGGCCCCCGCCTTGGCCACGCCGGCGGCGATGGTGCCGATGCCCGACCTTGCCACCAGCTTCACGCAGACCTTGGCCGTCGGGTTGACCTGCTTCAGGTCATAGATCAGCTGGGCAAGGTCTTCGATGGAATAGATGTCATGGTGCGGCGGGGGGCTGATCAGCATGACGCCCGGCGTGGAATGGCGCAGCTTGGCGATCAGTTCGGTCACCTTGAAGCCGGGCAGCTGCCCGCCTTCGCCAGGCTTGGCACCCTGGGCCACCTTGATCTCGATCTCGCGGCACTGGTTCAGATACTCCGCCGTCACACCGAAGCGGCCGGACGCCACCTGCTTGATGGCGCTGTTCCAGTTGTCGCCATTGGCATCCGGCTTGAAGCGCGCCGGATCCTCTCCCCCCTCGCCGCTGACCGAGCGGGCGCCGATACGGTTCATGGCGACATTCAGCGTGCCATGCGCCTCCGGCGACAGCGCCCCCAGCGACATGCCAGGCGTGACGAAGCGCTTGCGGAGCGAGGTGATGCTCTCCACCTCGTCCACCGGTACCGCCTTGACCGCCGGCTTGAAGTCCAGCAGATCGCGCAGGTTGATGGGCGGACGCTTGTTCAGCGCCTCGGAATATTTCTTGAAGGTGGAGAAGCTGTCGGTGGCCACCGCCGTCTGCATCAGGTGGATCAACCCACCTTCCCAGGCATGGCGGTCGCCACCCTTGCGGAAACGGTAGAAGCCACCAACCGGCAGGGCCACGACATCCTCATCAAACGCCAGCCGGTGCTGGCCCAGCACCTCTTCCTGGATGCCCAGCAGGCCCAGGCCGGAGATGCGGGACGGCAATCCGGGGAAATACTCGGCGGCCAGGGAGCGGGACAGGCCGATGGCCTCGAAATTCAGGCCGCCGCGATAGGAGCTGATGATGGAGATGCCCATCTTGGACATGACCTTCAGCAGACCGTCATTGATGGCCTTCTTGTAGCGCTTCAGGCAGTCCTCCAGGCTCATTGTCCCGAACAGGCCCCGGCGGTGGCGATCGGCGATGGCTTCCTGGGCGATATAGGCATTGACGGTGGTCGCCCCCACGCCGATCAGCACGGCGAAATAATGCACGTCCAGGCATTCGCCCGACCGCACATTCAGCGACGTGAAGGTGCGCAGCTGCTGGCGGATCAGGTGGGTATGGACGGCACCCGTGGCCAGGATCATCGGCATCGGCGCGCGGTCCCCGCCCATGGCCTCATCCGTCAGGATGACATGGGTGGCGCCGCCGCGCACGGCATCCTCCGCCTCCTGGCGGATGCGGCGCAGACCGTCACGCAGGGCATTGTCGCCGGCGGTGACGTCGAAGGTGCAGTCGATCTCCGCCGCCGTCGTGCCCATATATTTGCGCATGGCGCGGAATTCGGCGCTGGTCAGCACCGGGCTTTCCAGCTGCAACAGCCGGCACTGGGTGGAATCCTCGTCCAGCACATTGCCCAGATTGCCCAGACGGGTCTTCAGCGACATGACGCGGGTTTCGCGCAGGCTGTCGATGGGCGGGTTGGTGACCTGGGCGAAGTTCTGGCGGAAATAATGGTGCAGGCCGCGATACTTGTCCGACAGCACGGCGATGGGGCTGTCATCGCCCATGGAGCCCACGGCCTCCTTGGCATCGTCCACCATGGGCTGCAGGATCAGTTCCAGATCCTCCATGGTGATGCCATAGGCCAGCTGGCGGCGGCGCAGCTCGTCCTTGGACAGTTCCGCCGGCTCCACCGGGGCCTTCTTCACCAGATCGTCCAGGACGGTGATCTCACCGATCCATTTGCCATAGGGGCGCTGGGCGGCCAGATTGTCCTTGATCTCGCGGTCATGGAACAGCTTGCCCTCAACCAGGTCGACGGCGATCATCTGCCCGGGACCCAGGCGGCCCTTCTCCACCACGGCCTGCTCGTTGATCTTGACCATGCCGGTCTCCGACCCGCCGATGATCAGGCCGTCGCCGGTGATGACATAGCGCAGGGGACGCAGGCCGTTACGGTCCACCCCACCCACGACCCAGCGGCCGTCATAGATGGCCAGTGCGGCCGGGCCGTCCCACGGCTCCATGACGGAATTGGCATAGGAGTACAGGTCGCGGTGGGCCTGGGGCATCACTTCCTTGTTCGACCAGGCTTCCGGCACCAGCATGGTCTTGACCATGGGGGCGGAACGGCCGGCCTTCACCATCAGCTCGAACACGGCGTCCAGCGCACCGCTGTCCGACGAGCCGACCTGGATGACCGGCTTCAGATCCTCGATATTGGCGCCAAAGACCTCATGGTCCATGCGCGTCTCATGCGCCTTCATCCAATTGACGTTGCCGCGCAGGGTGTTGATCTCGCCATTATGGGCAAGCGTGCGGAACGGCTGGGCCAGCTGCCAGGTGGGGAAGGTGTTGGTCGAATAGCGCTGGTGATAGACGGCAAAATTGCTCTCGAACCGCGCGTCCAGCAGGTCGGGGTAGAACGCCGTCAGCTGTTCGGCCAGGAACATGCCCTTGTAGATGATGGAACGGGCCGAGAGCGTGCAGATATAGAAGCCGCCGATCTGTTCCCCCGCCACCGCCTTCTCGATACGGCGGCGCAGGATATAGAGGTCACGCTCGAACTGTTCCTCGGCCACGCCCTTGGGGTTGCCGACCATGATCTGTTCGATCTCCGGCCGCGTGGCATTGGCCTTCTCGCCGATGATCGAGATATCGACGGGGACCTGGCGCCAGCCATAGATCGTGTAGCCCCAGTTCAGGATCTCGGTTTCGACGATGGCGCGGCAGCGCTCCTGCGCCGACAGGTCGGTGCGCGGCAGAAAGACCTGGCCGACAGCGATCAGGCCCTTGGGCTCCGGATGGCCGGTGCGCACCACATGCTCGCGGAAGAAGGCCTGGGGCAGCTGCACATGGATGCCCGCACCATCGCCGGTCTTGCCGTCGGCATCGACCGCGCCGCGGTGCCACAGCGCCCGCAACGCCTCCACGGCCTTTTCCACCACCTCGCGCCGGGGCTTGCCGTCGATGGCGGCCACGAAGCCGACGCCGCAGGCATCATGCTGTTCGGTATCGACGAAGGCGGTGCTATCCAACAGGGCCTTGTTGGCAGTGTATTCGGCCGCGAAAATCTCACCCGCGTGGATGTTGGCGTCGGTCATGGTCAGGCCCTCGGTTCGGAAGTCAATGCGTCGGCCACGGGCACAGGCGTGCCCACGGCTTGCGTGATCTTGATGTGGTTGGGCTGGGCGGCGAACCGGTCCAGCCAATCGCGGATGGCGGGATAGGGGGCAAGGTCGAACCCACCCTCCTCCGCCACATGGGTGTAGGCGTAGAGCGCCACGTCGGCGATGGTGGCGCTCTGCCCCACGAACCAGTCACGGCCCGTCAGGTGGCGTTCCATCATCCGCAGTGCCGCATGCCCATTCTCGCGCTTGACGATCAGGGCATGGATGCGTTCCGGGTCCATCGCCACCTTGTGGGTGATCCAGAACCGTGCCGTGGCGATATTCGGCTCGTGGCTATACTGCTCCCAGAACAGCCATTGCAGGACGGCCGCCTTGTCCCGTCGGTTGTCCGGCCAGAAGGACGTATCCTCAGCCAGCCAGCGCAGGATGGCATTGCTTTCGGCCAGGAAATCGCCGGGTGCCAGCTGCAGCAGCGGGATGCGCCCGTTCGGGTTCAGGGCCAGGAAGGCATCCGTGCGCGTCTCGCCCGTGTCGATATCCATCTCCACGCGTTCGAACGGCAGCGCCAGCTGCGTCAGCAGCCAGCGGCACTTATAGCCGTTCCCGGAGGAGAGGTTGTCGTAGAGGCGGAGCATGATGCATGTCCTGTTCGTAGGTCAGGTCGAGCCAAAAGCGAGCCCTGACAAGCGTCGGCACCTGGGAATGTCGGGGCTCGCCTGTGGCTCGACCCGACCTACGGTATTGTTGCGACCGCTCACTCCGCCGCCACCGCCACGCCCTGGGCGATCTTGGCCTGAATGTGGCGATGGATGCCGGCGGCGGCGTCGCGGCCGTCCTTGATGCCCCACACCACCAGGGAAGCGCCGCGTACGATGTCGCCGGCGGCGAAGACGCCGTCCAGGTTGGTCATCATGGTGGCGTACTTCACCTGCACCGTGCCCCAGCGGCTGACCTTCAGTTCCGGCACGCCGAACAGGCTGGGGATCTCCTCCGGGTCGAAGCCCAGGGCCTTGATCACCAGATCGGCATCCATGGTGAAGTTGGAACCTTCGATGGGCAGCGGGGTCTGGCGGCCCGTGGCGTCGGCCACGCCCATATGCATCTTATAGGCCTTCACGCCGGTGACATGCGCGTCGCCGGTGAAACCCTCCGGTGCGGTCTGCCAGACGAATTCCACGCCCTCTTCCTCGGCATTGGCGGTCTCCCGCTGGGAACCCGGCATGTTCTTGCGGTCGCGGCGATAGACGCATTTCACCGACTTCGCCCCCTGACGGATGGCGGTGCGCACGCAATCCATGGCCGTGTCGCCGCCGCCGATGACCACGACATTCTTGTCCTTGGCGTTCAGCTTGCCCGTCTCGAAATCCAGGACCGTGTCGCCCAGGCTCTTGCGGTTGCTGGCCGTCAGGTAATCCAGCGCCGGCACGATACCGTCCAGGCCGGATCCCGGCCCGCCCAGGTCGCGCGCCTTGTAGACGCCGGTGGCGATCAGCACGGCGTCATGCTGGGCGCGCAGGGTGCGCAGGTCGGTGTTGCGGCCGATCTCCACACCCAGATGGAACTTGACGCCACCTTCCTCCAGCAGCTTCCAGCGGCGGATGACGACATCCTTTTCCAGCTTGAAGCCCGGAATGCCATACATCAGCAGGCCGCCCACCCGGTCATACCGGTCATAGACATGGACCTGATAGCCCTTCTTGCGCAGCTGGTCGGCAGCGGCCAGACCGGCCGGGCCGGCGCCGATAATGGCAACAGACTGCGCCCGCTCCACCCGCGGCGCGATGGGCTTGACCCAGCCCTTATCGAAGGCCGTGTCGGTGATGTATTTCTCCACCGCCCCGATGGTCACTGTGCCATGGGCCGACTGCTCGATGGTGCAATTGCCCTCGCACAGCCGGTCCTGCGGGCAGATGCGGCCGCAGATTTCCGGCAGGTTGTTGGTGGCCTGCGACAGCTCATACGCCTCCTCCAACCGGCCCTCGGCCGTCAGCTTCAGCCAGTCGGGGATGTTGTTGGAGACGGGGCAATGCACCTGGCAGAAGGGGATGCCGCACTGGGAACAGCGGTTTGACTGCTCCACCGCGCCCTTGTCGGTGAAACGGGCATAAATCTCGTTGAAATCCTGGCGGCGCAGGTCGGCTTCGCGCTTTTCGGGCATGCGCTGGTCGGTGTGGACAAACCCGAGCATCTTCTGCGTCGCCATGAAACCAATCCTTACATCAACAGGGGCGGGGACCCCTCATCTGCCGCAGTGCAAAACACGAAATGTCCCGCACCGTTGGAAAAGGCGCCAGCGGGTGGGTAATGCCCTTTCCCGATTGGCGCCGTCGATGTTCATATAAAGCGGAAAATTGGCCCGTTCCAGCAGTTTTTTAGCGATAGGTCAGTATAGCTGACCATATTGCCCCGCATAGTGCCCGTGCAAATCCGCATAACCCCCATTGAGAGTCATTCGCAGGTGCGTTAATAGGACCGAAATGGGACCAATCTGATTTCCAGCGAGGCAAACCGCCTTTTTCGGTGGCAATTGTCGTCCGAAGCCGTAGGTCAGGTCGAGGCGAAGCCGAGCCCTGACTTCCCTGGCACTGTCGCTGTCAGGGCTCTCTCCGCTCGACCTGACCTACGGAAATAGAAAAACGCCCGGCAGGCTTCCCCGCCGGGCGTTTTTCATCCAGTGCAGACGGAACAGGCTTACGCCAGCTCCTCCACCTTCTCCTCGCGTTTTTGGCCTTTCGGCTCGGCATAGTCGAAATCCAGGCCATCGCCTTCCTTGTTCAGGATGACGCGCACGGCCCCGCCCTTCGACAGCTTGCCGAACAGCAGTTCCTCGGCCAGCGGCTTCTTGACATATTCCTGGATGGTGCGGGCCAGCGGACGGGCACCCATGACCGGGTCGTAGCCCTTCTTGGCCAGCCAGGCGCGGGCACCATCGGTCAGTTCGATGGTTACGCCACGGTCGGTCAGCTGCGCTTCCAGCTCCATCACGAACTTGTCCACCACGCGGGCTACCACTTCCGGCCCGAGATTGGCGAACGGGATGATCGCGTCCAGGCGGTTGCGGAATTCCGGCGTGAAGGTCTTGTTGATGGCTTCCTGGTCCTCCCCGCTGCGCACGCCACTGCCGAAGCCGATGGCGGGCTTGGCCATGTCGGACGCACCGGCATTGGTGGTCATGATCAGGATGACGTTGCGGAAATCGACGATCTTGCCGTTATGGTCGGTCAGCTTGCCATGGTCCATCACCTGCAACAGGATGTTGTAGATGTCGGGATGCGCCTTCTCGATCTCGTCCAGAAGCAGCACGCAGTGCGGATGCTGGTCGATGGCGTCGGTCAGCATGCCGCCCTGGTCGAAGCCGACATAGCCCGGGGGCGCGCCGATCAGGCGGCTGATCGTGTGCCGCTCCATATATTCCGACATGTCGAAGCGGATCAGCTCGATCCCCAGGGTACGCGACAGCTGCTTGGCCACTTCCGTCTTGCCGACACCGGTGGGCCCGGAGAACAGATAGTTGCCGATCGGCTTCTCCGCCTCGCGCAGGCCGGCGCGGGCCAGCTTGATGGCCGAGACCAGGGCCTCAATGGCTTGGTTCTGGCCAAAGACCATGGTCTTCAGGTCGCGTTCCAGGTTCAGCAGCACTTCCTTGTCGTCGCGGCTGACCGACTTGGGCGGGATGCGAGCGATCTTGGCGACCACCGCCTCCACATCCTTCTGGGTGATGGTCTTCTTGCGCTTGTTTTCCGGCAGCATGGTCTGCGCCGCCCCCACCTCGTCGATGACGTCGATGGCCTTGTCGGGCAGCTTACGGTCGCCGATATAGCGCGCTGACAGTTCCACGGCGGCGCGGATGGCATCCTTGGTGTAACGCACCTTGTGGTGGGTCTCGTAATAGACCTTGATACCTTCCAGAATCTTGACCGCATCCTCGATCGAGGGTTCGTTCACGTCGATCTTCTGGAAACGGCGGACCAGGGCGCGATCCTTCTCGAAATAGGAGCGGTATTCCTTGTAGGTCGTGCTGCCGATGCAGCGCAGCGAACCGGATGCCAGCGCGGGCTTCAGCAGGTTGGAGGCATCCATGGCCCCGCCGCTGGTCGCACCGGCACCGATCACCGTATGGATCTCGTCGATGAACAGGATCGAGCCGTCCAAGGCCTCCAGTTCAGAGACCACGGCCTTCAACCGCTCCTCGAAATCACCGCGATAGCGGGTACCGGCCAAGAGCGAACCCATGTCCAGCGCGAAGATGGTGGCCTTCTTCAGGATCTCCGGCACCTCGCCATGGACGATGCGGCGCGCCAGCCCTTCGGCAATGGCAGTCTTGCCCACGCCGGGATCGCCGACATAGAGCGGATTGTTCTTCGACCGGCGGCACAGGATCTGGATCGTGCGCTCCACCTCCTGGTCGCGCCCGATCAGGGCATCGATCTTGCCGGACAGGGCCTTCTTGTTCAGGTTGACGCAATAGGCCTCCAGCGCGTCGGTCCCCTTCTTCACCACCTTCTCGGCATGCGCCTCCTCATCGGCACCCGACACCCGCTTGGGCTCGGCCCGGCCGGGCGCCTTGGCGATACCGTGGGAGATGTAATTGACGGCGTCGAACCGCGTCATCTCCTGCTCCTGCAGGAAATAGACGGCATGGCTCTCGCGTTCGGAGAACAGAGCGACCAGGACGTTGGCGCCCGTCACTTCCTCGCGGCCGGAGCTTTGCACATGGATGGCCGCGCGCTGCAGGACGCGCTGGAAGCCGGCAGTGGGCTTGGCGTCATCCTGGCGGGTGGTGACCAGATTGGACAGTTCCCCGTCCAGATATTCGACCAGTTCGGTCTTCAGCTTGGTCACATCGACGCCACAGGCGCGCAGCACGGCCAGCGCGTCGTGGTCCTCCGTCAATGCCAGCAGCAGATGCTCCAGCGTCGCATACTCGTGACGCCGTTCGTTGGCGTTGGCCAGGGCCCGGTGGAGGGTCTGTTCGAGGTTCCGCGACAGCATAATGCGCTAATCCTTTTCCAGGGTGCACTGCAACGGGTGCTGATTCTGGCGGGCGAAGTCCATCACCTGGGACACTTTCGTTTCCGCCACTTCATAAGTGAACACGCCACAAACGCCGACGCCCCGCCGATGGACATGCAACATGATCTGCGTCGCTTCATCACGGTTCTTGTTGAAGAAGCGTTCCAGCACATGCACGACGAACTCCATGGGGGTGTAGTCGTCGTTCAGCATCAGCACCTTGTACATGGCAGGCTTCTTCGTCTTCGGCTTGGCCTTCACGACCACGCCTGTCGACGGCCCCCCATTCCCGTGCTTGTTATCCTCAGCCATGGCGGTTAACGATCAATTGATGGGTCCCCTTATCGCGCCCTTCGATCATATGAAATGAATCGCCCTGGTTGGAAGGGCGTATCTGCATTGCCCGAAAGGTTTTGAAGGATACTTGAAAAAGGACGGGTCCGGGGCCACCCGGCAACAGGGCCCTGTCACCATCATGCCCCTCGCCGCCCCCGGTCACGGCTGCTATAAGGCCGGCTCTCGCGGACAGCAGGAACCTTGGAACGTGACCGACATCGCGCAGTATCTCGACGCCATCCTTCTGGGCCTGCTGGAAGGGTTGACGGAGTTCATTCCCGTCTCCTCCACCGGCCATCTGATCCTGCTGGGGGAGATGCTGGGCTTCAAGGGCCAGGCGGAAGACCTGTTCAAGGTGGTGATCCAGCTGGGCGCCATCCTGGCCATCCTGGTGGTCTATTTCGCCAAGCTGTGGGGCGTGCTGACCGGGCTGGTGCAGGGCCGCCAGCAGAGCGTACGCTTTACCGTCGCCATCCTGCTGGCCTTTCTGCCGGCCGCATTGATCGGGGTCTTTGCCCATTCCTATATCAAGGGCGTGCTGTTCAACCCGACCGTGGTGTCGGTGGCGCTGATCGTGGGCGGCATCGTCATCCTGCTGGCCGAACGGCTGGTGCCGCAGCCGCGCCATTTCGCGGTGGAGGATTTCTCGCCCAAGCTGTCGCTGTCTATCGGCTTCGCCCAGTGCCTGGCCATGATCCCCGGCGTGTCGCGATCGGGCGCCACCATCATCGGCGCCCTGCTGATGGGGGTGGAACGCAAGGCAGCGGCGGAGTTCAGCTTCTTCGTGGCCATCCCCACCATGCTGGGGGCCGCCACCTATGATCTGTACAAGAATCGCGAGGTCCTCCAGTTCGACAATGTCGGGATGATCGCGGTGGGCTTCGTCACCGCCTTCCTGTCGGCGCTGCTGGTGGTGCGTTGGGTGGTGGGCTTCGTCAGCCGCCACGGCTTCGCGCCGTTTGCCTGGTATCGTATCGTCATCGGCAGCATCATGCTGGCCTGGCTGACCTTCTTCGCAGGCTGACCCATGGCCGACCGCCCCACCTTGTCGTTGAAGCCGAAACCGCCCGCACTTGCCCAAGGCAAGGCGCGGCGCAAGCCGTTCCGTATCGCGGGCCTGCCGGCCGTGTCGGCCCTGTTCGATCAGGACCCCGACCGGGCGGAGAAACTGTATTTCGATGAACGGCTGAAACAGGCGGCATCCGCCTTCTGCACCCGCATGGCCGCGGCCCGCAAACCCTTCCGGCTGGTGCCGGGAGAGGAGTTGGAAAAGATCGCCGGGTCCGCCATGCATGGCGGCATCATCGTGGAGGCGTCGCCCCGGCCCATCCTGCCCTTCAGCCTGGATCTGGCCAGGGACTGGGCGGCTTCGGGCACGCCGCTGCTGGTCCTGGACGGCGTGTCCAACCCGCATAATCTGGGCGCCATTGTGCGCACCGCCGCCTTTTTCGGGGTGGAACGAATCGTCATCTCCGACCATCCGGGCCAAGCCCTGCCGTCGGAAGCCGCCTATCGCGTGGCCGAGGGCGGGTTTGAGCATGTGGCCCTGCACCGGGCCACGGATTTCGCCGCCACGCTGAAGGCGCTGGGCGGACTTTACCGCACCATCGGCACAGCCCTCGGTCCCTTCCCGCCCCTGTCCGACCTGTCGCGCCAGCCGGGGGGCAAGCCGGTGGCGGTGGTGATGGGTAATGAGGAACATGGCATGCCGCCCGACAGCCAGGCCGCCTGCACCGACCTGGTCACCATCGCCGGCAGCGGCCGGGTGCAATCGCTGAACGTATCGGCGACGACGGCCATCCTGGTGTTCCTGATGACACGGGCGTGATCAACCGGGACGCAGCATGCCCCGGTAAAGGCCGGGCTCCGAGCCTGCGATGGGGATGGCGCCGACAGCCTTGACGTAGAATTCCACCGGCCCCGCCCCGCCGATCACCGCATAGGCATAGCCATCCGCTGCCATGGCCCGCAGCCCGGCCAGCAGCAGCGCCTTGCCCAGACCCGTCCCCCGCGCCTGGATATCCACGCCCGTCGGCCCGAACAGGCCGCGCGCCGTCACGTCATGGCAGGCGAAGCCCAGCAGATTGCCGGCCGCCGACAGGGCGACATGCAGGCGGGCCGGACAGGCGGCCAGCGCCGTCGCCGCCTCCGCCCGCCAGCCGGAACCGAATCGTTCCTCGATCCAGGCCAGGATCACCGGCGCCTCGGGGCCAATGGCCCGGCGCAGGGTGATGCCGGGCGGCAGGGGGTCCGGGCCGGGGGGAAGGGCGTAGAGCTTGACGAGCAGGTCCATGATTTACCTTAATTTCCCTCAATCGCCGGGCGGGCGCATCCGCGCCCTGGGCTCACACCGCACGTGCGGCTTTATCCCAGCGCCCGGCGCAGATTGTCACCCGCATCCGCCAGCGCCGCCCGTGCCGCATCGGGCGCCAGCCCGCGCAACAGCACCAGCACCGCCGGCTTCAGCGCCCCGCCGCAATCGGCCAGGGCCTGCGCCGCCGTATCCGCACCCGCGCCGGTGATCTGGCGCAGAATGTCCAGGGCGCGGGCCTGCAGCTTCACATTATTGACCTGCAGGTTGACCATCAGGTTGCCATGCACCCCGCCCAGCCGCACCATCAGCGCCGTGGAAAACAGGTTCAGCAGCAGCTTCTGCGCGGTGCCCGCGGCCAGACGGGTGGAGCCGGCGATCACCTCCTCCCCGCTATCCACGAACAGGGGATGTTCGGCGGCCCGCAACAGGGGGGAAGCTTCATTGCTGGCAATACCGATGGTCAGGGCACCTTCCGCCCGCGCCACGTCCAGGGCGCCGACGGTAAACGCGCTGCGCCCGCTGGCCGAGACGCCGATGACGATGTCGACGGGGCCGGGGTTCAGCCCACGCACGGCATCGGCCCCGGCATCGCCCGCATCCTCCACCGCCCCGTCGAAGCCCTGGCGCAGGTCGGAAATCCCGGCCAGCACCAGTTCCACGCGGGTCAGCGGGAAGCTGAACGTACCGGGCAGTTCCAGCCCGTCCAGCGCCGCCAGCACGGCCGACGAGCCGGCGCCGACATAGATCAGCCGGCCCGCGTCCCCCATCCGGCCGGCGGCATCCTCCACGGCCCGACCCAGCGCCGGCAAGGTCGCCAGACAGGCCGACACGGCCCGCGCCTGCCCACCCCACAGCGCCTCCAGGATGTCGGGCGTGGACCAGAGGTCCAGTTCCCGGAAACGCTGGCCCACCTTCTCCGTCGCGGACATATGAAGCTCTGGTCTTGTTAACTTATGGCCCAGACCATACCAGATGATTTTTCCATCGCCAAGAGAAGCGGGAGATATTGCCATCTGGTATTTATCTGGTATCGTACCTGCCAAAATCGGATACAGACCACAGGCACCCGCATGAACACCCTCCTGTTCCTGGGCATCGATGGCGGCGGCACGCGCTGCCGGGCACGGCTAGCGGATGGGGCCGGCGTCACGCTGGGCGAAGGCATCGGCGGGGCCGCCAATATCCGCCTGGGCCTGGATGTCGCCTGGACTGCGATCATGGAGGCGGCGGATGGGGCCCTGGCCCAGGCCGGGCTGACGCGCGAGGTGCTGTCCCGCACTTATATCGGCCTGGGTCTGGCCGGCATCACCGGGGTGGCGGACCAGGAACGGGTGGCGGCCAGCGCGCCGGCCCCGTTCGCCGGCATCCTGTCCGACACGGACGCCTTCACCGCCTGCCTGGGCGCCCATGCGGGTGCCGATGGCGCCATCCTGATTTCCGGCACCGGCAGTGCGGCGCAGATCATCATCGGCGGCAAGGGTCGCGGCATCGGCGGCTGGGGGTTCGAGGTGTCGGACCTGGGCTCCGGTGCCGCCATGGGGCGCGACGCGGTGCGGGCCGCCTTGCTGGGCTATGATGGCTTGGGGCCGGAGACCGGGCTGACGCGGGCGGTGATGGAACGGCTGGGCGGCGATCCGCCGGCCGTGGTCGCCTGGGTCGGGCCGGCCCGGCCGGGGGATTACGGCGCCCTGGCGCCGCTGGTGCTGGACCATGCCCGCCAGGGAGACGCGGTGGGGGAGCGCATTGTGCGCGAACAGGCCGACCATCTGGTCATGCATATCCGCCGGCTGCTGGAACTGGGGGCCCCCACCATCTGCCTGATGGGCGGGCTGGGGCCGGTGCTGCTGGAATGGATGCCGCCCTGGGTCAAGCGGGTGCTGGCGGAACCCAAGGGCGATGCCATGGCGGGCGGCGTGCTGCTGGCCATGCGGGGGGTGCGGGGATGAGCATCGCAGAGCCGCTCTACGACAGCGCCGCCCTGTCGGCCGACAGCCCCCTGCCGCTCTATATGCAACTGGCCCGGCATCTGAAGCGGCTGATCAGCGACGGCACCCTGGCGGCCGAGGATGCGTTGCCGGCCGAGCGTGATCTGGCCGAAGGTTTCGCCGTGTCGCGTGTCACCATCCGCAAGGCCGTGCAGGCGCTGGTGGATGAGGGGCTGCTGCATCAGCGCCCGCGCGCCGGTACCTTCGTGGCCAAGGCCCCGCATGTGGAACAGCCGCTGTCGGCGCTGACCGGCTTTTCCGAAGACATGCGTTCGCGCGGCCTGGAACCCTCCTCACGCTGGTTGTCGCGCACCGTGGCGCCGGCCAGCCCGGAGGAGGCGATGGTGCTGGGCCTGGCGCTGGGGGAGAAGGTCAGCCGGCTCTGGCGCCTGCGTCTGGCCGATGAGGCGCCGATGGCCATCGAACTGTCGGTGGTGCCGGCCCGCATCCTGCCCGATCCGCTGCTGGTCACGGGCTCGCTCTATGACGTGCTGCGCGGACTGGGATACCCGCCGCACCGCGCGCTGCAGCGCCTGTCGGCCGGCCTGTTGAACCCGGATCAGGCCGGCATCCTGCAGGTGCCCGACGGCACCCCCGCCCTGTTCATCGAACGCCGCAGCTTCCTGGAAAATGGCCGCCCGCTGGAGTTCGTGCGCAGCCAGTACCGGGGCGATGCCTATGACTTCATCGTGGAGCTGAACCTGACCGCTCCGCCCAACCCGTGATGTTTTGAGATCCGACCCATGACCAAGCCCGACAGCACCAGCACCAAGATGGCCGTGGAAGCGGCGGAATCCGCCGCCGCCATCCAGCGCCAGATCGACCGCTGCGGCCCCCTGTTCGCCGCACTGGGCGTCAGGCTGCGCGAGATGAAGCCGTCCGTGGTCGTCACCTGCGCCCGTGGCAGCTCCGACCATGCCGCCACCTATGGCAAATACCTGATCGAGACGCATCTGGGCCTGCCCGTGGCGTCTGTCGGCCCGTCGGTCGTGTCGCTCTACAACACCGACCTGAAGGTGCAGGGTGCGCTGTTCGTGGCCGTGTCGCAGAGCGGCCGCAGCCCCGACCTGCTGCGTCTGGCCGCCGCCGCGAAGAAGGGTGGCGCCTATGTGGTGGCCTTCGTCAATGACGAGACCTCACCCCTGGCAGAGGCCGCCGACCTGTTCATCCCGCTCTGCGCCGGACCGGAGATCAGCGTCGCCGCCACCAAATCCTACCTGACCGCCTGTGCCGCCTTCCTGTCCATGGTGGCGGAATGGAAAGGCGACGACGCCCTGCGCCGTACTGCCGCCCAGGCGCCGGCCGCCTTGTCGGCGGCGGCGGACCTGGACTGGACCCCTGCCCTGCTGAACCTGACGGACAAAACGGGCCTTTATGTCATCGGTCGCGGCGTGGGCACCGGCGCCATCCTGGAGATGGCGCTGAAATGCAAGGAGACCTGCCGCCTGCATGCCGAGGCGTTCAGCGCGGCGGAGGTGATCCACGGCCCCCTGGCCCTGGTCGGCCCCGATTTCCCGGTGCTGGCCATAAACCAGGAAGATGCGACGGCCGACGCCACGCGCGCCGCCATTGCCCGCTGCGTGTCGCTGGGCGCACCGGTGTTCAGCAGCGATGACAGCGTACCGGGCGTGACCGTCCTGCCGTCGGTGCCCGGCCTGGCGCCGGAACTGGCGCCGCTGGCCGCCGTGCAGAGCTTCTACATGGCCATCCATACCGTGTCGCAACGCCGGGGCCTGGACCCCGACGTGCCGACCAACCTGCGCAAGGTGACGGAGACGGTGTGATGACGGGGACCCTGCTGACCGGTGCGCGTGTCTTCACCGGTGCGCGTACCATCGCGGCCGATATCCTGATCCGGGGCGACAGGATCGACGCCGTGCTGCCCCCCGGTACCCCCGCACCGACGGGCGTGGCCACACGGCAGCTGGATGCGGATGCGCTGCTGGCGCCCGGCTTCATCGATACCCAGGTCAATGGCGGCGGCGGGGTCCTGTTCAACGATACGCCCACGCAAGAGGCGGCCCTGGCCATCGCGGCGGCCCATCGGCGGTTCGGCACCACGGCGCTGCTGCCCACTTTCATCACCGACGCGGTGGAAGGGATGCGGGCGGCGGCCCTGGCGGCCGCTTCGGCCAGCGTCACCCAAGGGACGGGCGTCATCGGCGTGCATCTGGAGGGACCGTTCCTGACGCCGGAGCGGCGGGGGGTGCATAAGCTGGCCCATGTCCGCGTGGCGACGCAGACGGATCTGGATTTCCTGACAGCCCTGCCTGCCCGGTTCGGGGATGGGGCGCGGGTGCTGCTGTCGCTGGCGCCCGACCGGGTGGAGCCGGCCCATGTCGAGCGGCTGGTGAAGGCGGGTGTGATCGTGGCCGGCGCCCATTCCGCCGCCACCTTCGCCCAGACCATGGCGGCGGTGGATGCCGGCCTGTCGGGCTTTACCCACCTGTTCAACGCCATGCCGCCGCTGGCCAACCGGGAACCGGGGATCGCCGGGGCGGCGCTGTCGGCCCGCGACACGATCTGCGGCATCATCGTCGACGGGGTGCATGTGCATCCCGCCATGCTGCGCCTGGCGCTGGCCGCCAAGGGGCCGGGCGGGTTGATGCTGGTCACCGACGCCATGCCGCCCACGGGCACGGATGTGACCAGCTTCCAGCTCTACGGCCAGACCATCCACCGCCGCGACGGCAGGCTGGTCACCGATGACGGCACCCTGGCCGGGGCGGATATCGACATGGCACAGGCCGTGCGCAATGCCATCGCCCTGATGGGGGTGGGTGTGGAGGAGGCGCTGCGCATGGCATCGCTCTACCCTGCCCGCTTCCTGCGCCTGGATGACCGGCTGGGCCGCATCCAGGATGGGTACCAGGCCGATCTGGTGCTGCTGGACAAGCATCTGCAGGTCGCCGGCACCTGGGTGGCCGGGCAATGGCGGGATGCCGCCGACTGAAACCACCAACAGGGAGGACTAAGGTCATGACAAAGCGCCGTTACACCGCCGCAGAGGTGGAGCAGAAGCTGGCCCTTGCCGATGCGCTGCTGAACGAAGGCTACAAGATCGTGGATATCGCCCGCGAGCTGGGCGTGACCCGCGTCACCTATTACCGCTGGCGCCAGGATCAGGCCGGGGAAAAGCCGGCCATGGTCCGCCGCCTGGAACAGCTGGAGCGCGAGAATAGCGACCTGCGCCGCCGGCTGGCCGACCTTCTGCGCGCCGGTTACCGGCCGGAAGCCGCGGTGGCGGCCTGAACCCCTACCCCATCGTCTGCTTCTTGGCCAGACGCGGTTCCCCGAACAGATAGCCCTGGCCGAAATCGATATAGAGGTCCAGCAGCTCCAACAGCTGCGCCTCCGTCTCGATCTTCTCCACGATCAGGTCGATATTGTTGCGGTCCAACTGCTGACGCAGTTCGCGCACCACACGGGGATCGGCGAAGCGGCCATCGGGGTCCAGCAGGCGGGCCGCGTCCAGCTTCACGAAGCGGATCTCGTGTCGCGCCAGCTCGTTCCAGTCCAGATCCAGGCTGACCACCTGGTCCATGGAGAAATGGAAGCCCAGCCGCCGCAGCCCGTCCAGAAAGCCGGTGGCGAACAGCCCGCCCTGCATCAGATCGTCCTGGGACAGTTCGAACACCAGCTTGGTCGCCAGATTGGGGTTCTGGCCCATATAGGTGACGAATTCCTGCATGAAGGCGGCGTCGTTCAGGGTGGCGGCGGAGATGTTGCAGAAGAAGCCGACATTCTGGTGCCGCTTCTCCGTCTCCCGCAGCAGCTGGATGCAGCGGAACAGCAGCAGATTGTCGATGGTGGCGATCAGCCCGGCATCGGCCGCCACGCCCAGATATTGCTCTGGCAGCAGGTAGTGCGGCTTGCCCTCGGCGTCCAACCCGGCGCGGATGCGGGAAAACAGCTCGTAGTAACGATGCTTGCGCTGCGGCAGGCTGACCACGGGCTGCAGGAAGATATCCACCTGATCGGTGCGCAACGCCTCGCGCACATGGTCCAGAATGGCGGCCGCATCGGGCGGTGCCGCCGGATGGGCGGTCAGCGGCCGCGGCGCGAACAGCGGACCCGCATCCACGCCGCCAACCACCGGGGCCACGCGGCCGGGCGGTGCCGGCAACCGGTCGGCCAGCCGTTCCAGCACCCGCGCCTCCGACAGGACGGCCGCCACTTCCGACGGGTCCGCGGGCATGGCACCGGAATGACCCCGCTGGGCATCCAGTTCCAGGCGCATCTCCTCCAGCCCCCCCTCCAGTTCCCAGATGCGGGCCTCCAGCCGGTTGCGCTCGTCCTGGCGGGCCCAGAATTCGTGCAGCAGGCCGCCGAAGGTCAGGATGGCCAGCCCGAACAGCAGCGCCGTATGCCCATCCATGCCCCCGACCGACAGGGGCAGGGTCAACGCCACGACCAGGGCGAGGGCGACATAGACGGCGGCGAACACCAGATGGCGGAACCAATGCATGCGCGATCCTCCCCCTGCCCTATCCCCGACCCTAGCCCTTGCGGTGGGCGGCCCCCACGGCATCGGCCACATGGGCATAGCCATCATCGGCCAGGCGCTGCGCCAGTTCCGCCTTGATGCGTCCCACCAGCCCCGGCCCCTGATAGGCCAGTGCGGAATAGAGCTGCACCAAGCTGGCCCCCGCGCGGATCTTGGTATAGGCATCGGCCCCCGACGACACGCCCCCCACGCCGACCAGCGGCAGCCTGCCGCCCAGCAACTGGTAGAATTCCCCCAGCACCCTGGTGGATGGTTCCAACAGCGGCCGGCCCGACAGGCCCCCCGCCTCCGCCGCCAGGGCCGGCGGAATGGCGGCGGGACGGGCCAGGGTGGTGTTGGACACGATCAGACCGTCAATGCCGCTGTCCAGGACGACGGCGGCGATGTCGGCCTTGTCCTCGTCCGTGAGGTCGGGGGCGACCTTCAGCAGCAGCGGCGGCTTCACGCCGGTCTCCGCCCGCGCGGCCAGACACTGGCCCAGCAGGTCGGCCAGCGCGTCGCGCGATTGCAGGGTGCGCAGGCCGGGCGTGTTAGGCGATGAGACGTTGATGACAAGATATTTTGCCAGATGCGCCACCCGGCGGATGCAGGTGGTGTAGTCGCTGGCGGCGTCCACCGTATCCTTGTTCTTGCCGACATTGGCGCCAACGATACCCGGCCGGTCCGACCGGGCCAGCAGCCGCCTGGCATAGGCGTCCAGGCCCTGGTTGTTGAAGCCGAAGCGGTTGATCACCGCCTGGGCCGTAGGCACCCGGAACAGGCGCGGCTTGGGGTTGCCATCCTGCGGGCGCGGCGTGACCGTGCCGCATTCGGTGAAGCCGAAACCCAGCTTCAGCATGGCGTCCGGCACCTCGGCATTCTTGTCGAAGCCGGCGGCCAGACCGATGGGGTTGGGGAAATCCAGACCGAAGACGCGGGTGGCCAGGATATCCGGGTCACGCCGCGACCCGCCGGGCACCAGCCCTGTCTTCAGCGCCGCAATAGTCAGATTGTGGGCCTGTTCGGCATCCATGGCCATCAGCAGCGGACGGGCCAGGGGATAGAGATCGACCATCAGGCCCCCTCCCCCGCCACATGGGCGGGCATGATGTGCAGGCCGTCGGCGCCCAGCGGCAGCGGATCGACGCGGATGACGGCATCGGGCAGCACCGGACCGTAGAGATGCGGGAACAGCTGCCCGCCGCGCGACGCCTCCCATTTCAGCGCATCGCCACATTTGTCGGGATCGACGGTCAACAGCAGCAGGCCGGTCTGGCCCGTCCGGTGCCGGGCGGCACTTTCAGGCAGCTGCGCGCCCGTGGAGAAATGGATGAAGCCATCCGCCCGGTCCTGGGAGGAGCCATCATAGCGGCCAGTGGTCTGGGCAGCCTGCCATTCATCGGCGCGGCACATATGGAAGATCGGGGATGCCATGGTCTTCATGTGAAAAGACAAAGGAAGGACGCCACCCTAATCCGAAAGCGATGCGACCGCCAGCGTGCCCATGATCCGTGGAAGAGACACAAGTGACGCGAGAATATTCACGGGTGAATGTGAACCCAACAGTAATGATGCGAACTATACGTCTGCACAGTAGTGAAGATGCCGGTCTTGCGCCTATAGTCATTCATCCACAGGGCGGGACGGTGTTGCGACCGCCGGCCCGGCCTAGCCTAGGGTCAGGAGTAACCGCCATGAAGGACGCGGCCCGCATGTTCAACGACGTCAGCGAAACCATGCTCAGCGAGCGGATGCGCTTCGCATTGAACGAGGTGGAGCAGATGGGCATCCGCGGCCTGACGGCCGTTCCCGTCAAGCCGACGCAGGAGATGCTGACGGCCGGCGCCCGCGCCGGTGGCATCAGCATCGAGTCCGTGATGGCTGTTTACACTGCCATGTTGCGGGCGGCGGATTAACTTCCGCTTCCCGCAATCTGGTCTTCATCTCTGCTTTCTTCTTTTCTTTGCTCCCAGAGGAAACTTCATGCCGTCCCTCCATTACCATGGAAGGACGGCATTTTCTTTTGCTGAGGCCGCCCGTCATCACCCGTTGCGGGCCAGCACGGTCCCCGCCAGATAGAGCGATCCGCAGATCAGCAGCCGGGCCGCCGGCCCCGCGCGCCCAAGGGCGGCCAGTTCCGCCACGGCCGTATCGACATCGGCGGCGGCGGACGCTTCGATCCCCGCCTCCAGCGCGAAGCCGGCGGCATCGTCGGCCGTCACGCTGTTGGGCTCTGCCGGAATGGCCACGGCGCGCAACCGGCGGACATGCGGGGCCAGCGGAGCCAGGAAATCCAGCGGCCGCTTCGATCCCAGCATGCCGAACACAAGGTCCAGCGGCCGGCCATCGGCGGCCCAGCGCGCCAATTGCGCGGCCAGCACCTCTCCGGCGCTGTCATTATGCCCGCCATCCAGGAACAGGTCCCAGCCGGCGGGAATCGTGTCCGTCAGCGGCCCATGGGTCAGGCGCTGCAACCGCGCCGGCCATTCCACGCTTTCCAGCCCCCGGCGGATGGCATCCTCCCCGATGGTCAGCGGCAGAAAGGCCGTGGCGGCAATGGCCAGGCCGGCATTGCTCACCTGATGCGCGCCCAGCAGTCCCGGCGGCGGCAGGTCCAGCGTGCGGGAGGCGTCAATGAAGCGGAATCCGGCCGGGGTCGGCGTCACCGACCAGTCGCGCCCATACAGCGACAAAGGGGCGGCCAGTGCCGCCGCACGGTCAATGAACACCTGCTCCACCAGCCGCTCGGCCTGCGGTCCCGCGATGGCGGGGCGACCCTGCTTGACGATGCCCGCCTTCTCCCCCGCGATCTCCGCCAAGGTGGGGCCCAGGAACTGCGTATGGTCCAGCGAGATGCGGGTCAGCAGGCTGACCACGGGGGCGTCGATGACATTGGTGGCATCCAGCCGCCCGCCCAGGCCCACCTCCAGGATCAGCAGGTCGGCCGGCACGCGGGCGAAGGCCAGAAAGGCGGCGGCCGTCGTCACCTCGAAGAAGGTGATGGGCTGACCATCATTGGCCTGCTCCACCTCCTCCAATATATCCGCCAGTTCGTCATCGCTGATCAGCGATCCGGCCAGACGGATTCGTTCGTTGAAGCGGACCAGATGCGGGGAGGTATAGACATGGACGCGGTGCCCGGCCTCCTCGGCGAAGGCGCGCAGGAAGGCCACCGTGCTGCCCTTGCCATTGGTGCCGGCAACATGGATTGTCGGCGGCAGGCGCCGCTCCGGATGGCCCAGGCGGGCCAGCAGCCCTTCGATCCGGCCCAGCGACAGGTCGATGACCACCGGATGCAGCCGCCGCATCCGATCCAGCGCCGCCTCCAGCCGGGGGGAGGCGGGCACCAGCGGCGCCGCCTTGATCATTGGAATCCGGCGCCGCCCTGGATGGCACTGACGGCGGGACCGCCGCCCTTGCGGCCGGCCGGCCGGTCGCTGCCGCGGCCGATCTTCACGATGTCGGCGCTGGGGCCGGGACGGCGCAGCAGGTCGATGACGCGGCCCAGCGTCTCACGCAGTTCCTTGCGGTGGACGACCATATCGACCATGCCATGGTCAAGCAGATATTCCGACCGCTGGAAACCTTCCGGCAAGGTCTCGCGGATCGTGCTTTCGATGACGCGGGCACCGGCAAAGCCGATCTGTGCGCCGGGCTCGGCGATATGGATGTCGCCCAGCATGGCGAAGCTGGCCGTCACGCCGCCGGTGGTCGGGTCGGTCAGGACCACGATATAGGGCAGGCCGGCTTCCTTCACCATCTCCACTGCGATGACGGTGCGCGGCATCTGCATCAGCGACAGGATCGCCTCCTGCATGCGAGCCCCACCCGATGACGGGATGGCAACCAACGGCACCTGCTGCAGCACGGCCAGCCGGGCGGCGGCCAGAAGCCCCTCACCCACCGCCATGCCCATGGACCCGCCCATGAAATTGAAGTCGAAGACGGCGGCTACGGCGCCCTGGCCGTTGATCTTGCCATGGGCGACGACGATGGCGTCCTGACGGCCCGTCTTGGACTGGGCCTCCTTCAGGCGGTCGGTATAGCGCTTCTGGTCGCGGAACTTCAGCGGATCGACCACCACCTTGGGCAGCTCGATCGTCTGATAGCCCGGATCGAACAAGGTCTTCAGCCGGCGCACCGGGTCCAGGCGCATATGGTGGCCGCAATGCTGGCAGACATGCAGCTGCTCCTCCAGGTCACGATGGAACAGCATCGCGCCGCAGGCCGGGCATTTGTGCCAGAGATTATCCGGGACCTCCTTCTTCGCGACGAGGGCCTGGATCTTGGGTTTGACGAAATTGGTCAGCCAGTTCATGGGACTTCCTGGATAAGCGACGCGACGGCCCGCAGCTGCTTGATGGCTGTTTGGATACTCACTTGGCTGTCCAACGTGCCGTGGGCGATCCTGTTACGGGCATCATATAGTCCGCAGGCGTCCCGATACTCAACCCTCTGTCTGTCAACCAGCAGTGCGAGACGGGTTCTGAAGGGAATATCCTGGACGCGGTTGGTGCGTGGAACCATTGCAAGCCAAACTTCCCGATGACGCCAGTCCACCGATTGTTTTGCCGTCGAAATCAGGCGTTCGACCGACCGGGTAGCCAAATCGTCGAGCTGAGCGACCAGTAGAATAAGGTAAGCCTGATCATTTACGGTACGCGCATCAAGGATCGCTCGCGGTACAGACGACAGTGGCTGTTCGGGCGCTGCCGTGGGCGGCAAATCGGATATGAGACGGTCGACTTCAAGGTGCGCCGCAACAATATCCTCGAAATGCTTCACGACAGATCATCCAGCAGCGTCAACATCTCCTGACTGGATAATGGCACACCGTTGAATAAATCCCGATGCGGGTAGATGATCCATCCCGGAATGCCAGGTTCGCCGTGATCCTCGATATAGGTCATGCCCTTGGGGTGAAAGACCCGAAGCCGACCCATCGTCAACAAAACCCACCGCGCATCGGCATTGATATGAAGCATCGGGCGGCTGGCACTTTGCTTTAGCGACGTGGGCTCCACTGTCAGCGCCGGAAAAGGTCTGGCTTCCCGTATGCCAACTGTCATCATTCTGGGCTCACAGGAATAAGTATTATTCCGGGTTACCCGAAATCTCCCATCATCAGGCACCCAGCTCTGGAGCAAATCCATGAGACCGCTCAAGCGATGCTGCCATTCGGCGATTCCTATTTCAACCTCCTCCCGTGTCAGCGGGGGTGGTTCGACTTCATCGTCATGATCAAACGCATAGGCCATGGCTTACTCCCGGGCGGCACGCACTCCCTTGGACAACGCCTGCACGAAGTCTAGCACATTGCCCACCAGCCCGACAGCCGGCTTGCCCTCGGTATCCAGGTTGGCTTCCACCCTCCGCACGATGGCGCTGCCCACCACGGCGGCGTCGGCCACGCGGGCGACGGCGGCGGCCTGTTCCGGGGTGCTGATGCCGAATCCGACGGCCAGCGGCAGGTCGGTATGGCGGCGCAGGCGGCTCACCGCCTCGTCAACAGCGGCGGCGCTGGCGCTGCCGGCCCCGGTGATGCCGGTGACGGAGACGTAGTAGACGAAGCCGGACGTATTGGCGAGCACGGCCGGCAGGCGGGCATCGTCGGTGGTCGGGGTCGTCAAGCGGATGAAATTGACCCCGGCGGCCAGTGCCGGCTCGCACAGTTCCCGGTCTTCCTCCGGCGGCAGGTCCACGACGATCAGACCGTCAACCCCGGCTTCCCTGGCATCGGCCAGGAACCGTTCCACGCCATAGGAATAGATGGGGTTGTAATAGCCCATCAGCACCAGCGGCGTCTCGTCATCTCCCTGCCGGAAGCCGCGGACCAGATCCAGCGTCCGGGTCATGCGGGCACCGTTCTTCAGCGCGCGCAGGCCCGCCGCCTCGATCGCGGGGCCGTCAGCCATCGGGTCGGTGAAGGGCATGCCCAGTTCGATGACATCGGCACCTGCACCCGGCAGCCCCTTCAGCAGGGCCAGGCAGGTCTCGTGGTCCGGATCACCGGCGGTGATGAAGGTGACCAGGCCGGCCCGGCCCTGGGCCTTCAGCGCGGCAAAGCGGCGGTCGATGCGGGTGGCGGCTTGGATCGGGGCGCTGGTCATGCGGGTATGTTTCCAAACGGCTTTGAAAAGGCGGCGCACCATAGCCCCGGCTCAGGCGCGAAACAACGCCGCTTTACGCGCGTCCGACCGGCGCAAGTAAAGCCTCATATGCGCTTCGGCATAGGTCGGCCTCTGTCGATTAAACAGCTTCACGCAAGCCGGTATCACGCGTATCTGCTAATCATGTGTCCAGCGAGGTCGTTCAATTTGCAGGATGTCTTCGAACAGCCGGCGTCCCCGTCCGGATCGGCGCCACGCCCGGCCAACCCGTCACGTGCCGTCGTCTGGCTGGCGCTGACGGCGTTGCTGGTGGCGCTTGCCCTGTTCGCGGCGGAACTGCTGTTGGGCCGGGCCCGCGTCATGGAACGCGCCACCACCGACACCAAGGCAGAGGCCGACCAGCTTTCCGAACATGCCGCCCGCATGATGGGCGCCCACGCCCTGGTGCTGCGCAATGCCGAGTGGCTGGTGCGCAGCCAGGGCTGGGATGGCGTGTCCGGCACGCCCCACCTGTTCGAATGGCTGCGCGACCTGGCCGGCGAGGCGCCGGAAGTGCAATCCTATTGGCTGGTCGATGCCTCGGGCAAGGTGCGGATCAGCACGCTGCGCTGGCCGGTACCCGACATGAACGTGGCCGATCGCGCCTATTTCATGCCGCATGAGGGCGGCATGGTCGGCCCCCATGTCAGCCCCCGCCTGTCTGGCCGGCTGAATCCGGAAGTATTCTTTGCCCTGTCCCGGCGCATCGAGGGAGATGATGGCAGCTTCCTGGGCGTCGTGCAGGTCTCTCTGCGGCCGGCCTATTTCGAGAGCTTTTATGCCAGCGTCACCGCCCATCCCGATGCGGAGGTCATGCTGGTCCGCGACGACGGCGAGGTGCTGGTTCGCCACCCCGCACCGGTGGAGTCAGGTTCCAACCTGGGCAATGTCGCCGATCTGATCGGCCGCCGCGACCCGACCACGGGCCTGCTGACCACACCATCGCCATTCGACGGTCAGGAACGGCTCTATGCCGTTGCCGATGTCGACCGGGTGCCGGTGCGCATCGTGTATGGCATCTCCACGGCCGGGTTGCAGGCCGACTGGGGCTGGGCAGCGCTGGGACATTTCAGCTTCGCCATCCTGGCCACGCTGCTGCTGCTGCCGCTGGCCGTCATCGCGCTGCGGCAGACCCGGCAGGCGGAGGTAGCGCAGGGCCAGCTGCGCAGTTCCAACGTGGCGCTGGAAGCGCGCGTGCGCGAGCGCACTGCCCATCTGGACATCGCGCTGGACGATCTGCGCCTCAGCGAGGAGCGGTTGAGCCGGCTGGTCAATACCGCCCCCGTGGCGATCATGGAGATCGGGCCGGAGGGCCGCTATACCGACGTCAATGCGGCGGCGGAGCGCATCCTGGGCCTGTCGCGTGCTGCGATCATCGGCGTACGCCATGACGCCGCCCTGTGGCAGGCGACCAGCCTGGATGGCCGCCCGCTGTCCAGCGTCGATTTCCCCACCGCCCGGGCGCTTTCGGGGGAGGAGGTGCGCGATGGCGAGTATGCCCTGCGCGATCCCAAGACCGGCGCGCGGCAAATCCTGTCCGTCAATGCCGTGCCCATCCGGGACGAGGATGGGCGCATCATCGGCTGTACCGCCACCGCCATGGACGTGACGGGCCGGTATGAGGCGGAGGACCGGCAGCGGCTGCTGATGCGCGAGGTGGATCACCGCGCCAAGAACGCCCTGGCCGTCGCGCAAGCTGTCGTGCGCCTCAGCCGCGCCGACACGATCGAGGCCTTCACCAGCGCTGTGGAGGGTCGCATCTCCTCCCTGGCCCGCTCTCACAGCCTGCTGGCCCAGGCCTCCTGGTCGGGTGCCGATCTGGAGAAGCTGGTTGAGCATGAGGTGCAGGCCTTCGCGGTCAATCCCGGCCAGTTGGCCCTGCGCGGCCCCCGCGTGCGGCTGGGGGCCGACATGGTGCAATCATTGGGCCTGGTTTTCCACGAACTGGCCACCAATGCCGCCAAGCATGGCGCCCTGTCACGGCCGGAAGGCGTAGTGACGCTGGACTGGACCGTGCGTCGCGGCACGCTGGACCTGACCTGGACGGAGACGGGCGGACCGGAAGTGATGGCCCCACCCACACGCCAGGGCTTTGGCTCCACTTTGCTGGGCCAGGTGCTGCGCCATCAGCTGGGGGGCAAGATCGATATGGATTGGGCCGCGACTGGCCTGCGCTGCCATATCACATTGCCGCTGGGAGCACAGGTTTGAAAGCCAGTTCGTAGGTCGGGGCTCGCTTCGCTCGACCCGACCTACAATATCACTGCCCTTGCTCCAGCCGCAGCTTCAGTGCTAGCAGATCCTTCCACGCCTCGCGCTTGGCATCGGGGTTGCGCAGCAGGTAGGCGGGGTGAAGCATGGGCATCGCCACAACCGGCTTCTTCAACCCGGCACTGCCATAATCGAACCAGCGGCCGCGCAGGCGGGTGATGCCCTCCGTCCGGTTCAACATCGCCTTGGCGCTGATGCCGCCTGCAAAGATCAGGAAGTCGGGTGCCAGCAGCTCGATATGCCGCACCATGAAGGGCATGCAGGCCGCGATCTCGCTGTCGGTCGGGCTGCGATTGCCGGGCGGGCGCCAGGGCAGCATATTGGTGATATAGACGGCCTTGGCCGGGTCGTCGGCGTTGCGGTCCAGCCCGATGGCGCCCAGCATGCGGTCCAGCAACTGCCCCGCCGGGCCCACGAAGGGCAGGCCCTGCCGATCCTCGTTCTCGCCCGGCGCCTCTCCGATCAGCATGATGCGGGCCGTGCGGCTGCCCATCCCGAACACAAGGTTCGTCGCCGTCTTCTTCAGCGCGCAGCCATCGAAGGCGGCCAGCGCGTCCTTCAGCGCATCCAGGGTTTGGGCCGCCGATGCGACGAGGCGGGCCGACTGCCCGGCCTCCGCGGCCCCCAGCGGACCGGGATCGGCGGGCGGCAATGATGGCGCATTTTGTCGCGGTGCCATCTGTGGCGCCGGGGCGATGGAGGGCGATCTGACGGGTGCGGCCGGCGGCGGGACGGGGGCCGGTGACGCTACGGCCGCTTTCGCACGCGCGTGGGGAGCAAGCGCCGACCAATCGGTCGGATCTTCCCCGATCACCTCGTCAACCCCGCAATCCAGAAGGAAACGCAGGGCGGAGACGGATTCGACAAGCCCAATCATGGTTTGACCCTACCATTTGCCTATGCTGTCTTAACAGCATCGTAGAGGAATGGCCCCGCTGGAAGGGCCGGCAGCCGCGATGTGACTGACCCCCGGTGCCCGCAAAAGGCACGAACGGTCGCATGGCAAGGCTGAGAACAAGTGGTGGGATGGGGTATGGAACGCGAATCGATGGAATATGATGTCGTGATCGTCGGTGCGGGCCCTTCCGGCCTGTCGGCGGCGATCAGGCTGAAACAACTGGCGGCCGAGAAGGGCCAGGAAGTCAGCGTCTGCGTGCTGGAGAAGGGATCGGAGGTCGGCGCCCACATCCTGTCGGGCAATGTCATCGATCCCAAGGCGCTGAACGAGTTGATCCCCGACTGGAAGGAAAAGGGCGCGCCGCTGAACACGCCCGTCACCGACGACCGGTTCTATATCCTGTCGGAAAAGGGCGGCATCCGCATGCCCAACTTCCTGCTGCCGCCTTTGATGCATAATGACGGCAATTATGCCATCAGCCTGGGCAACCTCTGCCGCTGGCTGGGGACGCAGGCGGAAGAGCTGGGGGTGGAGATCTATCCCGGCTTTGCGGCGGCCGAGGTGCTGTACCATGAGGATGGCAGCGTCAAGGGTGTCGCCACCGGCGACATGGGTATCGGCAAGAATGGTGAGCATACCCACAATTACACGCCCGGCATGGAACTGCACGGCAAGTACACCTTCTTTGCCGAGGGTGTGCGCGGCAACCTGTCCAAGCTGCTGATGGAGAAGTTCGATCTGCGGTCCGATTGCGACGTGCAGAAATACGGCATCGGCATCAAGGAACTGTGGCAGATCGACCCGGAAAAGCACAGCCAGGGTCTGGTCATGCACACCCAGGGCTGGCCCCTGGATGGCAGCACGGCCGGCGGTTCCTGGATGTACCATCTGGAGGATAACCAGGTCTCCATCGGCTTCGTGGTCAATCTGGATTACCAGAACCCGCATCTGTCGCCGTTCGAGGAATTCCAGCGCTTCAAGCAGCACCCGTTCATCCGCAAATATCTGGAGGGTGGCAAACGCCTGTCCTATGGCGCCCGCGCCATCAATGAGGGCGGGTTGCAGTCCGTCCCGACGCTGACCTTCCCCGGCGGCGCCCTGATCGGCTGTTCGGCCGGCTTCGTCAACGTGCCCCGCATCAAGGGCACGCACAATGCCATGAAGACCGGCATGCTGGCCGCCGAAGCGGCGTTCGACAAGCTGGTGGCCGGTGTCGGTACGGGCGACCGGCTGACGGCATACGAGCAGTCCTGGAAGGACAGCTGGGTGCATGAGGACCTGTACAAGGTCCGTAACGTCAAGCCGGGCCTGAAGGCCGGGCTGATGCTGGGCAACCTGCATGGCGGCTTGCAAATGTGGGCGCATGATCTGGGCCTGGGCAAGTTCCTGCCCTATACGCTGCACCACACAAAGGCCGACCATGAAAGCCTGAAGCCGGCCACCATGGCGAAGAAGATCAAATATCCCAAGCCCGACGGGGTGATCAGCTTCGACCGCCTCTCCTCGGTGTTCATCTCCAACACGAACCATGAGGAAAACCAGCCGGCGCATCTGAAGCTGAAGGACCCGTCGATCCCGATCGAGCACAACCTGCCCAATTACGACGAGCCGGCGCAGCGTTACTGCCCGGCCGGGGTGTATGAGGTGATGCGCGACGACAATGGCCAGCATCCGCGCTTCGTGATCAACGCGCAGAACTGCGTGCACTGCAAGACCTGCGATATCAAGGACCCGCTCCAGAACATCGTCTGGACCGTGCCGGAGGGCGGCGGGGGCCCGAACTATCCGAACATGTGATCCCCAGACGGGGATCACATGTTTGAACAAGCTGTGGCTTTGAGGTTTTGGCCGGGTCGATAGCGTTCCGGCCTGTGTGTCCACACTTGTACCATCCTGGCCCAAAGATGCGGGCCAGGATGGAGGGTTTGCCGCCGGTGACGACGGATGGCATCATGCCATTCCTGTGATGTGAAGACCCTGTCGGTACGGATGTGAGAAAGGCCCGCCCATGGTCGAGGTGCATGTCG
Organism: Niveispirillum sp. GW835-FHT14G11; assembly: GCF_058793615.1. Taxonomy (NCBI): domain Bacteria; kingdom Pseudomonadati; phylum Pseudomonadota; class Alphaproteobacteria; order Rhodospirillales; family Azospirillaceae; genus Niveispirillum; species Niveispirillum sp. GW835-FHT14G11. The sequence goes on from NZ_JBXAFZ010000012.1 coordinate 245,074, forward strand.
TTCCGGCGCTGACGGATAATTACATCCACATCATCCATGACGCCCCGCACGGGGTGACGGCCGTCATCGATCCGGGCGAGGCGGGGCCGGTTCGCGCCTTTCTGGCGACGCGCGGCTGGCGGCTGACCCATATCCTGGCCACCCACCATCATGGCGACCATATCGGCGGCATCACCGACCTGCGCGCCGACAGCCACGCCGTCCTGATCGGGCCGAAGGCGGAAGTGGAGCGCATCCCGGAGATGAGCGCGACCTATGGCGAGGGTGACGTCTTCACCCTGGGCGGGCAAACGGTGCGCGTCTTCGACACGCCCGGCCATACGCGCGGCCATTGCGCCTTCTTCTGTGAGGAGGCGCGGCTGCTGTTCAGCGGCGACACCCTGTTCTCCCTAGGCTGCGGCCGGCTGTTCGAGGGCACACCGGCGCAGATGTGGGACAGCCTGTTGAAGCTGCGCGCCCTGCCCGGCGACACGCGGGTCCATTGCGGGCATGAATATACCACCAGCAATCTCCGCTTCGCCCTGTCCATCGATCCCGACAATGAGGCGCTGAAAGTGCGGGCCGACGAGGTGGCGCGTCTGCGCGCCAAGGGCCTGCCCACCGTGCCCTCGCGCCTGGGCGACGAGCGGGCGGCCAACCCGTTCCTGCGCGCCGATGATCCGGATCTGGCGGCCCGCATGGGCCTGACCGGCGCCGATCCCGCCACCGTCTTTGCCGCCATCCGCAAGGCGAAGGATGATTTCCGGGGCTGATATCCAAGCCCCCCTCCCCCCAAACTGGATGCCCACATGAAGCTGCGTTACAGCCAGACCTCCCCCTTCGTGCGCAAGGTGCTGATGGTCGCGCATGAGATCGGCCTGGCCGACCGGATCGAACTGTCACCCACCGATGTCTGGTCGCCCGACAGCCCGATCGTGCGGGAGAACCCGCTGTCCAAGATCCCGACCCTGCTGACCGATGACGGCATGGTGCTGTTCGACAGCCCGGTCATCGTGGAATATCTGGACAGCCTGCATGAGGGCCCGAAGCTGATCCCCGCCACCGGCCCCGCCCGCTGGATCGCATTGCGCCAGCAGGCGCTGGGCGACGGCATCTGCGATGCCGGCGTGCTGCGCCGGGTGGAGGGGCTGCGCCCGCCCAACCTGCGCTCAGCCGACTGGGACAGCCGGCAGCGCGCCGCCATCTTCCGCACCTTCGACCGGCTGGAGCTGGATGCGGGCGACCTGCCGGCCCCGGATCAGCCGACCGTGGGCAGCCTGGCCGTGCTGTCGGCCATGGGCTATATGGATTTCCGCTTCGCGCATGAGCCCTGGCGCACCGGCCGCCCGGCCCTGGCCCATTGGTTCGAGGCGGCGTCCAGGCGCCCCAGCTTCCTGGCCACCCTGCCGCCCACGGAATGAGTGCCATGTATCCGCCGAACCTGAAGCCCAAGGAAATCATCGACCTTCTGGGCATGAAGCCCCATCCGGAAGGCGGGCATTATGTGGAGACGGTCCGCGCCCCGGCTGCCGATGGCGGCCGGGCGGCGCACACGGCCATCTATTTCCTGCTGCAGGCGGGGGAATATTCGCACTGGCACCGGGTACTGGATGCCGACGAGATCTGGCATTTCCATGCCGGCGCGCCGCTGGTGCTGACCATGTCGCCCAATGGACATGATGCATCGGCCCATCATCTGGGCACCGACCTTGCCAGCGGCCACCGGCCGCAGATCATTGTCCCGGCCGGCCATTGGCAGACAGCGGTCAGCCTGGGGGCCTGGACCCTGGTCGGCTGTACCGTGGTGCCGGGGTTCGAGTTCGCCAGGTTCGAGCTGGCGCCGCCGGACTGGCGGCCGATGCCGCGGAAGCCGACGGGCGGCTAAACCGTCTCCGCCTTGAAGGGCCTTGTCATCAGCGCGTCGATGATCTCGTCCAAATGGGCGCCGTGGTTCAGCAGGGCGTCCACCGCCTGGCAGAGCGGCATGTCCACGCCCATCGACGCCGCCAGCTTGGTGACGGCGCGGGCAGTATAGACGCCCTCGGCCACCGAGCGGCGTTCGCCCAGCACCTCCTCCAGCGCGCGGCCCTGGCCCAGGGCCGCACCCAGTGACATGTTGCGCGATTGCAGCGAGGAGCAGGTCAGCGTCAGGTCGCCCAGGCCCGACAGGCCCATCAGCGTTTCCGCCCGCGCGCCCAGCCGGCCGCCCAGCCGGGCGATTTCGGCCAGGCCGCGGGTGATCAGGGCGGCGCGGGCATTGTCGCCCAGGCTGCGGCCATGGACGATGCCGCAGGCAATCGCCAGCACGTTCTTCACGGCCCCGCCCACCTGCGCGCCCACCAGATCGTCGGACAGATAGGGGCGGAAGGTGCGCCCGCCCAGAGCCGCCAGCAAGCGGCGCCCCAGCGCGTCATCCCGGATCGCCAGGGTGACGGCGGTGGGCAGGCCCTTGGCCACTTCCGCCGCGAAGGTGGGGCCGGAGAGCACGGCCAGCGGCTGGTCGCCCAGCTCGGCGGCCGCCGCCTCGCTCATCAGGCTGCCGGTATCGATCTCGATGCCCTTGGCGCAGATCACCACGGGCACGCCCGGCCTCAGGTCGGGCTTCAGCGCCCGGCAGGCGGTGCGCAGATGCTGGGCCGGGGTGACCAGCAGCACGGCGTCGGCCGATGCCGCCTCGCCCAACTCCGTGGTGGCGCGGATGGCAGCGTCCAGGGGAATGCCGGGCAGGAACAGGCTGTTCTCGTGGCGGTCATTGACGCTGTCCACCACTTCGGCCTCACGCGCCTGCAGGACCACATCGGCGCCCGCGCGGGCCGCTGCCATGGCCAGGGCCGTGCCCCAGGCCCCCGCCCCGATCACCCCGATGCGCCGCATGGCCACGTCCCCTTTTTCTCTTGTCAGTCCGGGACCTGACATCCCGTTCGACACAGGCTTAGCGCGTGGTGCCGCAAAAATAAACAGGGCCGGGCGGGGTGAGCCCCGCCCGGCCGCTCTTTATCAGGCGCTGCGCCATTTACTGCACGCTGGTGCCGGCGGTAGAGGCCTGGATGGAGCAGTTGGTGCCACGGGTCTCGCACTGGGTCAGCGCGTCGGCGCGGGCCTGCTCCTCGGTGTCGCGGACGACCCAACCAAAGGCACCATCATCGGAAAGGGCCAGCGCCTTGGCGCCGATAGCCTTCTCGTAATCGGCAACCACTTCGCCGCGCAGGTCATTGGCGTCGGTGTGGTTGCGGGCCAGTTCGGCCAGGGTACCTGCGCTGGCCATGGCCTGGCCATCAACCGACACGACGCGGCAGGTTTCGCGGGTCACCTCGGCGCAGCGGGCCAGGGCAGCGATGCGGGCCTCACCGCTGTCAACGCCCGAGGCGTAGCCGACGGCGCCGTCATTGGCCAGCGCCAGCGCCTTGGGGCCTTCCAGCTTGCCATACATGGCGATGGCTTCCTGGCCGACGCCCGACAGGTTGTCCAGGCCCTTCTCCGTGGCGGCATGGGCCAGGGCGGGGAAAGCGAGGATGGCGGTGGTGGCCAGAATGAACTTGATCTTAGACATGATAAATCCCTCCGTGTATCGCGTGCCGTCCGGTTCAGGGCGGCTTCACGGGGAGAACAGACGGATGGGGCTATAGTTCCCCGCCGGTTGGCGATGTCACGAAATGACCTTCCTTTCGCCAGATTCCACCGGCGCTGCCACCTTGAGGCCATGATCACTGTTCCCGCCTCCCCGGCGGAAGCCGGGGCCCGGGGGCCGCCAAGGAAAACCTTGCCGCAAACCGGATCAAAGCGGCCGAAAGGTCGGGCTTGTGATCCTGGGCCCCGGCTTCCGCCGGGGGAGGCGATTGAAGGCGCACCCTCAACGGAGTTTATTCGCCCAGGCGGATCCAGGTCAGCTCATGCTTGTTCTGGCAAAGATGGACCAGACGGGAATTGGGAATGGCGGCGAAGGCGCGCGCCGTTTCATGATCCGTCTCGCCCTGGAATTTCAGGGTACAGATGTAATTGCGGACCAGACCGCTCTCCAGCCAGCCCTGGATCATGCGGTAGAGCCGGGACGGATAGCAGATGACATCGCAGGCCAGCCAGTCCACGGGGCCGATATCGGCGGGCTTCAAGCCGAAGGCGCTCTCCCGCCGCTCCACCACACCCGGCAAGGCGGCGATGCGCGGATCCAGCGGCGCCTTGTCCACGGCGATGACATGGGCCCCGCAGCTCTGCATCACCCAGGTCCAGCCGCCGGGACACGCCCCCAGATCGATGCATTGTTCGCCGGGCTTGGGCGTATGGCCGATGCGGGTGAACGCCTCCCACAGTTTCAGATAGGCCCGGTTGGGCGGCGTCACCTTGTCTTCGATCAGCTCGATCTCGCCATTGCGGAACGGGCTGGAACAATGTGCCGCCGCCAGGATCGTGTTCTCGTTCAGCAGTGTCCAGGACCCCAAGGGCGCCGTCGGCGGGGCTGTGAAGAAGTTCAGCGGCTTGGCCGACACGTGCGGCAGGTTGTCCTGGATCAGTTGCGCCCGGCGATGATGCTGGAACCCGTAATGCGCCCAGTTGCGCTGAATGGCGCGCAACGCCTTGGCCCCCTGCTTGATCGACTGGATCTGGATCAGGATCGGATCGTACCAGATATTCTGGGCCCAGGCGGCCGGGCGCGGCGGCCCGTCGGCCAGCACGAGACGACCATGAACGGAGCGGACCTCCCCCAGTTCGGCCAGCAGCGGTTCCAGAAACTCCTCGGCCGCCAGATAGGCGGTGGCCCCGAGCGGCGTTGCCGTCGGGGCCGTCACATCATCATGGGTCATGAGGGTAAGAGCGCTTCGTGTCAGGTGGCGATATCACCGGACGCGATAACAGCCTGGGTGCGGTTGCGCACCCCCAGGCTGCGCATGACGGCCGTGACATGGATCTTCACCGTGCCTTCCGACAGGCCCAGTTCATAGGCGATCTGCTTGTTGGACTTGCCCTCGCGCAGGCAGCGCAGCACGTCACGCTGACGCTGGGTCAGGGTCGGGGTGCCGGCAGAACCGCCTGACCCGGTGCCCGCATGCATGCCACCGCCGCCCAGGCCGGGCCCGTCACCCAGGATCGCCGCTGGCGGCAAATAGATACCACCAGAGAAGATCAGGTTGATTGCTGACAGCATGATCTTCACAGACGATGATTTCGGGATATAGCCCGAGGCGCCGGCATCCAGGGCGGCCCGCACATCGGCCTGCGATTCGGAGGCCGAGACGATGACGACGGGGGTACCCGCCTGCGCCTCGCAGATCTCCTGCACACCGGAAAACCCGGGGAAACCCGGCATCTGCAAGTCCAGCAGGACCAGATCGAAATCCTGACCGTCGCGGGCGAGATCCCTCACCTCATCAAAGGTGCCGGCTTCCACGAAGCTGGCTTTGTCATCCAACTGGGTCAGCAGGCGGCACAATCCCTCGCGAAACAACAGATGGTCGTCACCAATCAGGATTTTCATCAGTGTATCCCAGCCCGATCATTTCTCTGCGGCCCGCCCCCGCGCCGCGCCGTGCGGAGGCAGATGCAGACCGCCACGGTCCGCCATCTTATGAACAGCATCACACCCTTATTAAATCAAAATCTTGCGGCTGTCTGTGACAACCATCGCTTTCATCACCAGCGATGGCACAAAAGCGTTTCTGGCGGGTTATCCGCAGCGTTGGCACCTCTTCCGCGCGCACGCCAGCGGCTTTCTTGCGGGGAAGGTGCAGGACGTGTCACAACAGGCAAAAGCGTCATCGGCCTCACGGCCGCGGGCGCGGGAACAGAGCGATCATGGCATTCAAGACAGGGATCAAGATGCCCCAGAAAGTGCGCAAGGCCGTGTTTCCGGTCGCAGGTCTCGGCACCCGCTTCCTGCCGGCCACCAAGGCCATTCCGAAGGAAATGCTGCCGCTGGCCGACCGGCCGCTGATCCAGCATGCCGTGGACGAAGCCAAGGCCGCCGGCATCGACCAGTTCTGCTTCGTCACCAGCCGGGGCAAAAGCCCGCTGGAAGACCATTTCGACCTGAATTACGAATTGAACGAGACGTTGCGCCGCCGCGGCAAGAACGATCTTCTGAAGATCGTCGAGGATATCCAGATCGAGTCGGGCTACCTGTCCTATGTCCGTCAGGCGCAGCCGCTGGGCCTGGGCCATGCCGTCTGGTGCGCGCGCGAATTCGTGGGCAATGAGCCGTTCGCCGTGCTGCTGCCCGACGAACAGGTGCTGGGGACCAAGCCCTGCATGGCCCAGATGATGGACGCCTATGAACAGGTGGGCGGCAACTTGCTGTCGGTGTTCGAGGTGCCGAGAGAGCAGACCAACAAGTACGGCATCCTGGATATCGGGTCTGAGGATGGCAAGCTGGTCACCGTCAAGGGTCTGGTGGAAAAGCCCGACCCGGCCGTGGCACCAAGCAACCTGTCGATCCAGGGCCGCTACATCCTGCAGCCCGAGGTTTTCAAGCATCTGTCGGTGTTCGAGAAGGGGGCCGGCGGTGAGATCCAGCTGACCGACGCCATGGCCAAGCTGATCGGCCATCAGCCCTTTCACGGCTTCAAGTTCGAAGGCCAGCGCTTCGATTGCGGTGACAAGCTGGGCTTCGTCCTGGCCAATGTCGCCTACGCCCTGGACCGCCCCGACATGGCGGACAAGGTGCGCGCGGCGTTGAAGGACATGCTGTGAGAGGGCTTTCCCTTCCACAGGGAAATGGCGTTGAAGGGGGCGGCTGAACCGCCCCCTTTTTGTTTTTTGGAATGCGCACGATTCGGTATTGAAACGGCTTTACACTGCCGCAGAGTCCGATCTGCATGCATGTGAGTGCGTACTTGGCGCACAGAAATTCAAAATAGAAGCATGAGGCTTCAGATATAGACGAGCACACTGCTCTTATGCGCATTCCTGCTTCATGTTCCGTGTTTCGACCCGCCAGATCAAAGCTGCCCGCATCTTGCTGGACCTTTCACAGCAGGAATTGGCCGTCCGTGCCAAAGTGAGCCGCAGCAGCATATATCGATTTGAGCACGGGGACGGACTGACGAATGAAGTTTACTTCAAGGTCGTCGAAGCTCTGGAAGACGCGGGAATTGAGTTCATTGCCGCCGAGAACGGCAAGGGCGAAGGGCTACGTCTCATAAAGGCTTGATATTCCTGTCCCATCGTTTCAATGACATTCCTTCGCATCGACTCTGAAGCATCATGCTTCTAATCTGCGGTTCAGAGCCGCAGATATAGGGTAAGATTGCCATGGACAATTCACCCAGTTTCGAACTCGCCCTGGCCAGCCTCACCCCGGTCGGCCTGCATCTCGAACGCCGGCACATCACCATTGGCGGCGACCTGCACATAATCGACCTGCATGCCGCTGGTTGGACGGCGCTGGACGATATCGCGGCGCTGGAAGGCATGAGTCCCGAAGCCCTTGTCCGCGCGGTCTGGGTACGCGAACCCTCAATGGCGATGCCGACCGCCCTGGAACTGTTCTGCATCCGTTACTGGCGGGACCGGCTAACGAAACCCGATGCGCAACGGGCGATGCCGTAGGTCAGGTCGAGGCGAAAGCCGAGCCCTGACAAGCGACGGTACCTGTGAGATGTCAGGGCTCGCCACGCTCGACCTGACCTGCGAGACTTACGCAACCGCGTTGTATTCAACCAAATATAGCGATAGGCTGCGATCAGCTTTCCCATCACGCCTGGGTGCATCATGGCCCTTTCCCGGATATCCGCGTTCCTGGTCGCGCTGTCGCTGCTGGTCGTCCCGGCCGCCGGCGCGCGCGATGCCACCGTCTATGCCGCCGCCAGCCTGAAGACGGCGATGGACGAAGTGATTTCCGTCTACAAGGCGCAGTCCGGAACCAACGCCACCGCAGCCTATGCCGCCAGTTCTGCGCTGGCCAAGCAGATCGAGGCCGGGGCGCCGGCGGATATCTTCATTTCCGCCGACCAGGACTGGATGGATTACCTGGCCAAGGCCGGGCTGGTGCAGGCCGACAGCCGCGTCACTTTCCTGGGCAACCAGCTGGTGCTGGTCATGGAACGGTCCCAGGCCAAGCGGCTGACCATCGATGACAATCTGGACATCGTCCGCCTGCTGGATGGCAAGCGCCTGGCCGTGGGCGATGTCAATGCCGTGCCGGCCGGCCGCTATGCCAAGGCGGCGCTGACCAGGCTGGGCCTGTGGGACAAGGTGTCGGACAAGCTGGCCCCGGCGGAGAATGTCCGCGCCGCCCTGGCCCTGGTGGCGCGTGGCGAGGCGTCGGCCGGCATCGTCTATGCCACCGACGCGCGGGTGGAGCCGGGTGTGGCCATTGTCGGTGTCTTCCCCGCCGACAGCCACGCGCCGATCGAGTATCCTGTGGCCCTGCTGAAGGGGGCAGACGCCGCCACGGCCAAGCCCCTGCTGGACTTCATCCTGTCAGAGGAAGGCCGGCGGCATTTCATCAACCAGGGCTTCACGGTGCTGAAGAAATAAATGGGTGCATTCACGCCGGAGGAGATGACGGCCATCTGGCTGTCGGTGAAGGTGGCTTGCTGGGCCACGGCCGCCAGCCTGGTGCCCGGCATCCTGGTGGCATGGCTGCTGGCCCGCCGATCCTTTCCTGGCCGCATCCTGCTGGATGGGCTGGTGCATCTGCCGCTGGTGCTGCCGCCCGTGGTCACCGGCTATATCCTGCTGCTGCTGTTCGGGCGCAACGGGCCTTTGGGACGGGTGCTGGCGGAAGTGGGGATCGTCCTGTCCTTCAACTGGACCGGGGCGGTGCTGGCCTGTTCGGTGATGGCCTTCCCCCTGCTGGTCCGCGCCATCCGCCTGTCGATGGAGGCGGTGGACACGCGGCTGGAGGATGCGGCGGCCGGATTGGGGGCCCCGCCCTGGATGGTGTTCCTGACCGTCACCCTGCCGCTGTCGCTGCCCGGCATCGTGTCCGGCGCCATCCTGTGCTTTGCCAAGGCGCTGGGGGAGTTCGGGGCCACGATTACCTTTGTGGCGGCCATTCCCGGCGTCACCCAGACCCTGCCCGCCGCCATCTATGGCCTGACCCAGGTGCCGGGCGGCGACGCGGCGGCCCTGCGCCTGACGCTGGTGGCGGCCGCCATCGCCATCATCGCCCTGACGGCAAGCGAGTTGCTGGCGCGCGGCGTGCGCCGGCGAGTGGAGGGGCGCGATGCTTGAGCTGTCGCTGACCCACCGCATCGGGGACTTCACCCTGACGGCCGACCTGGCCATCGGCCCCGGCGTCACCGCCATCACCGGCCCGTCGGGTGCGGGCAAGACAACCTTGCTGTCGCTGATCGCCGGGCTGGCCCGGCCCAGTATTGGACGAATCGCGCTGGACGGGCAGCTGCTGGTGGACACGGCCACGCGGCAATGGCTTACCCCGTATCGCCGCCATGTCGGCCAGGTGTTCCAGGATGCGCGCCTGTTCCCGCATCTGTCGGTGCGGCACAATCTGCTCTATGGACGGTTCTTCGGCGGGCGGGGCCGGGCGGGGCCGACGCCCGACAGTGTGATCGACCTGTTGGACATCGCGCCGCTGCTGCATCGCCGGCCCCGCGACCTGTCGGGCGGGGAGCGGCAGCGGGTGGCCATCGGCCGGGCGCTATTGTCCAACCCGTCGCTGCTGCTGCTGGATGAGCCGCTGTCGGCCCTGGACCCGGCGCGCAAGGCGGAACTGCTGCCCTATCTGCGCCGCCTGCGCGACGGTACCGGCCTGCCCATGCTGTATGTCACCCACCAGCGCGACGAGGTGGCGGAACTGGCCACGGGTTGGGTGCGGGTGGAGGCGGGCGTGGTGACGCGTAGCGCGGATTAAGGCTTGTTGAGATTCGATGGAAGTTGGGGATAGCTTATTAAAACTGCTTATATATCGCCTCCCCGGCGAAAGCCGGGGCCCAGGGGCCAAGTGCCCGACCCTTCAGCTGCTTCGATCAAGGCAGCGTCCAGGTTTGAGCCTGTGGCCCCTGGGCCCCGGCTTTCGCCGGGGAGGCGATAAATGGGAAATATTATTGAATCTCAACAAATTTTGAGCGCAGCATCATCCGTGCTACGCAGCGGGCCACCCTAATAACCTGTCGTCACCCGTGCCGCCGGCCCGTGACCCAGCACACCCAGCAGCGCGTCCAGCAGACCCGACGCCCCGAAGCGGAAGGTGGCCGGTGATACCCAGCCCGTCCCGCACACCTCATCCGCCAGCGCCAGATACTGCGCCGCCGTCTCCACGTCGCGGATGCCGCCCGACGCCTTGAAACCCACGGGCCGCCCGGCCTCGCGGCAGGCGGTCAGCATGATGCGGGCGGCACTCAGCGTGGCGCCGGCCGGCAGCTTGCCGGTGGAGGTCTTCAGGAAATCCGCCCCCGCCGCCACGGCCACAGCGGCTGCCCGTTCCACCAGTGCCGGCTTGGCCAGGGCACCGCTTTCCAGGATGACCTTCATCATGGTCGTACCACACGCCGCCCGGCAGACGGCCAGATGGTCGGCGGCGCGCTGGTCCCCGCCCTGGCCATGCAGGATAGCGGCATAGGGCATGACCACGTCGATCTCGTCCGCCCCATCGGCGAGTGCCCGGGCGATCTGTTCCGCCACCTTCTCCGCCGGCAGCGACCCGCCGGGGAAGTTCACCACCGTCGCCACCTTCACGCCGGTGCCCGCCAGGACTTGTTTCGCTTGCGCAATGAAAGACGGCCACAGGCAGACGGCCGCGACATTCCCGGCCGGCGTCACCGCCTTGGCACACAGGGTAGCGGTGGTAGCGGCATCGTCCGCGTCGTTCAGGCTGGTCAAGTCCAGCAGCGGCAGGGTGCGTTCGGCAATCGCCGAAAGGTTTATTTCGGTATCGGAATTATCAATCACGGCTCAGAAACCCAGATTGTCGGGACCGAAGCTGAAGGGCAGCAATTCCCCCAGCGTGAAGCTGCGACGATGGAAGCCGACATCATAGATATGGATCGGCGTGTCCGGCCCGGCAAATTCCCGGATGCGCTGGCGACAGCCGCCGCAGGGCGTGCACATAATGCCCGCACCGGCATCCCCGCCCACCACCACGATCTCCGTGATGCGCCGGTCGCCCGACGCCACCATCAGGCCAATGGCCGTGGCCTCCGCGCATTGCCCTTGTGGATATGCCGCGTTTTCCACATTGCAACCGGCATGGATGCGCCCGCTTTCCGACCGGATGGCCGCCCCCACCTTGAAGCCCGAATAGGGCGAATGCGAATGGGCGCGGGCGGCGAGCGCTGCGGCGAACAGGTCGGGGGCGGGATTGGTCATGGGAACCTGAGGGTTGGATCATGCTGGTGACAACCATAGGCGCTCAGGGTCCGCCATTCCACAGATGAACAAGCCTCATCACCCCATGCGTCCTTTTCGGCGAAGGGTGCTTGGCAAGCGGCTCCCCCAGGCCGAACATGCGGGCAAAGACCAAACAGCGGAGGAAGCTATGATCGCCACCATCCTGATCCCACCCATCCTGGAGATCGGGGGCGGTGCCGCCGGGCGCCTGGGCACCGTGCTGACCCGGCTGGGCGTGCGCCGGCCGCTGCTGGTCACCGACCCCTTCATGCGAGACAGCGGTGCTGCGGAGCGGCTGCTGGCGCCCTTGCGCGCCGCCGGGTTCGACCCCGGCCTGTTTGCCGACACCGTGCCCGACCCGACCACCGACGTGATCCAGGCGGGGGCCACCCTGCTGGCCGAGGGCGGTTATGACGGTATGGTGGCATTGGGCGGCGGATCACCCATTGATACCGCCAAAGCCATGGCTGTGCTGGCCGCCAATGGCGGACGGCTGCGCGATTACAAGGTGCCCAACCCGATCCCTAAACCCGGCATGCCGGTCATCGCGATCCCCACCACGGCCGGCACGGGATCGGAAGTGACGCGTTTCACGGTCATCACCGACACAGAGACGGACGAGAAGATGTTGATCGCCGGGCCCGGTCTGGTGCCGGCCGCCGCCATCATCGATTATGAACTGACGCTTACCTGTCCGCCGCGCCTGACCGCCGATACCGGCATCGACGCCCTGACCCATGCCATCGAGGCCTATGTCAGCGTCAAGGCCAGCCCCTTCACCGATGCCATGGCCATCGCCGCCATGGGCCGCATCGCGCCCTGGATCCGCACCGCCTGCGCCGATCCGGGCGACCGCGTGGCGCGGGAAAACATGATGCTGGGCGCCACCCTGGCCGGCATGGCCTTTTCCAACGCGTCGGTGGCGCTGGTGCATGGGATGAGCCGACCCATCGGCGCCTTCTTCCATGTGCCGCACGGCCTGTCCAACGCCATGCTGCTGCCGGCCGTCACCCGATGGTCGCTGCCGGGTGCCCTTACCCGCTATGCCGATTGCGCCCGCGCCATCGGGGCCGCCGATACCGGCCAGGATGATGGGGGTGCCGCCCGCGCCCTGGTGGACGGCCTGCACCGCCTGAACAAAGACCTGCAGGTACCCACGCCCAAACAGTACGGCATTGATCCCGCGCGGTGGGAGGGGCTGCTGGTCACCATGGCCGAACAGGCCTTGGCCTCTGGCAGTCCCGCCAACAATCCGCGCGTGCCAAACGTGGCGGAGATGGTGGCGCTTTACCGCGAGAGCTGGGAATAGCTCACCAGAAGCAGTCCGTCCGCCGCGCCACCGGGTCGCACGCCGCCATGGCCTGCGGCGAGGGGGTGATCACCATGCGGTCGCCGGGCCTTGCGTCGGCCAGCACTGCCAGCATGTCCGGCAGTTGCACCGCCACGCACCCGGCCGTGGCGCCGTAATCGGCCCCGGTCAGGTGGAAGAATACCGCACTGCCCAGCCCCGGTACCGGCGGGTCGTCATTATGGCCCAGCACGACGATGATGTCGTAGACGGCGCTGTCCAGCCACAGATCCTCATGGCTGGCGGCCAGGGGCAGCTTCACCGGGCGGTTATAGTCGGGATGGGCCGGGTCGTCGCACCAGCCATCATCCCTGGCGATCACCAAGATCGGCAGGCCGGTGCGCGGGGGCTCCAGCCGGTCGGCGCGATAGAGCACGCGGCGCAGGGTGAAGGCGCCCACCGGCGTGCCGCCATCGCCTTCCCGCTTGTCCAGCCTGATACCCGTCCGTCCCACGGCACAGCGCACGGATGTGCCGTTCCAGGTCAGGATATGCGACCCGTCGGCGGCCTTGGCGACATGGATATCCATGGGCGTATCCTTACGAGGTCGGGGTGGGGACAGGCACGAAGCTCTGCGGAGCGGGATCGACCTGCATGGTGCCGGTGCGCGTCACCTCCATCACCGCCAGCCCGCGTTCGGCCGTGCCGGTGGGCAGCAGGCGGAAAATGCCCTCCGCGCCGGAGAACCCGTTGGGGTTGGTCAGCGACGGCACGGCGAAGCCGCCATTGCGGGCCAGCACGGCCGCCAGCGCCGTGGCGTCATAGGCCAGTGTCGCCAGGCGGTGCGGACGATAGCCGAAGGCCTGCTGGAACCGCGCCTCGAACGTGTCGCGCCCTTCCGGGGCGGGTGCGGCGAACCAGCCGCCGACCAGCGCTGCCTCGCGCCCCAGCCCGCCTTCATCCCACAGGCCGGTGCCCAGCAGGCGCACGGGGCCGGGATCGATATCGAAGAACGGGAACAGCGCCGCCAGTTCACGCAGCGTCTGCCCGCCCTCGGCAATCAGCACGGCGTCGAACGGCAGCGGGCCGAAGGTGTCGGCATTGGACAGGCGGCGCAAGGCCGCCAGCGATTCGGGGTCGCCCAACGCGGTCAGGCGGGAACGCTCGGCCCCCAATGCCGCCTGGCGCTGGTCGAAATCCGACAGGCGCTTGACCAGTTCGGTCAGGTTGGTGGCGCCGGCCGTATAGCGTTCGACCTTGGTGACGCTGCCGCCGAGTTGTTCCACGCTCTCCCGCAAAGCGGCGACCGCCGCGTCGCCATAGGGGGTGGAGGGGGCCACCACGCCGAAGCGCAGCAAGCCGCGCGCCGCCGCCAGCGCCGCCACGCGGCGCACCTGCTCCTGCGGCTGGAAGCCCAGGGTCCAGACCCCACCGCCGGCCATGGTCCAGTCGCTGGAGAAGCTCAGCACCGACAGGCCGGCACGGGCCGCCACCGGCTTGACCGCCGCGGCTTCCGCCCCGAACAGGGGGCCCAGCAGGATGCCGGCCCCTTCCTCGACCAACCCCTGGGCCGCCGTGGCGGCGATGCCGGGGCTGCCCTGCGTGTCGCGGGGCAGCAGGGTGAACTTGTCGTCGCCCAGGTCGAACAAAGCCATCTGGGCGGCGTCCAGCATCGACTGGCCCAGGGCGGCATTGGCACCGGTCAAGGGCAGCAGCAGGCCCACGCGCACCTTGTCATCCTTGGGCGCCACGGGTTCGGCCACCGGCGGTGCGGGGGTCGGCGGAGGGGCCGTCACCTGCGGCGGGGGTTGCGGGGTGGGGGCCGGGGCCGGTACGCTGCCGGGGCTGGCACATCCGGCCAGCAGGCCCACGGACGCCACCAGTGTCACCAGCCACGACGCCCCGCGCCGACCTTCATTCCCACGCATTCGGAACCCCTTCCCCTTGACGTCACCCATCATGGACGACCAACCCGACCTTGACACCGACCTTGACGGGATGTTCCCGGAGGAGGGCGATGACGATGTGGTGGCGCAGCCTAGCGGCAGCGACGCCATCCGTAAACCGGCGGCGGGGCTTTACATTGTCGCCACCCCCATCGGCAATGCCGGCGATATCAGCTTGCGCGCGCTCGACATCCTGCGCGGGGTCGATGCCATCGCGTGCGAGGATACGCGCGTTACCGGCAAGCTGCTGCGCCGGTACGGCATCCGCACCCGCATGCTGCCCTATCACGACCATAACGCGGCCCGGATGCGGCCGGTGCTGCTGGACAAGGTGGCCAATGGGCAATCCATCGCCCTGGTATCCGACGCCGGCACGCCGCTGGTCAGTGATCCGGGCTTCAAGCTGGTGCGCGAGGCCAAGGATCGGGGTCTGGCCCTGACCCATCTGCCCGGTGCGAACGCCGCCATCACCGCTCTGGTCCTGTCGGGCCTGCCCAGCGACCGGTTCCTGTTCGGCGGGTTCCTGCCATCCAAGTCTGCGGCACGCCGGACGGAGCTGGACCTGTTCCGCACCCTGCCCGCTACCTTGATCTTCTATGAATCGGCCCAGCGGCTGGCGGAGATGCTGGGCGATGTGGCGGCATCCCTGGGCAACCGCGAGGTGGCGGTGGCGCGGGAGCTGACCAAGCTGTTCGAGGAGGTGCGGCGCGGCACAGCATCCGAGCTTTCCCGGCATTATACGGAGAAGGGTCCGCCCAAGGGGGAGGTCGTGGTGGTCATCGGCCCGCCCGCCGCCGATGCCGCCGCCAATGACGCCGCCGACATGGACAGTCTGCTGCGCCAGGCGCTGACCGGCGGAATGAGCGTGCGCGATGCCGCAGCCCATGTCGCCACCATCACCGGCCAGCCCAAGAAACAGGTCTATGCGCGGGCTTTGCAGCTCGGGACGGGGGGCGATGGCACGGGTCCGTGACCGTTTCGACCGCCGCCGCGCCGAACGGCTGGGCCGCATCGCCGAATGGCTGTGCTGTCTGGTGCTGTGGCTGAAGGGCTATCGCATCCTGGCCACCCGCCTGCGCCTGCCGGTGGGAGAGGTCGATATCGTCGCTGCCAAGCGCGGTGTGGTGGCGGTGGTGGAGGTGAAGGCGAGGCGCGACATGGTGCTGGCCCTGTCATCGCTGCCGCGGGTCAGCTGGCGCCGCCGCTATGCCGCCATCAGCCAGTTCGTGGCCCAGCGCCCGCATCTGGCCCATCATGCCATACGGTTCGACCTGATGGCCGTGCTGCCCAGGCGGCTGCCCCGGCATGTGAAGGATGTGTGGCGGATGGAGGGGCCGTAATCAGCCCACGCGCCGCAGCCGTGCGGCGAAGAACCCGTCCATGCCGCCGATGTCGGCCAGATGGCCCGGCGTGCAGCGGACATAGCCGTCGGCGGTGATCAGTTCCGCCAGCCCACCGACCTCGTCCGCTGTCACCGGCACGACCTGCATTTCCGGCCGGCGATAGAGCAGGTTGGTGATCTGGTTCTCCCCCTCCTCCGGCTGAAGCGAGCAGGTGCAATAAACCAGGGTGCCGCCCGGCTTCAGCATGTCGACGGCGCGATAGAGCAGGCGGGACTGGATACGCCCCAGCTTCTCCACATCCTCTTCCGACTTCAGCCGCGCCACGTCGGGGTGGCGGCGGATGGTGCCGGTGGCCGAACAGGGCGCGTCCAGCAGCACGGCATCCACCGGCGCGTCGGGCCGCCATTCGGTTGCATCGGCCACGATCGTCGCCACCTGCGCGCCCAGGCCCAGGCGCAGCATATTGTCGGTCAGGCGAACCAGCCGCTTGTCAGACCGGTCAACGGCGGTGACGCGGGCGCCGGCCGCCGCCAGCTGTGCGGTCTTGCCGCCGGGGGCGGCGCACAGGTCGATGACGTCCAGGCCGTTCAGGTCACCGAACAGGCGGGCGGGGATGGTGGCGGCGGCATCCTGCACCCACCAGCCACCCTCATCGAAACCGGCCAGTTCCGTCACCTGCCCGCCGGCCGCACGCCGCAGGTTGCCCATGGGCAACAGCTCAGCCTCCAGCCGCTCCGCCCAGGCGGCGGCATCCCCCTTGACGGTGATGTCCAGCGGCGCTTCTTCCAGGTGGGTTTCCACGATGGCGCGGGTCAGCGCGGTGCCATAGGCCTTGCGCCAGGACAGCCACAGCCAGTCGGGCGTGTTCAGGCGGCCGGGGTCCTGCACCGCCAGGATGGCGTCACGTTCCCGGTCCAGCCGGCGCAGCACGGCGTTGATCAGGCCCTTATAGGGATGCTGCTTGCGCAGCATCGCCAGCTCCACGGCCGTATCGACGGCGGCATGGGCCGGCGTGCCCAGGAACAGCAGCTGGGCAGCGCCCAGGCGCAGGATATCCTGCACCACGGCCTTCAACTGCTGGCCCTGCTTGTTCAAAGTGGACTGGATGGCGGCATCGATCTGGCCCAGCCGGCGCAGGGTGGTGGCCACCAGCAGGCGCACGAAGGCGCGGTCGCGCGGCTCCAGCGACCGCAAGGGCCGGCTGGCGTCCCAGGCGTCATCGAACGGTACGCGCTTGGCCAGCACGTTGAACAAAAGGTCGAGGGCAGCGCCGCGCGTGGCAAGCGCGCCGTCGGCCGGGCTGGTGGTCGCATCATTCATGGCGTGGGGATGTACCCCGCCAAACCCGGCTTGTCGAACGCCGATGATGCAAAGGTGCCCCATGGCCCGCGCCGTCCCGGCCCTGGACTTGTGATCGCATCATCACCAGTTTAAGAGGCCAAGTGATGTTCACAACAAGGAATGCAACCATGGCCATCGAACGCGCCATTCTGGCGGGCGGCTGCTTCTGGGGCATGCAGGACCTGATCCGCAAGGTGCCGGGCGTCGTGGGCACCCGCGTCGGCTATACCGGCGGCGATCTTGCCAACGCCACCTATAAGGACGTGAAGACCGGCCGCACCGGCCATACCGAGGCCATCGAGATCAGCTTCGATCCCGAGCATCTCAGCTATCGCCGCCTGCTGGAATTCTTCTTCCAGATCCACGACCCGACCACGGCCAATCGCCAGGGCAATGATATCGGCAGCCAGTACCGCTCCGCCATCTTCGTGGAAAACGCCGCCCAGGCCGAAACCGCCCGCCATGTGAAGGCGGAGGTGGAGGAAAGCGGCCGCTGGCCCGGCAAGGTGGTCACGGAAATCACCGATGCCGGCCCGTTCTGGGAAGCGGAGGATTTCCACCAGGATTACCTGGAGCGCACGCCCAACGGCTATACCTGCCACTGGGTGCGGCCGGACTGGGTGCTGGATGGTCGGTGATGCCAACGGGGTGGACCTACCGGTCCGCCCCGCCATACCACAGGCCGATGCTGACCGGACCGGCGCCGCTGTCGCGCAAATAGGCCGTCCAGAAGTCCTGGATGCGGTTTTCCATCGGGCGCGGCAGCGCCTTGCGGCCCGGTTCATGCGACCGGCCGAAGCCGAACATGTCCACCTGCACATGGTCCAGCGGCGCCAGCAGCCGCTGTTCCGTGACGGCGCGCAGGTTGCGGGCCGGTGGCTGTTCCGACAGGGCGGTGAAGGACAACACCTGGGAATGCTCCAGCAGGTCGGAGAAGACGATCATCCGCTTCAGCCCCTGCGGCTTGTAGGTGCGGCCGACCCCGTCGATGGTGCGCAGGATCTCCGACCTTGGATAGGATCGCTTCTCCTTCAGCATGCCGACCAGCACCTGGGCCAGGCGTCGCCGGAAATCCCGGTTCTCAGCCTTGGCCAATGTGGGCTTGCAGGTCGCCATGATCCAGTCGGTCAGGCCACCACCATCCGGGCAGCCGGGCACGCATTCCTCGAACATGCGGGCGGATGCGGCATGGTCGTCGGTGATGGTGTGGACCACCAGCCGGTCGCCGGTCTTCAGCTCCCCCACGAACCGGTCCAGCCCGGCCACCAGGATGTCGATATCCTGCTGGTCATAGGCCGTGGTGCGATCGACCAGCAGGGCCACGGTACCCGTGCCCAGCTTGCAGTAATCCTGCCGCGCCGCCAGTGCCCCCGGCGCCAGACCCAGCAGCAGCGTGAAGGCCAGGAGAAGCGCCCGCTCCCTCATCCGCGCACGGCCCGCTGTACCTGGGCGCTGATCTGCAGCGCCGAGGGAATGTCACGCAGGCAGGCGGGCGTGCCGTCGCCACGGGCGCGCAGATTGCCGATACGGTAATTGATCAGGCGGTTATGGCTGGTCATGCCGACCTGCCGCAGGCTCTGTTCATAATCGGCGGCCGATGCCTTCTGCTGGGCCTGGGTTTCAGCGATATCCTTCTCCAGCCGTTCGATCTGGCGATTCAGCGCCGCGATCATGTCGTCATATTTACGCGCGACCTGCACGCGCTGCTTATTGTAATCGCCCTCCCGCTTCGTGACCTGCCGGCGCGCCTTCTCCGCCCGCCGCGACAGGCGCTCATAATCGGGATGCGGGTCATGGCGGACGAAGGAGGCGACGACACCCACCGTCAGGATGACCAGATTGATGACCAGCAGGGTCCAGCCGGCCGATCCCAGCTCGACATTCGTCACCTGGGTCGCGGTGACCGTCAGGTCGCCCTGGCGCAGCAGGTCGGCGAAGGAACTGCTGGTATCGCTCTCCAGCAGGCGCAGGAAATGCTCACGCACGGCGGCAATGAAATAGACCAGCGTCCCCGACAGGCCAATCAGAATGCCAGCCCCCAGATAATAGGAGAGCCGTGCCCGCATCGTCTCCTGCCCGCTGGCCTGGCGCAGCCACAGCCCGATGAAATGCGCGAACAGGGCCAGCACCCCGCCGATGACCAGCGAGATGAACAGCGACAGCAGCGGCGTTTCCTGGAAGAAGAACTCGAACGCCATGCGGTTGACCGGCACTTCGGCCAAGCAGACCAGCAGCATCAGGAACGGGTAGACCCAGACCAGCGACACACGCAGCGGCCGGGCCAGTTCCGCCTCCAGCTTGCCAGATGCCGCCACGGCCTCGGTGCGCCGTTCCACCAGATCGCGGAATTCGGGACTGTCGGGGCCCAGCTTGTGCGACAGGTCGTGCAGGGCCCGCTGCCGCTCGTCTTGCAGGCCGGTGCGGCGGTTGACCAGTTCCTCGTCGCGCTCCTTGACCTTCTGGCGTTCGCCCGCCTCCAGCTCGGCCAGATGGGCCTGGCGGGCCTTCTCATAGGCGGCGAAATCGGCGGTCACCTGGGCCAGGACCTGGTCCTGCACCGGGTTCTGGGTCGCGTCCAGGGGCGGGAAATTCTTCTCCCCATCGCGCGCACCCTTGGCCTCGTCGGCCCGGCGCTCGCTGTCGCTATAGGCAAGGTGCCGGCCGATATGCATCTCGGCAAGCTGCTTCACGCGGTTGGCCATGCTGGTCCTCTACCGGTCGAGGTGCTGCGCACCTTCATCCCAGATCAGCATTCCATTTCGATTGCAGGGTCGCAAGGGTGCGACGAGGGGAAAGGGAGCCATTTCCGGCAAGGGCGGCGAGGCCTTCGGTCATGATTTCGCCGGGATTGGGGGGGGGGCGGATGGTGTGCGGCCGGCTCGTTAGGAGACTGTGGCCTGCTCTTCACGGTACCTGGCGTTCAATTTGCCATAACGGTCGCAATCCCTTCGTTAACCAGGGTCTTGCGTGCCTGCTGCGCGGATACGGTCGCTTTGCGGGTATATTCCGTCAAAGCATCCTTGATGGCCTCGAACTGGGTCTTGGTAATCCTGGACCTCCGATATCCTAGCGTCCATGGAACGATACCATTGCAGGCGCCCTACGTCATCCGCGTGGAAAATCAAAAAAGGGGGAGGCCCGGTTGCCCCGGCCTCCCCCTTTCAATCCTTAACCGCGAACGGTCGATCAGCCGGCTTCGGCCTGACGCTCGGCGCGCTTGCGCTCGTTCGGGTCCAGCAGCTTCTTGCGCAGGCGGATGGACTTCGGCGTCACTTCCACCAGCTCGTCGTCCTGGATGTAGGCCAGGGCCTTTTCCAGCGCCATGCGGATGGGCGGCGTCAGGACGACGGCTTCATCCTTGCTGGTGGTGCGGATGTTGGTCAGCTTCTTGCCCTTCTGGACATTGACCTCAAGGTCGTTCTCGCGGGTGTGCTCACCCACGATCATGCCCTCATAGACCTTCCAGCCGGGCTCGATCATCATCGGGCCGCGATCTTCCAGGTTCCAAAGGGCATAGGCCACGGCCTCACCCTCGGCATTGGAGATCAGCACGCCATTGCGGCGGCCGGGGATCGTGCCCTTGTAAGGGGCATAATCGTGGAACAGCCGGTTGATGACGCCGGTGCCACGCGTGTCGGTCAGGAACTCGCCCTGATAGCCGATCAGGCCGCGCGACGGCACATGGAACACCAGGCGGAGCTTGCCGGCGCCCGACGGACGCATTTCCAGCATCTCGCCCTTGCGCTCGGCGATCTTCTGGACGACGACGCCGGAGAATTCCTCGTCCACGTCGACGACGACTTCCTCGATCGGCTCCAGGCGCTGGCCGTTGGCGTCGGTCTTCATCACCACGCGCGGACGGCTGATCGACAGCTCGAAGCCCTCGCGGCGCATCGTCTCGATCAGGATGCCCAGCTGCAATTCACCGCGGCCGGCAACCTCGAACGCGTCGGCGCTCTCGGTCTCGCGGATGCGCAGGGCGACGTTGCCTTCGGCTTCACGCATCAGGCGGTCGCGGATCATGCGGCTGGTGACCTTGTCGCCTTCGCGACCGGCCAGGGGGCTGTCATTGACCGAGAAGGTCATGGCCAGCGTCGGCGGATCGATCGGCTGGGCCGGCAGGGCGGTATCGACGCTCATCTCGACGATGCTGTCGGCGACCGTGGTCTTCACCAGGCCGGCAATGGCGACGATGTCACCGGCCTGCGCCTCGTCAACCGGCACGCGCTCCAGGCCGCGGAAGGCCAGGACCTTGGACGCACGGCCCTGCTCGATCAGCTTGCCGTCGCGCGACAGCGACTTGATCGACATGTTGGTCTTGACGCGGCCGGACTGGATGCGGCCCGTCAAGATACGGCCCAGATACGGGTTGGCTTCCAGGGTGGTGGCCAGCATGGTGAACGGCTCGTCCACGCTGCCGACCTTGGGCGCCGGGACGTGGTTGACCACCAGCTCGAACAGCGGGGTCAGGTCCTTGCGCTCATCCTTCAGGTCGGTGACGGCCCAGCCGTTGCGGCCCGAGGCGAACAGCGTGGGGAAGTCGAGCTGCTCGTCGCTGGCGTCCAGGCTGGCGAACAGGTCGAAAATCTCGTTATGCACTTCGTCGGGGCGGGCGTCCTGGCGGTCGATCTTGTTGACGATGACCATCGGGCGCATGCCCAGC
This sequence comes from Niveispirillum sp. GW835-FHT14G11, assembly GCF_058793615.1. Lineage (NCBI taxonomy): Bacteria > Pseudomonadati > Pseudomonadota > Alphaproteobacteria > Rhodospirillales > Azospirillaceae > Niveispirillum > Niveispirillum sp. GW835-FHT14G11. Next base: position 266,917 of record NZ_JBXAFZ010000012.1, read on the forward strand.
TTCAGGGCCTTGCCCAGCACGAACTTGGTCTGCGGCAGCGGGCCTTCGGCGCTATCCACCAACAGGCAGACACCGTCCACCATGTTCAGGATACGCTCCACCTCACCGCCGAAATCGGCGTGGCCCGGCGTGTCGACGATGTTGATGCGGACGTCGTTCCAGACGACGGACGTGCACTTGGCCAGGATCGTGATGCCGCGCTCACGCTCCAGGTCGTTGCTGTCCATCGCGCGTTCGGCGACCTGCTGGTTCTCACGGAAAGTGCCGGACTGCTTCAACAGCATGTCCACCAGAGTGGTCTTGCCGTGGTCGACGTGGGCGATGATGGCGATGTTGCGCAATTGCATGGTACGGTCCTGCGTGCCTGGTGCTGGTCGCGCGCCGCCCAATAGACCAGGTCCGCCGGATCGGGGTTCGCGCATGAAAAACGCCCGGCCACCCTGTTGCGCCGCTTGAGGGCGGGAACTGGGTGGCCGGGCTGTTATCGCGGCGCAATATAATTGGTTCGCACCGCATCGGGTAGGGTGCAGAAGGTGGGGCAGCCCTGCGTTTGGACAGACGAAGTTAATATTCCCGCAAGGACTTGTGCCTATCCCATGGCCTAACACCAAAGCGCCGGGGCCTTACCCCTGGAAAGCCGACCCCGCCCCATGCCACCATGCCGGCAACCGGGGGAGGATAATGAGCCAAGGCAGATGGCGTATCTGGATGTTGTCGGCGGCCGCCATGCTGGCCGCATCGCAAACCCATGCCCAGGAAACGAAATACGAAGTGTCGATCCATGGGGTGGAGGACCAGCCCGACCTGTCCCGCCTGCTGCATGAGGTGTCGAGCCTGATCGAGCTGAAGGACCAGCCGCCACCCAGCCCCATCGGCCTGGGCCGCCGCGCCGATGCCGACCTGGACAGGTTCCGCGCCGCCCTGCGCTCCGAAGGCTATTACGACGCCATCGTCAATGCCGAGATCGACGTCGATGTGGTGCCCGCCAAGGTGCTGATCCTGGTGGAGGAAGGGGCGCGTTACAAGATCACCCGCGTGGCCCTGTCGGGGCCGGACGGCGCCCCCCTGCCCAAGGGCGCACCGCTGGCCGATGCGCTGGGCCTGAATATCGGGTCGCCGGCCCGCGCGCCCGCCGTGGTCGATGCCGAGGGCCGCATCCTGCCGCGGCTGGCCGAACAGAGCTATGCCTATGCCAGGCTGCTGGACCGCCAGCTGGCGGTGGACCACGCGGTGCAGGGCATGGACGTCACCTATATGGTCAATCCGGGCCCGTCGGTGACGTTTGGGGACGTGACCTTCAACGGGCTGGACGAGGTATCGCAACGTGCGGCGCGCCGCCGCCTGCCCTGGCGCACGGGCGATATCTATCACCCCGCCGCCATGGAAGAGGGCCGCGAGGCCCTGGCCAATCTGGGCGTCTTCTCCTCCGTCCGGTTGCGGCTGGCGGATGAGCCGACGGCGGACAACCGGGCCCCGGTCATCGTCGATCTGGCTGAGCGCGAGATGAATTATGTCGGATTCGGCACCGATTACGGCACAGAGGACGGGTTTGGCGCCAATGCCTATTGGGGCGACCGCAACCTGATGGGCAATGCGGAGAAGCTGCGCGTGGACGCGTCCGTCGCCGGCATCGCACGTCGCGGGGAGACCAGTGCCAGTGATTTCGACTACCGCCTGGCCAGCACCTATCAGCAGCCCGACTTCCTGTCGCGGCGCCAGTCCCTCAACCTGTCGGCCGAGGCCCTGTCGGAACGGCCCGATGCCTATCGCCGCAAGGCCTTGGTGGTGACGGCGGCAGTGGAGCGGCAGCTGGCCAAGGGGCTGAAGGCCAGCCTGGGCGTCACCGCCGAACAGTCGCATATCGAAGAGAATACCCAGACGACCAGGAATACCCTGGTCGGCCTTCCCGCCGCCATCACCTGGGACAAGTCGAACAATCTGCTGAACCCCACCAAGGGCTTCCGCCTGTCAGGCGCGGTGACCCCCTATCTGGCGGCCCTGGGCGACAGCAGCAGCTTCACCATCGCGCGCGTCGGCGGCAGCGGCTATTTCGACTTCAGCGACAATGGCAAATATGTCGCGGCCCTGCGCGGGGTCTATGGCGCGGTCATCGGCGGCGGGCTGCTGGACGTGCCGGCCGACAAGCGCTTCTTTGCCGGCGGCGGCGGGTCCATCCGCGGCTATGGCTATCAGGAGGTCGGGCCGCGCGACGCGGAGGGCGAGCCGCTGGGCGGTGTGTCGCTGCTGGAGATGTCAGCCGAAATGCGGGTGATGGTGACGGATGAGATCGGCATCGTGCCCTTCATCGATGCCGGCAATGTCTATACGACGGAATATCCCAAGCTGGGCCAGGGGCTGCGCTATGCCGCCGGCATCGGCGGCCGTTACCTGACGGTGATCGGCCCCATCCGCCTGGACGTGGCCGTGCCGCTGAACAAGCGCGACGGGGACAAGTCGTTCCAGTTCTACATCTCCATCGGCCAGGCCTTCTGAGGGGATGGAGATGGACAAGACGACGAACCTGCGCTCCGTCCTGATCTGGATCGCCGCCGGGCTGGCGGGACTGGTGGCCCTGGTGGTGGTGCTGGCCGTGTCGGCCGGCATCTGGCTGGCCACGCCATCGGGCCGCGATTTCGTGCTGGCCCAGGCGAAAAGCACTGTGCCGGGGCTGGTGGTAGAGGGGGCGGACGGGTCGGTCTTCGACCTGAAACTCGCCCGCCTGACCCTGGCGGATGCCAACGGCGTCTGGCTGACCGTGACCGACGCGCATCTGGCCTGGAACCCCTGGGCCCTGTTCTCCCGCAGCCTCCGCATCGAAACCCTAACCGCCGCCACGGTGGACGTGGCGCGCCAGCCCCTGCCGCAGCCGGAGGACCCCAACGATACCGGTGCGCTGCCCCGGCTGCCGGTTTCCATCAATGTCGCGACGCTGGCGCTGGACCGGGTGACGCTGGGGGCGGCGCTGCTGGGCGGCAGCCCGGCCGTGCTGACCGTGGCCGGGCAGGCAAAACTGCCGGCCGGTGAACTGGGCGGGGCTGGAACGCTGGACATCCGGCGCATCGACGAAAGACCCGGTACCCTGACCATCGCCGGTGCCTATGTGCCCGGCCACCGCCTGACCCTGGCGGTGGAAGCCACGGAGCAGGGCAACGGATTGCTGGCGGAGATGCTGGACATTCCCGGCCGCCCGCCCGTGACCCTGACCCTGAAGGGTGAGGGGCCGCTGACCGACTGGACCGGGAGCGCCACGGCCAAGGCCGGCGACGCCGCCGATGCCAGAGCCGAATTCCGCATCCGCCCGTCGGGATCGAAGCTGACTTTCGGCCTGGACCTGTCGGGCAATATGCAGGCACTGCTGCCCCCCTCCATCCGGCCGCTGATCGGGCCCGACCTGCGCATCGGGGCGGGTGGCCTGATCGATCCTGGCGTGAAGCTGGCACTGGATGGGGTGGGCATCAGTGCGGCCTTCGGCAAGATCTCCGGCGGTGGCGCCTTCGACATCAAGACCCGCGCCATCAATATCGGCGCCTGGGTGGAACTGCCCGACGGCGCCATCCTGGCCCCGATGACGGCGCCGGCCAGCCTGGGTGCGGCACGCGGCAGCATCACGCTGACGGGCACCCCGGAGGCGCCGCAGGTGGCCACCGACCTGACCCTGGACAATGTCGCCCTGCCCGACCTGCTGCTGAAAAGCCTGGGCGTGAAGCTGACGGCCAAAGGGCGCGACACGGTGGAGATCATCGGCGACGTCCGGATGCAGGGCGCTTCCGGCCCGCTGGCCGCCCTGACCGGGCCCACGGCCGATCTGGCCGCGGAACTGACCGTCACACCGGCCAAGGGCGGCATCAATATCGCCAAGGCCGGCTTCATCGGCAGTGCAGTGTCGGCCACGGCCAGCGGGGCGCTGACCGGCTGGGGCCGTGATGGCGAACTGGCCCTGACCCTGTCGGCCCGCGATCTGGCGCCCCTGTCGGGACTGGCGGGGCGCACGCTGGCCGGGTCCCTGGCGGTGGAGGGCAAGCTGCGCCGCACGGGCGGGCAGACGGCGTTGGTGGTGGAGGGCGAAGGCAAGGAGCTGGCGGCCGGCATCCCGGCCCTGGACCCGCTGCTGATCGGCACCACGGCGATTTTTGCCGATGTCGGCCTGGGCGAGGAGTTGGTGCTGCGCCGCCTGTCGCTGACCAATCCGCGCCTGAAGGTCGGGGGCGAGGGACGCTATGGTCCCAAGGGCATCACCGCCGATCTGGCGGCGGAGGTGGCGGACCTATCCCCTCTTTCCCCCGCGCTCGGTGTCCAGATCGCCGGTGCCGTCACCGCCCGGCTGAAAAGCCTGTCGGCCGATACGCTGTTGCTGGAGATGGCGGGCGATGGGCTGGTGGTGGATGGATTGCATCTGGTCGATACCAAGCTGGATGCGCAGATGGAAGGCCTGCCCAGGGCGCCCAAGGGCCATGTGGCCCTGGAAAGCAGCCTGAACGGCCAGCGCATCGCGCTGGGTAGCGGTCTGACCCAGAACGGATCAACCCTGTCGCTGACCGGGATCGAGGCGGTGATCGGCCTGAACAGGATCGCAGGCGACCTGACCCTGGACACCACCACGGGTCTGGCCAGTGGCGAGTTGTCCGGCACCGTACCGGATCTGGGCATCCTGGCCTTCATCGCCGGCGACGAGGTCTGGGGCAATGGCACGCTGTCGGTGGCGCTTTCCCATGCCAATGGCCAGCAATCGGCCAATGTGACGGCCGATTTCAAGGAATTGTGGCGGCGCTGGCACGGGCAGAAGGTGGCGGCCATCCATCTGGCCGCCCGACTGGACGGGGCGGGCAAAACGCCCAGCGTCGATGCCGGCTTCACCATCAGCGGCATCGATGCCGGTACCCTGGACCTGGAGACGATCAAGGGCTCGGCCAAAGGGCCGCTGTCGGCCGTGGCGCTGGGCTTCGACCTGTCGGGCAAGCGTGGATCGTCGCCCGTGCGTCTTGCCATGCAGGGGCAATTGGCCACGGGCGCGAAGGATGGCATCACCCGCCTGGGCCTGGGCAGCCTGTCGGGCGCCTATGCCGATACGGAATTCCGGCTGGCCAGTCCCGCCAACCTCTCCTTCGGCAATGGTGTCGTGGGGGTGCAGGGTCTGGTGCTGCTGGCCGGCGATGCGCGGCTGGCGGTGAATGCCGACCTGTCGCCCAGGGGGCTGGACGGGCAGGTAACGCTGGCCAGACTGCCCTTGACCTGGGTGCGGCTGATCGATCCGACCCTGACGCTTTATGGCCATCTGGACGGCACGGCCAGCCTGTCGGGCACTTTGGCCGATCCACGGGGCAATCTGAACCTGAAACTGTCGGAATTCGCCCTGGCGCCGCAGGTGCTGAAGGGTCCGTCACCGCTGGGCGCCACCCTGACCGCCGATTGGCAGAAGGGGCGCGTGGCGCTTGCCGCCCGCATCGACAGTGCGGGATCGGGCGTGGGCCTGTCGGGCCGGGCCGACCTGCCGCTGGAGATGCAGGGGGCGGTCACCAATATCGTCCTGCCCACCGATAAGCCCATCAGCGGCCGGCTGGAGGGCAATCTGGCGCTGCGCCGGCTGAACGACCTGCTGGCCACCAGCGGCGACCGGCTGGGCGGGCAGATGGTGATGGACCTCACCCTGGGCGGCACCCTGGCCGCGCGGGAACTGACCGGCACCGTGACGCTGGACAATGCCCGCTATGAGAACCAGCGCTGGGGCACGCTGATCACCGACATCCAGGCCGTGCTGAAGGGCGACCCCCACGGCCTGGCCATCGAGAAGTTCGAGGGCAAGACTCCCGGCGGCGGTACCGTTGCCCTGGCCGGCAGCGTCGGCTTCCGCCCCGAACTGGGCGACAGACAGATCGACCTGCGGCTGAGCGCCAACAAGGCCAAGCTGGCCGGCATCGACATGGTGGAGGCCTTCGCCGGCGCCGACATCACGGTGACCGGCAAACCCAGCGACATGACCATCGCCGGCCGTGTCGACGTGGCCAACGCCCATATCCGCATCCCCGACAAGCTGCCGCCCACGGTGGTGGAGGTGAAGGTCATCGAGATCAACCATCCCCGCCGGGTGGCCCCACCGGGTGCCGTCAGCAGTGCCGATGCCAAGCCGGCGGGGACGGAGGCGCCGTCGGTGGTCGTCATCCGCCTGAATATCGATGTGGAGGCACCCAACCAGATCTATATCGGTGGGCGCGGGCTGGATGCGGAACTGAAGGCCTCGCTCAAGCTGCGCGGCACCACCGACACGCCGCTGCTGTCGGGCAATGTCGCCCTGGTGAAGGGCGAGATGGGACTGCTGGGCCAGACCTTCGCGCTGAGCCGGGCCAACATCACCTTCCTGGGCGATGGCAGTTTCGATCCCTCCCTGGATGTGGAGGCGCAGACCCAGCGCGGCGACCTGACCGCCATCGTCGCCGTCACCGGCCGCCCGTCCAAACCGACCGTCAAGCTGTCGTCCCAGCCGCCTTATCCGGAGGATGAGGTGCTGGCCCGGCTGCTGTTCAACCGCGGTGCCGGGCAGCTGTCGGCGCTGGAGGCGGTGCAGCTGGCGCAGTCGGCAGCCCAACTGTCCGGCCTGTTCGGCGGCGGCCCCGGCTTCGTGGACAATGTGAAGCGCTCGCTGGGCGTGGACCGGCTGGAATTCCGGGGCAGCGAGGATGGGTCCGGGGCCGGCACGGTCGCCGCCGGCCGCTATATCGGCGACAATATCTATATCGGCGTGGAGCAGGAACTGGGGACGGGCCAGAGCAAGGCCACGGTGGAATATGGCATCACCGACCATATCAAGGCCCGCGGCGAGGTCGGCACCGAGAGCAAGGTCGGCGTGCAGTTCCAGTGGGATTATTGAGGGGCAATGATGTTTCTCCCTCTGCCGTTAAGCGGAAGAGGGAGAAACATCATTCCCGCCGGAACACCAGCGTCAGATTGTTGGCCGGCATCGCAATCACCACCGGTTCCTTGAACCCGTGCCCGGCGGCGAGGGCCGTCACCGCCTCCAGATCGCGTACGCCCCAGGCAGGGTTGCGGGCCCGCAGGTCGGCGTCGAAGGCGGCGTTGCTGTCGGCGGTGTGCGCCCCGCCCTGCTTGTAGGGACCGTAAAGGCACAGCGGCGCACGGGGCCGCAGCAGCCGGCCCGCCCCGGCAAACAGGCCCAGCGCCGCCGACCAGGGGGCGATATGGATCATGTTGACGCACAGGATGGCGTCGGGCGCCAGGTCGGGCCAGGTGGCGGGATCGGCGGCATCCAGGGCCAGCGGCGGACGAATGTTGGCCGCCCCCCCTGTCCAGGCGCGGATGCTGGCGCGGGCGGCCGCGTCGGGATCGCTGGGCTGCAGGGTCAGGTCGGGCAGGTTTTCCGCCAGGAAAAGGGCGTGCTCCCCGCTGCCGCTGGCGATTTCCAGCAGCAGGCCGGTGGCCGGCAGGTGGGGGCGCAACGCATCGAGCAGCGGCTGTCGGTTGCGCGCCGTGGCGGGCGCATGGCGTTTCTCATCGATCATCTTCGGCCCATCGGCAATGATGTTGTGGGGCAGCCCTCTGGCCGGCGCATGTCGGCTGATACCATGGAAGCTGTTGCACCGGCTGCGCGGATTGTCTACCTCTCCCACTGGTAACCCCCATTACCGTGCGCGGCAGTTTGTTGGAGTTCGGGCATGCCCTACGTCGTTACCGAGGCCTGCATCAAGTGCAAGTACACCGATTGCGTGGAAGTCTGTCCCGTGGACTGCTTCTACGAGGGTGAAAATACACTGGTCATCCATCCCGACGAATGCATCGATTGCGGCGTGTGCGAGCCGGAATGCCCGGCGGAAGCCATCCTGCCTGACACCGACCCGCGGGCCGAACAGTGGCTGGCCATGAACCGCGAATATTCCGCGCAGTGGCCGGTGATCAACCGCCGCAAGGACGCGCTGCCCGACGCCGACGCCTGGAAGGGCGTGCCCGACAAGTTCGCCCAGCATTTCAGCCCCAAGCCGGCCAAGTAATCGGCTTAAAACCAGTGGCACCGGGGTGTTTCCCCGGTGCCGTCGGGGAAGTGGCGGTCCAGATATTGACCGTTGATTAGGAAGATTCCGCCCCGCCCATGCGATGGGCGCATGACCGACATAACGCGCCTTGCGCGGAACCAAGGGCGAACACCGCGTTCCGCCTCTGTCATGTTGGCGTAACATCGACTATATTCAGTTCAGCGAGGATCGGCACGGCGCCCGTGATTGTGGCTTGATGTGCCGACCGCTTTCGCCATCGCAGCGTTTTGAGTGAGCAGTCCCGCCGCCTGTGCGGTCGGGGCTCCAGTCATTTTTGTTCCCCTGGGTGCCTGTCGCCCGCGCGGAAGAAGAGAGCAACCGAACATGTCCGAAAGCCTAGATTTCACCACCGGGGATCACGTCGTCTATCCGGCCCATGGGGTCGGCCAGATCATCGGGATCGAGACCCACAGCATCGCCGAGATGAGCGTGACGCTGTACGCCATCCAGTTCGAAAAGGAACGGATGACGCTGAAGGTCCCCGTGGCGAAGGCCAAGGCCTCCGGCCTGCGTCGCCTGTCCACCAAGGACCGGATCAAGGCCGCCATGGAGACCCTGCAGGGCCCCAGCAAGATCAAGCGCATCATGTGGAGCCGCCGCGCCCAGGAATATGAGGCGAAGATCAATTCCGGCGATCCGGTCTCCATCGCGGAGGTCGTGCGCGACCTGTATCGTGGCGAAGACCAGTCCGATCAGTCCTACAGCGAGCGGCAGATCTATCATGCCGCGCTGGAGCGTCTGGCCCGCGAACTGGCCGTGGTCGAGATGATCGACGAGCGCAAGGCCACCGAGAAGCTGGAAGCCGTGCTGAGCAAGGCTGCCTGACCCAACGGCGTAAGCCGTGAGGAACAGGGTGGTACTGCCACAAGATCAAGCATCCCGCTGTTAAAATGGTGGGGTATTTAGTATGAAAGGGGCGTTCACACGTTGAACGCCCCTTTTTTTGCACTGCCGCACCGCCTACACTGTCCGGGCGAGAAAGAACCTGCCAGGTCCCGTATGTCGGATGATCGCAAATACGCTTTGCTGGGCCGCCCACGCCGCGTGTGGGCGGTGGGAGCGGTGCATGGCGAGGCGACGCGGCTGGCGGCCCTGCATGATGATGTCGGCAAGCGCTTCCAGCCCGGTGACCGGCTGGTCTATCTGGGCAACATGATCGGGCGCGGCACCGCGGTGCGCGAGACGGTGGAGGAACTGCTGTCCTTCCGCCGCCATATCCTGGCCATGCGCGGCGTCGTGGTCACCGACATCACCTATCTGCGCGGCGGGCAGGAGGAGATGTGGCACAAGCTGCTTCAGCTGCAGTTCGCGCCCGACCCGGCGGCCGTGCTGAAATGGATGGTCGACCAGGGGCTGGAGGCGACGCTGGCCGCCTATGGTGGCAATGCCCAGCATGGGCTGGCCTCGGCCCGCGACGGGGCGGTGACGCTGGCCCGCTGGACGGCGGAACTGCGCGCCGCCATCCGCACCGCGCCGGGCCATGACAATCTGCTGAATGCGGTGCGGCGCTGCGCCTATACCAGTGCGGCGGATGGCAGCCCGACGGAGCTGCTGTTCGTCAATGCCGGGCTGGACCCGGCCAAGCCGCTGCATATGCAGGCCGACATCTTCTGGTGGGGCGGCAACAGCTTCGCCCGCATTGCCGAGCCCTATAACGGCTTCCGCCGCGTCGTGCGCGGCTATGACCCTGCGCATGGGCCGGGCCCGACCGTCACCGACTTCACCGCCAGCCTGGATGGCGGGGCCGGGTTCGGCGGACGGCTGATCTGCGCCTGCTTCGCGCCGGACGGGCGGCTGCTGGAACTGGTGGAAGCCTGACGCTGGACGTCGGCGCCAGCCAAGGCTAAGCATGGGGTCGGAACATCAACCGACGGGACACATCCCATGCACTTCATCCTGGAATGTCACGACAAGGACGGCGGCCTGGACTTGCGCCTGGCCACGCGGGCGGAGCATCTGGCCTATCTCGAGAGCCAGATGGCCCACATCATCATCGCCGGCCCCCTGCTGGATGACGCCGGTGAGAAGCCGGTGGGCAGCCTGCTGGTCCTGGACTTCGCCGACAAGGCCGCCGCCGAGGCCTTCGCCGCCGCCGATCCCTATGCCAAGGCCGGTTTGTTCAAGTCGGTCAGCATCCGTCCGTATCGCAAGGTTTTGCCGTAAGGCCGGCGACTTCCGGCCCGCACCTGAGGAACAAAGGGAAGAAACAGCTATGGCCTACTGGCTGGTGAAGTCCGAACCCTTCAAGTATGCCTGGGACAAGTTCGTCGCCGATGGCCGCACCCATTGGGATGGCGTGCGCAACCATCAGGCGGCGCTGAACCTGAAGAGCATGAAGGTCGGCGACCGCGCCTTCTTCTATCATTCCAATGAGGGGCTGGAGATCGTCGGCGTGGCCGAGATCGTCAGGGAAGCCTATCCGGACCCGTCCGATCCGGCCGGCCGCTTCGTCATGGTCGACCTGGCGCCCGTGGCTCCAGTGAAGAATCCGGTGACGCTGAAGCAGATGAAGGCCGATCCCGCCCTGGCCGACATGCAGTTGCTCCGCCAGTCGCGCCTGTCCGTCTGCCCCGTCACCGATGCCCAATGGACGCATATCTGCGCCCTGGCCGGGGTCGCGGCATGAGCCGACATGTCCTGTGCCGGGTGGAGGAGATTCCCGACGGCACGGCACGCGGCTTCGACTGGCCCAAGGGTGAGGCGAAGGTGAAGATCCTGGTGGCCCGCAGGGGCAATCAGGTCTTCGGCTATCGCAATTCCTGCCCGCATGTCGGGGTGCCGTTGGAAATGGACCCGGACGATTTCATGAGCATCGACGGCCGCTATCTCCAGTGCAGCACGCACGGCGCCCAGTTCCGGGTGGAGGATGGCATGTGCATCATCGGCCCCTGTGCGGGCCGGCCGTTGCGGGCGGTGCCGCTCAGCGTGACGGATGGGCTCGTGGCGGTCGGGGAGTAGGCCTTTTCATATTCCTCAGTCGCCGGCGCCCACATCCGTGGGCTTGGCTACGCCGCATGAGCGGCGCTGCGGCAGTCGCCGCCGGACATCGACGGCCATTCCTGATGACCGTCGATGTCACCCCGCCTTGCGCATGATTTCTTCAAAGCTTCCCGCCGCCGCGTCAATGCGCCGCGACAAGCTGCGCGCCGCGGCCGCAGCCTCGCCAAATCCCGTACCGCCCGTCGGCACGACCGACAGCAGCAGGTTCAGCGTCATCAGGCTGGTGCGCGTACCCAACTGCGCCAGATCGTTTCCGACGGGGCCCATACCGTCCCCCTTGGGAATCATCCCGCTCATGCCCCCGCCCGCCCCGTTCGATGAAACCGGGGTAATCATACCATGCTGTGCAAGTCCCCGCACGCGGTATGGCGGGACGATGTTTGTCCAGGAAAAACCGTTGAATGCGTCGAAATGACCGCACGACGAATGTACATGTTCCAAACAGGCCGGCCGATGCTTACATAACATTGCGCAAGCGATCGGGACCGACAGGCGCGGATGACACCGCCGCCGGCACAGGGGTCCCGGCAGAGATAAAGGCCGCCGACAGGCACGGCCCGCCAACCCTTGGGAGAAACAACGCCATGAGCAGCCCTTCGTTCTTTCCCGTAACGGAAGAGGTGGCCGGCAGGGCCCTGGTCGATGCGGCCAAATACACATCCATGTACGAACAGTCGGTCAACGACCCGGATGGTTTCTGGGCCGAGCATGGCAAGCGTATCGACTGGTTCACGCCCTATACCAAGGTGAAGAACACCAGCTTTGAGGGCAATGTCGATATCCGCTGGTTCGAGGATGGCACCACCAACGTCGCCTATAACTGCATCGACCGGCATCTGGCCACCCGCGGCGACCAGACAGCCATCATCTGGGAAGGCGACAACCCCGAAGAGAGCGCCCACATCACCTATCGCGAACTGCATGAGAAGGTGGGCCGCCTGGCCAACGTGCTGAAGGCACAGGGTGTGCAGAAGGGCGACCGCGTCACCATCTACCTGCCGATGATCCCGGAAGCCGCCTATGCCATGCTGGCCTGTGCACGGGTGGGGGCGGTCCATTCCATCGTGTTCGGCGGCTTCTCCCCCGACAGCCTGTATGACCGCATCGTCGATTGCGACAGCAAGCTGGTGATCACCGCCGATGAAGGTCTGCGCGGCGGGCGCAAGGTGCCGTTGAAGGCCAATGTCGACAAGGCGCTGGAAAAGGCGCCGGGCGTCACCTCCGTCATCGTGGTCAAGCGCACCGGCGGGGCCGTCGGCTGGAAGGAGGGCCGCGACCATTGGTACCATGAGGAGACTGCCAAGGTTTCCGCCGACAACGCCCCGGAGGTGATGGGCGCGGAAGACCCGCTGTTCATCCTCTACACCTCCGGCTCGACCGGCAAGCCCAAGGGCGTGCTGCACACCACCGGCGGCTATCTGGTCTATGCGTCGATGACGCACCAGTATGTGTTCGACTATCACGAGGGCGACATCTACTGGTGCACGGCCGATGTCGGCTGGGTCACGGGCCACAGCTATATCGTCTATGGCCCGCTGGCCAATGGCGCCACCACCCTGATGTTCGAGGGCATTCCCAACTACCCCAGCACCAGCCGGTTCTGGGAAGTCATCGACAAGCACAAGGTCAACATCTTCTACACCGCCCCCACCGCCATCCGCGCCCTGATGCGCGAGGGCGAGGGCCCGGTGAAGAAGACCAGCCGCCAAAGCCTGCGCCTGCTGGGCTCGGTGGGCGAGCCGATCAATCCAGAGGCCTGGCTCTGGTATCACAGCGTGGTCGGCGATGGCCGCTGCCCCATTGTCGATACCTGGTGGCAGACGGAAACCGGCGGCATCCTGATCACCCCGCTGCCGGGCGCCATCGGCCAAAAGCCGGGTTCGGCCACCCTGCCCTTCTTCGGCGTCCAGCCGCAGGTGGTGGATAATGAAGACACCGTCCTGGACGGCGCCACGGAGGGCAACCTGTGCATCGTGGATAGCTGGCCGGGCCAGATGCGCACGGTGTTCGGTGACCATGAACGCTTCATCCAGACCTATTTCAGCACCTTCAAAGGCAAGTACTTTACCGGTGACGGCTGCCGCCGGGACGAGGATGGCTATTACTGGATCACCGGCCGCGTCGATGACGTGATCAACGTGTCGGGCCACCGGCTGGGCACGGCGGAGATCGAAAGCGCCCTGGTCGCCCATCCCAAGGTGGCCGAGGCGGCGGTAGTGGGCTATCCGCACGACCTGAAGGGCCAGGGCATCTATGCCTATGTGACGCTGAACGCCGGGGAGGATCCGACGGAGGAACTGCGCAAGGAGCTGGTCACCTGGGTGCGCAAGGAAATCGGCCCGATCGCCACACCGGACCTGATCCAATGGGCACCGGGCCTGCCCAAGACAAGGTCGGGCAAGATCATGCGCCGCATCCTGCGCAAGATCGCCGCCAACGAGCATGAGGCGCTGGGCGATACCAGCACGCTGGCCGACCCCAATGTGGTCAACGACCTGGTCAACAGCCGCATGAACCGCAGCTGAGTGTGACAGCGCATCCTGACCTCTCGACCGCCAAGGTTGGGAGGTCAGGGGAGTTCCCTTCCAGATAAGTTATATGACTAATATTTACCAATTGCACTTATAGGAAGTTCAAGGCACCCTTTCCGGCGGTGGCGCCTGATCGGGAGACCGTTGATGTTCAAAAATCCACAGACCGTGATCGAGAAGCTGCGCGCGCACAGCCTATTCCAGGAGGTGGATTTTCTGGGCATGTGCCAGCATCATACAAGCGTCAGCTTGCTGCAAAGCGAACCGGCGGCATTGCAAGGTGTTCTGCAATTCTCCACGCAGATCAACGCCATTCCGCCGAACGGCATAATCATCTCGCAGCCCGGCATCTACACGTTGGCCGGCGATATCACATGGTCGCCGCCATCGGGATCGGCGGCGACGGCCATCACCATTGTCGGCAACGACATCACGCTTGATCTCAGCGGCTATTGCCTGTCGGCGGAGATCGGCGACAGCAGTCAAGCCATCGTCGGCATCAAGGTGTTGGGTGCAAACGGGGTCAGCATCCTGCAAGGAACGCTGGCCAATATGGGCCTTTACGGTATCCAGGCCACGCATGTATCGGCACTGACCATCGACGGCGTGACTGTCACGGGTGTGGAATATCGCAACCTGACCATCCGCAACGCCACCCCCTGCGGCATCCAGGTGTCATTTGCCCTGGGCGTGAGCATCACCAACTGCACCAGCCAGTATTTCTATACCTTATCGGACTCTGCGGCGGCGTTTCAGCTGCTGGGGGTATTGGGCGGGACCGTCAGTGGCTGCACGGCGGCCAATATGGTGAATTATGATGGGGCGGTTCAGGGATTCAATTACCTGCTGTGCAGCGATATCACGACCACCAACTGCACCGCCCAGGATTTTCAATCCTACTTCAACGGCAATATCCGTACCCACGGTCATACGGTCCTGGGCTTTATCCCCATCGCCTGTGTCGGGCTGTCCTATATCGCCTGCGCATCCACGAACATGATCGGGTCATGCGATGATGCGCATGGCATGTCGGTTTTCCTGAACGCCCTTGTGACGGTGGAGGATTTCACGGCAACCGGCGTACTGGACGGTCCCGCCCCGTACAATACCGGGGCCAAGGCCACGGGATTGGAGGTTTATGGGATTGGGATCAGTATCGCGAACTGTACCGTCTCCAACATCACCGCCATCAACCCGCAGGACAAGCAAGCCGCCGGTTTCAGCGCCTGGGGTGCCGATATCAGCTTCAGCGGCTGCAGGGCGACTTCTGTCACCGTGCTGGATATCACGGGCAATACAGGATCGGAGATCGGGATCGGCACCGGCTTTGGCTGGGCCCCTGATCCGCGCAAGATGTTCTGCTATGTCCCCGCGACGGGTGTGAGCTATCTCGGATGCACGGCTGTGGACTGTCTGGTCGGTTTCGACACGTGGAACCATGTCCGCTCCACCTGGACCGGAAATATTGCCGAGAATTGTCCGATCCCCGTGCTGATTGAGGGCGCGGACGCGACCCGGACCCTGATCGGCAATCCCGGATCGGAATGCAACCCGCCGATCAACGTTACCCTGACCAATCAAGCCCGCGACAATGTGATCAATATATGATCTGACATGATGGTTCACGACGCCATCACCCTGCGTGACCCTGCAGGCCCTACATCGGCAGCGTGATCCCCCGCGCCGCCTCGATGGTGGCGCCGTCCAGAATGGCACCCTCCAGCACGGTTTCGGTCAGGTCGGCACCGGTGAAATCCACCTCCGACAGATCGGCGCCGCGCAGGATGGCGGCGGCCAGGCGGGCGCGGACCAGGGAGGTGCGCAGTTCGTGCCCGCGGGCGGTCTTCAGCTTGGACAGGTTGGCCTTTTCCAGGTTGGCGTCGATCAGGTTGGCGCGGTCCATGCAGACGCCGCGCAGATCGGCGAAGCTGAGATTGGTGGAGCGCAGGTCGGCGCCCGACAATTGTGCTGCCTGCATCTGGGCGCCACGCAGATCGGCCCCGCGCAGATTGGCGCCGGTCGCCTTCATCAGGGTCAGGACACGGCCTGCCATATCGCTGCCCGACAGGTCCAGGCCACTGATATCCAGTTGATGGCCCGCCTGCCCGCCGGTTGCCACCCATTGCGCATGGGCACGCAGCATGGCGTCCAGCCGCTCGGGCGGCGGCGGGCTATTGGGTTCGGCCTCCGGTGCGAATGGTGGCGGCGGCAGGTCGGCCCCCACATTCACGCCGCGGCGCAGCGCCTCCTCATCCGTTCGGATGGCCGTTTCCAGCGCCTGGGCGGAGACCTTGGCACCCGACAGGTCGGCGCCGCGCAGGTCGGCATCCACCAGATCGGCACCGTCCAGATTGGTGGACTTGAACTGGGCATTGCGCAGATCGACGCGGGCCAGTTGGGCACCCGCCAGGGTAGCGCCGGAGAAGTCCGCCGCCCGCGCGCATGACCCCGTTAGGCGCGCGCGCGTCAGATCGGCATCGATCATGACGGCGGATGAGATGTCGGCCGGACCGATATCCAGGCCCAGCACCTTGAAGTCGGCGCGGGTGGATACCGCCAGATTGCCATCGCGCAGATCACATTCCACCATCTTGGCGCCGCGCAGGATGGCGCCCCGCAGACTGGCCGCCCGCAGGTCGGTGCGCGTCAGCTGCGCGCTGGACAGATCCGCCCCAGTCAGATCGCAGCCGAACATGTCGGCATAGTCCAGTTTGGCGCCCACAAATCTGGTACCGCGCAGGATGGCGCCCGACAGGTTGGCATTGGTCAGGTTGCGGGCATTGAAGGACAGGCCCGACAGATCGAAGAAGGGCAGGCTCAGCTTCGCTCCGCCCTGCATCCCGGACAGATAGGCCAAGTGCCGCTCACAAGCACGATCCAGTTGCGCCTGGGTCAGGCGCACACGCGGGGCGACATGATTGGGATCTGCGGACATACGAGTTTATCCGAACAAGGCGTCGATATCCGCCTGCGACACGGTGGCCCCGGCTGCCGGCGGAGGTGGCGGCGGGGGTGGTGGTGGGGGGGGCGGTGGCGGCGGGGGGGGAGGCGGTGGCGGAGGTGGTGGTGGGGGCGGTGGTGCCACCTCCGCCGCCGACAAGCCCCAATCATCCATGTTGGTCAGGTCGTCATTGGCGTCGGCCTTCACCGGACCGTCCAGGCTGTCGAACAGCGCGTCGATATTGGCCTGGCTGACGGCCTCCATGGCGGGGCCATGCAGCAGGTGCTTGTCCGGGCGCTCGTCGTCGGGGCGCAGCGCGATCAGTCCGTCGGTGCCCACCTGCTTGCTGCTGCCCGTTTCCTCCACACCCCAGATCTCGATCATGGTGTTCACGCGCTGCTCGATATAGCGCAGCGTGTTGACGACCTTGGTGGTGCGCTGGCCCGTGATGTCCTGGAAGGAACAGGCCGTCATGACCTCGATGGTCTGGGCATCGATATCGTTGGTGATGTCGTTCTGCGGCAGGCGGGCCACAAGCGCCTGGATGCGTTCGGTGGCGTTCAGGATGTCCGACGTGGCGCGCTCGGTGGCGGTGACGATGGCGTCCAGTTCGTTCGTGGCGGCCATGATGCGGTTTGCACCGGCATCCATGGGGCGCAGCTGCGCGATCTCCTGCCTTGTCTGCTCAATATAATTGGAGAGCTGCTTCAACTCCTCCCGCATGATGTGGATATGCGGGCTCTGGTCGGCGACGGCGGCCAAGGGGCCTCCACCCCCGCCGCCGATGCCCTGCAGGCGTCCCACCTGCTCCGTCATGCTGCTCAGCAGGGCACGCCAGTCATCCTGGGCCACGATGCGCGTCTGCCGGTCACGCTGGCGCAGGAACGCGCGGCCGCGGGCCGACGCCATCAGCGCCTCCTCCAGGGCAGCGTACTCCTTGTCGGAGAGTTCCAACGGATCCATGCCGCTGCTACCGCCAAGCCCCCACATCGGGCCACCCCTTTCAAACGACGCCAATGCGAAGATGCCGTGAACGCAACGATCGAAGCAAGCCGCGCGAGAGCGGGTCCTGGAACAATTGCGGCAAAATGACCGAAACGACGCGATATTACAGCCGATAATCAAAAATGCCAAATTCCGCCATACTGATCTGGCACCTCGTGCTTCCCGGATGCGCGATCGGCACTGCCAGGTGTAATTTGATCATCATATGTCATAAGAAGGGCCCGGCCAGACGGCCCGGTGGGGATGGAACGAGCATGGATATTCTGATCGGCTTTCCGGAAGGCGAGGCCCTGGCCGGCAACCTGTCGGCACGCTTGGGGGTGAAGCTGCACCATGTAGGGCTGCACCGATTCCCCGATGGCGAAAGTCTGGTGCGGCTGGAGGCCGCCCCCGAACGCGCCATCATCGTGCGCTCCCTGGACCGTCCCAACGACAAGCTGGTGGAATTGCAGTTCCTGGCCGGCGCGCTGCGCGAGCGGGGGGCGAAGGAATTGACGCTGGTCGCCCCCTATCTGGCCTATATGCGCCAGGATATGGAGTTCCGGCCCGGCGAGGTGGTGAGCCAGCGTATCATGGGGAACTGGCTGGGGGGCCTGTTCGACCGGATCGTCACCGTCGACCCACATCTGCACCGCACCCACGACCTGGGCGAGATATTCCCCGGCGGCCGTTCCGCCGCCCTGACCGCCGGTCCATTGCTGGGCCATTGGGCAAAGGCGCAAGGCGCGGCCGATCAGGGCTGGGTGATCCTGGGTCCGGACGAGGAATCCGACCATCTGGTGCAGGGTGCGGCGGCGGCTGCCGGGGTGCAGGGCATTGTGGGGCTGAAGGTGCGGCGCGGCGACCATGACGTCTGCGTCGGCCTGCCGGAAGGGACCAACCTGTCGGGACGCACCATCCTGTTCGTGGACGATATCGTCAGCTCCGGCGCCACCCTGATTGATGCCGCCAAGGTCGCCTATGCCCATGGGGCGACCCGTGTGCTGGCCGCCACCGTGCATGCCGTCTTCCCCATTGAACGGCTGGCGACCTTCAAGGCGGCGGGGATCGACACCGTGATTTCGGCCGACGGCATCCCCCACCCGACCAACGCCGTCGGCCTGGCCGACCTGATCGCCGATTGCCTGTCCGTATTGTAACGGCTTTGGTGTGGCCGGCACCTTCATGGACGCGGTCGGCGCGGCGCTGGGCACGGGACCCGTCGGCCGCACCTGCGCGGTAATCAGCTCCAGGGCGATCCCCCCTGGCGCGGGCCACCACCGGCATTGGGCACGCTGCCTCCACGGCGCGGCGGGATGTTGGCGGGACGGCGGGGCGGGACGCCCCCGCCCATGATCATGGCGCGCAGGCGGCGCACGCGTTCTTCCGTGCGGGGGTGGGTGGAGAACAGGCTGTCCATGCCGCGCCCATGCAGCGGATTGATGATGAACATATGAGCGGTGGCGGGATTGTTCTCCGCCTGCTGGTTGATCACACGGGCCGCCCCGCTCTGCATGCCCTCCAGCGCGTCGGCCAGCCAGTCGGGACGGCCGCTGATCTCCGCCCCCATGCGGTCGGCCTCGTACTCGCGGCTGCGGCTGATGGCCATCTGCACCAGCATGGCGGCGATCGGCGCCAGGATGGAGACCAGCAGCACGCCGACAATGCCCAGCGGGTTGCTGCGATTCTCATCGTTGGA
This sequence comes from Niveispirillum sp. GW835-FHT14G11, assembly GCF_058793615.1. Lineage (NCBI taxonomy): Bacteria > Pseudomonadati > Pseudomonadota > Alphaproteobacteria > Rhodospirillales > Azospirillaceae > Niveispirillum > Niveispirillum sp. GW835-FHT14G11. The sequence continues at coordinate 286,111 of NZ_JBXAFZ010000012.1, forward strand.
ATGCGATCCGCCGAAAAACATCGCAAAATTGGCCAGCATCGACAGCGCACCGGCCAGCGTGGCCGTCACCGTCATGATCAGCGTGTCGTGATTCTTGATATGCGCCAGTTCATGCGCCATCACGCCCGCCACCTCTTCCGCCGACAGGCGGTTCAACAGGCCGGTCGTGGCGGCCACGGCCGCATTCTCCGGGTTGCGGCCCGTGGCAAAGGCGTTGGGCTGGTCATTGTCGATGATGAAGACCTTGGGCATGGGCAGTTCGGCGCGCTGCGCCAGCCGCTGGACCATCGTGTAGAACTGGGGTGCGGTGGCGGCATCCACCTGGCGGGCGCCATACATGCGCAGCACCGCCTTGTCGGAATTCCAATAGGCAAAGACGTTCATGGCCACGGCCAGACCAAAGGCGATGACCATGCCCGATTGCCCGCCCAACATGAAGCCGACGGCCAGGAACAGGCCGGTCAGCCCTGCCAGCAGCATCGCGGTGCGGAAATAGCCGTTCATGATCTCCCCTCAAGGCTCCTTCATGCCTGTCATAACGGGTCGGATCGACCCCAAGTTCCTGATATGGCCCCTGCCCCGCTTGCATCAAGGCTTGGCAGCGTCGATGCCCCGCGCCATATCTGCCTCATACAATAAGGAGTGCACCATGAGCGACGAGAAGAAGCCCGAAAGCCCCCAGACCGACGCCACGCGCAAGCCCCCGGTGGTCCAGCCGCCCGGCGAGATCGGCGGTCCCGCCGGACCGGAACCGACCCGTTTCGGCGATTGGGAATTCAAGGGTCGTTGCAGCGACTTCTGATCCTCATGGTTGCACATGAACCTACTTGTAGGTTTAAGATGCGTTAATGATCCTAAGTATATTCAACTTAGGACGATGGTCACAAATTCCTGTTCCGTTCGGGGCCACATGCGCATAGAATGACGTGCATGCACCCTTTCCGGACCCTGACCATCACCATGTCACGCCGTTCCCTGCCCCTGACATTGGCCGCGGCCGCCCTGCTGACGCTGGGCGCGGTGCCGTCTCTGGCCGTCAGCAGGGTGGCGGGCCCGGTGTCTGCGCGGGTAACAGAGGTGGTGGATGGCGACACGCTAGGTGTGCGCGTCGTGATCTGGCTGGACCAGGAAGTGACGACGCGGGTGCGTGTGGACGGCATCGACACGCCGGAAAGCCGGTCGGACTGCGCCGATGAGAAGCGCATGGCCCAGGCCGCCAGGCAGAAGCTGGCGGCCCTGGTGGCGCCGGCCACAGAGGGCAAGGGCGACGGCTCCATCCGCCTGCACGATGTCGAGTACGACAAATATGGCGGACGGGTGAGGGCCCGTGTGACGCTGGCCGACGGCACCGACCTGGCCCAGGCCATGATCCGCGCCGGCCATGCCCGCCCCTATCAGGGTGGCAAACGCCAGCCCTGGTGCGCGGGCATGTGACCGGGTATCCTGCCCGCAGGAAACGTGCCCCCTTAGGCCGGCGACTGCCGGCCTAAGGGGGCGGATGCGCCCGCCCGGCGCTTGAGGGAGCAAACAAGTCATGCGTCAGGCCGTTGGCCGACCCTGCGTCCAGCGCATTGATGCGGCTTGACTCCCTTTTGCCCCTGCCTATACTCCGCGCCTCTGATCCTGGACCCTAGGATTGGACGTGTGCGTTCATGTCTGCCCGCCCATCTTGTGAAAGACGGGGGATTGGACGTGTGCGTTCATGTCTGCCCGCCCATCTTGTGAAAGACGGGGGAGCGGTTGTGGCGTGCGTATGCATTTGGAGGCCCCGGCAACCGCCAGGGTTTTTTCGGATGAGATGTCCCGAAGCCAACCGGACGCCCCGCCACGGGTACCGGAGCCGGCAGGCGGGACGTGGACGAAGATCGTCCGGCCAGCGGGCCGGACATAACGAGGAGAAGACACGTGGCGCGTATCGCTGGCGTCAATATCCCCACGGCTAAGCGTGTGGTTATCGCCCTTCAGTACATTCATGGTATCGGTCCGAAGTTCGCTACCGACATCTGCTCCAAGGTTGGCATCCCGGCCGAGCGCCGCGTCAACCAGCTGACCGACGACGAAGTCCTGCGCATCCGCGAGACGATCGACGCCGACTACAAGGTCGAAGGCGACCTGCGTCGCGAAACCGCCATGAACATCAAGCGTCTGATGGACATGGTCTGCTATCGCGGCCTGCGTCATCGCAAGGGCCTGCCGGTCCGCGGCCAGCGCACGCATACCAATGCGCGCACCCGCAAGGGTCCGGCCAAGCCGATCGCCGGTAAGAAGAAGTAAGAGACGGAGTAGGACCAAATGGCCAAGCCCAATGCAGCTGCCGCGCGTCTTCGCCGTCGCGAGTGCAAGAACATCACCTCTGGCGTCGCGCATGTGAACGCCAGCTTCAACAACACCATGATCACCATCACCGACGCCCAGGGCAACACCATTGCCTGGTCCTCGTCGGGCACGATGGGTTTCAAGGGTTCGCGCAAGTCCACGCCCTATGCCGCCCAGATGGCGGCCGAGGACGCGGGCCGCAAGGCCCAGGAACACGGCATGAAGACGCTGGAAGTCGAAGTGAAGGGTCCGGGTTCGGGCCGTGAATCGGCTCTGCGCGCCCTGCAGGCCGTCGGTTTCCAGATCACGTCCATCCGCGACGTGACGCCGATCCCGCACAACGGCGTTCGCCCGCCGAAGAAGCGCCGCGTCTGATTTCTGTACCTATCTCGTCCCGGAACAGCATCCGTTCGGGAAAGGTGGGCGCACGCCATCGCGCCTACCCAGAATTGAACGGAAACCCCTGTTCCGGGATGTTGTTCTACCCCGATGGCAAGAGGCACAGCTGTGATCCAGAAGAACTGGCAGACTCTCGAAAAGCCGAACAAGTTGGAAATCACGCCGGGCAACGACCCGAAGCGTGAAGCCATCGTCGTCGCTGGCCCGCTGGAGCGTGGTTTCGCTCTGACGCTGGGCAATTCGCTGCGTCGCGTCCTGCTGTCATCGTTGCAGGGTGCCGCTGTCACGTCGATCCATATCGACGGCGTGCTGCATGAATTCTCCTCCATCCCCGGCGTGCGCGAGGATGTGACCGACATCGTCCTGAACATCAAGGCGATGGGTTTGAAGATGGGCGCCGAAGGCCCCCGCCGCATGCGTCTGCGCGCCGAAGGTCCGTGCAACGTCGTTGCCGGTATGATCGACACCGGCGCCGATATCGAGGTGCTGGACCCCGATCACGTGATCTGCACGCTGGATTCCGGTGCGCGCCTGAACATGGAACTGACCGTTCATTCGGGCAAGGGCTACATCCCCGCCTCCCTGAACCGTCCGGAAGATGCCCCGATCGGCCTGATCCCGGTCGACAGCATCTTCTCCCCCGTCCGCAAGGTCGCCTACAAGGTGGAGAACACCCGCGTCGGCCAGACCACGGACTATGACAAGCTGCTGCTGACCGTTGAGACCAATGGCGCCGTCACGCCGGAAGACGCGGTGGCCATCGCCGCCCGCATCCTGCAGGACCAGCTGCAGATGTTCATCAATTTCGAAGAGCCGCAGGCGGCCGTGGCCGAGTCGAAGGCGGACGAGATCCCCTTCAACAAGAACCTGCTGCGCAAGGTGGACGAGCTGGAACTGTCGGTCCGTTCGGCCAACTGCCTGAAGAACGACAATATCGTCTATATCGGCGATCTGGTGCAGAAGACCGAGGCGGAGATGCTCCGCACCCCGAACTTCGGCCGCAAGTCGCTGAACGAGATCAAGGAAGTGCTGGCCCAGATGGGCCTGCATCTCGGCATGGAGATCCCGAACTGGCCGCCCGAGAATATCGAGGACCTGGCCAAGCGTCTGGAAGAGCCGTACTGAGCTTGACCTTGTCGGCGGCGGTCCCTATGGTCCGCCGCCTTCCCCTTGACCGCCTTGCCGGTCAAGGCAGTGCAAAAGTTTCTGGGCATTCCGCCCAAACCTTGCCGTACTGGCCCGAAAGGGTACCGGCGCTTGCAAGGATCGCCATCGGTTCCGCCCAGCGGTGCCATGCTATGAAGGAGAGTACCCATGCGTCATGGAATGTCCGGGCGTAAGTTCAGCCGCACCACCTCCCACCGTCTGGCCATGTTCTCCAACATGGCCAACGCCCTGATCAAGCATGAGCAGATCAAGACGACCCTGCCGAAGGCCAAGGACCTGCGTCCGATCGTCGAGAAGCTGATCACGCTGGGCAAGAAAGGCGGCCTCGCCAACAAGCGTCTGGCCTATGCCGAGCTGCGCGACAATGCCGTTGTGAACAAGCTGTTCACCGTCATCGCCGAGCGCTACAAGGACCGTCAGGGTGGCTATACCCGCGTCCTGAAGGCCGGCTTCCGCTATGGCGACAACGCGCCCATGGCCATCATCGAGTTCGTTGACCGCGACGTGTCGGCCAAGGGCCTGGACAGCGGCCCGGTGATCGTTGCCGACGACGAAGAGGCCGCCGCCTGATTTCAGGTGAGTGGTTCGAGTTCGAGAAACCCCGCCGGGAGCGATCCTGGCGGGGTTTTTCATTTAGGGCGGGGAATGGTACAGTGCTGGTGTACTTTGCGATCCTCAGATGAGGTTGCCATGTCGATTGAAGCCGAAATCTCAACCAAAGGGCAGATAACCCTGCAGCCGGAGGTTATGCGCCACCTCGGCCTGTCTCCAGGCGACAAGCTGGTGATTGATCTGCTGCCCTCCGGCCGCGCACAGGTCCGTGCCAAGTCGGGTCTGCCGATCTCCAGCATCTTCGGTATATTAAAGCGCCCAGGGCAACCGGTCCTGACGATTGAGGAGATCAACGAGGCCGCCGCCGCCGGCTGGGCTGGAGAGCGGTGAAGGTCACGCTCGACACCAACGTCCTCATCCGGGCCTTGGTCGAAGATGATCCTGATCAAACTATGTCAGCTCAAGCGATCTTGGCCAATGCCGCGCTTATAGCGATACCCTTAACCGTATTCTGTGAAGTCGCATGGGTTCTGCGCAGCCGTTACCGGCTTCCACCACGCAGCATCGCCACCGCTATCGAAACGATATTATCCGTCGATACCGTCGTCACGGATGATCTGGCAGTACAGACCGGCTTGGCATTCCTCCGCACCGGTGGCGACTTCGGCGATGGCGCTATCGCCCATCAAGGCGAGGCCATGGGTGGCGATATCTTCATCTCATTCGATGCCAAGGCGCGTGCCCTGTGGATCTCCTCTGGCGGGGAAGCACTTGAGCCTGCCGTTACCCGGTAACTCCCTCCCCATCCCCCCGCGCTTACCGGTCATGCCATATCCCCCCTTGGCATCCGCGCCCAACCGCGCTAAATAGGCCGCCACCGGGGAACCGAGGCGCTAGGCGTCTATCGGCACCCCGGTTTTTTTCGTGCGGGATCGGTATCGCCTTATCCGTGGTCCTCCCGCTCTAGCCATGCCACTCGACCTCACCACGCCGGGTCGGTTGATCTGTTTGACACGACGCTGGACGACGGAGCCCTTCTAATGCCCCGCACTACCCCGCTTTCTGATATTCGGAATATCGGCATCATCGCCCACGTCGATGCCGGCAAGACGACCACGACCGAGCGCATCCTGTATTATACGGGCCGCAAGCACACGATCATCGACGTTCATGATACCAAGGATCTGAAGACGTCGACGACGACCGACTATATGGAGCAGGAACAGAAGCGCGGCATCACGATTCAGTCGGCGGCCGTGTCCTGCTTCTGGAAGGACAAGAAGATCAACGTCATCGACACCCCGGGCCACGTGGATTTCACCATCGAGGTGAACCGCTCGCTCCGCGTGCTCGACGGCGCGGTCGTGGTGTTCGACGGTGTGGCCGGCGTTGAGCCGCAGACCGAGACGAACTGGCGCCTGGCGGACAACTATAAAGTTCCGCGCATGTGCTACATCAACAAGATGGACCGCTCGGGCGCGAACTTCCGCCGCACCGTGAAGATGGTCGTGGATCGCCTGGGCTCGCGTCCCATCTGCCTGCAGATGCCGATCGGGTCGGAAGACGATTTCCACGGCCTGATCGATCTCGTCGAGATGAAGGCCTATGTCTGGTTCTCCGAAGAGAAGGACGCCAAGTGGGAGGTCTGGGACGTCACGGATGATCTGGCCGACAAGCTGAAGATCACCAACGCCTACGATCGTGAGCTGCTGTCCCAGTACAAGCAGTACCGTACCGAGCTGGTCGACGCCGCCGTCGAAATGGACGACGCGGCGATGGAAGCCTATCTGGACGGCACCGAGCCGTCGGCCGACACCCTGCGCGCCTGCATCCGCAAGGCCACGCTGACCGGCGCCTTCGTGCCGGTGCTGTGCGGCTCGTCCTACAAGAACAAGGGTGTGCAGCAGCTGCTGGACGCCGTGGTCTGGTACCTGCCGGCCCCGACCGACGTGGAAGCCATCAAAACGGTGGATCCCGATGGTAACCCGAACGGCGAGCGTCTGTGCTCCGATGATGAGCCGTTCTCGGGCCTGGCCTTCAAGGTGCTGAACGACAAGTACGGCTCGCTGACCTTCGTGCGCGTCTATTCGGGCGTCGTGTCCAAGGGCACGACCCTGTACAACGCCACCCGTGGCAAGCGTGAGCGCGTCGGCCGCATCGTGGAGATGTTCGCCAAGGACACCAACGATCTGGACGAGTGCCGCGCCGGTGACATTGTCGCCTTCGTGTCGCTGGCCGAGACCGATACCGGTGACACCCTGTGCGATCCCAGCGAGCCCGTGGTGCTGGAGCGCATGCGCTTCCCCGAGCCCGTGATCTCCGTCTCGATCGAGCCGAAGAACCGCACGGACCAGGACAAGTTCGGCGCCGCCATCGGCAAGATGGTCCGCGCCGATCCCAGCTTGCGTCTGGAGACCGACAAGGAAACCGGCCAGACGCTGCTGCGCGGCATGGGCGAGCTGCACCTGGAAGTCACCCTGGACCGCGTCCGCACCGAGTTCGGTGTGGAAGGCGTCATGGGTCGTCCGCAGGTGGCCTATCGTGAGAGCATCACCCGTCCGGTCACGCACATCTATACCCACAAGAAGCAGACCGGTGGGTCGGGCCAGTTCGCCGAAGTGAAGATCATCTTCGAACCGCGCGAGCGTGGCGAAGGCTATCTGTTCGAGGACAAGGTCGTCGGCGGTACGGTTCCGCGCGAATATATCCCGTCGGTCGATAAGGGCCTGCAGATGCAGAAGGAAGATGGCGTGATCGCCGGCTATCCGACTGTGGACTTCAAGGCCACGCTGATCGACGGCAAGTACCACGACGTCGACTCCAACGCCCTGACGTTCGAAATCGCCGCCAAGGCCTGCTTCCGCGAAGCGATGAAGCTGGCCGGCCCGGTGCTGCTCGAGCCGATCATGAAGGTCGAGGTTGTGGTGCCCGAGGATTACCTGGGTGACGTGATCGGCGACGTGAACCGTCGTCGTGGCACGATCCTGGGTCAGATCGAGCGCGGCAACAATATCGCCGTCGAAAGCCATGTGCCGCTGTCCGACATGTTCGGCTACATCGGCCAGCTGCGTGGCATGACGTCGGGCCGTGGTTCCTACACCATGGAGTTCTCGCACTACGATCCGGTGCCGAAGAACGTTGCCGACGAAATCGTCGCCAAGCAGGGCAAGAACAGCAACTGATCCCAGATAACCACACGTTATCAGGTCAGTGCGTAAGGTCGACGGCCGCTCCCCCTCAAAGGGGAGCGGCCGTTTGCCGTTTGCGGATGATCCATGATGAATGCGCCATCGCCCCCCAACAGCCTCGCCATGCCCGACTGGGGCAAGGTGGCACCTGCCCTGTTCGTCCTGCTGTGGAGCACGGGCTTCATCGGCGGCAAGCTGGGCCTGCCACATGCGGAGCCGCTGACCTTCCTGCTCTGGCGCATGGCGCTGGTGGCGGCGATATTGGCCGTCGCGTCGGTCTGGGTGAAAGCGCCCTGGCCGCAGGATTGGCGCGCCGTCGGGCGCATCGCGCTGGCCGGGCTGATGGTCCACGGGCTGTATCTGGTCGGCGTCTTCATGGGTCTGGCCCAGGGCGTGCCGGCCGGCGCCGTTGCCGTCATCGTCGGCCTTCAGCCGCTGTTGACCGCCCTGGCCGCCGGGCCGCTGTTCGGGGAACGGCTGAGCGGACGGCAATGGCTGGGCCTGGGACTGGGTCTGGCCGGTGTCCTGGCCGTGGTCTGGGAGAAACTGACACTGGGCGTCGGCACCCCCTTGGGGCTGGGCCTGTGCGTGATGGCCCTGTTCGGCATCACGGCCGGCACGCTCTATCAGAAACGCTACTGCACCGACATGGACCTGCGCACCGGCACGGCCATCCAGTATGGCGCCACGGGCGCCGTCCTGGCCGTGCTGGCCCCACTGCTGGAGACGATGCATGTGCGATGGACGGGAGGGTTCGTCTTCGCCCTGCTGTGGCTCTCCCTCGTCATCTCCATCGGCGCCATCTTTGTGTTGTTTGCGCTGATCCGGCGCGGGGCGGCGTCAAAGGTCGCGAGCCTGTTCTATCTGGTGCCGCCGGTCACGGCCCTGATGGCCTGGGCCCTATTCGGGGAAAGGCTGGGCCCGCTGGCGCTGGCCGGTATGGGCGTGACCGCATTGGGTGTGGCGCTGGTGCTGCGGCGGGGCTGAAGCCCCCCAGATCCTGAAGGACTTCGGATTCCGGTTGGCCGAGGCTGAAATCGGCATGGAGAGCTGGGGCAACGCGATGTTCATCCGCCGCACGGGGCGCCACACCGAGCGGCGTTGGGCCCGGTGATGGGCAGGGTCGATGCGCAACCGGCTTGCTTCCCCGATCCCGGCTGGCTAAGGTCCCGGCACTTTCCATCATATCTTGCAAGGTAAGAGGCACCATGTCTGACGCCGCAACCTCCAATGATGTCGGCGGTATCGCGGCCGACCGGCTGCGCTCCTTCATCGAACGCATCGAGCGCCTGGAGGAGGAGAAAAAGGGCATCCAGGACGACATCAAGGACATCTATGCCGAGGCCAAAGGCACCGGCTTCGATACCAAGGTGATGCGCCAGATCATCCGTATCCGCAAGATGGCCAAGGAAGACCGCCAGGAGATGGACGCGCTTCTGGATCTGTACAAGGCGGCGCTGGGTATCGAATAAACGGGTCCGTCGGATCATCGAAAGCCGGCCGGGGATTTCCCCGGCCGTTCCATTTGCGCGCGGCACAAGCGCCCTTGACTGGACCGTCGCCTTCAACAAGGGTGTGTGACGCATTCCGCGCCGGGTTGGCGGCGGAATCCTGCCCTGCCACCGGAGTGCCATGCTCTCCCTGGACGTCCGTCCCATCTTCTATGTGATCGGTGCTCTGCTCTCCGTCATTGCGGTCGCGATGGTGGCGCCGATGATTGCCGATCTGGCGGCCGGTCAGGATGATTGGCGGGTCTTCGCCGTATCATCGGCCCTGACCCTGTTCTTCGGCGTGCTGCTGATATTGATGAACCGGTCGGATCGCATCGCGCTGTCCCTGCGCCAGACCTTTGTGCTGACCAGTTTCGCCTGGATCGTGGTGGGCGTGTTCGCAGCCCTGCCCTTCACCTTCGCCGAACAGCGGCTGACATTCGCCAACGCCTATTTCGAGGCCATGTCCGGCCTGACGACGACAGGCGCCAGCGCCTATGCCTCCGTTCAGTCGCTGCCGCCGGGGCTGCTGCTCTGGCGCTCGCTGCTGGTCTGGCTGGGTGGTATCGGCATCGTCGGCATGGGCATCGTGATCCTGCCCTTCCTGCGTGTCGGCGGCATGCAGTTGTTCCGGAGCGAGTCGTCGGACAAGTCCGACAAGGTGGTGCCGCGCGCTGCCGACATGGCGCTGGGCTTCGGCTGGGTCTATCTGGCGCTGACCATCGCCTGCATCATCCTGCTGCGGGTCGCCGGGATGCCGATGTTCGACGCCATCAACCACGCCATGACGGCGTTGGGTACGGGCGGCTTTTCCACCAAGGACACATCCATCGGGCATTTCCAGAATCCGTCGGCCGAATGGGTGATCATCCTGTTCATGTTCCTGGGCAGCCTGCCGTTCGTCCGCTTCATCAGTATGATGAAGGGTGACGTGAAGGCTCTCTGGCATGACAGCCAGGTCCGACATTATGCGGCGTTTACCAGCATCGTGGCGGGCATCCTGACCTGCTATCTGGTCGTGACGGATCATTTGCCCCTGACGGAGGCGCTGCGCCATTCCTTCTTCAATTGCGTGTCCTTGATCACCACCACAGGCTTCTCCTCCACCGACTATCTGCTGTGGGGACCGGGGCCGGTGGCGCTGTTCTTCATCCTGACCCTGGTCGGTGGCTGCACCGGTTCCACCTCCGGCGGCATCAAGATGTTCCGGTTCGAGATTCTGTGGCTGGCCCTGCGCATGCAGATCAATCGGCTGTTCAGCCCGAACCGCGTCATCCCGCTGACCTATAACGGCAAACCGGTGGATGCCGACGTCATCGTCTCAGTGATGAGCTTCACCTTCCTCTATATCGCATTGATCCTGATCTTCGCCGTGCTGCTGGGCCTGACCGGCCTGGATTATGTGACAGCCATATCGGCCGCCGCGACGGCGCTGGGCAATGTCGGCCCTGGCCTGTCGACCATGATCGGCCCTGTCGGCAATTATGAGCCTCTGCATGATATGGCTGTCTGGGTCATGTCATTGGCCATGCTGCTGGGTCGGCTGGAACTGTTCACCGTCTTCGTACTGCTCAGCCCCTCCTTCTGGCGACGCTGACAGGCCTCTCGACACTCCCCCAATAAAGTTTTAAACATCTGTTTGAAAGGCCGGCGCACGATTCGGCCATGAACGGATATCGGGAGGGTGCGGGCATGAGCCGGATGGACCGTGGCGAGATCGATTTCATCCTGGATGGCTTGCTGGAACTGAACAGCCTGCTCTCCCGCCCGCGCTTTTCCCATCTGGACCGCGACGCGCTGAGCCAGGTGCTGGACACCGCCGCCGGCCTGGCGGACGAGAAGTTCGGGCCGCATTATCACGAGGCCGACAAGCACGAGCCGGAACGGATCAACGGCAAGGTGGTGATGCTGCCCGCCGTGAAGGAAGCGGTGGATGCCTTCGCCGCCGCTGGCTTCCTGGCCGCCCATCATGATGAGGAACTGGGCGGGCTGCAGCTGCCCTGGTGCATCGTGCAGGCGGCCTTCAGCTTTTTCCAAACCGCGAACATAAGCACCGCCGCCTATCCGTTCCTGACCATCGGGGCCGGCAACCTGATCCGCAGTTTCGGCAATGAGGCGCAGCAGGCCACGTTCCTGGCGCCCATGCTGACGGGCCGGTTCTTTGGCACCATGGCCCTGTCGGAGCCGCAGGCGGGCAGCAGCCTGGCCGACATCCGGACCAGCGCCACACCCAATGAGGATGGTTCCTACACCATCACCGGCACCAAGCAATGGATCAGCGCCGGCGAGCATGAGCTGTCGGACAATATCGTCCATATGGTGCTGGCCAAGATCAAGGGCGCACCGGCCGGTGTGAAGGGCATCAGCCTGTTCATCGTGCCCCGCATCCGCGTCAATGATGACGGAACCTTGGGCCCAGACAATGACGTGCGGCTGGTCAGCCTGCTGCACAAGATGGGTTATCGCGGTACCACCAGCACCATCCTGTCCTTTGGCGAGGAAGGGCGCTGCCAGGGCTTCCTGGTGGGCCAGGCCCATCACGGCCTGTCCTACATGTTCCAGATGATGAACGAGGCGCGGATCGGTGTCGGGCTGGGGGCGGCGGCCCTTGGCTATGCCGGCTATCGCTATTCCGCCGACTATGCCCGCACAAGACCGCAGGGCCGCCCGCTGGAAGCGCGCGACCCGACAAGCCCCATGGTGCCCATCATCGAGCATGCCGATGTGCGGCGCATGCTGCTGCAGCAAAAGGCCGCATCAGAAGGTGCCATCGCGCTCTGCCTGCTCTGCGCCCGGCTGGTGGATGAGGAGCGCACGGCCGAGGACGAGGCCGACCGCCGCCGCGCCACCCTGCTGCTGGAACTGCTGACGCCCATCGCCAAATCCTGGCCGTCGGAACATTGCCTGGAGGCCAATAAATGGGCCATCCAGGTCCTGGGCGGCTATGGCTATACCCGCGACTATCCGGTGGAGCAATATTACCGCGACAACCGCCTGAACCCGATCCATGAGGGCACCTACGGTATCCAGGCCAACGACCTGCTGGGCCGCAAAGTGTTTATGGAGGGTGGGGCGGCGCTGGCGGTGCTGGGTGCCGAGATCACGGCCACCATTACCCAGGCCGTGTCCCGCCCGGCCCTGGCCGCCCATGCCGCATCGCTGGGCGAGGCGCTGGCACGGGTGGCCACCGTTACCACCCATCTGGGCACGGTCAGGGCCGGCGGTCAGGTGGCGCTGTCGCTGGCCAATGCCACCACCTATCTGGAAATGTTCGGGCACACCGTCATGGCCTGGATCTGGCTGCGGCAGGCCCTGGTCGCCGATGCCTGGCTGGCGGCGGGCAAGGGCGATGGCAACCACCTCAACGGCAAGCTGGCGGCCTGCCGCTGGTTCTTCGCCCATGAGCTGCCCAAGACGGCCACCCAGGCCGGCATTCTGACCAGCCTGGACCGCACAGTCCTGGATGTGGAGACGGCGTGGTTGTAAACGGCAGCGAAATCAGCCGCTGATCAGATCGCATTCGGAGGATGGAGGACCAAACTCCGAATGTGACAGCCGCCAATGCAACAATGTGAAACACAAAAACAGAGGGTGTTTCAGAGTTGACACCCGACCTGCTCCGAAAGCCTGCGGCGTCGGATGACCGATGACCATGGTCACAAAAAGAGGGTCACAAAAAGGGCATTGATGGGTCTCAGTATAGCAGACCCGACATGGAAAGTCAGCAATTGGGCCACCGCCCCGGCCTGACCCGCACCCCATGTCCTGTTATGGTGCGGGCCTTGACAGCTTTCGACGTGACCAACCATGACAGCCGCCTTCCTGACCGACATCTGGTACTTCGCCCTGCCGTCCGCCGTACTGAAACGGGGACAGATGCAGGCCAAGACCCTGTTGGGTCAGCCCATCCTGTTCGCGCGGGACAATGACGGAAACGCCTTTGCCTTGCGTGACATCTGTCCGCACCGGGGCATCCCGCTGTCCCGCGGCCGATTTGACGGGCGGGAAGTTGAATGCCGCTATCATGGCTGGCGATTCGACGGCGATGGCGGCTGCACCGCCATCCCCTCTCTGGTCCAGGGGCAGGATTTTGATATCACCCGCATCAAGGTTCGCCGCTATCCCGTGGCCGAGGCGCAAGGCAATCTCTGGATCTGGATGGGCGACAGCGTGCCGGAAGGCGAACCGCCACAGATGCCCGACATGGATGGCAGGGTGCCCAACCTGACGGAGGTGATGCATTTCCCCTGCCCCGTCGATCATGCCGTCATCGGCCTGATGGACCCCGCCCATGGGCCATTTGTGCACCAAAGCTGGTTCTGGCGGTCGTCGCGGTCCATCCATGAGAAGGCGAAGGCCTTTGGTCCCGCCCCCTATGGCTTTGCCATGAAGCGGCACCGCCCCTCCTCCAACTCCGCTGCCTATAAGCTGCTGGGCGGGGCACCGGAGACGGAGATCACCTTCCGGCTGCCCGGGGTGCGGACCGAGCACATCGCCGCCGGCCGGCACCGCATCGTGAACCTGACCACCGTCACGCCGCTGGACGCCAACAATACCGAAGTGACCAACAGCTTCTACTGGACCCTGGGCTGGGCCGATCTGGCCAAGCCCATCCTGCGCCGCTTCGTCCGCCGCTTCCTGGGCCAGGACCGGGACATCGTGGTCATGCAGCAGCAGGGGCTGGCCCATGACCCGACCCTGATGCTGATCCGGGATGCCGATACCCAGGCCCGCTGGTACCACCAGCTGAAGAACGAGTATCAGCGCGCGAGGACCGAGGGGCGGGACTTCGTCAATCCGGTGAAGGATACGGTCTTGCGCTGGAGAAGCTGAGGACTCCAAAGCAATGAAATGAAAAAAGGGGCGGTCACCCTCTCGGCAACCGCCCCTTTTCGCGTTTTCGTCCGACCCGTTGGATCAGCCGATGATGGCTTCCAGCTGACGGGTGACCTCGTCGATCTCCGCCATGCCGCCCACCTGCTTCAGCACGCCGCGCGAGGCGTAGTAGGGCAGGATGGGGGCCGTGTCGCGTTCATAGGCCGCCAGGCGCTTGCCGAAGGTCTCGGCATTGTCGTCGGCGCGGCGCGTGAACTCGGTGGAGCCGCAATTGTCGCAAACCCCGGCAATGGCCGTCGGCTTGAACGTATCGTGATAGCCGGTGCCGCACTTGGCACAGGTGAAGCGGCCCGTGACGCGGGTGACCAGCGCCGGTCCGTCCACCTTCATCTCAATCACATGATCCAGCTTCAGACCCTTATCGGACAGCATACTGTCCAATGCGGCCGCCTGCGGCACCGTGCGCGGGAAACCGTCCAGGATGAAGCCCTTGGCACAGTCCGGCTGGTCGATCCGTTCGGAGATCATGGCGATCATGACCTCGTCCGGCACCAGCTGCCCCGCCTTCATGATGGCATCGGCGCGCTGGCCCAGTTCCGACCCGCTGCGCACGGCGGCGCGCAGCATGTCGCCGGTCGAAAGCTGTACGGTACCGTACTTCTTCTCCAGGCGCTGGGACTGCGTCCCCTTACCGGCGCCCGGCGGACCCAACAGAATCAGGTTCATCCACGTCTCCCACGCAGCTTGGCCTTCTTGATCAGTCCTTCATACTGATGCGCCAGCAGGTGGGAGTGAATCTGCGCCACGGTATCCATGGTCACCGTGACCATGATCAGCAGGCTGGTACCACCGAAATAGAAGGCGGCCCCATATTCCGCCATCATGATTTCCGGCAGCAGACAGACCACCGTGATGTAGGCGGCCCCCACCACCGTCAAACGGGTCAGTACGAAGTCCAGATAATCGGCCGTGTTCTTGCCGGGCCGGATGCCCGGAATGAACCCGCCATACTTCTTCAGATTCTCCGCCGTTTCGGTCGGATTGAAGACGATGGCGGTATAGAAGAAACAGAAGAAAACGATCAGCGCCGTATAAAGCAGCATATAGAGCGGCGTGCCGTGGGCGATGTAACGCGTGACCGTCGCCAGCCATTCCGGCCCGCCCGCCGACGAGAAGCCCACCGCCGTCAGCGGCAGCAGCAGCAGCGACGACGCGAAGATCGGCGGGATGACGCCGGCCGTGTTCAGCTTCAGCGGCAGGTGAGAAGCCTCACCGCCATACATCTTGTTGCCCATCTGGCGCTTGGGATACTGCACGATCAGGCGGCGCTGTGCGCGTTCGAAGAACACGATACCGGTGATCACCAGGACGGCCAACACCAGCAGACCCAGGATGAACCAAGTGCTCATCGCGCCCGTGCGGCCCAGTTCCAGGATCTGCGCCAAGGCGCCCGGCAATGCTGCCACGATACCCGCGAAAATGATCAGCGAGATGCCGTTGCCGACACCGCGAGCGGTGATCTGCTCACCCAGCCACATCAGGAACATGGTGCCACCGACCATGGTGACGACCGTGGACAGACGGAAGAACCAGCCTGGATCGATCACGACCGACGCGCCGCCCTGATTCATGCCCTCCAGGCCCAGGCCCAGGCCATAGGACTGCACGACGGCCAACGCCACCGTCAGGTAGCGGGTATACTGGTTCAGGCGCTTGCGACCCGACTCGCCTTCCTTCTTCAACGTCTCCAGCGCCGGCGACACGGCGGTCATCAGCTGGATGATGATGGAGGCGGAAATGTAGGGCATGATGTTGAGCGCGAAGATCGACATGCGCTCAACGGCACCACCGGCAAACATGTTGAACATGCCCAGGATGCCGCCTGACTGGTTGGCGAAGAAGCTGGCGAACGCGCCGCTATCGATGCCCGGCAGCGGAATGTAGGTGCCGAGGCGATAAACGATCAGCGCCCCAAGGGTAAACCAAATCCGCTTCTTCAGTTCCGTCGCCTTGGAAAAGGCGCCGAAATTGATGGAAGAAGCAAGCTGTTCAGCGGCGGATGCCATAAAAGGCCTCTTGGCAAGTCACAATGCTGGCCGAAACAGCCGGCCAGTCGTTCTCACGCGTATCAACAAGACATATGGGCATGCGGTCAACATGAAAAACACCCGCGCCGTGATGCCATGTGCATCTGGCAGATGTCCGCTACACCGCACCGCCCGCCCGTCGGGCCTTCAACCGCTGCTACCATCTTTTCACGCTTGGGAATACCGGCAGCACGCGGCAGGGTCAATGCCACCAATGTAGGGGCTGCGGCATCTTGTGCCGATACCGCCCGGGCGCTTTTCAGGCCGGAGGCGTCTGGTGTCCCCTATACCGGCGCTATCACCAAAGTAAGCATCCGGCGTAGGCCCATTCAGGGTTTTGCCTTCCAATTCCATGGCAAGAGTTCGGCGATTGCCTTTGCTGG
>NZ_JBXAFZ010000013.1:0-269350 GCF_058793615.1 Niveispirillum sp. GW835-FHT14G11
AGCAAAGGCAATCGCCGAACTCTTGCCATGGAATTGGAAGGCAAAACCCTGAATGGGCCTACGCCGGATGCTTACCCAACTCAAGCCGAACGTCGTCTATGGCGCCCCATGGCACCGATTGCCCCATCGTCAGAAACCCTGGTTCACGCCATGTCGGCGCCTGTGCGATCCCAATGAATGAGCAATCCTGACCGAAAGCATATGATGATCGGTCAATGCGATGCGTGTAATGGCGGCATCAACCGCAGACTATACTGATGGACCTCCCGATCTGGACTGGCTCTAACCTTCTGATAGGCTGAAGGGGCAGCAGTATCGTCCTATCCTAAGCCCATGTTCCGGAGACGGGGGGAAGGATGAGGGCCATGTCGTTCAGTCGCAAGCAAGACATCGACGCCGTATTCACCGCGGCCGGAACAGCGCTATGTGTCGTCGAGTTTACGCCCGACGGGCTGATCCTGGATGCCAATGACAATTTCCTGCGCGCCATGGATTATGAACGGGGCGAGATCAAGGATCGCCATCACAGCATGTTTCTGAACGATGCCACCGGGACAGGCGGTGATTATGCCGCCTTCTGGCACAAGCTGCTCCTGGGCGAGCGGATGCAGTCGCGGCGGTCGCCCTATCTGGCCAAGGGGGGACGGATGGTCTGGTTCCACGGCGCCTATATCCCGGTTTTCGACCGGCACGGCCGTGTCTGCAAGGTGGTCAAGGTCGCTGCCGACGTAACGGCGGAGCACCTGCACATTCTGGAAGCGGAGATCCTGGCCGGTGGCATCGATCCCCTCCATGGGCAGGGCTGGGCGCCCATTCCCACCAGGGCCGCGCCGATTGGCGTCACCCGGATGGCCTGACGCATTTTCCCTATTCATTCCGGACCCTCCCATCACGGTATCTTGATCCCGCAGCACTTGTCAGTCACGCTTGTCAGTTGTGATGAACTGCCATTATGTCCGCATGGCGGGTGGCGCGGTGCGGAAGCGGGGGAATGTCAGGGTGGGGGATATCGATCCGGTCGACCGGACACCGCTTGGGCGGGTGCTGGTCATCTTCAATGCCAGGCTGGCGCCACGCCGCCGCGACCGTATGGTGCTTGTCCTGGACCGGCTGCGCCGGGCCGGGCTGGAGGTGCTTTTGCAGGAGGCGGCGGGCCGCGAGGCGGTTGAACGGCTGGCGGCCGATGTCGGGCGGCATGAGGCGCTGGATGCCATCATCGTGGCCGGCGGCGATGGCACCCTGAATGCCGTGTTCAACGGCCTGCCCGCGGAGATCGACCTGCCCATCGGGTTGATCCCGCTGGGGACCGCCAATGTCTTCGCCACGGAGATTGGGCTTGGTGGGGGCATCGACGCGATCGCGGATACGCTGCTGGGCGGCCAGGAACGCAGCATCCATCTGGGCACCGGTGGGGGCCGGGCCTTCCTGTTGATGGCGGGTGCCGGCTATGACGCGCGCGTGGTGGCCGGCGCCAACCTTCGGCTGAAGCGCTTCATCGGCAAGGGCGCCTATGTCCTGGCTGGTCTGGCGGGCCTGCTGCGCTTCCGCCGCCACCGCTACCGTGTCATCCTGGATGACGGTGACTATGAGGCGGCGTCGGTGGTGGTGTGCAAGGGGCGCCATTATGGCGGCCGCTTCATCCTGGCCCGCGAGGCCGATCTGGCGTCGGACAGTTTGCAGGTGGTGCTGTTCCCGCAGGCCAGCCGCCGCGCCCTGCTGCGCGATGTGCTGGCCGTACTGCGCGGGCGGGTACACCTGCTGCCGGATGTGCGCATCATTCCGTCACGCCGGGTGGTGCTGGAGGCCCTGGATGCGGCGGATACCGATGCCCCGGTTCAGCTGGATGGCGATCTGGGGGCCCGGCTGCCCGTCACCCTGACGCTGCACCCACAGCGCCGCCGGATCATCGTGCCGGCCAGTTTGCCGCTTCCAGCCGGTTCAACACCTGCCGCAGGTCCAGCTGTGCCGCCATGAATTCCTGGCGGTTGTTATACTCGGCGAAGGGACGCTTGGGATCGGGTTCGACATCGCTGGTCAGCACGGGGTCGAAGCGGATGAACCGGTCCTCCAGCAGGCGGCTGCACTGGTAATTGATGGCCTGCATGTTGCTCTCCATCACCACCTTGATGATGGCGATGGGATTATCCTTGTCCAGCAGCCACTTGCCATAGCCGACATCGCCGCGCGTCAGCGGCATGTAGGTGCTGGTGATGCCCTGGCCGAGCGACAGGACCTCGACCTGCGGCAGGCTCGTATCCTCGAAATCCAGGGCCGTCACCACGGCGCACAGGGCGGGATTGTTGGCGAACAGGCCGCCATCGATATGGCCCTGGTAGACGGGATGCACCATGGGGATGGAACTGGATCGCATGCAGATGTCCAGCACCCGGTCATCCTCGTCCAGCAGCTCGGGCAGCAGGTTGTGATAGATGCGCACCGACCATTGCCGCCTTTCGCGCAAGGACGCCTCATTGTCCAGGCAGAAGCTGGGGATCAGCAGCTTGCGCGGCAGGTCGGACAGACGCCGGTCGCCCAGCATCTCCTCCAGGTTCCGGTAGATCGAGGCATGCGTCATGAAGGCGCTGAGCCCGGCCAGCGCCATCCAGGAGCGGGAACTCTTCTGTTTGGACTGGGCGAAGGGCCGCCAGCGGCGCCAGAATTCGATGGCGTTCTTCACGCCCTCGCGCGCCGTGGGGGCGGCGGCGATCAGCGCGGCGGAAATGCTGCCCGCCGAGGTGCCGGCGAAGATGTCGATACTGTCCAGCAGGCCCGGCCGCTCATTCTCCAGCCGCAGCAGGATGCTGTTCATCAGCAGGCCGCGCGGCCCGCCATCAAGCGCCAGGATACGGATGGTCGACATGACGCCTCGGTCGTTCTCGGGTTGTTTCAGCTTGCACGCGATGCCAGCCCGGACAGGATGTCCGTCACATGCTCCAGGACCGCCGCCTGGGCGGTGCGGAGGAAGAAATGGTCGCCTTCGAACAGGCGTGTGGTCAAGCCCTGGGGTGCCTGTGCCCGCCATGCCTCCAACTCGTCGGGTCGCGCCATCGGGTCGCGCGTGCCACCCAGTGCCGTGACCGGGCAGGGGGCGGGGCTGTCATCCTCGTGCCGGTAGGTCTCGTTCACCGCGAAATCGGCGCGCAGCATGGGCAGCAGCAGTTCCATCAGCTCCGCATGGTCGAACACGGCGGCAGGGGTGCCGTTCATTCGCCGCAGACGGGCCAGGAACTGGTCCTGCGGCAGGGCATGCGCCTGTTCGAACGGGTCGGGCAGGTGGGGGGCCCGCCGCCCGGCCACGATCAGATGGTTGGGCGGCCGGTGCCCGCCGGCGGCCAGGTACCGCGCCGTCAGGAAGGCCAGCAGCGCCCCCATCGAATGGCCCAGGAAACAGACCGGCCCCGAAAGGGTGGGCACCAGGGCCTCGGCGATCGCTTCTACCAACGGTATGGCACGGTTGTATGGCTTTTCCCCGATTCGCGTCTCCCGACCCGGATATTGCACCGCCACAACGTCCACCCAGCCCGGTAATGCCGCAGGCCAGGGTCTGGCCATGGAGGCGGTGCCCCCCGCATGGGGAAAGGCCACCAGCGTCACACGGGCCTGCCCGGACCGGTGCCAGGGCACGATCCACGGTGTCTGGGCACCCAGTAGGGCTGCATTCGACAATGTAAGGTCGTTTGCAATATTCGAATAAGTCATTCCGGACCATGCCTAGCCAAAATGAATATAGCTGGGGAGTAGGCAGGGAAAGTCTGCCCGCCACCTGCCAGTGTGCAGCGCATATATAAATCATTTGCCCTATCCGCCGCTATGGATTAAGGGGGATTAACCAATCGCCCGTGGTAATCGTTTTCCGGGGCGCCCGTCTTAATAATCATAAGCGGCGCGTTTGGCGTCGCCGAAACGGATAGAGATGCCACGTATCATCCTGATGTCGGGCAAGGGCGGTGTGGGCAAGACCACGGTGTCGGCGGCGACGGGTCTGGCCTGTGCGCAGAAGGGCCATCGCACCATCGTGGTCTCCTTCGACCTTGCGCACAGCCTGTTCGACTGTTTCGATCTGCCCCGCGGGCTGTTCGACCATAATGGCGGCGAACCGGTGCGCGCGGCGGAGAACCTGGACGTCCAGGAAATCGACGTGCAGGTGGAGATCGAGAAGCATTGGGGCGACATCTACCGCTATCTCGCCATGCTGATGACCTCTTCCGGCCTGACCGACGTCATCGCGGAGGAGGTGGCGGTCATTCCAGGGATGGAGGACGTCATCGCCCTGATGTATGTCAATAAGTATATGTCGGAAGGCAAATACGACGTCATCGTGCTGGATTGCCCGCCGACCAGCGAGAGCCTGCGCTTCGTTTCCATCACCTCGACCATCGAATGGTATGTGCGCAAGCGCTTCAACGTGGACCGCAACATCGTGCGGTTCGCCGGTCCCATCGCCAAGCGCTTCACCGATTACAAGCTGCCCGACGAGAAATATTTCACCGCCATGATGCAGCTGTTCGAGCGCATCACCGGCGTCGACAAGCTGCTGGTCGACCCTGAGACGACCAGCGTCCGCCTGGTCACCCAGGCGGAGAAGATGGTGATCCGCGAGACGCAGCGCGCCTTCATGTATTTCAACATGTACGGGGTGGCGGTGGACCGAATCGTCATCAACCGTCTGCTGCCCGATACGCCGGACGGTTATTATTCGCGTTGGGTGAAGGCGCAGACGGTCTATGCCAAGGAAGTCCGTGAATATTTCGACCCGGTTCCGACTGTGTCGCTGCCCCTGTTCGATGACGAGGTGATCGGCGTCGGTAATCTGCAGCGCGTGGCCGATGCCCTGTTCAGCGGCGACGACCCGGCGCAATTCTACCACAAGGGTGCCCCCTATACCTTCACCAAGGAAGGGGAGGATTATCTGCTGACCATCAAGCTGCCCTTTGTGGACAAGAGCGACCTGGATATCAGCCGCAATCAGGAAGACCTGACCATCCGCATCGGCACCTTCAAGCGGCATGTGCCGTTGCCGCGCTCCGTCCTGTCAAAGGATGTGCAGAGCGCAAAGATGGCCGATGGTGTTCTGCATATCAGGTTCTAGGATTTTTTCTCGTTGGGAGTGTATACTCTCAGCGTTCCACCAGCAGGAAGGAATGTGCCATGAAGGATTTCGAGGAAGAGGCCGGTGGCCTGCGGAAATTGCTGGGCAATCTGGTCAGCGGCTTGAACGGCGCCCTGATGCTGGATGAGGAATCCCGGTCGATCCTGGAGATTCAATATCTGAAGGCCCAGTCGGAGATCCTGGCCGGCTATCAGCAGGTGATCGATCGCCGTCTGAAGCTGCTGGAGGGCGGTCGTCGCCCGCGCAAGGTTACGGTCGAATAAGGCGCCCTATGTGCCCGCCAGCGGTATGAGCCGAACGCGCATGCCGCCGGTATAAGCGGGTCACCGCCTTCACACGCGTTGGGTGGGCCATCGGCGGGAATCGCGGATGGCAGCGTTCCCCTTTTGCATTTTGTTCCCCTGTGTGCTCACGTCACTTTGAGGGAGGCCATGCATGAGACGGCTATTGTCGATGGATGGCGGGGGTGTGCTGTCCCTGGCCACACTGACCATGCTGCGACGGATCGAGGAAAAGTTCCCAGGATTCCTCGGGCGCGCCGACGCGTTTGCCGGAACATCGGCGGGCGGTATGAACGCCCTGCTGATGGCGGCGCATGAGAACCCGGCCAACGGTCTGGGCGATGCGTTTGAACTGTGGGACGGAACGGCGCCCATCTATGAAAGCAGCCTGTGGCGTGACCTGGGGGCCCTGGCTGGCAAGGTGGCCATCTATGACAATGCCAATCTGGAGGCGTATCTGCGGTCCCGGCTGGGGAATCGGCGCCTGAAGGAGCTTTACCACCGCGTGGTCGCGGTCACCGTGAAATTGGATGCGCAATTGCCGGGTGGCCATCGGGGCTGGGCGCCCAAGGTGTTCGACAGCCATGGTGGTGACCCGGAGGATGCAGATGAGCTGGCCGTCGATATCGGCGTGCGCACCGGCGCCTTTCCCATCACCTTTCCCATCTATCAGGGCTATGTCGATGGCGGGGTCGTGGCCAACAATCCAGCACTCTGCATGCTGTTGCATGAGGTGAAGCGGCTGCGGGTGGTGGCCAGCGCGGTGCTGCCGGAAACAAGGCTGCTGTCGGTGGGCACCGGTGCGGGGGTGGCGGCCATCGCGGGCTACGATCTGGACTGGGGCTATGGCGAATGGCTGTTCCTGCCTGGCAATCCCGGCCTGTTCACCGACATGGTGGTCTCCGCGCCCATGGAGCTGGTCACCGAGCAATGCGCCCTGCTGCTGGGCGGCGACGGGTTCTTCCGCCTGAATCCCTGGCCGGAAAAGGTGGTGACGCCGTCGAAAAGCCACGGGGGTGGCGCCGGCAGCCCCATCGACCAGCTGCGCCGCAAGTCCGTGCTGTTGGGAGAGACCGCCGACCTTGACCCCACCTACCGCTGGATCGAGGCATCCGGCTGGATGGAAGATGGGGGAGAGGCCGAAGAACCGGCCGGCGTGCAATCCCCGCGCCGCAACGCCCGCAGCCCCCGCGCCCCCGGCGCGGCCAAGGGGGCGTGACCTTGGGGGCGGAAGCCGACATGTTGGAACGCCGCGTCGCGGCGGTGGTTGCACGCCATGCCGGCATCGATCCGGACCGGATCGACCATGGGCGCAGCTTCCACGATCTGGGTGTGGACAGCGCCAACGCCCTGGCCATCGTGGCGGAGATGGCCAGGGTGTTGGACCGCGAATTACCGCCCACCCTGCTTTGGGAATGTCCGACCATCGCCGCCCTGACGCAAAGGCTGGTTGCCGACGGGCAGGCGCCGCTGCCGGGCCGCCGTGCGCCGGTCAAGCTGTCGCGCGCCGTGCCTGTGGCCATCATCGGCATGGCCTGTCGGTTTCCGGGCGCCCCCGATCTGGCGGCTTTCAAGCGGCTGCTGGACGATGGTGTGGACGCGGTCGGCCCGGTGCCGGCCGACCGCTGGGACGCCGATGCCCTGTTCGATCCTGACCGTACCGTACCGGGCCGGATGAACAGCCGCCATGGCGGCTTCCTGCCGGACATTGCCGGTTTCGATGCGGATTATTTCGGCATCGCGCCCGTGGAAGCGGTGCAGATGGACCCGCAGCAGCGCCTGGCCCTGGAACTGTCCGTGGAGGCGTGTGAGGCTGCAGGTCTGCCCCTGGAGGGCCTGCGTGGCAGCCGGTCGGGCGTATTCATCGGTGCCATGTGGGGCGATTATGCCCGCATCGCCACGCCGGGTCTGGAGGATTTCCGCCAGCACAGCGCCACGGGCCAGGACCATGGCGTGCTGGCGGGGCGCATCTCCTATATGCTGGGGCTGGAGGGGCCGTCGCTGGCGGTCAACACCGCCTGTTCGTCCGCTCTGACGGCGCTGCATCTGGCCTGCGCCAGCCTGGCGGCGGGGGAATGCGATCTGGCGCTGGCCGGCGGGATCAATCTGATCTGCGGGCCGGAAAGCACGCTGGCCATGTCGAAATTCGGGGGCCTGTCGCCGGACGGCCGCTGCAAGCCGTTCGCCGAGGGTGCGGACGGCTATGTCCGGGGTGAGGGTGGCGGCATCGTGGCGCTGAAGCGGCTGGACGACGCCCTTGCCGATGGCGACCAGGTGCTGGCCGTGGTGCGCGGCAGTGCCGTCAACAGCGATGGGGGCAGCAACGGCCTGACGGCCCCCAACCCCGCCGCCCAGCGCGCCGTGCTGGCCGATGCCTGCCGCCGGGCCGGGATCGATCCGTCCGACATCGACTATGTGGAGGCCCACGGTACGGGCACGGCGCTGGGCGACCCGATCGAGGCCGGCGCCCTGGGCGCGGTGGTGGGGGCGGGACGCCCCGTCGACCGGCCGTTGCTGATCGGGTCGGTGAAATCCAATCTGGGACATCTGGAAGCGGCGGCCGGTATCGCCGGGCTGATCAAGACCGTGCTGGCCCTGCGGGACGGCTTTATTCCCGCCACCCTGCATGCCGACCGGCCCAGTTCCACCATTCCCTTTGCCGATCTGGGGCTGTGCCTGGTCAACCGGCGCTGCCCCTGGCCGGAAGGGCGCGGCACCCGCCGGGCGGGGGTCAGCGCCTTCGGTTTTGGCGGGTCGAACGCGCATATGGTTGTGGAGGCGGCACCCGCCGCCGATCCCGTGCCGTTGCCCGCGCACGCCGACGGGGTGGCTGACGGGCGGATGGCCTTCATCTTCACGGGCAGCGGCGGGGTCTGGCCCGGCATGGGGCGCGACCTGCTGGCGGCCGAACCCGTTTTCCGCCGGGCCGTGGAGGAATGCGACGCAGCCATGGCACCGCTGCTGGGCTGGTCGGTGCTGCGCGCCCTGTCGGCACCGGAGGGGGAGGCATCGTCGGAACCCGCCATCGCCCAGCCAATGCAATTCGCCCTGCAGGTCGGGTTGTGGCGGCTGTTCGTGCAGTGGGACCTGACGCCCGACATCGTCCTGGGCCATAGCACGGGGGAGATGGCGGCTTCCGTGGCTGCCGGCTGGCTGGACCTGACGCAGGGCTGCCACCTGGTCTGCCACCGCGCCGCCGCCGAACAGCGTCTGTCGGGCAAGGGTGGCATGGTGCAGGTGGCGCTGGCCGCCGATGCCGCTGCCGACTGGATTACGGCCCATGGGCTGGACCTGGATATTGCCGCCCTGAACGGGCCTTGCCTGACCGTCCTGGCGGGTGCACCGGCTGCCGTCGCGGCGGCGGAGGCAGCGGCCTTGGCCGACGGGGTGCGTGCCACCCGCGTTGCGGTGCCCGTCCCCCATCACAGCCGCCTGCTGGACCCTGTGCTGGATGGGTTCACGGCCGGATTGGGCGATCTGCGCCTGCGCCGGCCCGACCATGAATTCCGGTCCACCATCCGCGCGGGCGCTGTGCCCGACGCCGCCTATTGGCGGACGGCCCTGCGCCAGCCGGTGCGCTTCGCCGATACGATCCGTGCCCTGGCCGGCGAAGGCGTGTCGATCTTCGTGGAGATCGGACCGCAGCCCCTGCTGCGCCGGGCCATCGCGCAATCGGCGGGAAGTGCGGCCACCGTGCTGGGAACCCTGGCACGGGGCCATGGCGGCCCGGCCGCCCTGTCCACCACCCTGCGCCATCTGGCCGAACATGGTCGCCTGCCGACACGTGCCGCACGCCCCGTGCTGGTACCGGTCTCCGCGCACGGTTCGGAAGCCCTGCGCACCCGTATCGCCCAGCTGGCGGATTTTCAGGGGAACGTCGCCGACCTGGCCTGGACCCGTTCCCTGCGCGGCAGTCATCAGGGGGTACGCGCCGCCCTGGTCGCCAGCGATGCCGCTGGTCTGCGTGCGGCGGCCACCGCCTGGCTGGAAGCCGGGCAGGGGGTGACGGCGGGGCGCCGGCGGCTGGTGCTGGCCTATCCCGGCCAGGGCGGCCAATGGCCTGGCATGGGGCGGGGCCTGATGGACCTGCCCGCCTTCCGTGCCGCGCTGCTGGAGTGTGCGACGGCTGTGGCGCGTCAGGGCGGACCCGATCTGCTGGACCTGATGCAGGCCCCGGCGGACGATCCGCGCCATGACGATGTGGCCGCGATACAGCCGTTTCTGTTCGCCATCCAGGTGGCGCTGACGGCGCAGCTGGCGGCATGGGGCATCCGGCCCGATGCCGTCATCGGCCATTCCATGGGGGAAGTGGCCGGGGCCCATACCGCCGGCATCCTGTCGCTGGACGATGCCGCCCGCATCATCTGCACCCGCAGCCGCCTGCTGGCCCAGGGCCGGGCCGGCGGTGCCATGGCCCTGGTCGGCCTGGGCGGGCGGGAGACGGAGGCAGCACTGGCCCGCCTGCGCCGCCGGGCCTTCCTGTCGGCCGACGGGCTTTGCGTCGCGGCCTGGAACGGGCCGGCGGATACGGTGGTGGCTGGCCCCGTCACGGCCGTGGCCGCCCTGGTCGCCATGCTGGAAGAGGAGGGGGCATTCGCGCGCATGGTGCGTGTCGACGTGGCCTCCCATACCGGTCAGGTCGATCCGCTGCTGGAGCCACTGGCGGCGGCGCTGGATGGCCTGTCGCCCCGCAAGGGCGCGGTGCCGCTGCTGTCGACCGTCACCGGGGCGGTCCAGGATGGCAGCGCCATGGATGCAGCCTATTGGGTGTCCAACTTGCGCCGTCCGGTACGGTTTCAGGAGGGGGTTGCCGCTTTTGCCGGTGGGGATACATTCTTCCTGGAGGTGACACCGCATCCCGTGCTGGCGCCCGCCATGGAACGGGGCCTGGTCGGCACGGGCGCCCTTGTGGGGGCTACCCTGCGCCGTGATGCACCGGAGGTCCCGGCCCTGCTGACGGCCCTGGGCCGGCTGTATGCGGCGGGCCTGTCACCGGACTGGCAGGCACTGCATCCCGCCGGCGGGCGCTTCCTGCCGCCCGCCCCCTATCCCTGGCAGCGCAGCCGCTTCTGGCCCGATGTGCCGGCCGCCCGCCCGGCGGCATCCCGCATCCCCCTTGGTCTCTACGGCCTGGACTGGCAGCCTGTCGACCGGCCCGCCCCGGCGGCTGGCGGCGACTGGCTGCTGGTCGGCGATGGGGACGGACTGGCGGCGGCGCTGGCCGGCCATATTTCGGCGACCGGCGGCAGCGTGCGGCTGGCGACGGCCCGGACGGCTTGCGACTGGCCCGACATGCATGTCATCGACCTGCGGGCCCTGTCCCTGCCGGCCGGCGATCCCGACAGCGTGGCGGCTGGCCTGGCGGATGCCGCGTCGCTGGCGGCGCGGCTGGCCACCCTGCCCGGCGCCCGCCTGTCCATCATCACGGCCGGTGCCCGGTCCTTGATCGGGCAGCAGCGGCTGGCGCCCCTGCAGGCCCCGCTCTGGGGTCTGGGCGGGGCCATCGCGGCCGAATATCCGGGCCTGTGGCATTGCATGGTCGATCTGGACCCCGACCTGCCGGCATCGGCCCAGGCGGCGGACCTGCTGCGCGCCCTGCAGGCCGGCGGCGGGGAGACGCGGCTGGCGTTGCGGGCCGGCCGGACGCTGGCTGCCCGGCTGGCGCCGCGTCCCTTGCTGGCGCCGGTGGCCGTGCCGGCCCTGGCGGCGGACGGGCGCTATCTGGTGACGGGCGGGCTGGGCGGGCTGGGCCTGGCGCTGGCGCAATGGCTGGCTGACCGGGGGGCACGGCATATCGATCTGGTAGGGCGCACGGGTCTGCCGGCGCAGGGCCCGGTGACCGATGCCGTGCAGGCGCTGCGTGACCGCGGCGTCACCGTTACTGTCGATGCGCTGGATGTGGGGGACCGCGCCGCCTTGACGGCCTGGATGGTGGCATCGGCTGAGGCCCGTCCGCGTCTGCGCGGTGTGGTGCACGCCGCGGGCGTCATGCAGCAACTGCCCGTCGATGCGCTGGACGAGGCGGGTCTGGCGGCTTTGTTGCGGGCGAAGCTGCAGGGCGGCTGGTGGCTGGACCGGTTGACACGGGGGCTGGGCCTGGATTTTCTGGTCCTGTTCTCCTCCTTCTCCAGCCTGATCGACAGCCCGCAGCTGGGTGCCTATGCGGCGGCGAATGCGGCGCTGGACGGGATCGCGGCGCAGCGGCGGCGGGCGGGGGAGAAGGTGACCCTGGTCAATTGGGGCTTCTGGGAAGAGGCAGGCATGGCGGCGCGTGCCGGCTGGGCGCCGTCCGGCGTGCGGTCCATCGCCATCCGCGAGGGGCTGTCCTGTCTGGAACGGCTGCTGTCCATGCCGGACGGGGACCCGGCCGCCGAGCCTGTACAGGGTGTGATGGCCGTGGACTGGCAGCGCTGGGCAGAGGCCTATCCGGCTGCCGCCGCCGCACCGCTGCTGTCACGGCTATTGCCACCCAAATCCCCGGTGCCTGTGCCGCCGTCACCCGTGGCGGAACCTGCGTTCGACCGTAAGGTTGCCGACTGGCGCAAGCGGCTGGAAGCGCTGGTGCGGGCCAGCACGGCCGCCGTGGCCGGCCTGCCGGCGGCCGGCCTGGACATGGCCCGGCCCTTCCGGGCGCTGGGCATCGACAGCCTGATGCTGATGGCGCTGCGCCAGCGGCTGGAGACGGCACTGGGCATGACCATCCGCCCGGTCGACCTGTTCAACCATCCCGGCCCCGCATCCCTGGCGGCCTATCTGGCTGAACAGATCGCTCCACCGCCGGCGGTGGATGCCGGAGAGGATGAGGACCTGATGGCGCTGCTGGAGCGCGAGCTGGACGCCGCCCCGGCGGCACGGAGGGCGTGAGCTTGGGTGGCCCAGCCGATCAGGAAGCGCTGATGCGTCGGGCGCTGGCGGAAATCCGCCAGTTGCGGGCCCGCGTGGCGGAGCTGGAAGCCGGGCGCGACCGGGCCGTCGCCATCATCGGCATCGGCTGCCGCTATCCCGGTGGCGGCGATACGCCCGATCGCTTCTGGCAGGGGACACGCGACGGCCAGGATGCCATCGGCCCCTATCCGCCGTCCCGGCTGAAATCCTTCACCAGCGCGCCGGCCCCTGTACCCGATGCCGCCCTGCTGGGCGGGTTCCTGCCCGATATTGACGGGTTCGATGCCGGGTTCTTCGGCCTGTCCCCGCGAGAGGTGCGGTCGATGGACCCGCGCCAACGCCTGCTGCTGGAGGTCTGTCATGAGGCGCTGGCCGATGCGCTGATCCCCCCATCCAGGCTGGCCGGCAGCGCCACGGGCCTGTATCTGGGCCTCTACAATGACGATTTCGCCCAGTTGCATCTGCGGCTGGATCGGCCGGACGGGCTGGATGCCTATCTGGGGACGGGCCTTTCGCATTCCATTGCGGCGGCGCGGCTGTCCTATCTGCTGGATCTGCGTGGCCCGGCCCTGGCGCTGGATGCCGCTTGTGCATCGTCCCTGGCGGCGGTGCATCTGGCCTGCGCCAGCCTGCGGGCCAGGGAAAGCGATCTGGCCCTGGCGGGCGGGGTCAACCTGATCCTGGCGCCGCTGTTCGGGATGATCACCGATGCCATGGGCATGATGGCCCCCGATGGCCGGTGCAAGCCGTTCGATGCGAGGGCCGACGGGTTCGTGCGGTCGGAAGGGTGCGGTATGGTCGTGCTGAAGCGGCTGTCCGACGCGCTGGCCGATGGCGACCCGATCCGGGCCGTCATCCATGGCAGCGCCATGAACCAGGATGGCGCCACTAACGGCATCACCGCGCCCAGCGGCAAGGCCCAGCAGGCGGTGATCCGCGCCGCCCTGGCCGATGCCTCGGTAGCCCCCGCCGATATCGGCTATGTCGAATGCCATGGCACCGGCACGCCGCTGGGCGACCCGGTGGAGGTGGACGCCCTGGCGCGGGTCTATGGCGGCGGGCGGGCCGATGCCTGTGCGCTGGGTTCGGTGAAGGGCAATATCGGCCATGCAGAGGCTGCCGCCGGCATTGCCGGGCTGATCCGCGCCGTGCTGGCGGTGGAAAAGCGGGAAATCCCCGCCATGGCGCATTTCAACCGGCTGAACCCGCATATCGATCTGGGCACCGGCCTGACGGTGCCGGTCGCCCCCGCCGCCTGGACGGGCGGGGCGCGCCATGCCGCCGTCAGTGCCTTCGGCTGGTCGGGCGCCAATGTGCATGTCGTGCTGGGGTCGGCACCGACGGGTGATGTCGTTGCCCTTGTGGACCGGCTGGGTGCAGCCGGCCATCTGCTGCCCCTGTCGGCCGCCAGTGCCGAGGGGCTGGCGGATCTGGTGGGCCAGGTGGCGGGCTGGCTGCGGCCCGATACCGATCTGGCGGCCCTGTGCCGTGCCGCCTGGCACGGGCGCGACCATTATCGCCACCGGCTGGTGCTGCGCGCCAGCACAGTGGACGAACTGGCGGGAAAGCTGGCGGCACGACCGGCGGGGACGCGGGGCGGCCCGGCCCGTACCGTGCTGATCTTCCCCGGTCAGGGTGGGCAATGGCCGGGCATGGGCCGGTCGCTCTATGCCGATGACCCGCTGTTCCGCGATGCGTTCCAGGCCATCAGTGCGGCTGCTGAACCCTTTACGGAGCGTCCGCTGGTGGATGAACTGCTGTCCGCCGACCGGTTCGACCGCATCGATGTCATCCAGCCGCTGATCTTCGCCCTGCAGGTGGCGCTGGCCGGCTGGCTGCGGACGCATGGGGTGCGCATCGACGCCGTGGCCGGGCACAGCATGGGGGAAGTGGCGGCGGCGTGTGTGGCCGGTATCCTGTCGCCCGCCGATGCCGCCCGCATCATCGCGCGGCGCAGCCGGCTGCTGCGCTCCATCGCCGGACAGGGGGCCATGCTGCTGGCCGAACTGGATGCGGCAGAGGGGGAGGCGGTGCTGGCCCCCTGGCGCGACCACCTGTCCGTGGCCGCCATCAACGGCCCGCGTACCCTGGTCTTCTCCGGCGATCCGGATGCGGTGGATGCCTTGCGGCAGACGCTGGAACTGCGGGGCACCTTCTGCCGTCCGGTCAAGGTGGATGTGGCCAGCCACAGCCCGCAGGTCGATCCGCTGCTGTCTGATCTGACGCGTGAACTGGCCGGCATCGCTCCGCGTGCGGGCGGGGATGTGGCCTTCTATTCCACGGTGACGGGTGGTCCCCTGCCGGGGACGGCGCTGGATGCGGCCTATTGGGGCCGCAACCTGCGCCTGCCTGTGCGTTTTGCCGATATTGTGCAGCGCTTGCGCGCCGATGGCTTCGGCACCTTTGTGGAGGTCAATGCCCATCCCGTGCTGGCACCTTCCCTGCGCGACTGTCTTGGTGATGCCGCCCATGTGGTGGAGACGCTGCGCCGGGAGGAGGGGGAGGCTGATGCCCTGCTGGACGCGCTGGGCGCCATCCATACCAGCGGCGGTGTGGTGGACGCAGCCGCACTCTATGCAAGGCGTCCGGCTTTGCGTTTCCCCGCCATCGGCTGGGCCCGGACCGACCATGTCCGCCCCGTGCTGCCCGTGGCCGGCACGGTGGCGGAAGCGGCGGAATTCCACGCCATCGATTGGCAGCCGTTGCCCGATGGGCCGCTGGCCGCGACCGGCCGCTGGCTGCTGATTGATGGCGGCCCGGCGGCGGATGATGGCCTGGGCGCGGCGCTGGCCGATGCCCTGTCGGCGGCGGGTGCCGCATCAATGGTGATGGGGGTGTCCGCCCCGGAAAAGATCGGGGATGTGCTGACGGCGGACGATCTGGCGGGCTGCGTCGGCATCGTCTGGCTGGCCGGCCGCGCGCCTTTGGACGGTGGGGACGGCGATCCCGTGGCAGCGCAGGAATGGCAGGCCGTCGCCGCCCTGCGGCTGGTCCGTCACCTTGCCCTGCTGCGTCCCGATGGTGACCTGCCGCCGCTCTGGCTGGTGACGCGCGGGGCGGAGGCGGTGGAGACGGGAACCTTGCCGTTGCCGTCCGGCCCTGCGGTCGGCCAGGGGGCGATGCGTGGCTTCCTGCGCGTTGCGGCGACAGAACAGGCGGGCGTACCTCTGCGTCTGGTCGATCTGCCGGCCCGGCCAGGGGTGGCAGAGGCCGACTGGCTGGCCCGGCACCTGCTGGCCGGCGGGGATGAGGATCAGGTGGCGCTGCGCGGTGGACGGCGTCTGGCGGCCCGGCTGGTCCGCTGCGCTGCGATTGTTCCGCACGGGGCCCCGCGACTGGACCCGGAGGGGGCCTATCTGGTCAGCGGCGGGCTGGGCGGGA
The DNA here is from genome assembly GCF_058793615.1 of Niveispirillum sp. GW835-FHT14G11. Lineage (NCBI taxonomy): Bacteria > Pseudomonadati > Pseudomonadota > Alphaproteobacteria > Rhodospirillales > Azospirillaceae > Niveispirillum > Niveispirillum sp. GW835-FHT14G11. The sequence continues at coordinate 15,658 of NZ_JBXAFZ010000013.1, forward strand.
TCGGCCTGCGATTGGCCGAACAACTGGCCGCCTGGGGCGCGCGGCATCTGGTATTGCTGGGCCGGCGGGGGCCGGGGCCGGCGGCGGAAGCTGTGTTGGCCCGGCTGGCGGCTGCCGGCATCGTGGTGCGGACCTTCGCCGTGGATGTGGGCGATGCGGATGCGCTGGGCCGGGTGCTGGACGATGTGCGCAAAACCGCCCCGCTGCGCGGCATCTTCCATGCCGCCGCCACGCTGGATGATGCCGTCATCGATAATCTGACGCCGGAACGGATGGCAACGGTGCTGGGGGCGAAGCTGGCCGGCGCCTGGAACCTGCACCGCCTGACCCTGGCCGACGATCTGGGCCTGTTCGTGCTGTTCTCCTCTGCCGCTGGCTGGCTGGGCACGCCGGGGCAGGCCAATTATGCCGCCGCCAATACCGCCGTCGATGCCCTGGCCGGGTTGCGGCTGGCCGCAGGCTTGCCGGCCCATGCCGTGGCCTGGGGGCCCTGGACGGATGTGGGGCTGGCGGCGGCGGATGCGCGGCGCGGGGAAAGGCTGGGTGCGCGCGGGCTGGCCGGCCTGTCGCCCGATGCCAGCCTGGCGGCGCTGGGCCGGTTGATCGCCGGTCCGGGCGGGGTGTGGGCGGTGATGCGCCTGGACCGTGATGCCTGGGCCGACCATTATCCGGGTGCTGCCGCGCGGCCCTTCCTGGCCGGTGCCGGGGTACCGCCGCAGGCCGTGTCGGATTTCGCCAGGGCCTTTGCCGATGCCGCCGCTGGTCGGCAACTGGCCCTGCTGTCGGCGGAGATCGCCGCCGTGCTGCGCACCGATCCGGCCAAGGTGCCGCCCGACGAGCCGCTGCGCAGCCTGGGGCTGGACAGTTTGATGGCTTTGGAACTGCGCAACCGGCTGGAACGGCTGACGGGGTTGCGCCTGGCCGCCACCCTGGCCTGGACCTGCCCGACCCCGACCCTGATGGCCAGCCATCTGGCGGAAAGGTTGCGGCCAGCCGGCACACCTGCGCCGGTTGCCATGCCTATCCCCGCCGCCCGGCTGGATGCCGATATCGACGCACTGTCGGATGAGGAAGCCTTGGCGCTGCTGACCCTGGGGGGTGCGGCATGACCGACCTTCCCGCCATGATCACCGCCGAAAAGCGTGCCTTACAGGCGCGGCGGGTACGCCAAGATCCCCAGGTCCAGGCCCTGCTGATGGGCGAGCCGCTGGCCATCATCGGCATGGGCTGCCGCTTCCCCGGCGGGGCGGACGGGCCGGATGCATTCTGGCGTTTGCTGCTGGACAAGGTTGATGCCATCGGTCCCGCCCCCGCCAACCGCTGGTTCGGCGACGGGGAGCGACCGCTGGGCGGATATGTCGAAGGGCTGGACGGGCTGGATATCGGTTATTTCGGCCTGTCGGCGCATGAGGCGGCCTGGATCGACCCGCAGCAGCGCCTGTTGCTGGAAGGGACGATGGCGGCCCTGGATGATGCCGGCCTGACGCGCGCCGCCCTGACCGGCAGCCGCACCGGCGTGTTCGTGGGTGCCTGCATCAGCGACTATGTCCGCCGGTCGCTGGCACCGGGGCGGATACCCGATCCCTATGCCGTGTCGGGCATCGCCGATGCCATCCTGGCCAATCGCCTCTCCTACCTGCTGGACCTGAACGGCCCCAGTCTGGCCGTGGACACCGCCTGTTCGTCGGCGCTGACCGCCTTCCACATGGCCTGTCAGAGCCTGCGCACGGGCGAGAGCGACATGGCCATTGTCGGCGGGGTCAATGCCATCCTGTCGCCGGAGATCGGCCTGTCCCTGGGGCAGGCCGGGATGCTGGCCCCCGACGGTCGCTGCAAGAGCTTCGATGCCGCTGCCGATGGTTTCACCCGTGGGGAGGGGGCCGGTGCCGTGGTGCTGCGGCGGCTGGCCGATGCCATGGCGGCGGGTGATCGCATCCATGCGGTCCTGCGGGGCAGTGCCATCAACCAGGATGGCCGCAGCAACGGCCTGACGGCCCCCAACCCGCTGGCCCAGGAACGGGTGATCCGCGCGGCGCTGGACAATGCCGGCATCGCCCCCCATGCCGTGGATTTCGTTGAAACGCATGGTACCGGCACAACCCTGGGCGACCCGATCGAGGTGCAGGCCCTGTCCGCCGTTTACAGCGTTCCGGGGCGGGCCGGACCGCTGCGCATCGGGGCGGTGAAGGCCAATATCGGCCATCTGGAAGGTGCGGCGGGCATGGCCGGGCTGATCAAGGCTGTGCTGTGCCTGAAACACGGGACGATCCCCGGACAGGTGCATTTCACCCGGCCCAACCCCAATTTCGGCCCCGGCTTTGACCTGCATGTGCCGGTATCGGCGGAACCCTGGCCAGCCCTCGCCGACGGATCGCGTCGCTTCGCCGGGGTCAGCGCCTTCGGCTTCGGCGGCACCAATGTGCATCTGGTGCTGGAGGAAACGCCACCGGCCCTGGCCCGGTCGGTGCCGTCCCCGGTCGCCGGTGCTGCATTGCTGGTCGTGACGGCAGCCGACCCGGTGGCCCTGTCCGCCCGGGCGCTTCAGGCGGCGGACATGCTGGCGGCGGGGACGGATCTGGCGGGCCTGCAGGCCACCCTGACCCGACGGTCCAGCCCGCTGGCGCACCGGCTGGCAGTGACGGGTGATGGTGCAGAAGAACTGGCTGAGCGGTTGCGCGCTGCGGCGGGCGGGGCGACTGGTCCCGACATTGCCGTCGGCACGGTTACGCAGGATGTGGCAGGCCCGGTCTTCGTCTTCACTGGACAGGGCGGGCAATGGGCGGGAATGGGTCGGGGCCTGCTGAGCCTGCCCGCCTTCCGTGCGGGGCTTGAACCCTGCGATCTGGCCCTGCGCCGGGCCGAGGGCTGGTCGCTGATCGAGGCGTTGGAACAGGGGCGCGACCTGACGCCGACGGAACTGGCACAGCCGGTGCTGGTCGCGGTGCAGGTGGCGCTGGCCCGGCTGTTGGCCAGCCTGGGGCTGAAGCCGGCCGCCGTCATCGGCCATAGCGTGGGGGAGATCGCAGCCGCCATCGTCGCCGGTGCCCTGAGCGTGGAGCAGGGTATCGCCATTGCCGCGGCGCGCGGCCGGCTGATGGCCGGGCTGGCGGGGCAGGGCTGCATGGTGGCGGTCGATCTGGCACCCGATGCCGTGGCACCGGCCCTGGCGGGGCTGGATGTCGATATCGCCGCCGTCAACGGGCCGGCGTCATTGGTGCTGTCGGGCACGCCGGAGGGGGTAGAGGCGGCGATCACCCGTCTGAACGTGCCGTCGCGGTCGCTGCCGGGTGCCTATGCCTTCCATGGGCGGCAGGTGGCGGGGGCGGTGGAGGCGCTGGCATCATCGCTGGCCGGGCTGGTGCCGGCCGCACCCGCATTGCCGATGATCTCCACCGTCACCGGCGGGCCGGCCCCGCGCCTGGACGGTGCCTATTGGGGCCGCAATGCCCGCGAAACTGTGGCTTTCGCCGCCGCCTCCGTCCACCTGCTGCAGGCCGGCCATCGCTGCTTTGTCGAGGTGGGACCGCACCCGGCCCTGCTGTCCGGCATCGCCAGATTGTGGGCCGCGCGGGGCGGGGAGGCGGGGGATCTGACCCTGGTGCCCACCCTGCGCCGCGCCACAGATGACCGGTTGAGCCTTCTGCGCTGCGTCGGCGACCTGTTCGTGCGCGGCTTCACGCCGGACTGGGACACGCTGGGCGTCAAGGCGGGCCGGGTGACGCCCCTGCCGCCATATCCCTGGCAGCGCCGTGTCTGCTGGCTGCCGGAGCCCGTGGCGGCACCTCCGCCGGTGACGACGGAACCGGGGGAAGCGGCACTCTATGCCGTGGAATTCACCGATGCGCCGGCGGCTGCGGTTGCGGCCCCCGGTTCCTGGGCTGTCCGGGGGGCGGGCGCGCTGCATGACGCCCTGGCCTCCCGCCTGGGCACCGGCGGCGACAGGCAATTGCTGGTGTTGCAGGGTACAGGCGATGATGCCGCCGCCGCGGTTGATGCTTGCGATCATTGCCTGCGGGTGGTGCGTGAGGCCGATGGTCCGCTCTGGCTGGTCACCGGCGATCCACGGGTCGATCCCGTGGCCGGTGCCTTATGGGCGCTGGTCGAAGGCATCGGCTGGGAACTGCCGGGCCGCATCGCCGCGGTGATCGGGGCTGGCGACGACGTTGCCCTGGACCGGGTCATCGATGAATTGGGGCGGACCGGCGGGCGCATCGTGCTGGCGACGGACCGCCGGCTGGTGCCGGTGCTGCGCCGGCAGGAGGCCGTTGCGGCGACCCCCGCCATCGATCCGGCCGCATCCTATCTGGTGACGGGCGGTCTGGGCGGGATCGGGCTGGCCTGTGCCGGCTGGCTGGCCGATGCCGGTGCCCGCCATCTGGTGCTGGCGGGCCGGCGGGCACCGTCGGCGGATGCGCTGGGCGTGCTGGATGGCCTGCGCCGGCGGGGTGTGGTGGTGGAGGTCGCGGCCGTCGATATGGGGAATGCGGCCCATGTCGCCCGGTTGCTGGACGGGTTCGGCAGTGATTGGCCGGCCCTGCGCGGTGTGGTGCACGCGGCGGGTGTGCTGCGCGACAGCCTGCTGCGTGGTCAGGACCGCGAGGCCCTGTCCGACATCTTCGCGGCCAAGGCCGCCGGTGCGGATTTTCTGGACCGGCTGACGGAAGGGCACCGGCTGGATTTCCAGTTGTTCATGTCGTCGATGGCCGGGCTGTTCGGGGCGCTGGGCCAGGCGGGCTATGGTGCTGCCAACGGCTTCCTGGACACGCTGGCCCGGCGGCGTCGGGCCAGGGGGCAGGTGGCGGCCAGCATTGCCTGGGGCCCCTGGCAGCAGGTTGGCATGGCCGCAAATCTGGGTGCCGATGCCGCCGCCGGCCGGCGGGCGAAGGGCATCGGGGCGCTGTCGAATGCGCAAGCGCTGTCCATGCTGGGGCCGGTGCTGGCCGGGGCCACCGCACCGGTGACGGCCGCACTGCGCCTGGATTGGGCGGCGTTCCATGCGGCACTGCCGCAAGGGGCCGGACCCTTGGCGGCCAGTGTGCAGGTATCGTCTGCCACCATGCCCAAGGTGCCGCCCGTGCCCGATGCATTGGCCGCCCTGTTGGCCCTGCCGCCGCTGGCAAGGCGCGGCCGGCTGCGGCTGCTGGTGGGTGAGGCGCTGGCGGCGGTGATGGGCGGCGGGGTGCCCGACCCCAATCGCGGCTTCTTCGACCAGGGCATGGACAGCCTGATGGCCATGGCCCTGCAAGCCAGGCTGAACCAGGCGCTGGGCGGCATATTGGGGCCGACCGCCGTGTTCGAGCATGCCACCGTCACCGCGCTGGCCGACCATCTTCTATCACGGCTGCCGGGCACTGTCCCGCCCGCCACGCCTGTGGCCGCACCTGCGCGGCCGTCAGAAATCTTGTCCGACCTGCTGGCCGCACTGGATGCCGCGGCGGGCCCGCAAACCGCAGAAAGGGGAAGGGGCTGATGGCGACCTATTATGTCGGTCTGGCCGCGTCGTTCCATGATCCCGCCATGGCCATCGTGGCCCCGGACGGGGAGGTTCTGTTCGCGGAGGCGCAGGAACGCTATCTCCAGGACAAGCGCGCCTTCAACGCCGTGCCCGACCATATCCTGCGCGCGCCTAAGCTGATCCGCCAGTATTGTGGCAAGGATGCCGAGGTGGTGGTGGCCGTCAGCTGGAGCAAGAAGGTCCTGAAATCGCTGTGGACCTCGTCGCTGGTGGATGTACCGGGGATCGGCGGGCTGCTGCGGCCGGTGAATGATTTCTTCATGGCGCGCAGCGACCATCTGGTCTGGCCCTGGCCGCGCTTCGACCATCTGCGCCAGGGCATGTTGAGCACGCTGAGCCTGGCCGGCCATAATCTGGGGGCGCTGCGCGACCAGGGGTTCACGGTGGCCGGCATCCGCCGCTACGACCATCACCTGACCCATGCCGCCACCGCCTGCTATACCAGCCCGTTCGAGGAGGCGGCCTGCGCCGTCATCGACGGGTATGGGGAGTGGAGTTCCACCAATTTCTACAGCTGGCGCGACGGGGCCTTCACATCCCTGGCGGCCAAGCCCAAGGCCCTGGCCCAGAATTCCGGCAGCCTGGGCATGTTCTATTCCAAGGTCTGCGCACTGTGCGGCTTCGACACGGTGCAGGGGGAGGAATGGAAGGTCATGGGGCTGGCACCCTATGGCAGCGTGGATGCGGAATTCTATGAATTGCTGCGCCCGCTGGTGCAGGCCGACGGCCTGGCCCTGCACAACCCGCAGGGCCGCGACACGGGCCGGCGCCTGAAAGAGGTACAGGCGCTGATGGCGGCGGCCAAGGCCGATCCGGACCCCACCATCTATCAGCGCCGCCGGGCCGATCTGGGCCGCACGGGGCAGGAGATTTTCGTGGAGGTGGCAGGCGAGTTGCTGGCGGCCCTCTACGCCGTGCATCCCAGCGACAACCTGGCCTTCGGCGGCGGTTGCGCGCTGAATTCATCCTATTCCGGACGCATCCTGTCCAGCACGCCTTTCAAGGCCCTGCATGTGCCCATGGCACCGGGCGATGATGGCAACGCGCTGGGGGCGGCGCTGCTGGCCTGGGCGGAGGATCATCCGGGCCAGGATCGGGCGGGCGCGGGCCGTACCCTGTCGCCCTATCTGGGCAGCACGGCCGCGTCTTCGGCGCTGGAGCGCATGGTGCGGTTCGGCGGCTTTACCAGCCTGCAGCATCTGCCGGACGGACAGGTTGTGACCAAGGCGTCGCAATTGCTGGCCGAGGGGCGCATCATCGGCTGGTTCCAGGATCGGGCGGAGTTCGGCCCCCGTGCCCTGGGCAACCGTTCCATCCTGGCCGACCCGCGCGACCCCGCCATGAAGGACCGCATCAATGACCGGGTGAAATTCCGCGAGGAATTCCGGCCCTTCGCCCCCTCCATCCTGCATGAGCACGGGCCCGACTGGTTCGAGGATTACCAGTCCAGCCCCTATATGGAGCGCACGCTGGTCTTCCGACCGGAGGTGCGGGAAAAGGTGCCGGCCGTGGTGCATGAGGATTTCACTGGTCGCCTGCAATCGGTGACGGAAGAGATCAACCCGCGCTATCACGCGCTGATCAGTGCGTTTCACGGGCTGACGGGCGTGCCGATGCTGCTGAACACCAGCTTCAACGTCATGGGCAAGCCCATCGTGCATTCGGTGGAAGATGCCATCGCCGTCTTCGCCACCAGCGGCCTGGATGCGCTGGTGATCAACGATTACCTCATCGAGAAGCAAGGGGCCGGAGCATGAGCGAGCTTGGGATCGGCGGCGGCACGGAACGCAACGTGGCCGCCTTCTATGACAATGCCAACGGCTTCCTGACGGAGAAGAGCGGCTTCTTCAACCAGGGCTACTGGAAGGACGACCCGCAAAGCCAGGACGAGGCCTGCCGCGCCCTGGTGCGGCTGGTGGGACAGGCGGCGGGGCTGGGCAAGGGTGACAAGGTGGTGGATGCCGGCTGCGGCCATGGCGACCAGATCCTGCACTGGATACAGGATTTCGACGCCGCTCATGTCACCGGCATCACCCTGTCGCTGGCCCAGATTCAGGGGGCCCATAACCTGTTGCAGAAGGCGGAGATTGCCGACCGCGTCACCCTGCACCGCATGTCGGCCACCGATCTGGACCTGCCCGACAGCAGTTTCGACAAGGTGGTGGCGGTGGAAAGCGGGCACCATTTCGACACGCGCGCCGATTTCTTCGCCGAGGCCTTTCGCGTGCTGAAGCCGGGCGGGCGTTTCGCGGCCTGCGACATCCTGCCCATGCCGCGCGCCCTGGCGGGCAAGTTCGGCTGGGTGGTGGACGCCATGCGCCGCTTTCCCAACAAGGCGATGATGCCGGCCGCCAATGTCGTGGACCGGTCGGTCTATCGCGACCAACTGCTGGCGGCGGGCTTCACCAATGTTCAGGTGGTTTCCATCCGCGAGCATGTCTATGCCCCCATGGCCCGCAACCTGCGCAAGCGCCTGGACGCCGGCGAGATCAGCCCCTGGACGCCGTTGGCCCAGGTTTCGCCCTCCATGCTGTTCAGCCGCGACCGGCTGCATTATGTGCTGGCGCTGACGCAGATGCTGGGTGCCATCGGCAGCGACCTCACCTGGCCCGGCACCGAGCGCGCCTGCGAACATGGGCCGCTGGATTACATCCTGGCGGCGGCGGAGGTTCCGGGGACGTGACGGACGATAACGCCCATCGCGCATTGCTGGCCCGTGCCGCAGCGGAGATCAAGGCGCTGCAGGCGCGGCTGGATGCCGCCGCCGATGCCACCCCCATTGCCGTGATCGGGGCCGGCTGCCGCTTTCCCGGCGGGGCTGACGGCGTGGATGCCTATTGGCGTCTGCTGGCGGCTGGCGGTGACGGTATCAGGCCGGTGCCGGACGGGCGCTGGGACATGGACCGGCTGTTTGATCCGGAACCGGGCTGTCCCGGCAAGCTCTACACGCGGGCCGGTGGGTTCCTGGATGATGTCGACCGGTTCGATGCCGGCCTGTTCGATATCCCCGATGCCGAGGCCGACAGTATGGACCCGCAGCAACGGCTGATGCTGGAAGCCGGCTGGGCGGCGCTGGAACATGCCGGTATCGCGCCCGCCACCTTGCGCGGCAGCCGCACGGGCGTGTTCGTGGGCATCGGGCTGGATGATTACGCCCGGCTGATGCAGGCTGACGGGGTGGGGACAGACCGCATCGATCCCTATCGCGGCACCGGCACCGGCTTCTGCTTCGCGGCGGGGCGGCTATCCTATGTGCTGGGGTTGCAGGGGCCGAGCCTGTCGCTGGATACGGCCTGTTCGTCGTCTCTGGTGGCGGCGCATCTGGCCTGTCAAAGCCTGCGGGCCGGGGAATGCGACATGGCGCTGGCCGGCGGGGTCAACCTGATCCTGTCGCCCGACCTGACAATCTATCTCTGCGGCCTGCGCGCCCTGTCGCCCGATGGCCGTTCCAAGACCTTCGATGCGTCCGCCGACGGCTATGGGCGGGGTGAGGGGGCGGGCTTCGTGGTGCTGAAGCGGCTGGACGACGCGCTGGCGGCGGGCGACCGCGTGCTGGCGGTGATCCGGGGATCGGCGGTCAATCATGACGGGGCCAGCAGCGGCCTGACTGTGCCCAATGGCGAGGCGCAGCAGGCGGTGATCCGCGCCGCCCTGGCCCAGGCGCGAGTGCAACCTTCAGCCGTCACCTATGTGGAGACGCATGGCACCGGTACGTCGCTGGGTGATCCGATCGAGGTGGCGGCATTGGGTGCCGTCTATGGTCCGGGACGCGAGCGGGTGCTGCATCTGGGGGCGGTGAAGGCGCATATCGGGCATCTGGAGCCGGCGGCGGGCATCGCCGGGCTGATCAAGCTGGCCCTGTCGCTGCATCACGGGACCCTGCCGCCGCAGCGGCCGGTGGCGCGGCTGAACCCTGCCATCGACCTGGATGCCATCAACGCCAGGCTGGCGGCGACGGCCCAGCCCTGGACCGGGGAGCGTCTGGGCGCCATCAGCGCCTTCGGCCTGTCGGGCACCAATGCGCATATGGTGCTGGCGGGGGTGGAGACGGTGACGGCGCCGGCTCCCCACGCCCGTCCCGTGCATGTCCTGGCGCTGGCTGCCGGTACACCGGCGGCCTTGACTGCCGATGCGCAATCCATTGCCGGCAGGCTGGCCGATGCATCCGACAAGGAGGCCGCCGACCTGATTGCCGCTGTTTCCCGTACCCGCAACGGCTTGCGTTATCGCCGCGTGCTGGTGGGGACGGCCGCTGAAATCGCGTCGGCCGCCGTTTCCTTGTCACCGCCGACCCGTGTCGGTGCCGCGCCGCAGGTGGCCTTCCTGTTTAGTGGCCAGGGCGCGCAATATGCCGGCATGGGGTGCCAGCTTTATGAGACGGAGCCGGTATTCCGCGCCGCCCTGGACCGGTGTGCTTCCCTGTGCGCCGATCTGGGCGTGCCGCTGCTGGATATTCTGTATCCCGCAGATCCAGCCGACCGGCGCATCGACCATACCGGCTTCACCCAGCCGGCCTTGTTCAGCCTGTCGGTGGCGCTGCTGGCCCTGTGGCGAAGCTGGGGCGTGAACCCCGCCGCCGTCATGGGCCATAGTGTCGGTGAGTTCGCCGCAGCCTATGCCGCTGGCGTGCTGGGGCTGGAAGATGCGCTGGCGCTGGTGGTGGAACGCGGGCGGCTGATGGGGGCGCTGCCGACGGGCGGGGCCATGGCGGCGGTGGCCGTCAGCATCGACCGGGTGGCCCCCCTGGTGGCGGCTGATCCCGACCGGCTGGCAGTCGCTGGCCTGAATGCGCCCGATGAGGTGGTGATCTCCGGCACCGTCGAAGCCGTGCGCCGGGCTGGTCAGGTGTTGCAGGCAGAGGGGGTGCGGGTGCGCGACCTGACGGTCAGCCACGCCTTCCATTCTCCGCTGATGGACCCGGTGGTGGATGCCTTTGCGGCCAGTGCCGCCGGCTGCGACATTGCCGATCCGGCCACCCCTCTGGTTTCCAACGTCACGGGCGGTTTCGCCGATGCCGGTCTGCTGCGCGATCCGGCCTATTGGGGTCGGCATCTGCGGCAACCGGTGCGGTTCGCCGATGGCATGGCGGCGCTGATCGCGGCTGGCTGCACACATTTTTTGGAAATCGGGCCGGGGGCGGCCCTGTTGGGGCTGGGCCGGCGCGTGGCGGGCGATGCAAACCCCGATCTGCGCTTTCTGCCGTCGCTGCGGGCAGGGCAGCAGGATGGGCGCGTGCTGCTGGGCAGCCTGGGCACACTGTATGAGGATGGGGCCGCCATCGACTGGGCTGCGGTGCATCGTGGTTTCGCTGACCCATCGGCGCGTGCCCCCACCTATCCGTTCCAGCGCAAACGCCACTGGTTCCAGCCGGGCCGCGTGCGGGCCGACATCCAGGCCACGGGTGGGGCGGCCTTGGTGGGCACCCGCCACCGCTCCCCCGCCCGCACCGTGGAATATCAGTCGCGCTTCGATCTGGGCACCCAACCGATCCTGGGCGACCATGTCGTCTATGGCCGTGCCGTGGTTTCCGGCCCGACACTGGTATCGCTGATGATGGAGGCGGCGCGCGACCTGCTGGCCGGGCGGCCGGCAGAGGCCAGCGCCATCGCCTTCCTGGAACCCGTCATCCTGACCGATGCGATCAGTCGCACCGTCAGCCTGACCCTGTTCCCGGACGGCCCCGACCGCTGGCGGGTGGAGCTGCAAAGCCTGATCGACGGGGCGGATGATGATGCCTGGACCCTGCACGCGACGGCAATCATCACGCACGCCAATGTCCCCGCGGATGTGGCACCCTCGCTGGAGGTGATCCGCGCCCGCTGCCCCGATCTGGTGACGGGCCGGGCACTCTATGACGATGTGCAGACCCGCGTCGGCTTCACCTTTGGTCGCTCCTATCTCTGGGTCGATACGATCTGGCGGCGCGAGGGGGAAGCCATCGGCCGCATGCGCGCCCCGGAACCGTCCGACCGGCGCGATGGCAGTTTCGCCTTCCATCCCGGCCTGCATGACAGTTGCTATCAGGTGTTTGGTGCGGCGTCGCAGTCGGTGATGGGCACCGACCTGTCGGTGGCCGTGATCCCCGTGGGTGTGGACAGCTTCCGCTTCTTCGGGGATGCACGTGGCGATCTGGTCTGTCATGCCGTGCTCTGGCCGGGGGAGGCTGGGCGCGACGACATGTTCGCGGGCGATTTCACGCTGTATGACGCCGCCACGGGCCGGGTGGTGGCCGAGGCACGCGGCCTGCGTCTGCGCCGCGCGCGGCGTGATGTGATGATGCGGGCCCTGTCGGCTGGCGATGCCGGACCGCTCTACCGCCTGGACTGGAAGAAGCTGCCCCCAGCCGTCGCCGCCAAGGCCGGGCGCTGGCTGCTGGTCGGTGATGATGCCGCCCCGCTGGCCGAGGCGCTGCAGGACGGTGGGGCGGGCAGCGTGCAGATCATCGGGCTTGATGGGTTGGCCGGGGCGCTGGCGGCGGTGGCCGACGGGGTGGCCTTCGTGGTGCCGCAGAATGTCGACGTGCGGGCGGTCATCGAGCCGGCATTGAAGATCGTGCATTCATTGACGGCGGCACCGGGCACGCCGCGCCTGTGGCTGGTCACCCGCACGGAGAATGTGGCCCATGCGACGCTGTGGGGCCTGGGGGCGGTGGTCGCCTTGGAACAGCCTGACCGTTGGGGTGGGCTGGTCGATCTGGCAGCACCCGGTCCCGCCGACTGGCGGGCCGTGGCAGCACACCTGCTGGCCGGTGGACCGGAGGACCGGGTGCGGATCAGCCAGGGTGCCGTGGAGGCGGCCCGGTTGGTGCCAGCCGGCCCCGCAGGTGCGCTGCCGGCCATCCGTGCCGATGCTGGCTATCTGATCACCGGCGGGCTGGGTGAACTGGGGCTGGCCACGGCTGAATGGCTGGTGGGCCAGGGGGCACGCCATATCACCCTGACGGGACGCCGGGGCGGTGCGGTGCCGGCGTCGCTGGCGGACCTGGGGGCGGATATCCGGGTCGTGGCCGTGGATGTCACCGACCGTGCCGCCATGGCCGACCTGATCGGGGAGATGGATGGCGTGCGGCGGCCGGCATTGGCGGGGCTGTTCCATGCCGCCGGCACATTGGCTGACCGCACCCTGACGGGGCTGGATTGGGCGGCGACGGAACCGGTGCTGTCGCCCAAGCTGACGGGGGCCTTGATCCTGGACGAGTTGACGCGTGATCGCGGCTTGGACCTGTTCGTCTGCTATTCGTCGGGTGCTTCGCTGATCGGCTCCCCTGGGCAGGGTAATTACGCCGCCGCCAATGCGACGCTGGACGCGCTGTGCCGGCGGCGGGCGGGGTTGGGTTTGGCTGCCCTTTCCATCAATTGGGGTCCCTGGGCCGGCGGTGGCATGGCCGCTGTGCGCGATGCCACCGCCTGGACGGCGCGCGGCGTGCGGCCCTTTACACGGGCGGAGGGGATGGACCTGATCGGCAGCACCTTGTCGTCGGGGTTGGCGCAGGTGGCGGTGCTGCCCGTCGATTGGGGCCGCTATCTGTCGGGCGCGGGTGCCACGCGCGCCGGCCTGTTCGACGCCGTTCGCCCGCGCGCCAAGGTGGATGCCGGGGTGGAACAGAATGTCTTCGCCGACTGGCAGGCCCGGCTGGAGGGGGCCGCAGCGGAGCGGCGGCGGGAGGTGCTGGAGGATCTGCTGCGCCCGCCCATGATCGCCGCCACCGGTCTGCCGGTCGGGATGGAAGTGCCGGCGCGCAAGGGCTTCTTCGATCTGGGCATGGACAGCCTGATGGCCATCGAATTCCGCAACCGGCTGCAATCCCTGCTGGGCCGCCCGCTGCCGGCCACGCTGATCCTGGACCGGGCCAACCTGCACGCCCTGGCCGGGTACCTGCTGGACCATCTGTTCGGCCTGGCCGAAAGCCCCACCCCCGCCCCGGCGGCGGTCGCATCGGCCGACAATGCCGACCTCGACACGCTCAGCGATGACGAGCTGACATCCCTGCTGATCCAGGAACTGGAGGACACGAGATGAGCCCTGCCGCCACGCCGGTTCTGAAGGGGGAGAATGGCACCCCATCCGCCAGCCTTGCCGCCGTCTATGGCGCGGCCAAGGCGTTGGGACGGGAAAGCCTCTATCTCAATCTCGGCTACTGGGCCGATGCGCCTGCCGATTACGATGCCGCCGCCGCCGCCCTGGTCGATCAGGTGGCCGATGCCGCCGGTATCGGGGAGGGGGATGTGGTGCTGGATGCCGGCTTCGGTTTCGGCGATCAGGACATCCGCTGGGCCGAACAGCGCAAGCCGGAACGCATCATCGGCGTCAATGTCATCCCCAACCAGATCGAGGCCGCCAAGGCGCGGGTGAAGGCGGCGGGGCTGGATGGGCGGGTGGAACTGCACCAGGCCGATGCCACGCGCCTGCCGGTGCCGACCGGGTCGGTGACACGGGTGGTGGCGGTGGAATCGGCCCTGCATTTCGATAGCCGCGCCGATTTCTTCGCAGAGGCTTACCGGGTGCTGGACCATGGCGGGCGGATCGCCTTGGCCGACATCGTGCCGCGCCCTGACCGGCCGCTGGTGGCCAAGGTTGTGGATCTGCTGGCCTCCCGCCTCTGGGCCATTCCGGCGGAAAACCTTTACGATCTGGGCACCTATGCCACCCGGCTGGAACAGGCGGGCTTCGTCGATGTGGAGGTGCGGGACCTGTCGCAGGAAGTGTTCGTCGGTTTCGGCAAGCATGTGATGGAGATGCTGGGCGATCCGGAAGCGGTGAAGCGGCTGGGGCTGGAGACGCTGTTGCAATGGCACCAGTCCACCCTGGCCGTGCTGCAATTCCAGTATGTGCTGGTCAGCGCCCGCAAGCCGGCGCCGCCACTGGCCGCCGCTGAAGCGGCCTCCCCGCGGCGTGGCGGGCGGCGGGCCAAATCCGCGTCCTCGGGTGAATAAGGCCCATCAATGAGCAGCAGCCCCGACCAAGCCACTGCCTTGCGCGCCGCCCTTGTCGCCGTCCGCGACATGAAGGGGCGGCTGCGGGCGCGCGAACGCGAACCGATCGCCCTTGTCGGCATCGGCTGCCGCTTTCCGGGCGGGGGCGACGGGCCGGACGGGTATTGGCGCATGCTGTGCGACGGTGTCGACGCCGTCGCCCCCATCCCGCCCGACCGGTTCGACATGGATGCGGTCTATGACCCCGACCCGTCGGTGCCGGGCAAATCCTATTGCCGGCAGGCGGCATTGCTGCCGGAGGTACGGCATTTCGATGCCGGCTTCTTCAACATCTCCCCGCGTGAGGCGGTGACGATGGACCCGCAGCAGCGGCTGCTGCTGGAGGTGGCGTGGGAGGCGCTGGAACATGCCGGCATCGCCGCCGACCGGCTGGCCGGCAGCCGCACGGGCCTGTTCATCGGCACCATGAACCAGGATTACGACCGGCTGGTGCGGGCCAGCGCCGACCCGGCCGATCTGGACGCCTATGTCGGCACCGGCACGGGCACCAGCTTTCTGGCCGGGCGGCTGTCCTATGTGCTGGGGGTGACGGGGCCGGCCATGGCTGTGGACACGGCCTGTTCCTCCTCCGCCCTGGCCGTGCATCTGGCCTGCCAGAGCCTGCGTGGCGGCGAATGCGATCTGGCGTTGGCGGGGGCCGCCAATCTGATCCTGGTGCCCGATACTTTCATCACCATGGCGCGGCTGAAGGCCCTGGCCGCCGATGGCCGCTGCAAGACCTTCGATGCGTCGGCTGATGGCTATGGGCGGGGTGAGGGGGCGGGGATAGTGGCGCTGAAGCGCCTGTCCGATGCGCGCGCGGCGGGAGACCGCATCATCGCCGTGATCGCCGGGTCGGCGGTCAACCATGGCGGGGCCGCTGCCGGCCTGACGGTGCCCAGCGGGTCGGCCCAGCAGGCGGTGATCCGCGCGGCCCTGGCCCAGGCGGAGACGGAACCGCATGCCGTCACCTATGTCGAGGCGCATGGCACCGGGACCAGCCTGGGCGATCCGATCGAGATCGCGGCCCTGGCGGCCGTGCAGCAGGGGCGGACCACCCCCCTGCATGTCGGCACCGTGAAGACCAATATCGGCCATCTGGAGGCGACGGCTGGCATCGCGGCCACCATCAAGGTGGCTTTGATGGTCCAGCATGGGCGCATCCCGCCGCACCTGCATTTCACCAAACCCAACCCGGCGCTGGATCTGGCTGCCGTGCCGGCTGAGGTGCCCGTGCGCATGACGGACTGGCCGGGACCGCGCGTGGCGGGGGTCAGCGCCTTCGGGATGAGCGGGACCAATGTGCATCTGGTGATCCGGGCCGACGACGCTGCCGAACCGGTGCAGATAGCGGCGACGGGCCCGCAATTGCTGGCCCTGTCGGCGCGCGATGATGCCGCCCTGTCTGCCCTGACCGGGCGCATGGCGGCGGCCCTGTCGGCCCTTGATGCACCGTCGCTGTCCGCTGCCGCCTGGACGCTGGCCACTGGTCGGGTGCCGCTGGAAAAGCGGCTGGCGGTGCTTGCCGACGACGCGACCGATGCCGCCGCCCGCCTTGCCGCCTTTGATGGACAGCGCGGCACGGCCCCCCTGGGCGGGCGGACGCGCGTGGCTTTCCTGTTCAGCGGCCAGGGCAGCCAATATGCCGGCATGGCGGCCGGGCTGTATCGGGAAGAGCCGCTGTTTCGCGAAACGGTGGACCGCTGTCTGGCCGCCATGACGGAACTGCCGGACCTGGCCGATATCTGGCTGGGCGGCGGGGATGATGCGCGCCTGAATGACACGGCATATGCCCAACCGGCCCTGTTCGCCCTGCAGGCGGGGTTGGTGGCGCTGTGGCGCGGGCTGGGGGTGGAGCCCGATCTGGTTCTGGGCCACAGCGTGGGCGAATTCGCCGCCGCCTGGGCGGCCGGGGTGCTGGGGCTGGAGGATGCGGCGCGGCTGGTGGTGGCACGTGGGCGGCTGATGCAGGCCCTGCCGCGCGACGGTGCCATGATCGCGGTCTTCGCACCGGCTGCCGATCTGGTGGAGCTTGTCGGCTACCGGGTGGGCATCGCCGGGCTGAATGGTGCGGCAGAGACGGTGTTGTCGGGCGATGCGGTGATGCTGGACGGGATCACTGCCGATCTGTCGGCACGCGGCATCCGCTGGAAGAAGCTGGCGGTCAGCCATGCCTTCCATTCGCCGCTGATGGACCCGGCGGTGGCCCCGTTCACGGCAAGGGCCGGTGCTGTTGCCGCCAGGGCGCCCGTGCTGCCCTGGATTTCCACCCTGACGGCTTTGCCAGTGCAGTCGGCACCCGATGGGAGCTATTGGGGCCGGCAGATACGCGAACCGGTGGCCTTCGCCCCCGCCCTGTCGGCCCTGGCCGCCCAGCGCATCGGTTGTGTGATCGAGATCGGGCCCGGCCCGGCGCTGGTGGCGCTGGCGCGGCGGGAACAGCCCGATGCCGCCATCACTTGGTTATCCAACCTGCGGTCTGGCGGGCAGGATCGCCGCCGGTTCCTGGAGACCGTGGCCGGTGCATGGAGTGCGGGCGTGGACGTACGGCTGGAGGCGCTGCATCCGCCCGGTGGGCACCGGCCTGTGTCGCTGCCGACTTACCCGTTCCAGCGGGTGCGCCACTGGATCACCCAGCCGCCGGCCGCCCTGCCGCCCCTGCTGGGTGTGGCGTGGGAGCCGGTGGCACCGCCGGCCGGTCCGGAACCGGCAGGTCGTTGGCTGGTGGTGCCGGATCGGGGTGGGGTTGCCGATGCGCTGGCGGCAACGGGCCTGGATATGGAACTGATCGCACCCCCGGCGGTGGCCGGGCGAGACCTGACGGGCATCGCCGGGGTGCTGCATCTGGCCGCTCTGGACCTGTCCCCCTGGGCCAAGACAGCGGAACTGCGCCCGGCGCTGGAGGGGGCCTTGGTTTTGGCCCGCACTGACGTGCCGGCGCTATGGGTGACCAGGGGGGCACAAGGCACGGTGACCAACCCGGCTGGTGCCACGCTCTGGGGCCTGGGCCGCACGGCGGCGCTGGAACAGCCGGAAACAGCACCGGTGCTGCTGGATCTGCATGATGATGCCGATGCGGCATCCATCATCCGGGACTTCCTGCCCCGTCTGGCGGCCTGCCGGGCGGCGGGGGAACGGCAATGGGCGTGGCGCGACGGCTGGCGCGCGGCGCGGCTGGTGCCGGTTCCGGCGGTACCGACCCAGCCGGTCCCGCTGCGGCCCGACCGCACCTATCTGGTGACGGGGGCCACGCGTGGGCTGGGTCAGGCGGTGGCCCGCGATCTGGCGCGGCGCGGTGCCAAACACTTGCTGCTGCTGGGCCGGTCGGAACCGGATGCGGGCCTGCTGGACGATCTGGCGCGCGACGGCGTGCAGGCCGTGCCAGTGCGCGCCGACATCACCGATGTGGAAGCCGTCAAGCAAGGCATTGCCGCCGCCAACGTGCCGCCGCTGGCGGGCATCGTACATGCGGCGGGGATATTGCGTGATGGCGTGCTGTCGGGCCTGGACTGGGACGCTTTTGCCGCCGTGCTGGCCCCCAAGCTGGAGGGGCTGGCCAGCCTGCGGGCGGTGGCCGACGGGATGGACCTGGACTTCCTGACCCTGTTCTCATCCGCCGCCGGCACGTTGGGATCGGCTGGCCAAGGCAATTATGCCGCCGCCAATGCTTGGGCGGACGCGGCTGTATCCGCCCTGTCCGCCGATGGACGCCGGGTTTCCAGCATAGCCTGGGGACCCTGGCGCGGCCTGGGCATGGCGGCGGGGTCGGACGCGGCCGGTTGGGCAAAGCGCGGCGTGCGGACGCTGGACCCGGCGGCGGGACTGGCCGCGTTGGCCGCCCTGGCCGGGCAACCGGGACCGGTCGCTGTGCTGCCGTTTGACTGGAAGGCGTGGCGCAGCGTGGATGACAGTGCCTTCCTGGACCGGCTGGCCCCGCGCGGGTCGGTGGATATGGTCACGGGTGGCGAACTGGCAGCATTGCTGGACCAGGCCCCGCCCGGTGATCGGCTGCGGCTGGCGGAACGGGAGGTCGGGCGGGTGGTGCGGTCGGTGCTGCACCTGCCCGAGGAGATGGCGGTCGATCCCGACCAGCCGTTCAGTGTGTTTGGAATGGATAGCCTGATGGCCCTTGAATTGCGTGGCGAGCTGGCCCGCCGGATCGGTCGGCCCCTGCCGGCGACCCTGACCTATGACCATCCCACGCTGGCGGCCCTGGCCCGCTTCATCGCTGGCGACCCGCCGTCTGTGCCGGCCAAGCAGGCTGCACCAAATGCCTTGCGTGAGAAGGTGGCCTCGATGGATGAGGCGGCCCTGGCGGATTATGTGCAGCGCAAGCTGGCCGCCCGCCGGGGGGGCACGCGATGAACGGCGAGAGACTGGACCCCACCCGCGAATTATTGCTGCTGCTGGAAGAGGCGGAGGCGCGCATCGCCGACCTGGAGGGGGCGCGCCATGCCCCCATCGCATTGGTCGGCATGGGCTGCCGCTTCCCCGGTGCCGAGACTATCGCCGCCTTCTGGGATCTGCTGGTGCAGGGTCGGTCCGCCGTAGGCCGGGTGCCGGCTGATCGCTGGGACGCGGATGCCTGGTACGATCCCGACCCCGATGCCGTGGGCAAGATCTACACAACCGATGGCGGCTTCCTGACCCAGGTGGACCGGTTTGATGCCGGCTTCTTCGGCATTTCCCCGCGCGAGGCGGAAAGCCTGGACCCGCAGCACCGCCTGTTCCTGGAGGTGGCGGCGGAGGCGCTGGAGGATGCGGGCTTGGCCCTGGACCGGCTGTCGGGCAGTGCCACCGGCATCTATCTGGGGATCGGCAGCGGCGATTATCTGCGCGTGCTGGGCGACCTGACACGGCGCGAACCCTATTACGGGCCGGGTAACGCCTATAGCGCGGCGGCCGGGCGCCTGTCCTATCTGCTGGGCCTGCAGGGGCCGTGCATGGCGGTGGACACGGCCTGTTCATCCTCGCTGGTGGCCGTGCATCTGGCCATCCAGGCACTGCGGGCCGGGGAATGTGACGCGGCGCTGGCCGGCGGGGTCAACCTGATCCTGTCGCCGGAAACGACGCTGTATTTCTGCCGCATGGGGGCGCTGGCCCGTGACGGGCGCTGCAAGAGTTTCGATGCAGCCGCCGATGGCTATGTCCGGGGGGAAGGGTGCGGCGTGGTGGTGCTGAAGCGCCTGTCGGATGCGCTGGCGGCGGGCGACAATGTGCTGGCGGTGTTGCGCGGATCGGCGGTGAACCAGGATGGCCGCAGCAACGGCCTGACCGTGCCCAACGGCCCGGCGCAGGAGGCGGTGATCGCCCGCGCCCTGGCCGATGCGGGAATGGAGCCGGCCCACATCTCCTATGTCGAGGCGCATGGCACGGGCACCAGCCTGGGCGACCCGATCGAGGTCAACGCCCTGGCCCGCGCCCTGCGCCCGGCAGAACTGAAGGATGTGCCGCTGGTCCTGGGGGCGGTGAAGACCAATCTGGGCCATCTGGAAAGTGCGGCCGGCATGGCCGGTTTGATCAAGACGGTGCTGGCGCTGAAGCACCGCACCATCCCGCCGGTGCTGAACTTCACCCGGCCCAATCCGGAGATCGACTGGGCCGCCGCCGACCTACGCGTACCGACCCGCGCTCAGCCCTGGGACGTGGCCCAGCCCGTGGCCGGTGTCAGCGCCTTTGGCTTTGCCGGCACCAACGCCCATGTCGTGGTGGCGGCGGCCCCGGAAATTGCCACCCACCCGGATGTCGAAGCGCCCAAGGCCCTGCTGCTGCCCCTGTCGGCCCGCAGCCCCGGTGCCCTGCGCGATCTGGCCGCTGCCTATCGGGACCGGTTGGCCGGCGGCACGGAGGATGCCGCTGCCCTGTGCCGGGCCACGGCGCGACACCGCGCCCATTACCCGCACCGGCTGGCCCTGACGGCAGCAGATGCCGCTGGCCTGCGTGCGGCGTTGACCGGCTGGCTGGACGGACGGGACGAGGGGGAGGGTTGGCAGGCGCTGGCCAGTGCGGGGGCTGCGTCGCGTCCGCGCGTGGCCTTCGTCTTTCCGGGCCAGGGCGGGCAATGGGCCGGCATGGCGCGGGACCTGATGGATGACCCCGTCTTTGCCGGCGCGCTGGAGACCGCCAGCGCCGCACTGGTGCCGCATCTGGGCCTGTCCGTCGCCGGCCTAATCCGCGAAGGGGCGGTCTGGGACCGGATCGACCGGATACAGCCGGCCTTGTTCGCTCTGCAGGTGGCGCTGGCCGCCCTGTGGCGATCCTGGGGGATCGTGCCCGATACGGTGGTCGGCCATTCGATGGGGGAAGTGGCGGCGGCGCATGTCGCCGGTATCCTGTCGCTGGACGATGCGGCCCGCATCATCGCCCTGCGCAGCCGCCTGCTGTCCAGCATCGCCGGACAGGGCGCGATGCTGCTGACCGACATGTCGCTGCCGGATGCCGAGGCGCGGACTGCCCCCTTCCACGGTCGCCTGTCGGTGGCGGTGGCCAATAGCCGCCGGTCCACGGTGTTGGCCGGCGATGCCAATGATATCGACGCACTGGCGGCGCAATTAGAGGTCGAGGGCAGTTTCGCCCGCAAGGTGAAGGTGGATGTGGCCAGCCATAGCCCGCAGGTTGACCCGCTGCTGCCGGAATTGGCGGCGCTGCTGCGCGACCTGTCGCCGCGCGACGGGCTGGTGACCATGGTGTCCACGGTTACCGGCGCGCTGGTGAAGGGCGCGGAACTGGATGGGGATTACTGGTGCCGCAACCTGCGCCGGCCCGTGCTGTTCGGCATGGTGGTGGAAGGGCTGGTGGCGCGCGGCACGGATGTGCTGATCGAGATGGGCCCTCATCCGGTGCTGGTGCCGGCCATGGTGGAGAATATCCAGGCCGCTGGCCGTCCGGCGCGTGCCGTCGCCTGCCTGCGCCGCGACGTGGCCGCGGCGGCCCCGCTGGCCGAGGCGGTGGCGGCCCTTTATGCCGCCGGGGCCGTGCTGGACTGGCCGGCGCTGCTGCCCGCCCCCGTGCCGCCCGTTGACCTGCCGCACTATCCCTGGCAGCGCCAGCGCTATTGGGCTGAGCCGGTGGAGGGCGTGCGCATCGCCCCGCCGCTGCCCAGTAGTGCCGCCGGACAGACGGAGATCGGCGGCTATTACGACCAGGGTGCCGCCTATCATGAGGCGCGGCTGGCCCAGGGCGGGGCCGAGGCATCGCAGGAGGTGCTGAGCGGTTACCTGACCTGGAGCCTGCTGCCCGTGCGCGTGCCCGGTTTCTCCTGGCTGCGCACCGTGTTCCAGCCCGAACATGATCCCGCCCAGCAGAAACTGCTGGTCGATGGCCAACTGGAACTGCGCCGGCTGCTGTTCCGGGGGATCGAGATGGCCAGCCTGAAGCGGGCCTTCGATTTCGGCTGCGGCTATGGCAGCGACCTGATTGATCTTGCGGCAGCACATCCCGGCCTGTCGGTGGAGGGCTATACATTGTCGGCGCGTCAGGCGGAGATCGGCAATGGCAGGGCGGCCCGGCTGGGGCTGGGCGACCGGGTGCGGCTGTACCAGCGCGACAGTGCCGCGACACCCTTCCCCGGCATCTATGATCTGGTGTTCGGGTTCGAGGTGTCGGGCCTGATCGCCGACAAGGTATCGCTGTTCGCCAATATCCGCAGCCATCTGGCCCCGGGCGGGCGGCTGATCCTGGCCGAGGTGCTGGCCACCGGGTCGTCGTCGGTCGATCTGCCGGAATTGTCCACCTACTCGGCCACCACGGCGCAGTTCGCCGAACTGCTGGCCGGGGCCCGGATGCGGCTGCTGTCCTGCACCGATGTCAGCGGCCCCATCGCCAATTGCCTGTATGACGGGGATTTTGAGGCCAATCTGGCCAAGGTGGCGGCCGATCCCGCCGTCGATCCGGCCCTGGTCCGCCATGTCGCCATGTATCCCAATGTCGGTCGGGCGCTGGATGCGGGCCTGATGATCTATGCCCTGATGTCGGCGGTCCATGATCCGCATGCGCCCGTGGCGGAATTGCTGGCCCATAACCGCGCTGCCCTGGACCGGCCCACGCCCTATCAGGAAGCCCGCGCCCTGCTGCCCGACGCCGCACCCGACCATGCGCCCTGGCTGTGGCGCATCGACTGGCGGCCGGCGACGGTGCCGCCGCTCGTAACAGCGGGGTCGGAATGGCTGCTGGTCGGCGGCGGGGACGGGGAACGGGCGGCGCTGGCATCGGCCCTGACCCAGGCCGGTGCCCAGGTGGAAACGGCGTCCCAGGTGCCGGCGGAGGTATCCGGTTCCCTGGCCGGCATCGTGCATCTGGGGGCGCTGGGCCTGTCCGGGCTGTCGCCGGCGGAGGAGCGGCGGCATGGGGTGGTTGATGCACTGCATCTGGTGCAGACGCTGGTCCGCGCGGCATTGCGCAATCCGCCGCGCCTGTGGCTGGCCACGGCCGGGGTGCAGTGGGACGGCACCGCACCGGCGCAAGGGCCCGTCTGGGGCCTGGGCCGGACGGTGGCGCATGAACATCCTGAATTGCGGTGCAGCCTGACCGATCTGCCGCCGGTGCCCGGTGCCGATGACTGGGCAGCTTTCGCTCGGCTGCTGCTGTCCGATGTGCCGGAAACGCAGGTGACGGTGCGCGACGGTGCCCTGTCGGTGGCGCGGCTGGCGGGGGCTGCGGTGACGTTGGTGGAACCGGCAAGCCTACATCGCAAGGGTACCTATCTGGTGACGGGTGGCCTGGGCGGGCTGGGGCTGGCGGTGGCGGAAAGGTTGGCAAAGGCAGGGGCCGGCTGCCTGGTCCTGACCGGCCGGCGTCCGCCGGGGGAGGCGCAGGCGGCGGCCCTGGATGCCATCGCCGCTTGCGGCGTGGAACTGGACATAAGACAGGTGGATGTGGCCGACCGGGCCCGCATGCTGGCGCTGCTGGACGATATCGACCGGCCGGACCGCCCCCTGCGCGGCGTCATCCATGCGGCCGGGTCCCTGGATGATGGTATCCTGCTGCAACAGGATGCCGGGCGCTTTGAACGGTTGCTGGCCGCCAAGCAGGGCGGGGCCCTGATCCTGGATGAGGGCACGGCAGACCGGAAACTGGATTTCTTCGTGCTGTTCTCCGGCCTTGCCTCCTTTCTGGGGTCGCCCGGACAGGGCAACTACGCGGCGGCCAATGCCGCCCTGGACGCCATTGCCCGGTCACGGCGGTCGCGCGGCCTGCCGGGCCTGTCCATCAACTGGTCACCCTGGGCGGATATCGGGCTGGTTGCCGATGCTGCGGACGGGCTGAGCCAGCGGGGGGTGGAACCGCTGCCGGCCGAACGCGGGCTGGATTTGCTGATGCGCTGCCTGGGGCTGGCGGAGGTGGCGGAGCTGGCGGTGATGTCGTTCGACCGCCGCCGCTGGGCCCAGGCCTATCCGGCACTGGCGGCGGCACCGTTATTGTCGGAGGTCACGTTGCCGATGGTGGCGGTGCGGGAGCCGGCGACGGACCTGCGTGCCGCCTTGCTGGCCGAACCGGTGGGCTGGGCCCGGCAGGGCCGGCTGGAGGCGCATCTGGCCGGGGTGCTGGCCCGTGTCCTGCGCCTGTCGCCCGCGGCGGTGGAGCGCAATACCGCGCTGAAGGATCTGGGTTTCGACAGTCTGATGGCATTGGAGACCCGTAACCGGCTGGAGGCGGATACCGGGCTGAAACTGCCCGTCACCCTGGTCTGGAAGCACCCGACCGTGGCCGATCTGGCCCTGCACCTGGCCGAACGGATGGAGGTGCCGCTGCTGGTCATCGCCGAACCTGCGGCATCTGACGATGATGGCCTGGGCGACCTGCTGGACATGCTGGAGGGTCTGTCGGAAGACGAGGCCGAACAGCGCTATCGGGCGGAGGGCTGAACCATGGAGTTGGAGGAACGGCTTTCCCGCCTGTCACCGCAGAAGCTGGCCCTGCTGGTTCGCGACCTGCAGCGCAAGGCGGCCCTGGCCGACGCGGTGGCACCCGCGCGGGATGTGGCCGTGCCCATGGCCATCATTGGCATGGGTTGCCGCTATCCGGGCGGGGCGGATGATCCTGCCCGGTTCTGGGACTTGCTGGCCGATGGCGGCGACGCCATCGGGGAAATCCCGGCCGACCGCTGGGACTGGAAGGCCTTCTACGACCCCGATCCCGACGCGCCGGCCAAGATGACCACGCGCTGGGGCGGGTTCCTGTCCGATGTCGCCGGGTTCGATGCGTCTTTCTTCGGCCTGGGCGTGCGGGAGGCGGCCTGGATGGACCCGCAGCAGCGCCTGATGCTGGAAGTGGCATGGGAGGCGTTGGAGGCGGCGGGACAAACCCGCACCTCCCTGGCCGGCAGCCGCACGGGCGTGTTTGTCGGTGCCTATAATCACGAATATTCCGCCCGCACCTTCGACCGGCTGGAGGAGATACAGCCTTTCTCCGGTACGGGTGTCGCGCTGAACGCCATCGCGGGGCGGGTCTCCTACCTCTGGGACTTGCGTGGGCCGGCTTTGGTGGTGGATACCGCCTGTTCGTCGTCCCTGGTGGCGCTGCATCTGGCGGCGCAGAGCCTGGAGCGTGGGGAATGCGACATGGCCCTGGTCGGCGGGGTCAATGTGCTGCTGTCGCCCATGTCGCTGGTGCCTTCGTCCAAGATGGGGATGATGGCGGCGGACGGGCGTTGCAAGAGTTTCGATGCCCGCGCCGACGGGGTGGTGATCAGCGAGGGGTGCGGGGCGATCCTGCTGAAGCCGCTGGACGCCGCCCGGCGCGATGGCGATCCGGTGCTGGCCGTGCTGGCCGGCACGGCGATCAACCAGGACGGCCGCAGCAACGGCCTGACCGCCCCCAACCAGAAGGCGCAAGCCGACGTGATCCGCAGCGCCCTGGCGCGGGCCGGCTTGGCTGCCGGCGATGTCGGCTATGTGGAGACGCATGGCACCGGCACGCCGCTGGGCGACCCGATCGAGATGGAGGCGCTGGCCGAGACCTATGGCGCCAGTGACGCGCCGGGCCGCTGCCTTTTGGGCGCGGTGAAGGCCAATATCGGGCATGCGGGTGCGGCGTCGGGTCTGGCGGGGGTGATCAAGGCTGTCGGCTGCCTGCGCCAGGGCATGATCCCGCCCTATCGCCGGCTGGGGGAACTGAACCCCAACATTGAAATCGCCGGTACACGCCTGTCCATCGTGCGGGAGCCGCTGTCCTGGCCGGCGGGGCAGCGGCCGCGCATCGCCGCCGTCAGTTCCTTCGGCTGGTCGGGCACCAATGCCCATGTGCTGCTGCGTGAGGCGCCGGCGGCGGCCGCACCGGTCGCCGCGCCCGCCGGCCCCTTCCTGCTGCCGCTGTCGGCACGCAGCCGGCCGGCCTTGCGCGCTGCCGTGGCGCGGGTGGCCGACTGGCTGGAAGCGGCACCGCTGCTGCCCTTCGCCGACATCGCCTTCACCGCCGGCACGCGCCGCACACATCATGAATACCGGCTGTCGGTGGTGGCGGACAGCCATGCCGGGGCAGCCGCCGCCTTGCGTGCCGTGTTGGCCGAGGGCGGGGACGTGGGCCCGCCGGAACCGGCGCGCCGACGGCGCACAAGTTTCGTGTTTTCCGGCCAGGGCAGCCAATGGGCGGGCATGGGGCGCGACCTGCTGGCTACGGAACCGGTGTTCCGCGCCGTTGTGGAGCAGGCCGACGCTGTGGTCGAACCCCTGACCGGCTGGACCATCAGCGCCATGCTGGCCAATGGCGACCGGTTGGAGGAGACGGCGGTGGCGCAGCCGGTGCTGGCCGCCCTGCAGATCGCCCTGACCCGGCTGCTGGCCCATTGGGGCGTGGAGCCCGACGCCGTGGCCGGCCATTCCGTGGGCGAGATCGCGGCGGCGCATGCCGCCGGTCTGCTGGATATGGCACAGGCCATGCGTGTGGCCGTGTATCGCGGTCGGGTGATGCAGACGGCCCATGGCGACGGTGCCATGGCCGCCGTGAACCTGCCGCCCGACGAATTATCGGGTTTGATTGCTGGCACCGGCCTGGATATCGCGGCCATCAACGCGCCCAGTTCCTGCGTGGTGGCGGGGACGGAGGGCGGGCTGGTGGCCTTGGCGGCCAAGGGTGTGGCGATGCGGCGGCTGGATGTACGCTACGCCTTCCACAGCCGGTCGATGCTGGGCTTGCAACCGGATCTGCGCGCAGCCCTGGATGGGTTGGTGCCGGCGGCGGACGGGCCGGTTCGGCTCTATTCCACGCTGACCGGGCGGCGGCGCGATGGGCAGGCCCGGTTCGACGCCGGCTATTGGGCGGACGGCATCGCGGCACCTGTGCGCTTTGCCGATGCGGTGGCCGCCATGGTGGCGGACGGCGTGGAACTGTTCGTGGAGGTCGGGCCACATGCCGTGCTGACCCGTTCTGTCCGTGAGATCCTGGGCGACGGGCCGGGCCGGGCCGTGGCCACGCTGCGCCGCGACCGGTCGGAGAAGGCGACGTTACTGTCGGCCTTGGGCGAGTTGCACGCATTGGGCGCACCCGTGCGCCTTGCTGCTGCCTTCCCAGCCCCGCGCTCCGTCGCTTCATTGCCCTCATATCCCTGGCAGCATCGTCGCTGCTGGGTCGATTTTCCGCCGCGCCCTGTGGCCAGCGTGCCGTCGTCCGGCACCTTGCCGGGCCGGAAGCTGGACCTTGCCGGGCGGGAGAGCGT
The DNA here is from genome assembly GCF_058793615.1 of Niveispirillum sp. GW835-FHT14G11. Lineage (NCBI taxonomy): Bacteria > Pseudomonadati > Pseudomonadota > Alphaproteobacteria > Rhodospirillales > Azospirillaceae > Niveispirillum > Niveispirillum sp. GW835-FHT14G11. Next base: position 42,797 of record NZ_JBXAFZ010000013.1, read on the forward strand.
GCATGAAGTGCTGGTCGGGGTGGGGACCTTCCCCTTTCTGGACCATCACCGCTATTTCGGGCGCATCACCGTGCCGGCCGCCTTCTTCCTGGCCTTCGCCCTGTCGGCGCGGGCCGGATCGCTGGAGGATGTGGATTTCCGCGCCGCCCTGACGCTGGAGGATGGGGAGAGCCGCCGGTTGCAGCTGGTCACGGCGGCTGATGGCGGCTTCCGCGTTTGCAGTGCTGATGCAGGCGGAGACTGGACCTGCCATGCCGAGGGGCGCTATGGCACGGGACCGGTGCCGGCGGCGATGTCCGGGGGGACGGGACAGGGTGCCGATCCGGTGACGTTCCACGCGTTCCTGGAGGGGGTGGGGCTGTCGCTGGGGCCAAGCTATCGCGTGCTGTCGGATTTCCGCATTGATGGTGCTTCGGCCTCTGCCCTGGTCGATATCGGTCATACGGGATCGACACCCGTCGATCCGCTGCTGCTGGATGTCTGTCTGCAGGTCATCGGCGGGCCGGACTGGCTGGCGGCACAGGGGGGCGGCCGGGCCGGCCTGCGCGCCTCCATGCCCGTGCATCTGAAGCGTCTGACCGTGGCGGGTCCGTTGCCGGGGCGGGTGGCCGTCGCCGTGGCCGGCGGGCCGGCGGGTGCCGCCCGGCTGGCGGCTGATAATGTCACCCTGGATGTGTCGATTACCGATCCCCAGGATGGGCGACCGCTGCTGTCCATCGAGGGCTTCACCATCCGTCGCCTGTCGGAGGCGGCCCTGCGCCCGGACGCGGCGGGCCTTTACACCATCGACTGGCAGCCCGCCCCGCTGGAGCCCCTTGCTCCGGTAGGCCTGCTGCTGGCCGGCCATGGCGAAGCATTGAGCCCCAATCCCGCCGCCTTCCTGGCAGCATTGGATCAGGTCAAGGCGACGGCGGGCCCCGTCTGGTGCCGCGCGCGGCCCGACAGCCCAGCCGACGCGCTGCTGGAAGGGCTGGCGCTGACCGCCGGGCTGGAGGATGCGGCCCGGATGGGCGGCACCGGTGAGGGCGAAGGTTTGGCAGCGGGGGAACAAGTGCGTTGGCGCGGCGGCCAACCCCAGATCGCGCGGCTGCGCCGGCTGCCCGCTGCGACGGGTACCGGATTTGTGCCGCGTGCCGACCGGTCCTATCTGGTTACGGGCGGGCTGGGCGGGCTGGGGCTGGTGACAGCGCGCTGGCTGGCGGAAGGCGGGGCCGGCGGGTTGCTGCTGATCGGTCGGCGTCCTGGCGATGCGGCGTTGCTGGCCGACCTGTCAGCGGGGGGCTGCCGCGTGGCCTATCAGGCGGTGGATGTGGGGGATATGGCGGCGCTGGCGGGTGCGCTGACGGCTGGGCTGGACGGGATGGCGCCGCTGGACGGGGTTTTCCATGCGGCGGGGCTGCTGGAGGATGCCACCATCCCCCAGATTGACCCCGCCCGCGCAGCGGCGGTGATCGCGGCCAAGGCCGGGGGTGCCTGGGCGCTGCACCGGCTGACGGCGGAGATGGGCCTCAGCCAGTTCGTGCTCTATGGCTCGCTGGCCGGGTTGACGGGCAATGCCGGACAGGCCGCCTATGCCGCCGCCAACCGCTATCTGGACCGGCTGGCCGACTGGCGGCGCGGGCAGGGCCTGGCGGCAACCAGCATCGCCTGGGGCCCGTGGGCAGAGGTGGGCATGGCGGCGCGCGCCGGTTCCGGCCGCGCCGCCGCACGCGGCCTGCGGGCGATGCAGCCGGCCGCCGCCCTGGCTGCCCTGGGCCGGGTGCTGGGCGACCCGGCGGCGGGCCCCACCGCCATGATCGCGGAAATCGACTGGACTTCGATGGCCGACGGTCCCGCCCTGTTCGCCGACCTGCTGCCCAAACGGCAAGTGGAAGACAGCCGGCGGGCGGAACTGGCGGCCCTGGCGCCCGACCGGCGGCGGCGGGAACTGGCCGATCTGGTGGCACGGCAGGCGGCATCCGTGCTGGGCCTGGGGCCGGGGGAACGCCCCGATCCGCGCCGGCCGCTGCGTGAACTGGGGCTGGACAGTCTGGCCGCCGTGGATTTGCGCGGGGGCCTGGGACGGGCGCTGTCGGCCACCCTGCCGGCCGTGCTGGTCTTCGATCACCCGACCGTGGCCGACATCGCCGCCTTCCTGGACACCGAACTGTTCGGCGTGGCAGAAGCGATCCCCGCCGCCGCCCCGGCGGTGGTGGCCAATGATATCGACGATGTGCTGGGGGCCCTGGCCGATCTGTCGGATGATGATGTGATGCGCGCGCTGGGGGGCACGTGATGTCGGCGCTGGACAGGATCGCGGGCCTGCCGCCTGCCAAGCTGGCGCTGGCGGTCCGTACGCTGCGCGACCGCGCCGGCGGGATCGAGGTGCTGAATGCGGAGCCCATCGCCATCATCGGCATGGGCTGCCGCTTCCCCGGCGGGGTGGACAGTCCGGAGGCTTTCTGGGACCTGCTGGCCGGCGGCGCCGATGCCATCACCGAGGTGCCGGCCGATCGCTGGGATCTGGGCGAGGTGTATGACCCCGATCCCGAGGCACCGGGAAAGACCACCAGCCGCTGGGGCGGCTTCCTGTCGGGTATCGACGGGTTCGACCCCGCCTTTTTCGGCATTGCGCCGCGTGAGGCCGACAGCCTGGACCCGCAGCAGCGGCTGGTGCTGGAGGTGGCGTGGGAGGCGCTGGAACGCGCCGGCCAGCCGCCGCGCAGCCTGGCCGGCTCCGCCACCGGCCTGTTCCTGGGCATCGCCACCCTGGAATATGGGGAGACGCGCAAGGACCGGCTGCGCATCGATCCCTATTTCGGCACCGGCAACAATGCCAGCGTGGCGGCGGGGCGGCTGTCCTATCTGCTGGGGCTGAACGGGCCGGCTTTGGCGGTGGATACCGCCTGTTCTGCCTCGCTGACCGCAGTGCATCTGGCCTGTCAAAGCCTGCGGGCGGGGGAGAGCGACATGGCGCTGGCCGGCGGGGTCAACATCATCCTGTCGCCCGATGGTGCCATCTATTTCTCCAAGCTGGGGGCCATGGCGGCTGACGGGCGCTGCAAGAGCTTTGACGCCGCCGCCGACGGCTATGTCCGCAGCGAGGGGTGCGGCATGGTGGTGCTGAAGACCCTGTCCAGGGCGCTGGCCGATGGCGACCCGGTCCTGGCCCTGATCCGTGGCAGCGCCATCAACCAGGATGGCCGCAGCAACGGCCTGACCGCCCCCAATGGCCGCGCGCAGGAGGCGGTGATCCGTCGCGCGCTGGCGGTATCGGGTGTGGCGGCGGCTGAGGTTGCCTATGTCGAATGCCATGGCACAGGCACGCCGCTTGGCGACCCGATCGAAACGGGGGCGCTGGCCCGCGCCTATCGACCGGATGGGGCGGGGCCGCTGCTGCTGGGGGCCGTGAAGTCCAACCTGGGCCATATGGAATCCGCAGCCGGGATCGGCGGGCTGATCAAGGCCGTCCTGTGCCTGCAAAGGGCGCAGGTGCCGCCCAACCTGCATTTCAACCGGCCCAACCCGCATATCGACTGGGCGGACGGAGCGTTGACCGTGCCCACCGCGCTGACTCCCTGGCCGCAACAGGGCTGCCGCTTCGCCGCGATCAGCGCTTTCGGTTTCAGCGGCTCCAACGCCCATATAGTGCTGGAGCAGGGCATGGTACCGCCGCCAACGGAGGCCGCGCCCGACCTGCCGGCCCTGCTGCTGCTGTCGGCGCAAAGCCGGGCGGCGCTGGAGGTGAGTGTCGGGATCTGGCGGGACTGGCTGCGGGCGGAAGGTCCGACCCGCGATGCCCATGCCATCGCCGCCACCCAGGCCCAGCGCCGCAGCCGCCATCCCTGGCGGTTGGCTATTACCGGCCGGACGGTCGCGGACCTGTCGTCGGCGTTGCTTGCGGTGCCGCAGCCTGTGAAGGCGGAGGATGGCGCGCGGCTGGTGATGATCTTCCCCGGCCAGGGATCACAATATGCCGGCATGGGCCGTGAACTGGCGGCGGTGCTGCCGGTGGTGCGTGAGACTCTGGCCGCGTGCGAGGCGGCCTTTGCCCCCCATGTTTTCTGGCGTCTGTCGGACGTGCTGGCGCTGGACGCCGCATCATTCGACGCATCGCCGGCTGACCGGATACAACCGGCCCTGTTCGCCCTGCAACTGGCGCTGGCCCGGCAGTTTCTGGCCTGGGGCCTGCATGTCGATGCCGTCATCGGCCATTCCATGGGGGAGGTGGCGGCGGCCTGCACGGCGGGTGTCCTCAGCCTGACGGATGCCGCCCGCATCATCTGCACCCGGTCCCGCCTGGTGATGGAACGGGCAGCGGGCGGGGCCATGGCCGTGCTGGAGATGGGGGAGGAACAGGCGTTGGCAGCCCTCCGTCCGCATGGCGACGCCCTGTCCCTGGCTGCCATTAACGGCCCGCGCAGCGTGCTGGTGGCGGGCAGGGCCGATGCTGTGGCCGCACTGGTGGCGTCGCTGGATGCGACCGGCATCTTTGCCCGTCAGGTGAAGGTGGATTACGCTTCCCACAGTGCGCAGATGGATCCGGTGCTGGGGCCGCTGGCCGATGCGTTGGCCGGCATCCGGTCGGGGGACGGCACCATTGCCCTGCATTCAACTGTGACCGGCGACGTGATCGCGGGCGAACGGCTGGATGCCGGCTATTGGGCCGACAATCTGCGCCGGCCGGTCCGCCTGTGGCCTGTGGTGCAACGGCTGGCGACCGATGCGCCGACAATCTTCCTGGAGGTCAGCCCGCATCCCGTGCTGGTGCCGGGGCTGGAGGAAGGGCTGGCGGGGCTGGACCATCCGGTGCGCCTGACCGGCACGCTGCGCCGGGGGGAGGGGGAGGTCTCCCATCTGCTGGCCACGCTGGGCCGGCTGGCAGCCTGGGGGGCGGAACCGGACTGGACGGCGCTGCAGGGCTGGCATCCCGTGGTGCCCGACCTGCCGACCCATCCCTGGGCGCGGACCCGCCATTGGCTGGCGGCGGCTGAACGGGCCGGCGGTGTGCCCCTGGGCAAGGCGGGCCATGCGCTGCTGGGCGGGGCGGTGGACCAGCCGGGGCCGGACAGTGCCTGGCGTGGCAGCCTGTCGGTGCGGGCACTGCCCTGGCTGGCCGACCATAGGGTGGGTGGCGCCATGGTGCTGCCGGGTACGGCCTATCTTGATATGGCGCTGGCGGCGGCTGATGGCGGCGGCGTGGCCGACATGGCGCTGAAGCGCCTGCTGCTGGTACCGGTTGACGGGGCCGTGCCGTTGCACAGCATTGTGCGACGGGACGCCGATGGCGGGGGGCACCTGTCCATCCACGCCAAGGGTGAGGGCGGCTGGACCTTACATGCGCACGCCCGGTTATCGGCGATAGCGGCAACGATCCGGCCCGACCGGGTGCTGGCACCGATCATGGCCCGCTGCCCCGTGCTGCTGGATGCCGGTGATTATTATGCGGCGGCGGCGAGGACAGGTGTGGAACTGGGGCCCGGCTTCCGCGTGCTGTCCGATATCCGGATGGGGGCGGGGGAGGTACTGGCCCGCCTGTCACCCCTGCCTGCCATCGCCGCCGGTCGGGGGCACCGTATCCATCCGGCCTTGCTGGATGGCGGGTTGCAGGCCCTGGCCCTCGCGGCATTGCAGGGCAAGGAGGACGGGGCACCACATGTGCCGGTCGCCGTGGACAGCTTGTCCGCGACCGGCGCCGTGGCGGATGCCGCCTGGGTCCACGCGCTGGCCCGCCCGGGCGAGGGCGATCCGGTGGGCGATGTGTCCCTGCTGGATGATAACGGCCGGGTGCTTGCGGCGCTGGAGGGGGTGCGGTTCCAGCGGCTGGATGGCGGGGCCGATGCGGAACTGGCCAATTGGCTCTACCGGCTGGACTGGCAGCCCCTGCCCGTGCCTGGTGCGGCCCGACGCCTGGGGGCCTGGCTGCTGATCGGAACAGGTGATGTCGCGGATGCCTTGGCCGCCGCCCTGGCGCGCGCCGGCTGCAGCGTGCGGCACCAGACGGATGGGGCAGGTACAGACCTGACCGGCCTTGCCGGCATCGTACACCTGACCGCCCCGGCGGCACCGACCGATATGGCCGACCTGTCGCCCGCCGGCCTGATGGCGGCGCAGGCGGCGGGCGTGGGATCGTTGGCCGGCCTGTGCCGTGCCCTTGCCGGGGCGGATGGGCAGGGGGCGCGCCTGTGGACCCTGTTCCCGACCGGCCCTCTGCACGCCGCCATGGCGGGCCTGATGCGCACCGCGATGCAGGAAATGCCGGGCCACCGGCCGGGCTTCATTGAACTGGACGGTTCTGTCGATGCTGAGGCGCTGGCCGCCTGGCTTTTGGCCGACGGGCCGGAACGGCAGATACGGTTGGCGGGAAGCCGGGCCTTCGGTGCCCGCCTCACGGCGCTGGACCGCGACGATGCCGCCATCCTGGCGCATCAGGCACCGCTATCGGACGGAATCGACGGCGCTGTGCTGGTCACCGGCGGGTTCGGTGGCATCGGGCTGGTCCTGGCCGAAGCGCTGGCTGATGCCGGTGTCCGCAGTCTGGTGCTGGCCGGACGACAGGGGCCGACGGCGCAGGCCACCCAATATATCGCCGCCTTGCGCACGCGGGGCGTGGTGGTGCACGAGGCGCAGTTGGACGTTACGGACCTGGGGGCCGTTGCGGCCCTGGTCGCGGCACACCCCGTTCGCGGCGTCATCCATGCGGCCGGGACGCTGGACGATGTGCCGCTGTCTTCCATGGACCCTCACCGGCTGGACGGGGTTCTGGCGCCGAAGCTGGCAGGTGCCTGGGCGCTGCACCGGGCGCTGGCAGGGACGGGGCTGGATTTCATGATCCACATGTCCTCCACCGCCGCCCTGTTCGGCGGGCCGGCACAGGGCAATTACGCGGCGGCCAATGCTTTTCTGGATGCGCTGGCCGCCTGGCAGCGCGGGCAGGGCGTGTCGGCCCTGTCGATCGGCTGGTCGGCCTGGACACAGGTGGGGCTGGCGGCGGCAGTCGCGGAACGAGGGCAACGGCTGGCAGCGCAGGGGATCGGCGGTATCGATCCGGCGCGCGGCGGGATGATCCTGCGCCGGCTGCTGGCCCGGCCGGGTGGCAGCCTGCCGGCGGCGCTGACCATATTGCCGCTGGATGTGCCGCGCTGGCGCGAGGCCTATCCGCAGGTGGCGACCGATCCGTTGTTCACCGACCTGCTGGCCGGCAACGACACCACGGCAACGGAGGGGGCGGCACGCGATGCCCTGCCGCCGCCCGGCCCGCTGCTGCGGGCGGCGCTGGTGCGGTCCGTCATCGCCCATGTCGCGGCGGTTACGGGCCGGGATGCGGCCGGCATTGATGCCCGCACGCCGCTGGCCGGGCTGGGCATCGACAGCCTGATGGCCATGGGCGTGCGCAACCGGTTGCAGCGTGATTACGGTCTGGCCCTGTCGGCCACGCTGCTGTGGCGGCACCCCAATCCGGGCGCGCTGGCCGATCATCTGGCTGGACTGCTGGAGACCGATCCGGTGGCTGCGGTGGCGGTGGCAGCAGCGCCGCCGGCCCCGGTTGAGGATTTCGACGATCTGTCGACGGCGGAACTGGCCCGGCTGCTGGCCGCTGAACTGGAACAGGATTTCGTGGAGAGTGCCCGCCCATGAGTATTGATCCGGGCCCCGATTACCAGAAGCTGCTGGCCGACGCGTTGCGCCAGATTCGCAGCCTGAAGGCGGCACAGGCGGCGGCGAAGGCCGTGCCGCCCGTGGCCGTGATCGGCCTGGGCTGCCGCTTTCCCGGCGGGGCCGATGGGCCGGACGCCTATTGGCGCATGCTGTTGGACGGGGTGGACGGGATCGTGGAACTGCCGCCCGGTCGCTGGGACCAGACGGCGTTTTTCCGCGCCCTGGGCGTTCCGGATGCGGAACAAAGGCGAGTTTATGGTGGCTTCCTGCCGGAGGTCGATGGTTTCGATCCCGAATTCTTCGGCATATCGCCGCGGGAAGCGGCTGATATCGACCCGCAGCAGCGTCTGTTGCTGGAAGTCGCCTATGAGGCGCTGGAACATGCCGGCATCCCGCCATCGACCCTGGCCGGCAGCGATACCGGCGTCTATGTCGGCCTGCACAGCCAGTCCAGCGACTATTTCTTTTTGCAGGCCGCTGACCCGGCCAGCGTGACGCCGCACAGCGCCACCGGAACGGCGCATAATGTCGCCGCCGGTCGCATCGCCTATCTCTGGGATCTGCGGGGGCCGGCCATGGCGGTGGATACCGCCTGTTCCTCCGGTCTGGTGGCGGTGCATCTGGCCTGTCAGGCGCTGCGGACGGGGGAGGTGTCGCTGGCGCTGGCCGGCGGGGTCAATCTGCGCCTGCTGCCCTTGTTCCCCACGGCCACGGCGCGCATGGGCGACTGGCCCGGTGATTACCGTTGCAAAAGCTTCGATGCCCGTGCCGATGGCGTCATCTCCGGCGAGGGCGGGGGCATGCTGGTGCTGAAGCGGCTGGCGGACGCGCTGCGCGACGGTGACCCGGTGCGGGCCGTGATCCTGGGTTCCGCCGCCAACCAGGACGGCGCCAGCCTGGGCCTGACCGCCCCCAATGCGCAGGCGCAGAAAACGGTGATCGCCAAGGCCCTGTCCATGGCCGGGCGACCGGGCGCGGACATCACCTATGTGGAGACGCACGGAACGGGCACCCGGCTGGGCGATCCGATCGAGGTGGAGGCGCTGGCGGAGGCGCTGGGCGGTCCGGCCGCTGCCGGTCCCTGCCTGCTGGGGGCGGTGAAATCGAATTTTGGGCATCTGGAGGGGGCGGCCGGCATTGCCGGGCTGGCCAAGGCGGTGCTTTCCATGGAACGCGGGATGGTGCCGCCCAACCTGCATTTTCAGGCACCCAACCCGGAAATCCCGTTTGCCGCCACGCGGTTCCAGGTGCCGGTGGTGCCCACGCCCTGGACGGGGGCGGCGCGCCTGGCCGGGGTCAGTTCCTTCGGCTGGTCGGGCACCAATGCCCATGTCGTGCTGGCCCCGGCCCCGGACGTCCCGCCGATGGCGACCGTTGACGGTCCCGTGCTGCTGCCTTTGTCGGCGCGCAGCCCGGCGGCGCTGCGTGACCTATCGGCGCGCATGCGGGACTGGCTGGTCCGCGACAATTCTTGCGCCGGGGACGTGGCCTATAGCGCCGCGCGCCGCCGGGATCATCACCGCTGCCGGCTGGCCGTGGTCGGGTCGGATGCGGCGGGGCTGGCGGCGGCCTTGGCCGATGCGCCGGGCGCCGAACCGGCCGGGGGGAAACTGGTCTTCGTCTTTTCCGGCCAGGGCAATCTGTGGCGCGGGGCGGCGGCGGCGCTGGGTGTGCGGGAACCCGCCTTCCGCGCCGCCCTGGACGCGGCCGATGCCGCCATCGTCGCAGCCGGGGGGGCCAGCGTGGCCAGCCTGCTGCTGACGCGGCCGGACGGGGTGGCTGTGCCGGTGGAAGATGTGATGGACGCGGCCTGCGGCCTGTTCGCGCTGCAGGTGGCTCTGCTGGCCCTTTATCGCCATTGGGGGGTGGAGCCGGAAAGCGTGATCGGCCACAGCCTGGGCGAGGTGGCGGCGGCCTATGCCGCAGGCTGCATCACCCTGGCGACGGCGGCGCGCATTGTCGTGGCGCGGACCCACCTGTCACAGCAGGCGGCAGGTGCCACGGCGGCACTGTCCCTGGATGAGGGGGCCGCCCAGGCCGCCATCGACCGGCTGGGGCTGGATATCACCATCGCCGCCCTTAACGGGCCGGACAGTGTGGCCGTTTCCGGCGATGGGGCGGCCATCGACCGGCTGGTGGCCGACCTGACGGGCCAGGGCATCCGGGCCACACGGCTTTCCGTGCCTGTCGCCTTCCATGGCCCCCTGATGGAGCAACCGGCTGCCGCCCTGCGCGATGCGCTGGCCGGGCTGGAGGCCGAAGCGCCGCGCCTGCCCATGATCTCCACCATCACCGCCACGCCCCTGACCCGGGCACCCGACGCCGACTATTGGGCGCGCAATCTGCGTGCACGGGTGGATTTCCAGGGGGCGGCGGTGCCCCTGCTGTCGGCCGGCGCGACGCCCATCTTCCTGGAGATCGGTGCCCATCCGGCCCTGTCCCCCGCCATCGCTCGCACGGCCCTGGTGCGGGGGGCGGAGGTGCTGGTGGTGCCTGGTCTGAGGCGGGGGACGGATGATCACGTTGCGGCCCTGACGGCGCTGGGTCGGCTCTATCAGGCGGGTCTGGACAGCATCCGCTGGGACCTTTTGTCCCCGGCAGGGCGCGTCCTGGATCTGCCGACATATCCCTGGCAGCGTCGGCGCTTCTGGCATGAGGGCAGCGGTAATGCCCCCCTGCTGCCCATCATGGCACCAAGGCCAGTGCCGCTTTATGTACCGGGCTGGGTGCAGGATGACGGGGTTGGTGTGGGTGCCATACCCTTGCGCGCCCAGGCGCTGGGGCCGGGGGCAGCGGGGCTGGCCGACGCGCTGTCAGCGCCGGATGCGCCGGGCGGTGCGGATCTGGTCCTGGTTACCAATGGCACCGGCGATGGGGTGGCGATGGTGGCAGAGGCCACGGCCCTGCTGACCGGTGCGGCGGGCCGGGTGCATCTGCTGGTGACGCAAACATCGCCTGTGGCCGGCGCGCTCTGGGGTTTGCATCGCGGCTTCGCGCTGGAATATCCGGACCGGGCGGGCCATCGCCTGCTGGCTGGGAATGATACGGATGCGGCTGCCATCACCGCCCTGCTGGCGCGTCCCGGCACGCAGGAATTCCAGCTTCAGGGTGGTGCCGTCCAGCGGCAGCGTCTGGTTCCGGTCCAGGGGGCGGGCACTTCCGTGCGTCTGCGTGGCGATGGCACCTATCTGGTGACGGGTGGTACGGGCGGGCTGGGCCGGACGCTGTGCCGTTGGCTGCTGGCGCGTGGTGCCGGGCATGTCGTGCTGCTGTCGCGGCGACCGGACCCGGCGGGCGGGGCCGACCCCCGTGTCACCTGGCGGGCGGCCGATTGCGCCGATGCCGGGGCCATGACGACCCTGCTGGACGATCTGCGCCGAACGCTGCCGCCCCTGCGCGGCGTCATCCATGCGGCGGGTATGCTGGATGACGGCATCCTGGCCGGCCAGACACCGGAACGTATCCGCGCCGTGCTGTCGGCCAAGCTGGACGGCGCGCTGCTGCTGGACCGGTTGACGCAGGCTGACCCGCTGGACCTGTTCGTGCTGAACAGTTCCCTGGCGGGGCTGCTGGGCGCGCCGGGGCAGGCGGTCTATGCGGCGGCCAATGCCGGGCTGGATGCACTGGCGCAGGTGCGGCGGGAAGCGGGATTGCCGGCCCTGTCCGTGGCCTGGCCCGTGCTGGCCGGTCCCGGTCTGGCGGCGGGGGGCGGGGCCACTTATATCGGCCTGGACCCGTTGGACCCGGAACAGGTGATGGCGGTGCTGGACAGCGCGCTGGGCCTGAACGTGCCCGTGGTGGTGCCGCTGCCGGTCGATTGGCAGCGGTTCCGGGGCCTGCGCGCCGGGTCGGCGCCGGCACCGCTGATCGCTGATCTGGTGCAGGGCGACGGGCCGGTTGCGCCACCGGCGTCGCGCGACCTGCGGGCGGAGGTGATGGCGCTGCCCGTCCCCGACCGGTTGCCGGCGATCCAGGCCGCCATGGCGGCCCTGGCGGCGCGGGTGCTGTCGATCGCTCCGGCATTGCTGGACCCTGGCCTGTCGCTGTTGCGCCAGGGGCTGGACAGTTTCACGGCGATCGAACTGCACCGGCATGTGGAGAAAAGCTTCGGCGTCTCCCTGCCGCTGGCGGCATCCCTGGCCGGGGGCAGTGTTGCGACCCTGGCGGCGGCGGTGGCAGACGGGCTGTCGGCTGCTCCGCCGACGCAGCCCGCCCTGCCAGATGGCGACCTTGCCCGGCTGATGGCCGATATCGACAATCTGTCGGAGGAGGAGGTGGAGGCGCTGCTGGCCGCCGAAGCTGCTGCCGGGGGTGTGGCATGACGGGGCGCGCGGCGGGCCTGCTGGAACAGTTGTTCCTGGCGCTGGACGGGTTCCGGCCCATGCACGTCGTGGTCCGCGCCCGGCTGGACGCTTGCATCGACCCCGACCGGCTGGCGGCGGCGGTGGCGGCAGCCCAGGCGGCGCATCCGCTGCTGCGCGCCCGCATCGGGGCCGGTGGGGTACCCTTTTGGCATGCCGATGCCGGGCCGGCTGGCCTGACTGTCCGTGACGGTGGTGGGGCCGGCTGGCTGGCTATGGCGGAGACGGAACTGGCGACGCCGTTCCGGCGGGATAGCGGCCCGCTATGGCGGGTGACCTTGTTGCGTGATGCCGGCGGTGGCGCTGACCTGCTGGTCTGCTTCCATCATGCGCTGGGTGATGCCCATGCCGGAATGCGGCTGCTGGCGGCCCTTCTGGGGGCGGCGGAGGCGGTGCGGGCATTCCCGCCCGCCTATGAAACCCGCGCCGTCGCCGTCGCCGGGCTGTCGGCACCTTCTGCCAGCCTGCCGTCCGTGTCGCTGACGCCCGCCGGCTGGCAGCCACGACTGAGCCATCGCCGGCTGGAACCGGGGTTGGTCGATGCCCTGGCCCACCGGGCGCGGCGGGAGGGGGCCAGCCTGCAGGGCGCGCTGGCAGCGGCCCTGCTGCCGGCCACGGGCCGGGCCGGTGGGTTCAGCCTGACCAGCCCCGTTTCGGTGCAGGCGGCCCTGGGTGGCGGGCAGGACTTCACTCTGGCCGTGGCAGAGGTGACGACGGCCCATGCCGCCGGCCCCGATACCCCCTTCTGGGCCCTGGCGCGGGAGGTTGCGGCGGCGGTGCGCGACCGCGCCGCGCCAGAGCGGCTGTTGCCCGCCCATCTTGCCGCCCTGTCGCGACTGGCCGAACCCGGCCTGCTGCCGGCGGCCACCGCCGATATCGGTCGCTTCACGCCGGACCGGCTGGGCCTGACCAATCTGGGGCGAGTGGCAGTGCCGGGGGCGTCGGCGCTGGATTTCGCCGTGGTGCCGCCAGCCACGCAACTGGTGCTGGCCGCCGTCACCGGTGGCGATGGCAGCCTGGGCCTGACCCTGACCCGTCCCGACCCCTTGCTGGGGGCGGCCGAAGCTGAGGCATTGATGGATAAACTTGTCGCCCGCCTGTCCGCCGCATCGCAGGAAGGGGCGGGTCTGGCACCAGGGGTTGACCTGTCCGCCCTGTCGCCGGCCAAACGCGCCCTGTTGATGCTGCGTCTGCAGCAGCAACAGCAGCGGCAGGCGACGATACCCACCCGCTCGCCGCTTTCCTATAATCAGCGTTCCATGTGGTTGCTGTCGCGCATGGCACCGGACAGTGCCGCCTATACGCTGCCCTTCGCTGTGGAGATCGACGGCCTGCCCGATGCCGGCCCGCTGGAAGCGGCCCTGGGTCTGCTGCGCCGCCGGCATGACGTGCTGGATGCCTGCTTTCCCCTGATCGACGGGCAACCGGTGCAGGAACCGGCCCCCGGCGTGGCGCTGGAGATCCGGCAGGTGGATGCCCAGGGCTGGGGCGAGGATCGGCTGCGCGCGGCCATCGCGACAGCCTATGCGCAGCCCTTTGATCTGGAACGCGGGCTGGGCTGGCGGGCGGTGCTGTTCGACCGGGGCGGCGGGCGGTTTGTGCTGTTCCTGGCAATGCATCATATCACCATCGATTTCTGGTCCCTGGCCCTGCTGGCCCGTGACCTGCGCGCCTGTCTGGCCCATCAACTGACAGGATCGCCCCTGCCGCCGGCCCCGGCCCGGCGCTATGCCGATTTCACGGCGGCGCAGCGGGCCTGGCTGGCGGGGCCGGCGGGTGTCGCGGCGCGGGCCTATTGGCGGGAACGGCTGGCGGGGCCGCTGCCCGTGCTGGACTTGGCCACCGACCGGCCGCGCCCGGCCGTGCAGGGTTTCCGGGGGGCATCGTTGCGCTTCGCCCTGGGGGCGGGCCTGAGTGCGGCTGTACGCGAGGTTGCGCGGGACCGGGGCGTGACCCTGTTTGCGCTGCTGGCGGCGGCGTGCCAGGCCCTGCTGCACCGGTGGACCGGGGCCGCAGAGGTGTTGCTGGGAACGCCGACAGCGGGACGGGAGGATGAAGGCTTCGCCGCCACCATCGGTGATTTCATCAATCCCATGGTGCTGCGTGCCGGCTTCGCCGACCAGCCCAGCTTTGCCGCCCTGCTGTCGCGCACAGCGGCGGATGCGGCGGCTTCATTGGGCCATAGCGCCTATCCGTTCCCGCTGCTGCTGGAGGAACTGGCCGTGGCGCGCGATCCCTCGCGCCCGCCCATCTTCCAGGCCATGGTGGTTTTGCAGAACCAGATGGCCCAGGCCGGCGACGGCACCGGGTTCCGGGCGCTGGATATCGACCTGCAGGGATCGCAGCTTGATCTGGCTTTTGAGTTTCGTCCGGAGGGGGATGGGCTGTCGGCGGAGATCAAGTATGACAGCGACCTGTTCGATGCCAGCAGCATCGACCGGCTGCGCGGCCATCTGCTGACTCTGCTGTCGGCGGCATTGGCCGATCCCGACCGGCCCGTGGCCGACCTGCCCCTGCTGGACGCGGCCGGGCTGGCCCTGCTGACCCGGACGTGGAACGACACGGCGCTGGCGGAACCCGTGCCGCATCCATTGGTGTTGCTGCGGGCGCATGAACGATCCGATGCGTCGGCCGTGACGCAGGGCGGGTCTGTGCTGACCCATGCCGGCCTGTGGGCGCGGTCGGGCGCGCTGGCCGGCTGGCTGGCGACACAGGGCATCGGTCCGGGCGACAGGGTCGGCATTTGCCTGGATCGCACGCCGGATATGGTGGCCGCCTTGATTGCCGTCTGGCGGGCGGGGGCGGCCTATGTACCGCTGGACCCGGTGCATCCAGCCGACCGGCTGTCCTTTATCGTGGGTGATGCCGGTTGTGCCCTGGTGCTGGTGGATGCGGGTACGGCACCGGTGCTGGCGGATAGCGGCTGCCGGCTGGCGGAATTGCCGAACCTTAGCGATGCGGCCCCGCCGGTCCTGGCCCTGGACAGGTCGAGCCCCGCCTACATTCTTTACACGTCCGGCACCACGGGCCGGCCCAAGGGGGTGGTGGTCAGTCACCATAATCTGGGCAACTTCCTGGTGGCGATGCGCGGGTTGCTGGGCATCGGTTCCGCTGACCGGCTGTTGGCCGTCACGACCCTGTCCTTCGATATTGCCGGGTTGGAGCTGTTTTTGCCCCTGTCCGTGGGCGGGACGGTGGAACTGGCAACGGCGGAGGAGGGGCGCGATGGGGTGAAGCTGGCGCAGCGGCTGGCGGCCTGCAAACCCAGCTTCATGCAGATGACACCCGCCGGCTGGCGCCTGCTGCTGGCGGCGGGATGGCGGCCCGACCCCGGCCTGACCATGCTGGTGGGGGGGGAGGCGCTGCCCCGCGATCTGGCCGACACGCTGCTGCCCGAGGGCGCGGGCTGCATCCTGTGGAACATGTTCGGCCCGACGGAGACGACCATCTGGTCCACGGCGCACAAGGTTGAACGCGGTGCCGGCCCCGTGCCCATCGGCCGGCCCATCGGCAACACGCGCGTCTATATCGTTGATGCCGCCGACCGGCCCGTGCCTGTGGGGGTGACGGGGGAGTTGCTGATCGGCGGTGACGGGGTGGCCCTGGGCTATCACAACCGGCCCGACCTGTCGGCGCAGCGCTTCGGCGACGATCCGTTCGTGCCGGGCGGGCGGATCTATCGCACCGGTGATCTGGCCCGCTGGCGGGGCGATGGCGTGCTGCTGTTCCAGGGCCGGGCCGACCATCAGGTGAAACTGCGCGGCTTCCGGATCGAACTGGAGGAGATCGAGGCGGTGCTGGCCACCCATGCGGGCGTAGCGGAGGCCGTGGCCGCCATCCGACCCGGTGTCGATGGGGAGGGGCGGCTGGCCGCCTGGATCGTACCGCGCGGGGAGGCACCGGCTACGGAGGCGCTGCGGGACCATCTGGCGGGGCGATTGCCGCCCTACATGCTGCCATCGGCCTGGACCTTCCTGGCCGCCTTGCCGCGCACGCCCAATGGCAAGGTTGACCGCAAGGCCCTGCCCGACCCCGCCGCCGCCCCGGCTGCGGCCAGCCTGGCACCGCGCACGGGCGTGGAGGAACGGCTGGCCGGCCTGTGGCGCGACGTGCTGGGACGGGACAGCGTGGGCGTGAACGACAATTTCTTTGATCTGGGCGGCCATTCATTGCTGCTGGCCACATTGCAGGCCCGGCTGAACGCCGAGCTGGCCGATCTGCTGCCGGCTGGTGGCATTGCCATGACCGACCTGTTCCGCCTGCCCACCATTGCCGGGCTGGCCGGGATGCTGGCGGGCGGGGAGGCGGACGAAGGGGATGACGCGCGTGACCGTGCCGGCCTGCGCCGTGCCGCGCTCGCCCGCCGCCGCCGGCCCGTGACAGGAGAGACGGCATGAGCAGCCAGCCCGACGGCATCGCCATCATTGGCATGGCCGGTCGCTTCCCCGGTGCCGGCAGCGTGGAGGCGCTGTGGCGTAACCTGCTGGACGGGTTGGAGGGGATATCGACCCTGACAGACGAACAACTTCGGGCTGCCGGCGTGCCCGACCCTGTGCGCCGCGATCCGGGTTTCGTGCCGCGCCAGGGTCTGCTGGATGGCCATGACCGGTTCGATGCTGGTTTCTTCGGTTACAGCGCGCTGGAGGCGGCCCGGCTGGACCCGCAGCAGCGCGTGTTTCTGGAGGTGGCGTGGGAGGCGCTGGAACAGGCCGGCATCGATCCGGCGCGGACCGAAGGGCCCATTGGCATCTATGCCGGCTGCGGCGTGCCTACCTATCTGCTGCACAACCTGTTCCGGGGGGCGGGGCCGGTCAGCGATGATACAGCCGCAGACTTTGCCACCATCATCGGCAATGACAAGGATTTCCTGGCCACGCGCGTGGCCTACAAGCTGGATTTGACCGGGCCGGCTATCACCGTGCAGACGGCCTGTTCCACCTCGCTGGTCGCCGTCCACATGGCCTGTCAGGCGCTGCTGGCCTATGAATGCGATGTGGCCCTGGCCGGCGGATCGACCATCACGGTACCGCAGGGGGCCGGATACCTGCACCAGGAAGGCATGATCCTGTCGCCCGACGGGCATTGCCGGGCCTTTGCCGCCGATGCCGCCGGCACTGTGTTCGGCAGCGGCAGTGCCGCCGTGGTGCTGAAGCGGCTGGCCGATGCCCTGGCCGATGGCGACCTGATCGACGCGGTGATCCTGGGCACGGCGGTCAATAATGACGGGGCGGCCAAGGCGGGTTACACCGCACCGGGCGTTCGGGGCCAAGCCCGCGTCGTGGCCCTGGCGCAGGAGGTGGCGGGCGTCGAGGCGGGCCAGATCGGCTATGTCGAGGCGCATGGCACCGGCACGCCGCTGGGCGACCCGATCGAGGTGGCGGCCCTGACCGATGCGTTCCGGCGCGCCACCAAGGCCACGGGCTATTGCCGGCTGGGCACCATCAAATCGGCCGTGGGCCATCTGGATACGGCGGCCGGTGTGGCCGGGCTGATCAAGGCGGCGCTCGCCGTGCGGGACGGGGTGATCCCGCCGACCTTGCATGCCGGGCAACCCAACCCGGCCTTGGGGCTGGAGCGCACGCCCTTCATCCTGGCCGACCGGCGGCAGGATTGGCCCGACCTGGGGGCCGGGCGGCTGGCCGGGGTCAGCGCCTTCGGTATCGGCGGCACCAACGCCCATGTGATCGTGGGGCAGCCGCCGGATGCGTCGCGCCCGACAGGTGACGGCTGGTCGGGGCCGGGGTTGCTGCTGCTGTCGGCCCGGTCGCCGGGGGCGCTGGCGGGGCTGGCCGGGCGCTATGCGGAATTCCTGCGGGGGACGGGCGCCGGCCTGGCCGATCTCTGCGGCACGGCCTTTCACCGCCGCGCCCTGCTGCCCTGGCGGCTGGCCGTGGCCGGGCGCAGCCGGGCGGAACTGACGGCTTCCTTGGAGGCGGCGGCCCCCAATGTGGCGGGCGACGCGGACCTGCAGGCGGACAGGTTGGGATCGGCGCGGCGCAGCGTGTTCATCTTCCCCGGCCAGGGATCCCAATGGCCCGGCATGGGACGCGACCTGATGGCGGCGGAGCCGGCGTTCAGCGATGCCGTCGCGGAATGCGCCCGGGCCATGGCCCCCTGGATCGACTGGGACCTGGCGGCCACCCTGCGCGGGGAGGGGCCGGATGCCGCCCTGGACCGGATCGACGTGGTGCAGCCGGCCCTGTTCGCCATGCAGGTGGCGCTGGCCGCCTTGTGGCGCAGCAAGGGTGTGGTGCCCGACGCCGTCATCGGCCATTCGATGGGGGAGGTGGCGGCGGCGGCGGTGTCGGGTGGTTTGAGCCTGGAGGATGGTGCCCGCATCATCTGCCGGCGCAGCGCGCTGTTGCGCAGCGTGGCGGGCCAGGGTGCCATGCTGGCCGTGGACCGGGCACCGGCGGCGGCGGAACAGGTGCTCGTGGCCCAGGGCATCACCGATCTGGTTGCCGTGGCCGTGGCCAATGGTCCCGGCAATTGCGTGCTGTCGGGCGACCGGGCGGCGCTGGAACGGCTGGCGGCGGTACTGGACGGGGACGGTGCCTCGACTGCCTGGGTCAAGGTGGATGTGGCTTCCCACGGGCCGCAGATGGACCCGCTGGAAGGGAAGCTGCGCGACGCGCTGGCGGGGATCGGGCCGCAGGCACCTGCCATTCCCTTCTTTTCCACCGTCACCGGTGCCTGGGTTGGTGCCGGTGATCTGGATGTGGATTACTGGTGGCGCAACCTGCGCGGCATGGTGCGGTTCCAGGACGCCGTGGAGGCCCTGTCGGCGCAAGGGTATGGCGTGTTTCTGGAGGCCAGCCCGCATCCCGTGCTGACCGCACCTGTGCGCGCCACCCTGGCCGGCGCCGGCCGCACGGGTCTGGCGTTGGGCACGTTGCGGCGCGACGGTGATGCGCCGCTGGCCTTTGCCGAGGCCATGGGGCGGCTGTTTGCGGCGGGGCAGCCCGTGTCGCTGGCGCCCTGGCTGCCGCAACGCTGGGGTTACGTGCGGCTGCCCGCCTATGCCTGGGAACATCGCCGCTACTGGATCGATCCACCGGCGCGGGGCGAGCGGCCGGCGGCGGCACGCATGGCCGATCTGGAGGTCGTGGCCGGCCTGACGGGCACACAGCAGCGCCTCGCCCCCCTGTGGCAGGACGTGCTGGGGACGCCGCCGACGGGGGCGGGGGCGAATTTCTTCCTGTCCGGGGGCAATTCGCTGATGGCGCTGGCCCTGCTGAAGCGGGTGCGGACGGCGTTCGGCGAGGCACCCACCGTGACGCAGTTCCTGCAGGCCCCGACCCTGGCGGGGCTTGCCCTGCTGCTGGATGGCAGCAGGGGCAAGGCGGCTTCCGCCCTGCCGCCCACCTTGCTGGCCATCCAGCCGGGGGGCACCAGGCCGCCGCTGTTCATGGCCACGCCCATCATGGGCACGGCCTTTCCCTATTTCCCCCTGGCGGCTGAACTGGGGCCGGACCAGCCTTTCTATGCCCTGATGCCGCCCGGCATGCAGGATGGCGGTCCCGCCCTGGCAAACCTGGAACGCCAAGCGGCGGTGTTTGCCGACGCCATCGACCAGGTCTGGCCGCAAGGGCCGGTGCATGTGGCGGGCTGGTCCTTCGGCGCCCCGGTGGCGTTCGAACTGGCGCGCGAGCTGGACCGGCGCGGGCGGACCGTGGCGTCAACCCTGCTGATCGACACACCGGCCCAGATCAAGGGCCAGACGCCCAACCCGCTGGAGGCGGCGCGGTTCCTGTTCGTCACGGTGCTGGGCAACATGATGCCGTACCTGCGCGCCTACATGACCCTGCGCGGCGGTGCCGGGGCGGAGGGGCTGTGGCCCATGGTCAAGGTCTATGCCGGCAATGCCCGGGCCACGGTCGGGTACCATCCCCGGCCCTGGCGCGGCGTCGTCACCCTGCTGCGTACCGCCACCGCCGGCACGTCGGCCGACAGGCGGGATGATTGGGGCTGGTCGGATCTGGCCCTGGGTGGCGTTCAGGTCTTGCGTATTCCAGGGAATCATATGACCTTATTGCAGCATCCATGCGTTAAAGATGTTGCCAATACCATTATCAGTATAGTTTCCCCGCAACCCGCCGCGCCGACGCCGGAGGACCAGCCATGACCGTAGCCGCAGTCAAGCATCCCATTCCCAACGATCCGGCCACCGTCTTTCGCCTGCTGGCGGAGGCCACACCGCACAATCCGGCGCCGGGCTTCCTGAAATCGGCGGCGGCGGGTTTGTTCCGCTGGGACCTGATGGTGCCCTTTCCGGAGCAGGACCCCGCCGACGCGGCGCTGGGCGATGCGATCGTCAAGGAACAGGCGCAGTTCATGCAGGCGCATTTCGACCCGACCCGCATCGACGCGCGGGGAAAGTTCCCCCCCGATTATGTGGAACTCTACCGCCGGGCGGGCTGGCAGAAGCTGATGCTGGCCAAGCAATATGGCGGGGACGGGCTGTCACCCCTGAACATGGCCCGGCTGGTGGAGGTGACGGCCAGCTGGTGCACGGCGGTGGCCATGTCCATCTCGGTCAACAATTATCTGGGCGCCCCCTCCTATCTGGATTACATGCAGGACGCCGAGGAGCGGGCGAAAGTGGCCCGCATGGTGGAAGAAGGGGCAATCTCCGGCCTGTCGGCGGTGGAATATCAGGGGGCGTCGAACCCCATCTTCCAGACCACGGCCATCCCCACCAAGGATGGGCGCCATTACTTCATCACCGGCCGCAAATGCTATATCGGCAACGGGCCGCTGGCCAACCTGCTGGTCGTCCCCTGCACGACCTTCTCGCAGGGGACGACGGGGGAGATCGGCATCACCCTGTTCATCATCGACACGCGCAAGCGCGGCTTCCGCGTGGCCAGCCCGCAGACCTATATGGGCCTGAAGGGGTTGGCCAATTCGGTGCTTGAATTCAGGAAGTACAAGGTACCGGTGAGCCGCATGGTGGGCGCGCCGGGCCTGGGCCTGAATGTGATCTTGGAGATCCAGCAGCCCAACCGCATGTTCATCAACGCCATCACGCTGGCCGGCTCCAAGCTGTCACTGACCTGGGCGCGGGGCTTCAGCGACCGTCCCTACCTGGAACAGCCCCTGGCCAGCTATCAGGCGACGCAGGCCACCATCGCCGATGCGGCGGCCAAGGTGTTCGCGCAGGAAAGCGTGCTGCGCTGGCTGACCCTGTCACAGGTGGCGGGCAATCTGGATCTATGGACCGAATGGACGGCGATGAAACCCTGGTGCAGCGACACGGCCTGGAGCGTCATCGACAGCACCATGTCGCTGATTGCCGGGCGCGGGTATGAGACGGCGATCTCTCTGGCCAACCGCGGCCTGGTTCCCTATCCGGTGGAACGGTTCTATCGCGACCTGCGGGTCATGCGCATCTTCGGCACCACCAATGCGCTGATGGAGCTGAATGTCGGCAATTCCGCCCTGGTCGCGGCGGCGAGTGGCGATCCCGTGCCGCCCCAACTGCCGGTGCCGCCCACGACCAATCTGTCGCCGGCCAACCGCGCGCATCTGGAGGCCGCCGCCGTCCTGACCACCCGCATTGCCCAGGCGGTGCGGGCCCTGATCGACCGCAGCGGCGGCGTACAGGGGGCCTTGGTGCAGCAGCCGGCCCTGATCGCCATCGGCCAGGCGCTGATCCTGCTCTGGACGCAGACGGTGACCCTGGCGCGGGTGGAGAGCGAGGCGGTCGCCACCAACCCGCAGGCCCCGCAATTGCAGGAACTGGCCGACATTTTCTGCCGCGGCGCCGCGGCCGTGGCGGACGCAGCGTTGGTGGCTAGCGCTGCGTGGCAGGCCGATGCCAGCGCGTCGGTCAGTGCCGAGGTGATGGCCGGCAGCCTGGACTGGCTGCTGAATGATGTGATCACCCAGGTGCCGCCGGCGTGATGGCATTGTTTTGTTTCCTCCGGCGTCTGCCTGCGTCATGATGGTGAAAGTTTATCACTGAACAGATCTGTTTCACCGGGATCAGGAAAATGTTCTCCGAAATCATTCATGGCGAGCTTGTGATCATCGAGCTGACCGGCCGGATCGACAGCAACAACTATCTGGAGATCGAGAGTTTCCTGGTGGAAAGGGCGCAGCGTGCCGCCGGTCGCCTGCTGATCGATTTCCAGCATGTGGGCTATATCAGCAGTGCGGGTCTGCGCACGCTGCTGAAATGCGCCAAGCTGTCCAAGGCGGCACAGGGCCGGCTCGTCCTGTCTTCCATGAACGAGAACGTGTTCCAGATCTTCGAGTTGAGTGGATTCACCAAGCTGTTCCAGTTCGCGCAGGACCGCGCCAGCGGCGTCGGCCTGCTGAGCTGAGGAGGGTGGGCGGTGCCGGCCGCCCTTTTCATGGCGATGGGGGAAGGCGTGGCGGAAATCGTCCTGGTCCTGGACAGCCGGTTGCAGGAGATCGCCCCGCTGGCCGAACGGGTCGATGAATTCTGCGACAGCCATGATCTGCCGCCGCAATTCGCCTTCCAGTTCAATATCTGCTTCGAAGAGGTCGTGACCAACATCATCCACCACGGGCTGGGCGGGCGGGCCGGCCGCGCCATCACCGTGCGTCTGGCGCAGGAGGGACCGTTGGTGGTGGGCGAGGTGGTGGACGACGCGCCCGCCTTCGACCCATTGGCGCGTGAGGGGCCGGATATCGACGCGGAACTGGACGAGCGGGAGGTCGGCGGGCTGGGCATCCATCTGCTGCGACGCATGATGGATGAGGTGACCTATGCCCGTGTCGATGGTCATAACCGCCTGCGCTTTGCCAAGAGGCTGCCCGAGTGACCGCTTTCGGCCGCGCCCTGACCGCCTTCGTGCTGCTGGTCCTGCTGTTCGTGGCGGGCGGCGGGCTGTTGTCCATCCGCTTCTTCCAGGACGCGCAGTCGCAGACGCAGGTGGAGACCTTCCGCCGGCTGGCCACGGGGCTGGGCACCAATATCGAGAGCGGGCTGGCGCTGGGCCTGCCGCTGGAGGAACTGATCGGCCTGCAGGGGCTGCTGGAACGCACGCGGCGACTGGCACCCTCGGTTTCCGCCGTCTCCGTCTATGATGTAGGCGGGGAGGTGCGGTTCAGCACCAACCCGTCGGATGTCGGCTGGAAGACGCAATGGCCGTCCGGCGCCGCCCTGGATCAGGATGCCCAGATCGTCCTGGAACGGGAGGATGAACTGGTGGTGATCCAGCCCGTCCATGGCACCTTCGGGGAAACGGTGGGGGCGGTATCGCTGCGTGTGCCGCAGGCGCAGGCGCGCGCGGGCCACCGCGTCGCCCTGATGCGCCTGGCGCGCGACATCGTCGCCATCGGCTGTCTGGCCCTGCTGGTCGCCGGTCTGGCCGGCCTGGCGGAGGCATGGCGCCGGGCCCGGCGGCTGGGCCTGCTACGGGTATCGCTGATCGGGGTGCTGGACGGGGGGGCCGTGCCCGACTGGCTGGAACCGCTTGCCCGCCGGATCGCGGCCTTACGCCTGCATGCGGAAGGGGGCGCGCCGCCTGTCGCGGCTGAAGGACCCGCGGCCTCCATCGCCCCGCTGCGGGAAGTGGCCCGCGCCCGGTCCCTGCGATTGGGCGTGGCGCTGCTGACCATCCTGGCCGCCACCGGTGGCGCGCTGGTCTGGACCGTCCATCAGCAGATGGAGCGCACCGTGCCGCCGCTGATCACGGAACGGGCGCGGCTGACCGGCTATTCCATCGTGGGGCAGATCGAGCGCGCGCTGTCCTTCGGCATTCCCTTCGACCGGCTGGTCGGGGTGGAACCGCTGCTGGCGGCGGCGGTGGAGGCGGAGGATGGCTTCATCCGGGCCGATGTGGCGGCCCCCGACGGACGGGTGCTTTACACCTATACCGATCCCGATATGCCGGACGCGTTGGAAGGGGCCGAACGGTTCAGCCTTCCCATCGCCGCCGGCGGCCGCACCGTGGGTGCCCTGCAGGTGGCGCGCCAGCCGGACGTCACGGGGGGCATGCTGCTGCCATTGCTGCGCGACCTCGCATGGCTGTCGCTGGCCATTCTGCTGATCGGGCTGGAAGCGGTGGCCCTGGGCCTGCTGCGCCTGGGCAACCTGTCGCTGGCCGCGACATATCAGGTGGCGGCGTTGGCGGGGGCGGGTGATTTCCGCTATCTGGCCACGCCGGGGCCCGATGATGACGCGATCAGCGTCGTGGCGGCCGTCAATGCCGTCATCCGCTGGGCGCGCGGCCAGACGGGGCTGGAGGGGGAGGGGGAACGTCTGGCTGTGTGCGACCTGCCGCAGCGCCGGCGTCTGTGCCTGTTCGGCCTGTGCGTGGGCCTGGTGCCGCTGTCTTTGTCGACCTGGGCGCTGCTGTCGGTCGGGCGGTCGGACCAGGCGCCGCTGATGCTGCTGCTCCTGGCGCTCGGTATCGTGGCCGGGTTCCTGCTGTTGCGCGGCCTGTGGGGCGTGCTGCCCTGGCGGGAATTGGCCAGGACGCTGCTGCTGGCGCTGCTGGCCGGGGGTGCCCTGTGCCTGTGCCTGGGGGCGGACCTGGGGCCAGAGGGCCTGGCGCTGCTGGGCGTCGGGCTGGGGATGCTGGGTGGCCTGCCGTTGCTGGCCGGACGCGGCCGGGCAGCGGGAGCCGCGTGAATGCGGGGCCGGATGGTACTGCGCACGACCCTGTCCACAGCCCTGGTCCTGGTCGCCGCTGCCGCCTTGTTCCTGGCGCTGGGCGTGCTGGAATACCGGCGCAGCATGGTGTCACTGCTGGCCGACCAGGGCCATGTGGTGGCCCGGTCCATCCGCGCCACCCTGGAACGCAACATGGCGCTGGGCCTGTCGCTCTCATCCCTGCCCGGTGCCGACGCCATCCTGGCGCGCGCCGTGGCGCCGCAGCCGGCGGTGCGGGGCGCGCTGCTGCTGGCCGATGACGGCGAACAGGTGGGGCGCAGCGATCCGGGCCTGGGGCCGGGGGACCTGCCCACCGGCTGGCTGTCCGGCCCGTCGCCGGAAATGCGGGAATGGCGGGGCCTGTTGTTGCAGGCCTATCCCATCCGCAACAGCTTCGACCAGCAGGAGGGCACCCTGGTGCTGCTGCTGGAGGCCGGGCTGGTGGGGGAGCGGACCCGTGTCATGGCCCACCGGCTGGCTGCCGGGCTGCTGGCCGATATGGTGCCGGCGGCGGCCTTCATGGCGGCGGGGCTGTTCCTGCTGTTCCGGCGCCTGCGCACCCATCCGCCCGCCGATCCCGACGGGTTCGTGATCGGCTGGACGGGGGCGGTCGCCACCGGCGCCCTGGTCCTGTGCCTGGGGCTGGGCCTGTGGCGGGCGCTGCCGGCGTTCGAGGAAACGCTGCTGCCGGAACTGGACCGCACGGCCGGGGCGCTGGCCATCGCCGTGGGGTCCGATATCGGCCATGCGGTGGGACTGGGCGTGCCCTTCGACCGGCTGGGCGGCATGCCGGATTATCTGGCCGACACCGTGGCGCAGGAGCCGCGCATCACCCTGCTGGCCGTGACCGATGCCGCCGGCGCCGTCCGCCATGCCGCGGGTCTGGATGGCGAGGCGGTGCGCGCGGCGCTGTCGGCCTGGCCGGCGGGCCAGGCGGGTGCGCTGCCGGAGGTGGATGGCATACGCGTCATGGCGCAGCCCATCCGGGCAGGTGCCGCCGTGGCCGGGACGCTGTTCGTGGGCGCGGATGCCGGCTTCGTGCGGGGGCGCCTGGTCGATATCCCGCTGGACATGGGCATGGCGGTGCTGGTCGTGCTGCTGGCAGCGATGGAACTGCGGCGGTTCCTGGTCGGCACGCTGGTGGCGGCGGGCAGCGTGGCGGCGGTCGATCGGCGACAGGCGGAACGGCTGCTGTCCTTTGTGCGCCTGGGTTTCTTCCTGCTGGTCTTCGCCGACAGTTTCGCCCACAGCTTCATGCCGGTCTATGCCCGCGCCCTGCTGGGTGCGGACCCAGGTGCCGACTGGGGCGGCGTGGATGCGGCGACGGCCGTGGGCCTGCCCATCTCCGCCTTCTGGCTGGCCGTGGCCCTGTCGCAGCCGCTGACCGGGCTGCTGGCCCACCGGTTGCCGCGCCCGCTGCTGCTGGGCGGGGTTGCTGCCTTCTGCGCCCTGGGTCTGGCCGTGTGCGGCATGGCGGACAGTTTGCGGATGCTGCTGGCCGGTCGCGTGCTGGGCGGGCTGGCCGTGGGGGCGGTGATGATCCTGGTGCAGGACAGCATGCTGGCCGCCGTGCCGGCCGACCGCCGCGCCCAGGCCAATGCCGGCTATCTGTCGATCTTCTTCGCGGGCACCGTCTGCGGCACCGTCACGGGCAGCCTGATCGCCAATCATGCCGGCCCCGCCGCCACGCTGCTGGTGGCGGCGGCCTTCGCGCTGGCCGCGGTACCTATCCTGCTATCCATGGGCACCCCGTCCGGCCAGGCGGGGGAGGGGGCGATGATGCTGTCAGCCCCGGCCGCCGGTCGGCTGGCCGGGCTGGGCCTTCTGCTGCGCAACCCGCGTTTTCTGGCGCTGCTGCTGCTGGCGGCGCTGCCGGCGCGGCTGATGATCGCGGGTTTCGTCTATTATTTCGCGCCCCTGCGGCTGGCCGATCTGGGCAACAGCCCGTCGGAGGCGGGGCGGGTGATCATGGTCTATGCCCTGCTGATGGCACTGACCACGCCCTTCTGGGGCCGGGTGGCCGGCGGGCCATTGGCCGCCCGCCGCCTGGTGCTGGCCAGCGGCGCGCTGACGGCGGCCGCTGCCTTCCTGGCGCTGCTGTCGCCGACCACACCGGGCGTGGCGCTGGCCATCATCGCCCTGGGCACGGCCCAGGCCTTCGGCATGTCGTGCCTGGTCACCCTGATCTTCGACGAGACTGTGGTGGAGCAGGCCAGCGCCGGCCGGCTGCTGGTGCTGGCCGTCTATCGGGTGGCCGACCGGGTCGGGCTGTTCATCGGGCCCGTTGTGATGGCGTCCCTGCTGGCGCATGGCGGGGCGGGGATGGCGCTGGGCGGCACCGGCCTGCTATGCCTGGGCGCCACGCTGCTGCTGGCCACCGGCCTGCGTTTCCTGCCCCGGCGCGCGGCATGAGGGCGCGGGACCTGGAAAAAGCCGTTTTATCGCACGGCAGTGGCGGGTGCGTTCAGCGCCTCGGTGAAGCGCAGCACGCTCATCGGCGGATAGGTATCCAACTGGCGGGCCACGTCCATGTTCACCAGGAAGGTGAAGCGGCGCAGCGTTTCCACCGGGATCTCGCCCGGCGGTGTGCCATCGACCAGGATGCGCCGTGCCTTGGCCGCCGTGAACCGGCCCAGATTGTAATAGCTGGACACCAGCCCCATCAGCGCCCTGCCGCCGCGCAGCGGCTGTTCGGTGGACGCGAAGGTGCGCAGGCCCCGCTCCAGGGCCGCCTGGGTGAAGGATGCGGAATTGCGACCCAGAAAGCTGTCCGGCCCGATATAGAGGCAATCCACCCCGTCGGCCACCATCGCGTCCAGCAGGGCGGGGAAGGCGTCGGCCATGGGCTGGCCCTGCTCGTTCTGCGGGATGGGACGGTTCAGGACCTGGACGCCGTGCCGTTCCGCCGTTTGCGCCAGTTTCTCCGCATAGAGCCGGGAATTGACCTCCGCCGGGTTGAAGATGTTGCCCAGCTTCTTCAGGGGCAGCACGGCTTCGATGGCGTTCAACTGGCTGTCCAGCGGCGCCATGTGCGACGTGCCGGTCAGGGGGCGGCCGGGCTGTTCCAGATTCTCCACGATGCCGGCTGCGACCGGGTCGGTGACGAAGATGAAAACCGTGGGAATGTCGGTGACATGCCGCTCGGGATCGGTCTTGCCGATCGTGCCCGCCAGGTTCTGCGTGACGCTGGTGCCCCAGCTATAGACGAGGTCGGGCCGTTCCCGCTTGATCTCCGCCACCAGGTCCGGCAGGCCGGCCAGATTCTGGTCCAGGTTGCGGACGGTGTATTCCACCGCCACACCCTGTTCCGCCAGATAGTCGCGGAAGCCGCGCTCCATCTCCGTCTCGCCGCGCCACAGCACCATATAGACGCGCTTGGCCGCCGGGGCCGGCTCCTGGGCAAGGGCCGCGTGGACGGGCAGCAGCAGCGCCAGCCACAGGCACAGCCCCCGCACCAGATGCCGCGTATTTCTCATGGACAGCCGCCAGATGATCGACAGTGCCGGATTGCACCGGGCAATCATACCAGACACAATCGCCGCGCACCAACCGGCACCGTGACTTTCGCCCGCCGCCCTTTTTCGGGCTTCCAGCCTGTATTATCCACATCCGGGGAGGAAGCATGCTGCTGCGCACCCGCGTCATAACCATGGTCACGGCCAGTTGCCTGCTGCTGGCGGGCGGCCTCTATTACGCCGGCCTGATGCGGGAGCGGATCGTGGTGGCGCGCTATGCCGCCGTGATTCTGGACGGGACCCGCACGTTGCTGGACCAGTCGACGGCGCATCTGGTGGAACGGCTGCGCTGGCGGGCCGACCGCACGGGCGACCTGTCGATTCGGCTGGCTTCATCCCTGGCCAAGGGGGACCGGGCCGGCGTGCAGCGCCTGGGCCAGATGCTGGCGGCCGACCTGGCCGGGCTGGGCGGGCAGAACCGGGTGGAGGTGCAGGATGCCGGCGGCGCCATCCTGTTCACCACCCTGGCGGCCACCTTCCCCGAACCGATGGTCGATGACATCACCCGCATGCAGGGCCTGCAGGCGGGCACGGCCATCAGCGGTATTGAGAATGACAGCCGTCACGGCGCCATGGCCACCCTGCTGCTGCCGCTGGCCGGGCCGGACGGGACGATGGTGGGCAGCCTGACGCTGGCCACCAACATCGCCCAGGTGCTGCCCCTGTTCAAACATGGCGACGTGGCCGACGCCTTCATCGAGGATACGGACGGCAAGCTGGAGGCCGGGACCAACCAGGCGCTGTGGGACGAACTGACGACCAATGGCGGGCTGGCGGCGCGGGGCGCGTTCGAAACGCGGACCATCGGCGACCGCACCGTCATGCTGGCCACCATCCCCTTGCAGGACCGGGCCGGCCAGACGGTGGGTCGCCTGCTGGCCGTGACCGACGCCACCAAGGGATATGAGATCGAGAAGCTGACGGAACAGATCGTGCTGATGCTGGCGGCGGCGACGCTGCTGGCCCTGCTCTGGCTGTTGAACGCTTCCATGCGCCGTGCCTTCGCACCCCTGGAGGAGGCGATCGACGTGCTGAACGCGCTGGCTCGCGGCAATACCGCCATCCGGTTCGAACGGCGGGCCGGCAATGACGAGGTGGGGCGCATCGTGCGCACCGTCGGCTTCTTCCGCGAGACGCTGGAGGCCCTGTCGGCTGCCCGCGAGCGCCGCGAGCGCCAGCGCCAGCGCCAGGAACAGTTCATCCGCCAGGAGATGACGGCTCTGGCCGGCATGCTGGCCGAGGGGGCGAAGGCCGAACTGCTGAACGATCTGGCCGAGATCGAGGCGGAGGCCAACCGCCAGCCCCCGGCCGGAACAGGCGGAGAGGCGGCGGCCGATGGCGGCGGCGACGCGCTGGGCATGATGGCCCCGGCTTTCCGCAAGATGTCGCTGCGCGTGCGTGAACAGCACCAGAAGCTGTCGCTGCTGGTGGCGGAACTGCGCGACGCGCTGATGACCAAGACGCAGTTCATCAGTTTGCAGCAGGAACTGGAGATCGCCCGCAAGCTGCAGGCCTCCATCCTGCCCTCGGCCCCGCTGCTGCATGCCGGCACCCAGGTGGCCGGCGCCATGGTGCCGGCCAAGGAGGTCGGGGGCGATTTCTACGATTATTTCCCGCTGCCCGACGGGCGGCTGGGCGTGGCGGTGGCCGACGTGTCGGGCAAGGGCATCCCGGCGGCCTTCTTCATGGCGATTTCCCGCACCCTGCTGCGCGCCACGGCCGGCTTCACGCATTCCCCCTCGCGTTGCGTGGCGCAGGTGAACGACCTGCTGGCGGCGGAGAACCCGGAACTGATGTTCGTCACCCTGTTCTACGGCATCCTGGACCCGGGCACCGGCCGCTTCGATTATTGCAATGCCGGCCATAACCAACCCCTGCTGGTCCGAACGGACGGCAGCGTCACCATGCTGCCGGGCACGGGCGACACGGCCCTGGCGGTGGTGGAGGATATGGAATATCACGATGCCCATCTGTTCCTGTCGCCCGGCGACACGCTGTTCCTGTTCACCGACGGGGTGACGGAGGCGTTCGATGTGGAGGAGCAGATGTTCGGTGATCCCCGCCTGATCGCGGGTGCCGCCGCCATCGCCACCCTGGCCAACAATGCGGTACCCATGCACATGGTTGCCCTGGTCAATGAATTCGCGCGCGGCGCGCCGCAGGCCGACGACATCACCTGCGTTTCCCTGCGCTATCAGACGGTACCCGCATGACACCCGATTTCGATGCCGCCCGCGCCTGGGTGCAAGACCGCATCGCCGCCACGCCCCTGACGCCCGATCCGCACTGGCACGGATGGGTGGCGGACGTGTTTCCGCCGGATTTCTATGCAAGCCTGCGCGCAAGCCTGCCGGACGAGGCGGCGTACAAACCGCTGTCGGCGGACTGGGATCCGGCGGGCGATTATGCCGCCCGGCGCGGTCTGGTCATTGACGATGCGGCCATCGCCGCCATGGATGCGGACCGGGCCGCCTTCTGGCGGGAACTGGCCACGCGCACGCTGGGCCGGGAATTCGGGGAAAGCCTGCTGCGTGTGGCGGCCGGGCCCGTGGCGGCACGGTTTGCGGCGGAGGGGACGGCCCTGGGTTCCTGGCGCACCTCGCTGCTGCTGGTGCGCGACCGGGGCGGGCCGGGGGTGCTGCCCCATACGTCCGACCCGCCCAATGTGCTGACCTTGCTGTTCTACCTGCCGCTCGATGAAGCCAACCGGGCACAGGGCACGGCCCTCTATGCACCGCGCGACCCGGATCTGCGCTGCTGGGGCGGACGCCATCATGGGCGCGCGGCGTTCGATCATGTCTGGACGGCGCCGTTTCTGCCCAACAGCCTGTTCTGGTTCGTGAAGGACGACATGTCCTTCCACGGGGTCGAACCGGCGCCGCATGGGGAAGCTGTGCGGGATATCCTATTGTTTTACATCAAAAGAACGGGCTGACGGGTTGCGGATATCCTTTCGTGGTCGGCATGCTATACGGATAAGCGTGGTTATCAAGGAACCCTTCGCCCGTGACGGTGGTGGCTTTTTCCCCGGATCGTGAAATCCCGACATCGCCATATGGCGACACCGGTTGGGAAAGATGCGCGCAGCGCGTGGCGGCGATCGAGGCGCGCTGGGCCGGTGCCTATGCGGTCCATCATTATGATTTCATTTATCACCGTCGCCTGCAGGGGCACTGGCCGGCGCGGCTGCGCCGGGACGTGGCGATCCGTTGTGCCTACACGGCCTGGGGCGACCCGTCGCTGCCGTTGCTGCTGTGTGCGGGCGGCATCGTCAATACCGCCCGGCGCTTCGACTATCTGGCCCACCGCTTGTCCGACCGGTTCCATATTGTGGCGCTGGACTGGGTGGGGCGCGGCCTGTCGGGCTGGATGCCGGTGCAGGGCGATTATCGTATCGAGACCTATTGCGCGCAGGTGCTGGCCCTGCTGCACCATCTGGGGCGGCGGCGCATGCTGCTGCTGGGATCGTCGCTGGGCGGGTCGGTGGGGCTGGCGCTGGCCGCCCGTGATCCGCGCCTGATCGAGCGGTTGGTGCTGAACGATGTCGGCCCCTATATCCCCGCCGCCCGCCGGGCGCGACGCGCGCAAGCCGTGGCCCGCCATTACCTGTTCGACAGCCCCGACGCCCTGCTGCGCCGCATCGGCGCTGCGCAGAAGCAGGACGGCCCCCTGTCGGAGGAGGAGCGGCTGCACAATGCCTGGCACCAGACAAGCTGGTCGGAAACCGAAGGCGGCCGCATCTATCGCCACGACCCGCGCGCCATGCAGGCCTATGCCGATGGTGCCGGCCAGGCGCTGGACCAATGGGCGCAATGGGGGCGGCTGAGCGCACCCACCCTGGTGCTGCACGGCATGCTGTCCGACGCGCTGCGCCCGCCGGTGCTGGCCCGCATGGCCCGATATCCCGGCCTTTGCGTGGCGCATGTGCCGCAGACGGGCCATACGCCGGCCCTGTCCGATCCCAACCAGATCGACCTGATCGGTGATTTCCTGGCGGGAAGCGGCCCGCATGGGCCCTGTTCCATCCCCATCACCCCGCCCGCCCTGCGCCACGGCTGAACAGCCCGGCGGTGCCGGTCAGTCAGTCAATGCACCTCGAACGCGAAGCGCAGCGTATCGGGCACGGCGCGGACCGGCACGCTCATGTGTCCCTCATCGGCATAGCGGTGGAAGCGCGAGCGCAGGCCATAGACCGCCAAGGCATCCATCCGCTTCATGAAGGCGGCGGCGGGGCCGGGTTCATCATCGATGTCGCGGTCGCCCACCACCACCATCAGGCGGCTGGTCTTGGGAACCTTGCCGGCCAGCATGCGGGCGGTAAACTCCCGCTCCTCCTTCAAGATGCTCTGGTCGTTCCATTCCAGTGACGGGCTGGCCGCGATGATGGAATGGAAGGCCTGGGGTCTTGTATAGAGCGTGTGCAGCGCCAGCAGCCCGCCCAGCGAATGGCCGAACAGCGACTGGCGTTCGGCGTTGATCTTGTAACGCCGGGATATCTCGGTGCGCAGCTTGCCGGTCAGGAAATCCAGGAACCGGTCCTGCCCGCCGCTCTTGTACTTGGCCAGATGCCGGACATTGGCGGGCGGCGGATCGACCAGGGGCGGGGTGTAATCATCCAGCCGGCGGACATCATAGGCCTGGTCGCCCGGATAACCCACGCCGACCACGATGCCCTTGCCCACCTCGTAATATTCCTGGATGCGCCGCGCTTCGGCAAACCCGGCGAACATGGCGTTGCCGTCCAGCACATACAGCACGGGATAGCCATCAGCCGGCATCTCCGTCTTGGGAAAGGACACGAAGATCGAATAGACCTCGCCATTGTCCGCCGTGACCTCGAAACTGTGCGTCGATGGCATGGTATAGCCGGGTGGCGTGGCGGCCGCCGGAGCCGGCTGCGCTTGTTGTGACTGGGCGGCCGCCAGCCCCGGCAGGGCCAGCGCCAGCATGAGGGTTGATGCAAGCCGCTTCCATGCCCTGGCCATCCCTGAACCTCCCGTTGCTGCCGGTCATTCCGGTCGATGATGCAATAGAAGCGACAGCCCGTCGCCGGCGCCATGGGCATGGCGGGTAAGAAGCCGGGCTTTCAGGGTAAGGGCTGCACTGGCAGGGTGATGCGCGACGGATGGTCCCCATCCAGGTGCAAGCGGTTGGTGGCGATGACCGGATTGTCCGGCATGCCCTGCGCCCCGCCGGTATTGGGGTTCACGTCGAAATGCGGGAAGTTGCTGGAGCTGACATCCAGGCGGATGCGGTGGCCTTCCCTGAACAGGTTGGCGATGGGGAACATCTCCATCCTGACCTCATAGACTTGGTCCGGCTCCATGAAGACCGGCTTCTCCCATCCGTCGCGATAGCGCAGGCGGCGGATGCCGTGGCTGAGATTCATGGCGAAACCGTCGGGATAGACATCGATCAGCTTCACCGTGATGTCGGTGTCGGGCCGGTCGCTGCTGACATGCAGGATCAGGTCGATGGGGCCGGCAATGGTGACATCGCTTTCCAGCGGCGGCGTCTGGAAGACCAGCACATCGTTGCGGTCGGCCAGCGGCCGGCCCGGCATGTCGCAGCCGAAGAAATCGGCGCGTTCCACCTGATCATAGGCGCCGGGTTCCATCACCGGCTGTCCCGACGTATGGGCGCCGCCGATGGTGGGCACCGGATGGGCGGGATCGAAGCGCCAGGACAGGCCGTGGCCGGCACCGGTGGGCACCTGATCACGCAGGGCACCATCCGCATGCAGGTGGAAGGTCCGGAAATCCGTGCCGGGCAGCGGCCAGCTTTGCGCCGACAACCAGTGGCCGCCATGATCCAGGCGGCCGTCGGCGGTGCGCCCGCCGCTGCCCCCGCCCATCACGAACAGGCGCACGGGCGCATCGGCCGGATCGGTCTTACCCCCCTTCAGCCAGCGGTCGAACCAGGACAGGCGGAACCGGTCGTAATCATCGGCCAGATTGCCGTCGAGCGTCGCGGCCGATCCGAAATCCACGTCGCCGGCATAGGTGCGCGACCGCTGCCCATGGGTCCAGGGCCCCATGACCATGTGCACCGGTCCCTGCTTGGCCGCCGACAGGCCGGTCAGGTTGGAAATGATGGTGGTGACGTAAGGATCGTACCAGCCGCACAGATGCACCATCGGCACATCGGCGCAGGCGGCGTAATAGGTGCGGGCCGACAGGCCCACCTGCCGCCAGAACTCCCCATACTCCCCCTGCCGCCACTGTTTCAGGACATAGCTTTCATATTCCGGCACGCTGCGCAGGGGGGAGTTGCCCTCGCTCCAGGGCAGGCGGCGGAACCAGTCGAACAGATCCTCGTCCAGCAGCGCCTGGACATGGGCGGGATCAGCCATCACCGCCGGGCTGAGCAGGGCCTGCTTATAGGCCCAGGTCAGCTGCTTCAACTCGAACGCCCCACCCTGGCGGATGCCGGCATGATAGGCGTCGGAGAAGCCGCCGCTATCCACCACCATACAGGCCAGGCCCGGCGGATTCAGACAGGCCATGGCCATCTGCACATGCGCGCCATAGGACAGGCCGAACGTGCCCACCCGCCCGTCGCACCAGGGCTGGCCGGTGATCCAGGCCAGGGTGTCGTACCCATCCTCCGCTTCGTTCACATATTTCTCGAACATGCCCTCCGACCCGTAACGGCCGCGGCAATCCTGCATGACGACGACATAGCCTTCGGATGCGAAGCGCCGGGCGATCTGTGTCCGCGAGCGGGGATTGGGGTTGGCGAAGCTGTATTCCGACAGGTTGACACCGCGCCGGTCATAGGGCGTGCGTTCCAGCAGCACCGGCCATGGGCCGGGGACACGGGCGCCGTTGGTGACGGGATGATAGATATCGGCCAGCAGGCGCACGCCGTCGCGGGTGCGCATCTCCACATCCTCATCGACCGCCACATCATATTGCGCGCCGGGTTGGATAATCATGATCTCGGTTCCTCAGGGGCTCTAGAGCGAGATCGCTTGGGACCATATGGTTCCAGCGTGAATCTCACGGAAAACCAAAGATTCTACGGGGTCGGCGCCATGAACTGGGCCAGGCTCCATTCATCGCGGCGCGGCTGCAGGGCGATGTGCTTGCGTGCCGCCCAGCTGGTCGTGGGGTGGTAAAGCGGGATGATGCCGGTATCGGCGGCCAGCATGGCGGCGGCCTGGCGCAGGTTCTCGTCATAGGAGGCGGCATCGGGTGCCTGTTCGGCGGCGTCGATCAGGCGGTCCACTTCGGTGTTGGAATAGCGGCCGCGATTGATGCCGCCGCTGCCGCGCGCCGGATCGAACGTGCCGACGACGGAGCGCATGCCCAGCAGGGAGGTGCCGGTGACCGACCCGAACCCGTATTGCATGACGCTGAATTCCAGCTTCGACGCGCGCGGCAGGAACACGCTCTTGGGCAGCGGTTCCACCGCGATATCGATCCCGGCGCGGGCCAGCATGGCGGCCACAGCCTGCGACACCAGCCCGTCACCGACATAGCGGTTGTTGGTGGCATGCAGGGTCAGGCGCAGGCCCGTGGATAAGCCGGCATCCGCCAGCAGACGCTTGGCCTCCGCCAGGTCATGGGCGATGGGCGGGATGTCGGGATTGAAGCCGACGGACCCCGCCGGCACCATCTGGTTGGCGGGCACGCCCGCACCCGACAGCACCTTGTCGATCAGCAATTGCCGGTCGATGGCCAGCGACAGGGCGCGGCGGACAGCGGGTTGGCGCAGGGGATTGCTGCCGTCCGGCGCCTGTACGAAGGGGCTGACATCGCGCGCACTGTCCAGATGCAGATAGATCAGGGTGACGGTGGGGCTTTGCAGCAGGTTCAGGTCGGACCGCATTCGCAGCCAGTCGATATCGGCCGGCGGTACGGCGTCGATGACATCGACATTGCCGGATAGCAGGGCCGCGACGCGG
Source organism: Niveispirillum sp. GW835-FHT14G11 (assembly GCF_058793615.1). NCBI lineage: Bacteria > Pseudomonadati > Pseudomonadota > Alphaproteobacteria > Rhodospirillales > Azospirillaceae > Niveispirillum > Niveispirillum sp. GW835-FHT14G11. The sequence goes on from NZ_JBXAFZ010000013.1 coordinate 78,848, forward strand.
GCCGCATCATTGCTGATATAGCGGAAGGTGGCTTGCGCGAAGGCGGGCTTGGCCCCCCAGTAATCCTCGTTGCGGGCCAGTTCCACCCGGTCGCCATGGGCCCAGGACCGGAACCGGTAGGGCCCGGTGCCGATGGCCGCACGACCGGCGTTGAATGCCTCTGTCGCCACCCCTTCACCCAGCCCGTGGGGCAGGATGGCGATGAAGCTGATATCATAGGGCAGCTGGGCATAGGGTTTGCGCGTCACCATGCGCAGCCGGTTGGGGCCCAGCGCCACCATCTCCTGCACCTGCGCAACCCTTCCTGCGAATGAGGCGGGGGAGAAGGGCACCGTGGGCGCGCGGCGGAAGCTGTAGATGACGTCTTCGGCCGTCAACGGCGACCCGTCATGGAAGCGCACGCCCTGGCGCAGGTCGAATTCCCAGGTCAGGGCGTCGATGCGCCGCCAGGCCGTGGCCAGACCCGGCACCAGGGCCAGATCGGCATCGCGCGCGATCAGCGTGTCGAAGATATGGGCGGCCAGTTCCTGGTTGACGCCGGTGGCGGAAAAATGCGGATCGACGGAACTGGGTTCGGCCTGCAGGGCGATGGTCACCGTCTGGGCCGGACTCGCCACCGGCGCCAGCAACAGCAGCACGGCCAGGATCAGCTTACGCATGGGCGATCTCCCGGCCCGTAACGGGGGCCAGATGGCAGGCGACGCGATATCCGGGCGTCACATCCGCCGGTTCGGGCACATCCACCCGGCAGGCGGGGACGGCGACGGGACAGCGGGGATGGAAGGCACAGCCGGGCGGCGGGCGCAGGGGAGAGGGGATCTCCCCCTTCAGGCCCGTGAAGCGCCGCTTGCCGACATGATCGGCCAGCGCCCCGCCCACCAGGGCGCGGGAATAGGGATGGATGGGGGCGTCGAACAGTTCCGCCGCCGGCCCGCGTTCCACCACGCGGCCCAGATACATCACCGCCACCCGGTCGCTGATATGGCGGACCACGGCCAGGTCGTGGCTGATGAACAGATAGGTCAGGCCCAGTTCCTGGCGCAGCTCCATGAACAGGTTCAGGATCTGCGCCTGCACCGACACGTCCAATGCTGCGACGGACTCATCACAGACCAGCAGACGCGGCTTCACGGCCAGGGCGCGGGCGATGCCCACGCGCTGGCGCTGGCCGCCGGAGAATTCGTGCGGAAACCGTTCCATCATGGCCGGGTCCAAGCCGACCCGGCGCATCAGGCCGGCGACATAGTCGGCCACCTGCCCGGCATCGACGATGCCATGGGCCTGTGCCGCCTCCCCGATGATGCGGCGGATGCGCAGGCGGGGGTTCAGGCTGGCCATCGGGTCCTGGAAGATCATCTGGATGCCCAGGCCGATGGCTTTGGCCTCCCCCGCCGGCAGGGTCCAGGGGTCGCGCCCCTCCACCAGCAGCCTTCCGGCGCTGGGCCGGTACAGCCCGGCCACGACCCGGCCCAGGGTGGACTTGCCGCAGCCGCTTTCCCCCACCAGCCCCAGCACCTCTCCGGGTCTTATATCCAGGGTCACGTCGCGCACCGCCTGCACGATGTCGGGCGCCTTGGTCAGGCCCAGCCTGGCCAGCGGACCGGGCCGGGGGCCGAAGCGCATGGAAATATTTTCCAGGACCACCATGGATTCATTCTTCGTGCTCATGGCTCACCTGCCATCGGATGGAAGCAGCGGACCTGGTGGCTGTCGCCCTGCATCGCCGGCATCTGGCCACAGACCTCCGTCGCGCGTGGGCAGCGCGGGGCAAAGGCGCAGCCGGGCGGGCGGTGGACGGGGTGCGGCGGGCTGCCCGGCACCTGGGCCAGGGGTTTGCCGCGTTCGGCACGGTGCGGCAGGCTGTGCAGCAGGCCGTTTGTATAGGGATGGCGGGGGTGGGACAGCACTTGGTCCGCCGGCCCGATTTCCACGATGCGGCCGGCATACATGACGGCGATGCGGTCGGCCAGACCGGCCACGACGCCGATATCATGGGTGATCCAAATCAGCGAGGTGCCGGATGCGGCCACCATCTCCTGCATCTCCGCCAGGATCTGGGCCTGGACGGTGACGTCCAAGGCGGTCGTCGGCTCGTCCGCGATGATCAGCTTGGGCCGGTGCAGCATGGCGGTCGCAATGGCCACGCGCTGGCGCATGCCGCCGGAAAACTGGTGCGGATAGGATTTCAGCCGCTTGTCCGCATCGGCGATGCCGACACTGGTCAGGGCGGCGGCGGCCCTGGATCGGGCCTCCTCCGCCGGGATCAGGCCATGGGCGGTCAGCGCCTCCACCATCTGCGTGTCGATGCGCAGCATGGGGTTCAGCGTCATCATCGGGTCCTGGAAGATCATGGCGACCTCCCGTCCCCGCACGTCGCGGATCTCCGGTTCGGCCAATCCCAGCAATTCCCGCCCATCCAGCAGCACGGAACCGCCCACCACCCGGCCCGGCGGGTCGATCAGGCCCATGATGGACCGGCCGGTGATGGATTTGCCGGACCCGCTTTCACCGACCAGACCCAGCACCTCCCCGGCGCCCAGGTCGAAATCGACCCCGTCCACGGATTTCACCACCCCGTTGCGGGTGAAGAAGTAGGTCTGCAGCCCGCGCACCGACAGCAGCCTGGCCGGATCGGCGGCCAGGGAGGGGCGTTCCAGGGGCATTTCCGGCGGCAAAGGCTGCGGCCGCAACCGCGGGTTCAGCAGCAGACGCACCTGATCACCCACCAGATTGATGCTGGCCACCAGCAGCAGTAGGGTGACGCCGGGGAATACCGAGACCCAGTATTTCCCTGACAGCATGTGGGAGAAGCCGTTGGCGATCAGCAGGCCCAGCGACGGCTGCGACACCGGCAGGCCGATGCCCAGAAAGCTGAGCGTCGCTTCCAGGGAAATGGCGTTGGCCGTCTGCAACGACCCGATGACGATCAGGGGCGGCAGGCAGTTGGGCAGCAAATGGCCGAACAGGATGCGCATCCGGCCCAGACGCAGGCTGCGGGCCGCCTCCACATATTCCTTGGCGGCCTCCGACAGGGCGGTGGCGCGGACATTGCGGGCATAGAAGGCCCATTGCACGATGACCAGGGCCAGGACGATCTTGTCCAGCCCCTTGCCGAAGATGGCCAGCAGGATCAGGGCCACCAGGATGCTGGGCAGGCTCAGTTGCAGATCGACCAACCGCATGATGGCGGCATCGACCCGCCCGCCGGTATAGGCGGCGATCAGGCCCACCGACGTGCCCAGGGCCGCCGCCAGCAATCCTGCCAGCAGCCCCACCGACAGGCTGGTGCGCAGGCCATAGAGGATGCCCGACAGCATGTCGCGGCCCAGCAGGTCGGTGCCCAGCCAATGCACCATGCCGGTGGCGCCCACCGTACCGGGCGTCAGATGGCTGTCGGCAAGGTCCAGCTGCGCCAGATCATAGGGATTCTGCGGCGCCAGCAGCGGGGCCAGCAGGGCGGCCGTCAGCAGCAGGATGAGAAGGACAAGGCCGACCCGTGCCCGGCGGCTGGCGTAGATGTCGCGCAGCAGGGAAAGGGCTGCCTGACGGCGGGGTGGACGGGTGGGGGCGATGGCGGTCAGGGCGGTCATGCCTTGCCTCCGCCCAGCCGCAGGCGCGGGTCCAGGATGGTATAGGCGATGTCGGTGACCAGATTGATGGTCATGAACAGCAATGCCACGACCAGCAGGTAGGCGACAATGACCGGCCGGTCCAGCTGGTTGATGCTGTCGATGATCAGTTTGCCCATGCCGGGCCAGCCGAAGATGGTCTCCGTCACCACGGCAAAGGCGATGACCCCGGCGAATTCCAGCCCCAGCACGGTGATGATGGGGATCAGGATATATTTCAGGATATGCACGCCCACGACGCGGGAAGGCGACAGGCCCTTGGCCCGCGCGAAGCCGACGAAATCCAGAGGCATCGCTTCGCGCGTACCGGAACTGACCAGACGGATGACCAGGGCCAGCTTGAACAAGGCCAGGTTGATGGACGGCAGCAGCAGGTGGCGCCAGCCGTCAAGGGTGGCCAGACTGGTCTGCAGGCCCAGCAGGTTCCCCGTCTCCCCCCGCCCGCCCGACGGCAGCCAGCCCAGGGTGACGGAGAAGATCAGCACCAGCATCATCCCCTGCCAGAAGCTGGGCAGGGAAAAGCCCAGGATGGACCCGGTCTCGATCGACTTGCCGGCGATGCTGGCCGGCTTCAGCCCTGCATAGAGACCCAGTGGAATGCCGAACAGGATGGCGATGCCCATGGCGACGATGGCCAATTCCAGCGTGGCACCGAACCGGTCGATGATCAGGCGGATGGCCGGTTCGTTGAAGACGAAGGAATGGCCCAGATCGCCCTGCAGCGCCCGACCCAGGAAGGCCAGATATTGCTCATAGAGCGGCCGGTCCAGGCCCAGCGCGGTCATGGCTGCCGCCCGGTCGGCCGGTGTGGCCTCCGGGTTGATCAGGATGTCCACCGGATTGCCAATCATATAAATGCCGGCGAAGATCAGCGCCGACAGCACCAGTAGCACGGACAGGCTCTGCAGCAGGCGGCGCGCAAGGAAGAAGACCATGGGGGATGGGTCCTTCGGTTACCCGGAAGCCGGGAGCGATCCGACGGTCATGATCCATGACCGTCGGAGGCCGGCGACTGCCGGGCCGCGCCACGTGGCGCGTAAGCCAAGGGCGCGGATGCGCCCGCCCGGCGTTTGAGGGAACAAGCAAAACTTACATCTTCACCATGATCCGGGCGTAGGCGTAGGTGCCACGCACATCGTAGGAATAGATGTCGAAATTGATCGGGTTGTTGGCGGCCGATGCCGGCGGCATGCGGTCGAAGACGTTGTCGACACCCAGCGTGAAGCTGGTGCCGCTCTCCTCCAGCGTATAGCCCAACTGAAGGTCATGCATGAACACATCGGTCACATGGCCGCCATTGACGGCGTTGCCCGGGATGTCGCGCATGTCGCCGATATAGCGGGTCTTCCAGCCGGCATCCCAGGCCCCGCTGCTCCAGCGCAGCGATGCCTGGCCCTTCCAGCGGGGATATGACGAACGCGGCGTGTCGGACCGGCCGGTGCGTTCATCCTTCAGGACGGTGCCGTTGGCCTGCGGCACGTAATTGATGAAATGGATCAGGCGGGCGGCGTCCAGCACGGCGGTGACATGGCCGATCTCCGTGTCGAAGCCGTAACGCAGCGTGGCGTCCACGCCCTCCACCTTGATACGGCTGAAATTCTGCACCACTTGGCGCAGATTCAGGATCTCGCCTGTCGCGGCATCACGGCGCACCAGATCGCAATAGCTGCCACCCAGATTGGCGCAATTGTTCAGGATCTGCTGCGGCGTCTGCGAGGCGATGGCGTCATCGACGGTGATCGAATACCAGTCCGACGTGAGCGACAGCCCGTCCGCCCAGGCGGGGGTGTAGGAGAAGCCGGCACTCCAGGTATCGGCGGTTTCCGGGTCCAGATCGGTATTGCCGCCGATCGTGCCCTTCAGCAACCCGTTGCCATAGCGGGTCTGGGTATAGGCGGTGGGCACCCCGGCGCAGCCGGGCTTGCCGGCACCGCCATTGTTGCAGGGATCGGTGCCCTGGAACTGCGTCTCGCGCGTGCCCTGGTAATATTCCAGGATCGACGGCGCCCGGAACCCTTCGGAAAACGTGCCGCGCACCAGCAGATCGTCATAGGGACGATATGAGAGGCCGAACTTCGTCGTGCTGGCGCTGCCGAAGGTGGAATAGTCCGAATAGCGCACCGCCGCCGACAGGTCCAGCGACTGCACCGCCGGCAGATCGGCCAGCAGCGGCAGGTTCAGCTCCATATAGGCTTCGCGCAGATCGTACGAACCGTTGGTCGGCTCCCGCGTCGGGGCGGAGGTGGCGGCCAGGCCGGTCACATAGACCGGCGTGGCGTTCACACCGCGGTCGGGCCGGTCATAGGCGGTTTCCTTGCGATATTCCACACCGGCCGCCACGCCGACCTCACCCGCCGGCAGGTCGAACAGCGCACCGGAGATGTTGAAACTGGCATCGTACTGACCGGTGCCATTCTCGTCGCGGGAATTATAGCGGATATAGTCGGCCATGGCGGGGGTCATCACGCCGAACAAATCCACCGGCACGCAGCCATTGGCCCGGCAACGGTCATTGGGGCCCAGCGCCAGGGCCAGCTTGTCATAGCTGATCTGGTTGAACTGCTTGAACACCGCGTCGTTCTTGGAATAGCTGAAGAACGCGTCCCAGCGCCAATTGCCCATGAATTCCGTCTTGCCTTCCAGCCCCACGGTGCTGCGGAACGTATCGACGGTCTGGACATTGTTGCGGTCGCCCACCGCCTCCGGAACGATCTGGATGCGGAACGCACTGCCGGAAAAGGCCCGGTCATAGGGGTTGAACGGGTGGTCGGCAGCGATGGCGAAACCATTGCTGCCGCGCACATCCAGCAGGAAGGGCGAGAACAGCTGCGCCGATTCCCGCCGATTATAGAGCAGTTCGGCCTTGAACTCGATGCTGTCGGAAAGGTCGGTGGTGACGCGGCCGAACAGGCCCGCCCGCTCGCTGGGGCCGCCGGCATAGTTGCCCTGGACCATGGTGTTGTAATCGTCGTCGGGCAGACGGGCGGTACGGAAATCGGCGGCACTGGTGCCAGCCGCACCGGGTATGCGGGTCAGCGGGGATGCGGCCGTGGAAATGCCGTTCAACTGGTAAAGCCCGCGCGGGCTGGTCGGCGGGGCGGTCAGCGGGGTCAGGGCCCGGCGCGTCAGGGCCCGATCTTCGGTCAGGATCTTGGTGGTATCGACATAGGATGCCGACAGCAGGATCGATCCATTCTCGAAGCTCTTGCCGTAATTCACCTCCCCGCTGATCGACCGCCCGTCGCCTTCGCTGGTGATGCCGCTTTGCAGCTTGGCCTCGAACCCGTCCAGCTTCTTGGCTGTGATGACATTGACCACGCCGGCGATGGCATCGGCGCCATAGATGGCGGACGCCCCATCCTTCAGCACCTCGATCGTTTCCACGATGCCCATGGGGATGGTGTTCAGATCGACGAAGTCGCGGAAGCCGCGCCCGCCGGCGGCATTGACCCAGCGATGCCCGTCCACCAGCACCAGCACGCGGTTGCCGCTGCCTTCCACGCTGCCCAGATTGCGCAGGTTGATGGCGCTGACGCCGAAGGATGTCCCCTGGGTGCCGTTGGAATTCAGGCTGACGCCGGCGCCGGGCAGGTCCTGCAGCAACTGGCCGACGGAGATGGGGGCGGCGTTCAGGATGTCTTCGGCCGTGATGGTGGTCAGCGGCCCTACCGACAGCGCGTCACGCCGCACGATGCGGGAGCCGGTGACCACGATCTCATCCAACTGATCGGCATTGCCCGACTGGGCCAGAACTTGCGAAGGCGAGGCCAGCAGAACGGACAATAGAGCGAGGGAACTGCCGGCCATCAGGCGGGCCGCGCGACGTGATCTCATTGTTCTTTACCCCTGTTCCCTGGTGTCCGTCCGCGGCACATACGGCGGTCACCGAATTGATTGTGGGGTAACAGTAGGAACGTGTCGCGACCCATAACAACGACATGATATATCCCAATAGGGACATACCAGAACCCTTATGGGATGGCAGGTCGCGCGCCTTCTCCCGCACCTTTGGTTTCCTCAGAATATCGATGGCGGAGGGTGGGCCGATGAAGGTGAATATCCGTAATCTGGAGGCCTTCCGCGAGACCATGCGCACCGGGTCGGCCACGGCCGCCGCCCGTAAGCTGGGCATCAGCCAGCCGGCCATCAGCCGCCTGCTGGCGCAATGCGAGGAACAGGTGGGGTTCGACATCTTCCACCGCGAAAACGGCCGCCTGATCCCCACGCCGGAAGCGGCGATCCTGTTCGAGGCGGTGGACAATGCGCTCAACGGGCTGGGCCGCGTGACGCAGATGGCGGAGAACATCTCCGCCTTCCGCATCGGGGAGCTGCGCATCGTGGCCCCGCCCAGCCTGGTGGAAGGGCCGCTGGCGCGTGCCATCGCCAGCTTCATGAACCTTTACCCGGAAGTGCGGGTGACCATCGACCCGCGCGACCTGGACACGGCGCGCGAGCTGGTGGTGGGCCGGTCCTTCGACCTGGGTTTCTATCCGCCCGGCGTGCATCCGGGCCTGAAATACGAGAAGTTCATCACCACGGAGACGGTCTGCGTCCTGCCGCAGGGTCATGCGCTGACGGCGCTGGAGACCATCCGGCCCCAGGATCTGAAGGGCCAGCCGCTGGTGCTGACCGGCAAAGGCCGCTATTCCCGCGTGCTGGTGGAAGAGGCGTTCCAGCGGGCGAATGTCTATCCGGAGGTGCGGCTGGAAACCCACACGATCGGATCGGCCTGCATCTTCGCCAGCCTGGGCATCGGCATCGCCATCGTGAACGAGCTGATGGCCACCTCCTATGTCGGCCATGGGGTGGCCATCCGCCGCTTCCGTCCGCGCATCCCGCACGACTATGCCTTCATGACGGCGGAGAATGTGCCCCTGCCCAAGGCTGCGCAGGCCTTCATGGCCCATTGCCGGATATCGTTTGGCTGAGGGGACGCTTCACGCTGGACGAAAGGGGGCGTCACCATCGCATAATGCCGGCCCTTCCGTTCGGACCCAGGTGAAGGCAGCAAGCATGAACAACAAGATCGCGCATCTTTCTTCCATGAATCGCCGCCAGTTGCTAGCCGGCACCGCGTCGCTGGCCATGCTGGGGCTGGTGCCCGGAAGCGGTGCCGCCACCGGCGATGCCGGCGCCCAGGCCCAGGCTTTCCTGGACAAACTCAGCGACACGCTGCTGGCTTGGTATCCGGAGAATGCCACCCAACTGGGTATCGACAAGGATCGCCATGCGGGCCTGCGCGCCGCACTGGGCGACCGGTCGCTGGCGGGGATCGAGGCGCAGCGCGGTGTGGTGAAGCAGCAGCTGGCGGCGGTGAAGGCGCTGGACCGCACCGGCCTGTCATCGGAAATGCAGGCCAATCTGGAAGTGGCGCAGGCGTCCTTGGAACTGTCGGTCGCCGGCCATGGCTTCCGCTTCGGCGACATGGCCATGCTGAACCAGAGCTATTCCTACCGCAACAGCCCCTACGCCGTGGCCCAGAACCTGGGCGCCTTCGTGGAGGTGCCCGACTTCCTGACCAGCCAGCACAAGATCGAGGCCAAGGCGGATGCCGACAGCTACCTGTCGCGCCTGACCGCCTATGGCACGGCCTTGGATGCGGAGACGGAGCGGCTGCGGGCCGACGGTGGCCAGGGCTATTCGCTGCCCGACTTCCTGCTGGACAAGGCCATCGGCCAGATGACCCGCGCGCTCGCCATTCCCGTGGCCGAATGGGAGATCGTCAAGCATTTCAAGGCGGGGGCCAAGGCGGTCGGCCATGCCGGCGGTGCCGATGCCGCGCGCATCGCCACCGACAAGGTGCTGCCGGCGCTGAAGCGGCAATTGGCGGTGTTCGAGGCGCAGCGCAAGGGGGCGCGCAGCGATGCCGGCGTCTGGGCCCTGCCGCAGGGCAGTGATTACTATGCATGGTCGTTGAGTGCCGCCACCACCACCAGCCTGTCACCGGATGAGGTGCATGCCATGGGGCTGGCGCAGCTGAAGGAATTGCAGGGGCGCATGGACCCGCTGCTGCGCGCCCAGGGCCTGACCCAGGGCAGCGTGGGGGAACGCATGGCGGCGCTGGGCAAGGATCCCCGGTACCTCTGGTCGAATGACGACAAGGGGCGGGCGGAGCTGCTTTCCTATATCAACGGCCGCGTGGACGATATCCGCGCCCGCATGCCCCAGGCCTTCAACAATCTGGTGCCCGGCAAACTGGTGGTCAAGCGCGTGCCGGTCAGCATCGAAGCCGGGGCCCCCGGCGGCTATGCCAGTGCCGGGTCGATGGATGGCACGCAGCCCGGCTCCTATTACATCAACCTGCGCGACACCAGCATGTGGCCGCGCCACGCCCTGCCGACGCTGAGCTATCACGAGGGCATTCCCGGCCATATCTGGCAGGGGGAATATAGCTACAAACTGCCGCTGATCCGCACCCTGCTGGCCTACAGCGCCTATACCGAGGGCTGGGCGCTTTATGCCGAACAGCTGGCGGATGAGCTGGGCGTGTACAAGGAGGACCCGGTGGGCCAGCTGGGCTATCTGCAATCCATGGCGTTCCGCGCCTGCCGGCTGGTCGTGGATACCGGCATCCATGCCAAGCGCTGGACACGTCAGCAGGCCATCGACTGGTTCGTCACCAATAACGGCTCCACCGCCGTGCAGGTGGCGGGCGAAGTGGATCGCTATTGCTCCTGGCCCGGCCAGGCCTGCGCCTATAAGATCGGCCATTCCCAGATCAACCGCGTGCGTGACGATCTGAAGGCCAGGCTGGGGGCCGGGTACGATTTCAAGAAGTTCAACGACGCCCTGGTGATGACGGGCAATGTGCCGCTGTCGCGGCTCGGTGCGCTGGTGGAGGCGCGGCTGACGGCATGACCTGCCGCCTGCGACCATAAGGACGGTTTGGACATCGATAATCGCGGGTCATGGGCCCTTGTGCCTGTGGCCCGCGACGCCTACCTTACCCCCCATGCGCTTCCTGGCCACCCTTCTGCTGCTTGCGGCGTTCCTGATGAACGTCCCTGGGCTCCACGCCCGGGACCTGTCGCACAGCCATGCCGCTCCGGGACACGAGCATAGTCAGGCTGCGGTGGGCCATGCGCCCGCCGGCAGCTTCTCTACCGATTGCCACCATGAATGCAGCCACATCCATGTGGCCGACCATGTCCGTGCGGCGCGGGTGGTGGAACCTGTGGAATGGAGCGTGACCACCTATCCGGCCGCGGCCCCGCTGCTGCCCGACAGTGCCGATCCCACGCTGCCCGACGAACCCCCGCGCGCCTGACGAACCGATCCCCGTCACCGGTGCCTTTCGGCGCCTGAGATTCGTTCGTCATTCGCGGAGTATCCATGCGGCTGCCTTATGCGGTCGCCCTGGCGATATCCATCGCCGGGGCCCCGGCGGCATGGGCGCAAACAGCGCCCGCCGCCGTCTCCACCCTTCTTGAAACCACTGCCCTGCTGACACCGGAGCTGGCCATCGCCCGCGCGCTGGAATCTGCCCCGCGCGGTCTGGCGGCACGCGCCCGGCTGGACGCGGCCGGCGGCGCCGTCGATCAGGCCGACACCAGCCCCAATCCGGAGGTCGGGTTCGAGCTGGAGAATTTTTCCGGCTCCGGTCCTTACAAGGATTTCCGATCATCGGAACGGACCTACAGCCTGTCACAGACGGTGGAACTGGGGGCCAAGCGCGGTCGCCGGACCGATGCGGCCCGTGCCGCCCGTGACGTGGCGGCGGCCGACCTGGATCTGGCGCGGCTGGACCTGACCCGCGACGTGCGCCTGGCTTTCAGCGAGGCGGTGGCCGCAGCCCGGCAGGGGGAACTGGCCCGTGACGGGCTGCGTCTGGCCGTTGCGGTGGAAGACGCCATCAAGGCCCGGGTGGAGGCGGGGCGGGAGGCCCCCATCCAGGCCAGCCGCGCCGACATCGCCCGCCGGCAGGCACAGCTGGAGGTCGACAAGGCCGGCCGTCGCCAGATGGCGGCCAGACAGGTGCTGGCCGGGCTGACCGGGCTGGACCCGGCGGCCCTGCGCCTGGATGAGGGCTGGTTCAGCCGCATCGATCAGGTGGAGCCGCAGATGGCGGGCGAGGCGCCCGACCTGCGCCGGTTGCAGGCCGAAGCGGCGCGCGGCCGGGCGGAACTGTCGGTGGAACAGGCGAAGACCGTGCCCGACCTGACCCTGTCCGCCGGCTTCCGGCAGTTCAGGGAGGATGGGGAGAATGCCTTCCTGGTGGGGGTCTCTGTTCCCATTCCCATCTTCGACACCAACCGGGGCGGCATCGCCAAGGCGCGGGCCGAACTGGTGGCGGCGGAGGCCGATCTGGCCGCCGAGCGTATCGACCTTGACCGCCGGCTGACCGCCGCCCGCTTCAACCTGGCCGCGGCCCGCGACACGGCCGCCAGCCTGCAGGGCAGCATCATCCCCACGGCGGAACAGGCGTTTGCCCTGGCCGATGAGGGCTATCGACAGGGCAAGTTCTCCTATCTGGAGGTGCTGGAGGCGCAGCGCACCCTGGTTGGCGCTCGCACCGACCTGATCAACGCCTTTCAGGGCTTCCATGACGCGCGGGCCGAACTTGACCGGCTGACCGCCCAGGGCATCGAGGTGACCCGATGAATATTTCCAAGAAGACGCTGATCATCGGCGTGTCGGCCCTGGCCCTGCTGCTGGCCGGCGGTTACGCCATCTCCGCATTCACGTCCACGGACAAGCAAGCCGCAACCAAATCCGCCGACGGCCATGACCATGGTGAGGGCGAAGGCCATGACGAGCATGGGGAGGAAGGTGGCGCCATCCATATGGACGCGGCCACCATCACCCGGTCAAAGATCACCCTGGTGGCGGCCGGGCCGGCGCCCGTGTCCCGTGACATCCGCGTCATGGGCACGGTGGTGGCCGATGCCGACAGGATGGTGCATGTCACCCTGCGCGTGTCGGGCATCGTGACGGAGGTGCATAAGCGCCTGGGCGAGCCGGTCGCCCCCGGCGACGTACTGCTGGTGCTGGACAGCCGCGATCTGGCCGAGGCCAAGGCCGACTATCTCTCGGCCCTGCGCCAGGAAAGCCTGGCCGCCACCACCCTGTCGCGGGAGGAGGGATTGTGGCGCAAGAAAGTATCGGCGGAGCAGGATTACCTGACCGCCCGCGCCGCCGCTGAAACGGCCGCCATCACCCTGGCCGCGGCACGTCAACGCCTGACGGCGCTGGGCCTGTCCTCTTCCGAGATCAAAAATCTGGACAGGCAGCCCTTCAGCCTGGGCCGGCTGGAGGTCCGATCCCCCATCGCCGGCCGCGTCATCGGGCGCGAGGCGGTGCGCGGTGAGCTGCTGGCGGCGGAGAAGGAAGTGTTCTCCGTGGCCGATCTGTCCAGCGTCTGGGTGGAACTGCCTGTCTATGCCGCCGACCTGCCCCTGGTGCGGGAAGGCCAGCCCGTCAGCCTGACGGGGCAGGGCGGGCGCGCGGCAGACGGCAAGGTGGTGGCCGCCGGCGCCACGTTGGACCCGCAGACCGGGGCCGGCCGTGTGGTTGCCTCCCTGGACAACAGGGATGGTCAATGGCGGCCGGGCGATTTCGGGTCGGGCACGATCCAGGCGGGCGGGGAGATGGCGGACATCGCCGTTCCGGCCAGCGCGCTGCAGGTGCTGAACGGCGAAACAATGGTCTTCGTGCGCAATGATGAGGGGTTCGAGCCGCGGGTGGTGGAGGTCGGGCGGCGCAACAGCCGCCATGCCGAGATCATCTTCGGCCTGTTCGCGGGCGAGCAGGTGGCGGCGGGCAATACCTTTCTATTGAAGGCCGAGGCGTCGCGTGGGCAAGCCGCCCACAGCCATGCGCATTGACGGGAGGGGATGATGATCGAACCCATCCTGTCTTTCGCCATCCGGCGCCGCGTGCTCGTGGTGCTGCTGGTGGCCGTCGCCTCGATATTCGGGGCGCGGTCGCTGCTGCAGCTGCCCATCGACGCCGTTCCCGACATCACCAACAACCAGATCCAGATCACCACCCTGGCCCCCGCCCTGTCGCCGTTCGAGATCGAACAGCAGGTGACATATCCGGTGGAGACCGCGTTGGCCGGCATCGCCGGGCTGGAAAGTACCCGCTCCATCTCCGTCAACGGCCTGTCGCAGGTGACGGCCATCTTCGGTGAGAAGGTGGACATCTATTTCGCCCGCCAGCAGGTCGGCGAACGGCTGAACGAGGCGCGGGAAGGCTTGCCCCCCGGCCTGTCGCCCACCATGGGCCCGATCTCCACCGGCCTGGGGGAGGTCTATATGTGGACCGTGGAGTATGGTCCCTTCGATCCCGCCAGGGCCAGGGCCGGCCAGACGGGTTGGCAGCCCGACGGCTCCTACCGCACGCCGGAGGGGGAGATCCTGGCCAGCGAGGTGGAGCGGGCAACCTATCTGCGCACGGTCCAGGACTGGATCGTGGCGCCGCAGATGAAGGGTGTCACCGGCGTGGCCGGCATCGACACGATCGGCGGTCATGTCCGCCAGTATCACGTGCTGCCTGACCCGGTGCGGCTGGTCAGTTTCGGCCTGACCTTCGCCGACCTGTCCCAGGCGCTGGAACGCGCCAACCAGAGCCTGGGTGCCGGCCAGTTGGAGCGCAATGGCGAGTTGTTCATCGTGCGGTCGGACGGGCGCATCTCCACGCCCGAGCAGATCGCGGGCGTGGTGGTGGCCACCCGTCGCGGCGTGCCCGTGCGCCTGTCCGATGTGGCGACGGTGCAGACGGGCCAGGAACTGCGCACCGGTTCCGCCAGCGAGAACGGGCGCGAGGTGGTGGTCGGCACGGCCCTGATGCTGATCGGGCAGAACAGCCGCACCGTGGCCAACGCCGTGGACACCAAGCTGCAGGATATCCGCCGTTCCCTGCCCGCCGACATCATCGCCAAGACGGTGCTGGACCGCACCGATCTGGTGGGGGCCACCATCAGGACGGTGGCCAAGAACCTGACCGAAGGTGCCCTGCTGGTCATCGCGGTGCTGTTCCTGTTGCTGGGCAATATCCGCGCGGCCCTGATCACCGCCCTGGTCATCCCCGTCACCATGCTGATGACGGCGGCAGGCATGCTGGAGGCCGGGGTCAGCGCCAACCTGATGAGCTTAGGCGCGCTTGATTTCGGCCTGATCGTCGACGGGGCCGTGATCATCGCGGAAAACTGCCTGCGCCGGCTGGGGGAGCGTCAACACCATCTGGGCCGCGTCCTGACGCTGAAGGAACGGCTGGCGGAGGTGATGGGCGCATCAAAGGAGATGATCCAGCCCTCGGTCTATGGCCAGGCCATCATCATCACCGTCTATCTGCCGCTGCTGACCTTCACCGGTGTGGAAGGCAAGATGTTCGAGCCGATGGCCCTGACCGTCATCATCGCCCTGGTCGCGGCCTTCATCCTGTCTTTAACCCTTGTCCCCGCCCTGATTGCCCTCTTCGTGTCGGGCAAGGTGGAGGAGAAGGAGAACGCCATCATCCGCCGGGCCGGCATCTGGTATCGTCCGCTGCTGGAAAAGGCGCTGGCGGCACCTGTCCGGGCGGCCGGCATCGCCGGTGCCCTGTTCGCCCTGTCGCTGCTGCTGTTCACGCAGCTGGGCCAGGAATTCATCCCGCAGCTGGATGAAGGTGATGTGGCGCTGAACGCCTTCCGCATCCCCAGCACCAGCCTGGCCCAGGGCACGGCACAGCAGCTGGAGATCGAAAAGACCGTCGCCGCATTCCCGGAAGTGGCCTTCGCCTTTTCCAAGACCGGCACGGCGGAGATCGGCACGGACGTGATGCCGCCCGGCATCTCCCACATGTTTGTCATGCTGAAGCCGCGCGACGAATGGCCCGATCCCGGCCTGTCCAAGGCCGACCTTGTGGCAAGGCTGGAAGCGGCCGTGGGGGCGTTGCCCGGCCAGGTGTATGAGGTCAGCCAGCCCATCCAGCTGCGCTTCAACGAACTGCTGGCCGGCGTGCGCGGCGATGTGGCCATCAAGGTGTTCGGCGATGATTTCGACACGTTGCTGACCACCGCCAACCAGATCGCCGCCATCGTCCAGGCGGTGCCGGGGTCGGCCGATGTGCGCGTCGAACAGGTTTCCGGCGCCTCCTTCATGAATGTGGAGGTGGACCGCGACCGGGCATCCCGCTTCGGCCTGTCGGTGGCCGAGGTGCAGGAGGTGCTGGCCGTGGCCGTGGGCGGACGCGACGCGGGGCTGGTCTATCAGGGGGACCGCCGCTTCGACATCCTGGTGCGCCTGCCCGACAGCTTGCGCAACGATCCCGAAGCCCTGGCCACCCTGCCCATCCCGCTGCCGGCGGATGAGGCCGGGCAGGCCCGCACGGTGCCGTTGGGAGAGGTGGCAACGATCACCTTCACCGAGGGACCCAACCAGATCAGCCGCGAGAATGGCAAGCGCCGCATCGTGGTGCAGGCCAATGTCCGCGGCCGTGACATCGGGTCCTTCGTGACCGAGGCGCAGGAACGGCTGGCGGCCCAGGTACCGGTGCCGGCCGGGTACTGGGTCACCTGGGGCGGGCAGTTCGAAAACCTGATCGCGGCGCGTGAGCGGCTGTCGATCGTGGTGCCGGCCTGCTTCGCGCTGATCTTCCTGCTGCTCTACAGTGCCTTGGGCTCTGGCCGTGACGCCATGCTGGTGTTCAGCGGCGTGCCGCTGGCGCTGACCGGCGGCATCCTGGCGCTATTCCTGCGGGGCATGCCGTTCTCCATCTCCGCCGCGGTGGGAATGATCGCCCTGTCGGGCATCGCCGTGCTGAACGGGCTGGTCATGCTGTCCTATATCCGCCAGTTGCGCCTGTCGGGCATGGGGCTGGACCAGGCGGTGCGGGAAGGGGCCTTCACCCGGCTGCGTCCCGTGCTGATGACAGCTTTGGTGGCCAGCCTGGGCTTCGTGCCGATGGCGCTGTCCACCGGCGTGGGGGCGGAGGTGCAGCGGCCCATCGCCACCGTGGTCATCGGCGGCCTGATCACCGCCACCCTGCTGACCTTGATCCTGCTGCCCACCCTTTATCGCCGCTTCGCCGTCCCGATCCAGCCGGCCGACGCGGACGAGGTAGCGATGCCCGTCCCGACCATCCATTGAAGAGGAGAAGAACCATGTTGAAGCCGTTTCTGATCGCCGCCCTCATTGCCCTGATGCCCGCCGCCGCGATGGCGGCCGGGGACCATGACCATGGCCACGCCGCCAAGGGACCCCATGGCGGCCTTGTCCAGGATGTAGCAGGTTTGGAGGCCGAACTGGTCATCGGTACCGGCACCGTTGCCGTCTATCTGTCCGACCATGGCGCCAAGACCATCCCGCCCGAGGGGGTGCAGGGCAGCCTGCTGCTGACCCAGGGCACGGCCCGCGTGGGCACCATCACCCTGAAGCCGGCGGGCGACCGGCTGGAAGGTGCCGGCGCGGTACCGGCCGGCGCCGATATCGTGCTGAGCCTGCGCACCAAGGATGGCAAGGCGGATCAGGCCAAGTATGAGCTGGGCGGTCATTCGCACTGAGCGAGGGCCAGGCAAGGTGGGGGCTGACGCTTCCGCCTTGCCTTGGTATAAGCCCCACATCCTTTCAGAACCGCCTGCCGCACCCCATGTCCGTCATCGCCGTCGCCGCCCTGTACCGTTTCCACCCGCTGCCGCAGTTCCGCGACCTGCGTCAACCGCTGTTCGACATGATGGCGGCCCATGGCGTCTGCGGTTCGCTGCTGCTGGCCGATGAGGGGCTGAATGGCACCATCGCCGGTCCCGCCGACATGATGGGGCATGTGGTGGCGGAGATCGCCCGCATCGCCGGCCTGCCCGAACCGTTGCAGCCCTGCTGGTCCACCACCGACCAGCCCCCCTTCGGCAAGCTGAAGGTGCGGCTGAAGAAGGAGATCGTGACCATGGGTGTGGCGGGCATCGATCCGCTGCGCGCCGTCGGCACCTATGTGGAGCCGGAGGACTGGAACGCCCTGATCCGCGATCCCGATACCATCCTTATCGATACCCGCAACAGTTTCGAGGTTGGGCACGGCACCTTCAAGGGCGCGGTCGATCCCGGCACGGACAGTTTCGGCCAGTTCCCCGATTATGTGCGGCGTGAACTGGACCCGGCGAAGCACCGCAAGGTTGCCATGTTCTGCCCGGCGGTATCCGCTGCGAGAAGGCCACGGCCTATATGCTGGAACAGGGGTTCGGGGAGGTCTACCACCTGAAGGGCGGCATCCTGAACTATCTGGAACGGATCGGGCCGCAAGACAGCCTATGGGAAGGCGGCTGCTTCGTCTTTGACGAACGGGTGGCACTGGGCCATGGGCTGGTGCCGGTGAAGACGGACGCGCCCTGACGGCCTATCCCCGGTCCAGCCAGCCCGACAGGATCCGCACCCACAGCCGTCGCAGCCCCTCATGCCCCGGCGTCGGGCCGGCGGCCAGTTCCTGCATGGCCATGCCGCGCAGCATATAGATGGTCAGCACCATCAGGTCGGCCATCTCCGCCAGCCCATCCGGACCGGGGCGCAGGGTCACGCCCCAATTGCCGCCCGTGGCCGCCAGAAAGCCCGAGAAGATGGGGGCCAGCCGGGCCCGCAGCTCTGCATCCGTGCGGGCGGCCAAGGCCACCTCGAACAGCAGGTCGCGGTGGCGGCCGGTATAGAAGCGTGCCCAGGCCGCCTCGATCATCGCAGCCAGCCTGGCGTCGGCGGGCAGCGACGGGTCCGGGGTGGGCGGGGCCAGGGCGCGGGCGGCCTCCACCGCACTGTGCAGCAGCCCTTCGGCCGCCAGGGCCAGCATTTCCGCCTTGGTGTCGAAATGGTGGGCCCAGGCGCCGCGCGACACGCCAGCCCGTTCCAGGATCACCGACAGCGATGCACCGGCATGGCCATAATCGGCCAGCGCGTCCAAGGTGGCGGCGGCCAGCCGTTGCCGCATCTCGTCGCGCCGCACCGACTGGCTGCGCCGGGCCGGCTTTTCCTGTTCCGTCACGCTCATCATGCACCTGAAACATTCCCCGTTTTCATCATTGCCATAAAATCCGGCCCGATGTAAAAACAAACCAATCGGTCTGTTTTTGACCGTCGTCATAAAAGGGAGGATGGGATGGCAAACGAGTTCAAGCCCGGCCGGCTGGCGCGCAGCATGGCCTTCTATTCCGCCTATCACCGGCATCCGCATAACCGGCTGACCCATTATTTCGGGGTGCCGACCATCGTGTTCGCGGTGATGCTGGGCCTCTCATATCTGACCGTGCCGCTAGGCGGGATGCAGGTCAGTGTGGCCCTGGTCCTGATGGCGGTGCTGGCCGCCTATTACGTCTATCTGGACCCGATGATCGGCGGCACGCTGGCGGCCCTGTCGGTGCCGTTTCTGATGCTGGCCGATCATGTATCGACCCTGCCGCCGACCATCGCGGCCACCATCGGCCTGTCCACCTTCATCGGTGGCTGGGCGGTGCAGCTGTTGGGCCACAAGTTCGAAGGCAACAAGCCGGCTTTGACCGCCAATCTGTTGCAGATCTTCGTGGCACCCTTGTTCCTGGTGGCGGAAGGCTATTTCGCCGTCGGCCTGCGCCGGGAAGTGGAGGCCGAGGTGGAACGGCTGGTGGCCGATGGCATCGGCGGTGCCGGCGCCCTGAGCCTGCCGGCGCATCAGGGTTAAGATGCGACGTATCCTGATCGCCGGGGCCGGTTCCGTCGGCTGCTATGCCGGCGGGTGCCTGGCACTGGCGGGGCGGCCCGTCACCCTGTTGGGTCGCGCATCGCTGCTGGACCGGGTCGCGGCCGGCGGGTTGCGGGTCAGCGACCTGGACGGGCTTGACCGTCCGGTTCTGCCGCGGCCGGGTCTGCGGCTGGATACCGATCCCGCCGCCGCCATGGCGGATGCCGGTCTGATCCTGGTGACGGTGAAATGCGCCGATACGGCCGGGATGGCCGACCTGATCGCCACCCATGCCCCGCCCGACGCGCTGGTCATCAGCCTGCAGAACGGCGTGGGCAATGCAGGCATCCTGGCGGAACGGCTGGGGCGGGCCCGTGTGCTGGCCGGTATGGTGCCGTTCAACATCGTGCAACTGCCCGACGGCCGCTTCCACCGCGGCACCGGCGGGCGGATCATGATCGCCGCTGGTCACAAGGGCGTGTGTGCGGAACTGGACGTGCCGGGCCTGCCCGTGGCGGAAAGTGCCGACATGGACGCGGTGCTGTGGGGCAAGCTGCTGATCAATTTGAACAACGCGCTGAACGCCCTGTCCGGCCTGCCTTTGGCCCAGCAGCTGGCGGCGCGGCCCTGGCGATTGTTGCTGGCGCAGCAGCAATGGGAGGGGTTGCGGGCGTTGAAGCGGGCGGGGATCAAGCCGGCCAAATCGGCGGCCCTGGCGCCGCATCTGCTGCCCTGGCTGCTGTGCCTGCCCGACCCGCTTTTCCGGCTGGCGGCCCGGCGCATGCTGTCCATCGACCCGCTGGCCCGGTCATCGATGTGGGAGGATCTGGAGCGCCGTCGGCCGACGGAGATCGACCGGTTGCAGGGGGCGGTGATCGAGCTGGCCGAACGCCACGAGCTGGACGCGCCGGTCAATCGCCGGGTCCGGGATTTGATCCGGGCGGCGGAGCAGGCTGGGGCCGGATCGCCGGGGTTGGCAGCAGGGGCGGTTTAGGTCCCGATCAGCCCCAGTTCCGGACTCGACGCTTCGGCCCGCAACCGCTTGGGGATGCGACCCGCCAGCCTTGCCATGCGCCCGCCTTCCACGCCGGCGCGCATGGCAGCGGCCATCATTACGGGATCGATACTTTTCGATACGGCAGTGTTCAGCAGCACCGCGTCGCAGCCCAGCTCCATGGCCAGGGCCGCGTCGCTGGCCGTGCCGATACCGGCATCCAGCACGACGGGAACGAGGCTGTTCCGGCAGATCGTTTCGATATTGTAAGGGTTCAGGATGCCCAGGCCGGTGCCGATCGGTGCCCCCAGCGGCATGACGGCGGCGCAGCCGATATCGGCCAGCCGGCGGCAGATGATGGGATCGTCGGTGCAATAGGGCAGGACCACGAACCCGTCACGCACCAGCTCGTCCGCGGCGCGCAGCAACTGTTCCACGTCGGGATACAGCGTCTCGCGGTCGCCGATCAGTTCCAGCTTGATCCAGTTGGTGTCCATCGCCTCGCGCGCCAGCTGCGCGGTCAGCACGGCATCCTTCACCGTGGAACAGCCGGCGGTGTTGGGTAGCAGCCAGACTCGGCCTGCCACCAGATCCAGCAAGCCCTCGCCATAGCCGGTCAGGTCGGCGCGCCGGACGGAGACGGTCAGGATTTCAGCACCCGAGGCGTCCAGACTGTCCAGGAACACCTGCTGGTTGGGATAACCGGCGCTGCCCAGGAACAGGCGCGACCGGAAGCTTTGGCCGGCGATCTTCAGTGGATCCTTCATCTCAACCACCTTGCAGAACCTTGACGATTTCCACCCGGTCGCCGGGGGAGAGCACCGTATCGGCCCAGCGGCCGCGCGGCACGACACTGTCATTGACGGCCACGGCGATGCCGCGCGCACCCGCATCGATCCCGTCCGCCGCCATCACGGCGGTCAGGGCGTAATCGTCGGGCACGATGGTGCGGCCATTGATCATGATCATGTTTCCATCCTTCACGCCGCGCGGGCGGCGTTGAAACGGTCGGCCCCGAACGGGGCGATATGCGGGTCGGTGCGGCCCGTCAGGACCAGGGCGGATATTGCATCCGCCGTGATCGGGGCCAGCAGGATGCCGTTGCGGTGATGGCCGGTGGCCAGTACCAGCCCATCCAGGCCGGGAGCTGCCCCCAGGATCGGCGCATCATCGCGGCTTCCGGGGCGCAGGCCCGTCCACATCTCGCGGATGGGCAGTTCCTCCACCCCCGGCAGGGCGCGCCAGGCGGCGTCCAGCAGGGCCAGCACCCCGCCGGCCGTCATCTGGGCGTCGAACCCCTTCTCCTCCGTCGTCGCCCCGATGATCAGGGTGCCGTCGGCGCGGGGCACCAGATAGCATTTGGGCGCCCAGACGACATGGGTCAACAGCGGATGGGCCGGGTCCATGGCGAGCGACATCATCTGGCCCTTCACCGGCCGCACCGGCGGCGGGCTGGCCTGACCGGGCACCAGGCGCGACCAGGCGCCGGCGGCGATCACCACCTGATCGGCCGGCACCACCCGGTCGCCCAGCACCACGCCCCGCACGCGGCCGCCCTGCACATCCAGGCCCGTGGCCTCCACACCTTCATGCAGACGGGCCCCGGTCCGTTCCAGGGCCACGCGCAGCGCGGCGCTGGCCAGGCGGTTATCCACCTGCCCGTCCTTGGCGCTGTAGATGCCGGCGGCGGTGCGCGGGTTCAGGAACGGTTCCCGCTCCTTGGCCTGCGCGCCGGTCAGCCAGACAAGGTCCAGGCCCAGTCCGCGCTGGAACTCATAGTTCGACCGCAGCAGTTCCACCTCATCGCGGGTGCTGGCCACCACCAGCGTCCCCTCGGTCCGCAGGCCCACGGGCAGGCCGGTCAGCGCCGCCAGCTCCTGCGCGAAGTCCGGCCAGCGGGCCTGGCTTTCCAGGCACAAGGGCAGCAGGCGCTGTTCGCCCGGCTCCGCCTCCACGCCGGCGGCCAGCATGCCGGCGGCGGCGCGGCTGGCGGCTTGGCCGGCCTTGGCCTTCTCATAGATATCGACCCGGGCCCCGGCCTGGGCCAGGCGCCAGCCGATGGACATGCCGATGATGCCGCCGCCGATGATGGCGACGCGCGGCTTTTCCGTGGTGCGATGTAGCGTCATTTCCGCCTTCTCCCTTCGCCGGCATGACCCGGATCAGGTTCTATGGGTGTGATCTCAGCCGCGCGACCGGATAGGCCATGCGGCACCCCAGGGTCCATGCGCTATGTCATGGGCCTGTCATGGACGGATTGCAAGGGGATGAGGCCCAAGGGGATGCAACGCGGCAATTCCGCCCCGCCGGGATCGCGCTTGACCATTGGCCGCTCGCGCGCATATCTGCCCTATGAGGGACTTTGTGTCCCGTTCGCCTTCCTGAGCCCCGGAACTCCCCATGTCGCTGCTGCCCATCCTGACCATTCCCGACACCCGCCTGAAGACCAAGTGCAAGCCGTTGACCAATGTCGATGGCCGCGTGGTGGGCCTGATGGATGACATGCTGGAGACCATGTACAAGGCGCCGGGCATCGGTCTGGCCGCCCCGCAGATCGGGTTGCTGGAACGGCTGATCGTGGTGGATGTGTCGGAAAACCGCAGCGACGCCATGGCCATGGTCAACCCCGAGCTGCTCTGGACATCGGACGAACTGGCGGTGACCCAGGAAGGGTGCCTGTCCATCCCGGAGATCTATGCCGACGTGACGCGACCCAAGATGGTGCGCGTGCGCTATGTCGACCGGGCGGGTGAGGTGCGGGAGATGGATGCCGACGGGCTGCTGGCCACCTGCATCCAGCATGAGATCGACCATCTGAACGGCGTGCTGTTCATCGACCATCTGTCGTCGCTGAAGCGCAACATGATCCTGCGCAAGTACAACAAGGCGAAGAAGTAAGCACACCCGTTCCCCATAGCCCGGAAGGTTCCCCATGCCGCTGCGTCTCGCCTTCATGGGCACGCCGGATTTCTCCGTCGGTATTCTGGATGCCCTTGTCGCTGCCGGGCATGAGGTGATCGCCGTCTATTCCCAGCCGCCGCGGCCCGCCGGGCGCGGCCAGCAATTGCAGGCCGGCCCCGTGCATCGCCGGGCCGAAGCCCTGGGCATTCCGGTGCGCACGCCCAAAAGTCTGCGCAAGGCCGAGGAACAGGAGGCGTTTGCCGCCCTTGACCTGGATTGCGCCATCGTCGCGGCCTATGGCCTGATCCTGCCGCAGCCGATCCTGGATGCGCCGCGTCTGGGCTGCGTCAACGTGCATGCCAGCCTGCTGCCGCGCTGGCGGGGGGCGGCCCCAATCCAGCGGTCGATCCTGGCCGGGGATGCCGAAACCGGCGTGACCATCATGCAGATGGATGCCGGACTGGATACCGGCGCCATGCTGCTGACGGACAGGGTGGCGATCACACCCCGCATGAATGCCGCCGACCTGCATGATGCGCTGGCTGACATGGGCGCGCGGCTGATGGTGGAAGCACTGCCCGGCATCGCGGACGGTTCGCTGAAGCCGGTGCCGCAGCCGGAAGCGGGCGTGACCTATGCCGCCAAGCTGACCAAGGACGAGGGGCGGCTGGACCTGTTCCGCCCGGCGGCGGACCTGGACCGGCAGGTGCGCGGCCTGACCCCCTGGCCCGGTACCTGGATCGATCTGGCCAATGGCGAGAAGCTGAAGGTGCTGGAAACCCTGCCCGTGGAGGGCAAGGGCGAGCCGGGTACCCTGCTGGACGGGGCCCCCACCCTGGCCTGCGGCGAGGGCGCCTTGCGCCTGATCCGCGTGCAGCGGCCGGGCAAGGGACCGGTCGATGGCGGTGCCTTCCTGCGCGGATATCCGCATGGGATCGGGGGAAAGCTGATCGGTTGAAGCCGTCCAGGTTTTTTAATCGTCATCCCGGCGAAAGCCGGGACCCAGGGGCCACAAGCCCGACCTTTCCGCAGCGTTGATCGCCGCAAACCATACAAGTGTTTCCCCGTGGCCCCTGGGTCCCGGCTTTCGCCGGGATGACGAAAGAGGGGTGGGGGATATCGATCGAAGGTGCCCCCATGCCCCTGCCCAACCCGCCCCTGCTGCTGATCACCGACCGGACGCAGGCCGTGGGCGGGCTAGTGTCGGCGGTGGCGGACTGTGTGGCTGCCGGGTGCCGGTGGGTCAGTCTGCGGGAGAAGGACCTGTCCGCCGCCGAACAGGCCGATCTGCTGCGGGCGCTGAAGCCGCTGCTCGCCGATATCGGTGGTACCCTGACCGTGCATGGCGATGCGTCGCTGGCCCCGCTGTGCGACGGAGTGCATCTGCCCGACGGGGCCGACATCGCCGCCGTGCGGGCCCTGCTGGGGACGGATGCCCTGATCGGCGCCTCCTGCCATGACCGGGACGGTGTGATCGCGGCGGCACGGGACGGTGCCGACTATGCCACGCTCAGCCCGATCTTCCTGACGGCGTCCAAGCCGGGATATGGGCCGGCCCTGGGAACGGATATGCTGGCCGGGCTGCCCCTGCCCACCCTGGCGCTGGGCGGCGTGGATGCTGCCAATATCGGTGACTGTATCGCCGCCGGTGCGGCGGGGGTGGCGGTGATGGGCGGGCCGATGCGCGATCCGTCTGCCATGGCATCGCTGCTGGCTGCGACGCCGGGCCGCAAGCCCGGCATTTGACCGGCGGGGCCGCAGGGCCCCATATCAGCCGCATCTTTCATCCACCGAACGGCCCGTCATGAATGCCGCTTCTGCTTCCGGTCCCCGTGCCGTCGCCAACTGGCTGCTGTTCTGCGCCGGGATGGTGTTTGTCATGGCCATCATCGGGGCCATCACCCGCCTGACGGAAAGCGGCCTGTCCATCACCGAATGGAAGCCGATCACCGGCGCCCTGCCGCCCCTGAACGAGGCGCAATGGCTGGCGGAATTCGAGAAATACAAGCAGATTCCGGAATATCAGGTGCTGAACCGTGGCATGAGCCTGGCGGAGTTCAAGCAGATCTTCTTCTGGGAATGGTTCCACCGCCTGTGGGGCCGGCTGATCGGTGTCGCCTTCGCCCTGCCTTTGGCCTGGTTCGCCCTGAAGGGCTGGGTGACGCGGGCCATGCTGCCCAAACTGGTGGGCCTGTTCCTGCTGGGTGGGCTGCAGGGGTTCATCGGCTGGTTCATGGTGCAGTCGGGCCTGTCGGTGCGCACCGATGTCAGCCATTACCGGCTGGCCCTGCATCTTTCCATGGCCCTGATCCTCTATGGGCTGCTGATCCAGGCGGGGCTGGGCCTGCGTCATCCCGGTGCTGTCCATCGGCCCGACCGGGCGGGCTTGCGCCGCCATGGCTGGGCTGCCATGGCACTGGTGTCGGTCACCGTGGTCTGGGGGGCCTTCGTGGCGGGGCTGGATGCCGGTTTTGCCTATAACACCTGGCCGCTGATGAACGGGGATTTCGCGCCGCCGGAAATGTGGACCCTGTCGCCCTTCTGGCTGAACCTGCTGGAGAATACGGCGGCCGTGCAGTTTACCCATCGCTGGCTGGCCATCGCCACGGCGTTGGCCGTGCTGTCCTATGCCTGGCGGGTGGGGCAGCGGGCCGACTTGGCCGGCGTGGCCAAAAGTGCCGCGCTCTGGCTGGCGCTGGGCATCGGGGGACAGGTGGTGCTGGGGATTACCACCCTGCTGCATGGGGTCCCGGTGGCGCTGGGCTCCGCCCACCAGGGCGGGGCCCTGGTGGTCATCGCGCTGCTGATCCGGTCGATCCATACCTTGCGGCGATAAACAAAAAAAGCCCCCGCTGGATCACTCCGGCGGGGGCTTTCCTTTTGTACCAGACCTCAGTTCACCCGCGAACCCGTTCCCAGCAGGCCCCGGTTTTCCAGCAGCGCGTCGACCTTGGGCGGACGGCCGCGGAAGGCGACATAGGCCGCCATCGGGTCCTTGCTGCCGCCGGCGCTGTAGACCTGCTCATAGAGCTTCTTGGCCAGCTTGGGGTCGAAGATGTTGCCGGCTTCCTTGAAGGCATTGAAGCCGTCGGCGTCCAGCACTTCCGCCCACATATAGCTGTAATAGCCGGCCGAATAGCCGTCGCCGGAGAAGACATGGGTGAAATGCGGGCTGCGGTGGCGCATGACGATTTCCTTCGGCATGCCCAGCTTGGCCAGCTCCTCGCGCTCGAACGTGTCGGGGTCCAGACCCTTGGCATCGGTCAGGCTGTGATAGGCCAGATCGACCAGGGCGGAGGAAGTGTAGGAGACGGTGGCAAAGCCCTGGTTGAAGGTCTGGGCCGCCAGGATCTTGTCCAGCAGCGCTTTGGGGATCGGCTCGCCCGTCTTGTAATGCACGGCGAAGCGCTGGAGGATTTCCGGCTGCTCCACCCAATGTTCCAGGATCTGGCTGGGGAACTCCACGAAATCGCGCAGCACGGAGGTGCCGGAAAGCTGCGGATAGGTGACGTTCGACAGCATGCCGTGCAGGCCGTGGCCGAACTCGTGGAACAGGGTGGTGGCATCGTCGAAGGACAGCAGCGTCGGCTGGCCGTCGGCCCCCTTGGCGAAATTGTTGTTGTTCATCACGATGGGATGAACCACGCCGCCCAGCTTCTGCTGCTCCCGCAGGCTCGACATCCAGGCGCCGGAACGTTTGGTGGGACGGGCGAAATTGTCGCTGTAGAACACGGCCAAGTGCTTGCCGTTCCGGTCCTTCACCTCATACGCCTTGACGTCCGGGTGATAGCGGGGAATGTCTTTCAGTTCAGCAAAGGTGACGCCGAACAGCTGGTTGGCGGTGAAGAACACCGCTTCCATCATCTTGTCCAGCTGGAAGTACGGCTTGATCTCCTCCTCGTTCAGGTCGAACTTCGCCTTGCGTACCTTCTCGGCATAGTAATACCAGTCCCAGGGCTCGATCTGGATGTTCTGGCCCTCGCTGGCGGCCATCTTCTGAAGGTCTTCCTTCTCCTCCGCCGCCCGGACCTTGGCGGGTTCCCAGACCTGCAACAGCAGGTCGCTGACGGCCTGCGGGGTTTTGGCCATGGTATCGGCCATCTTGTATTCGGCAAAGGTCTTGTAGCCCAGCAGGTTCGCGCGCTCGATGCGGAGCTGCACGATCTCCTTGATGGCGGCGTTGTTGTCCTGGGCGTCGCCATTGTCGCCACGGGCGATCCAGGCCTTCCAGGCCGTCTCACGCAAGGTCCGGTTGGCGGAGAAGGTCAGGAACGGCTCGATGGAGGAGCGCGACAGGGTGATGACATATTTGCCGTCGTCACCGCGGTCCTTGGCGGCCTGGGCGGCTGCCTGCACCACGAAGTCGGGCAGGCCGGCCAGCTCGTCCTTCGACGTCAGGACCAGCTTGTATTCCTTCTCGTCGGCCAGGACGTTCTGGCTGAACTGGGTGGACAGCACGGCCAGGCGCTGCATGACGGCGGCCATGCGCTCGCGGTCCTTGCCCTCCAGCTTGGCGCCGGCGCGCACGAAATCCAGGTGGTAGCGTTCCAGGACGCGTTTCTGTTCGGCACTCAGCTTCAGGCTGTCGCGCTTGGCGTACATCGCATCGATGCGGGCGAACAGGGCGGCGTCCAGGTTGATGGCGCTGCTGTGCTTGGACAGGATGGGCGCCATTTCCCGCTGGATCTTCTGAAGCTGATCATTGGTGTTGGACGCGGTCAGGCTGCCGAACACACGCGACACGTTGCCCAGCAGGTCGCCACTCATCTCCAGCGCGTCGATGGTATTGGCGAAGGTGGGGGCGTCCTTGTTGTCGGTGATCGCCTTGATCTCCGCCAGATGGTCTGCCATGGCCTTGTCATAGGCCGGCTTGAAATGCTCCGGCTTAATGGCGTCATAGGGCGGAACGCCGAAGCGGGTGTTCCATTGATGGAAGAAGGGATTGTCGCTGGTCACCTTGTCCGTCTCCGCCTGCGCTACCTGGATGGCTGCGTCCGCCGCCTGCACCGTCACCGGGGCCATCGCCCCGACCATGGCCAGGATCAGGGCCGAAGCCCCATTCTTCAACAAAGTCTTCACTGCCTGCCCCCATTATTTTTGGATAGGGATTGTCCGAACCGACATGGGTCGGCCATCGGTCAACCGGTGACAAGGGGCGAAACATTTCCGTTACAATGAACAGGCCTATGTCCGGCAATTGTCATGGATCATGGCGGCTTATGCCGGAATGCCGGCTGGATGCGGGGGGACCGGGTCGTTAGGCTGGGCCCGATATTCCCTTTTCCAGGACAGAAGATGAGCAAAGACAACGCCGCCATTCCCCGCCTGGCCGACCTGGACATGAAGGCGCACCGCATCGCCGACAAGGGAGCCTATGAGAAGGAGCTGGAGAAGCTGCAGGACGATATCCTGCATGTCCAGCAGGCCTATTGGCATGGCAAGCGCCGGGCCGTCATCGTGTTCGAGGGCTGGGACGCCGCCGGCAAGGGCGGGGCGATCCGCCGCCTGACGGAGAACCTGGACCCCCGCGGCACCCATGTCTGGCCCATCTCCGCGCCGACGGCGGTGGAGCAGGGCAAGCATTACCTGTGGCGGTTCTGGCAGCGCCTGCCGGAGGCCGGGACCTTCGCCATCTTCGACCGGTCCTGGTACGGCCGCGTGCTGGTGGAACGGGTGGAGGGCTTCGCCCGGCCGGCCGAATGGCGCCGCGCCTATGATGAGATCAACGAGTTCGAACGGCTGCTGATCGATGACGGGGTGCGCATCGTGAAGCTGTTCATGCATATCAGCCCGGAGGAGCAGCTGCAGCGCTTCAAGGAACGGCTGAACAATCCCTACAAGCATTGGAAGCTGACGGCGGAGGATTTGCGCAACCGCGACCGGCGGGGCGACTATGAGGAGGCTATCGACGAGATGTTCGCCCATACCAGCACGGGTCAGGCCCCCTGGATGGCGGTACCGGCCGATGCCAAATGGTATGCGCGCGTGGCCGTGCTGCGCCATGCCGTCGCCGCCCTGGCCGAAGGCGTGGACATCACCCCGCCGCCGATCGACCCAGTGGTGAAGAAGGCGATGGAGAAGCTGCTGAAATAGAGGGGCGGTCGTCAGAGCTCCTATTCTCGCCTTTTCTCGCCTTTTCTCGCCTTTTCTCGCCTTCCCGGCGAAGGCCGGGACCCAGGGGCCACAGGATCAAACCTTAACGCAGCTTCGATCAAAGCTGCCGACAGGTCGGGTGCTTGGCCCCTGGGTCCCGGCCTTCGCCGGGAAGGCGGACATTTTCTATAACCTGTCTGGTCGAAATGGTTTACTCCGCCGCCGTCCGCACCCGTGGCAGGCGGGACTGGGTGTCGGCCAGGATGGCGTCCATGGCGGCCAAGGCCGTGTTGACGGGCTGGCCCGGCCGCAGCAGGCCCAGGCAGTCGCGCAGCGCCTGGGCATCGCCGGGGAAGCCCACGCTGTCCAGCCCGTCGGCCATGCGCAGGGCCAGGCGGCGGATGGCGGCGACGTCCGGGTGGGGGCCGTCGTCGGCCACCGGGCGCAGGCTGCGCCGCGCATCGGACACGTTCTGGGCGGCCAGTGCCAGCAGCCCATCGACCGCCGGTCCGCCCAGCCGCCCGCGCAGCGCGCCCATCGGCCCGGTATCGGGCGGGAGCCGCGGGGTGGTGCCCGTGGTTTCCATGGCGCCATTGCCGGCCAGCGCCACGGCCCCCATCCCGTCGGGCGGGATGATGCGGGCCAGGGTGGACAGCAGCTCCTCCAGCTTGATGGGCTTGGCGATGAAGCCCTGCATGCCCACGGCCTTGCTGCGCGACACGGTCTCGGGCAGGACGTTGGCGGTCAGGGCCACGACGGGCACGGTGGCCATGGGACCGCCGCCGTCGCGCAGCCGCGCCGTCGTTTCAAACCCGTCCATGCCGGGCATGCCGATATCCATCAGCACCAGCCGCACCCGTTGCTGGGCCAGCATGTGCAGGGCCGTCTCCCCATCCTCCGCGGTGATCACCTGCACGCCCTGGCGGGTCAGCAGCTGCGTGGCCACGAACTGGTTGACGGCGTCATCCTCCACCAGCAGCACCAGCGGCCGGCTGGTCCAATAGGGCAGGACGCGGGCCGCCCCGCCCGGCGCCTGCACCGGGGCGGCGGCCAGCGGCATGGGCAGATCCACCGTGAAGACGGTGCCATGGCCCGGCGCGCTGTCCACCTGGATATTACCGCCCATCATGCCCACCAGCCGCTTGCTGATGGCCAGGCCCAGCCCCACCCCGCCGAAGCGGCGGCTGTCGCCGCCATCGGCTTGATAGAAGGCGTCGAAGACATGCGGCAGTTTGGATGCCGGGATGCCGATGCCGGTGTCGGCCACGGTGATGCGGACCAGGACGGCACCCGGCGTGGCGCTGGCATGGCCGACGCTGGGCGGCTGGCGCACGGCCACCACCTTGATGCCGCCGCGTTCGGTGAATTTGATGGCGTTGCCGATCAGGTTCAGCAGGATCTGGCGCAGGCGGGCGGCATCGACGCTGACATGACGCGGCACATCCGGCGCGATGGACAGATCCAGGCTCAACCCGCCGGCTGCGGCACGCCCGGCCATCAGGTCGATGGCGTCATGCAGGCGCTGGTGCAGGTCCATGGGCTGGGGCAGCAGCGACAGGTGCCCCGCCTCGATGCGGGTGATGTCCAGAAGATCGTCCAGCAGGGCCAGCATGGATTGCCCGGCCTTATCCATCACCTCCAGCACCTTGCCCTGCGGCGACGAGGGCTCGGGCCGGCCGGGACCGCTCAGGATCTCCAGCCCGCCCATCACGGCGTTGATGGGGGTGCGGATTTCATGGCTGACGGCGGCCAGGAACACCGACTTGGCCTTGTTGGCGGCGTCGGCCGTCTGGGCGGCCTGGTCGCGTTCGCGTGCCACGCGGGCATTCTCCGCCGCCTCGGTTTCCAGCCGGCGCTGCAGCCATTCATTCGACAGCGCCATGATGGCCATGCATCCGGCCACCAGCCCGACGATGGAGGTCAGGAAATTGACGGCGGCCGCCGGGCTGGGGGAGAAGAAGCCGCCGGCATCCTGGCGCAGCACGATGTCGGTGATGCGCACGATCAGGATCAGGGCCATGCCCAGGAAGAAGGCGGTGATCACCACCCACAGGCGCGGCGCCACCTGCCGCCCCTGCCGCCAGCTTTCATAGGCGATACTCAGCTTGATGCCGACCAGCCAGATGGTGGCGGCGATGGAGCGCAGGATGATGTCGTCGCGATTGAAGACATCATAGAGCATCACCGCCGTCAGGATGCCCAGCGTGACCAGGGGCATGGTGGCGCGCAACGGCCGGCCGCAGAAGCGGCGGATGCCGATCAGGACCAGGATATGGGCCAAGCCGACGCCCAGATTGCCCAGCGTTACCGACAGCCAGAGGGGCATGTAATCACGCGCCGCCAGCACGGCTACGCCCGTAGCCCCCATGATGACGCCGCCGGTCAGCAGGCCCAGGCCGGGAATGGTGCGCTGGCGCCACCAATAAAGCCCCAGCGAAAAGGCCAGCCCCACCGCGACCGCGGCGAAGGTGACCAGCAGGGTCAGGACATCAAGACGAAGCAGGGCTTCCATGGTGCATTCCCCGGACGGCGCGGGCTGACCTTCCCCTTCCTTTCAACCATGACGGCGATCACTTGTCACGGGAATGGTTACGATTGTCCCACCTGCGGTACCCAATGTGCCACGGGTGGCGGCGCAAAAGGGGAGGTGGGGAAAGCGCCCCAGGCCCGCCATTATTCAGCCCCGTCCGCGCCATCGCGGACAGGTGTTCTAAGGTCACGAGAGAGGTCGGCGGGGGAGGAAGCCGACGAACCTGAAGAAGGAGCAAGTCCATGTCGCTCAGCGCCACAATGTTCGCCGCGGCCGCCCCCCACAAGGGATCGGCCGGCCAGTCCACCCTGGTGCAGGGCGACCTGCAACTGCGCCTCGACGTGGGCCGTGTCCAGTGGCGCGGCAAGCCTGTTCCCATCACGGGGACGGAGCTGAAAATGCTGCATCTGATGATCCACCGGCCGGGCGAACCCGTCAGCTATCGCGAACTTTATGATCTTGTGCACGGGCCGGGCTTCATGGCCGGCAAGGGCCATGCCGGCTACCGTGCCAATGTTCGGGCTTTCATCAAGCGCATCCGCAGGAAGTTCCGCGATGTCGATGAGGGGTTCGATGCCATCGGCAATGATCCCGGCACCGGCTATATCTGGCGCGGGTGAAGCCGCGCCGGCAGCCGTTACGACGGCAAAGGACACCGCAAAGGACAAGGGGGGCTTCGGCTCCCCTTTTCATTGCCCCGGCCTTTCGCCATAGGGTCCGCCGCTTGCCCCACCCGCCGCCTGCGGGTAAACCGGTGGGCGGAAACGGCGGATGGAAGGCTTCATGCGGCAGCAGGGCAAGGATCGGGGCTGGCGGCCCGTGCCGGTCCATCAGGTCGGCGTGCATCTGGGCCTGTCCTTCTGGCATTACCTGGCCGGGATGCTGGCGCTGGGCCTGCTGGTATTTCCTGTCGCCTGGGTCGCGGGGGGCGTGTCGGAGACGATCAGCCTGTCGCTGGGCTGGGCCGATGGTGATCCCGCCATCCGCCGCATCACCAACCTGCTGGCCCTGGCCGCCATCATCCTGGTGCTGGGTGTGGTGGTGAATATGCAGGGCCGGTCGCTGATGAGCGTGGTGGCGCCCGAACAGCATCTGGACCTGGGCATGATGGCCCGGTCGGCCGGCACCTATGCGCTCGCCTTCACCCCCATCGTGATCATGACGGTGATGAGCGGGCAGTTGAACCTGGGCGACTGGCGCGCGGCGCTGGTGCTGCTGCCCATGATGCTGGTGATCGTGGCGTTGCAGGCCACGGCGGAGGAGATGGTCTGCCGGGGATATCTGGCCCAGGGGTTCCAGGTGCTGTTCGGCCATGCCGCCCTTGCCGCACTGCCGGTGGCGGTGATCTTCCTGGCCCTGCATGATACGGGCGGGTGGGATGCGGGCTGGGACCGCAAGGCCAATATCCTGATGATCAGTCTGGCCCTGTCCTGGCTGACGACCCAGTCCGGGCGGCTGGAGCCGGCCATGGGCGTGCATTTCGCCCATAATCTGATCGTCTTCACGCTGGCTGCCCGGCCCGACCATGGGCTGCCGTCGGTCAGCGGGTTCAATGAGGATTTCCCCGACCGGGCGTTCAGCATCAATGCGCTGCTGGCCCAGACCCTGGTCTATGGCGCGGTCTGCGCCAATTACTGGTTCATCGGGGTGCGCACCGGCTTCGTCGAAGGGCGCTGGCGGGAACGCGAGCGGCCGGAATGAGCGGCCCCGTGGTGCCCGTGCATCTGGCCGGGCTGGCGACGGGGCAGTCGCGCCGATCCTATCTGCTGGGGCTTTTGCTGACATTCCTGGCGCTACTGGTCCTGGGGTTACCCGTCTTCCTGTTCATGCGCACCGTGCCCGATGTGCCGGTGGTGCAGTCCTTCGGGATGCTGGCCATCAACGCCATGGGCATCCCGGCCCTGGCCCTGGTCGTGCATTTCCTGCACGGGATGCACCTGGGCGACCTGATCGCGCCCGGCCGGCGGGCCGATTGGGGCATGCTGGGCCGGTCTGCGCTGGTCTGGGCCGTGCCGTTGATGGTGCAGGTGGGGGGCGGCCTGTTGAATGAGGAATTGCGGGCCACGGGCACCACCATGCTGGTTTTCCTGGCGCTGGCCCCGGTCAGCATCGTGCTGTTCACCGTGCAGGCCTCGGCGGAGGAGCTGCTGTTCCGGGGATATCTGGCCCAGGGTGCGCAGCTGCTGTTCCGTCATGCCGTGCCGGCGGCCCTGCTGACCGGAATGCTGTTCACCCTGGCGCATGAAGGGTCCGGCGCGCGGGCGGTGTGGGGACAGCGGGCGGAGATCATGGCCATGGCCCTGTTCCTGTCCTGGATCACGGTGCGCTTCGGCCGGCTGGAGGCGGCGATGGGCGTGCACATCATCAACAATGTGCTGTTCTCTTTCTTCATCGGCGGGGCCGACTTCTCCTTCCCCGATCTGCTGACCCGCATCGATCCCGATCCGCCGGACCTGGAGGGGCTGGCCGACTGGGGCGAATTCGCCCTGCATCAGGTGCTGAGCATCGGCTTTTATTGGCTGGTGGGTATGAAGACGGGGTTCATTGAAAGGGGACTATCGCCGCGCCAGGCTTGACCCCACGGCTGCCGCACAGATCAGGGCGATGGCCATCACGGCCGACAGCGACAGGACCTCGCCCAGCAGAAACAGGCCGACCACGGCCGACAGGGCCGGCTCCAGCGCCATCATGATGCCGAACAGGGCGGTGGACACATGCCGCAGCGCCACGAATTCCAGCGCATAGGGCAGCAGGGTCGACAGCATGGCCACGGCACCCACCTTGGCCATCATTGCCGGGCTGGCCAGATAGGGGCCGGCGACGGGCAGGCCCACCGGCAGGGTGAACAGGGTGGCGAACAAAAGCGCCAGGGACAGGCCCGTCATGCCGGGGATCACCCGGCCGACGCGCCGCGACAGCAGGATATAGGCGGCCCAGCCGCCGGCCGTGATGATGGCGAAGGCCAGGCCCAGCGGGTCCAGCCTTTCCGTTCCCGCCAGCGGCGTCAGCAGCAGCACGCCCACCAGCGCCAAAGCCGGCCAGAGATAATCGGCCACGCGCCGCGCCCCGATCATGGCCACACCCAGCGGGCCCAGGAATTCGATGGCCACCGCCACGCCCAGCGGCAGCCGGGCCAGCGCCAGATAGAAACAGGCATTCATGATGGCCAGCCCGGCCCCAAGCGCCATCGCCGCCCGCCATTGCACCGGTGTCAGGTTGCGGAAGGACGGGCGGATGACGGCCAGCATGACCGCCGCCGCCAGCGCATTGCGCAGGAAGGACAAAGCCAGGATATCGTGGCCCTGCGACACCTCCTTGGCCAGCCCGCCGCCCAAAGGCGGCATGGCAACCGACAGGACCAGCAGCAGCAGCGCCAGCAGGGCCAGCCGATGGGCCTGGGCCTCCTTCATGGCAGCAGCCCCAGGCCCATGTCCCAGAACCCGGCCTCCAGCCGGCTGGCCGCGTCGAAGGTGCGGGTCAGGTCGGCAAAGCGTGCCTCCCCGCCGCGCGCGGCCGACAGCCGGTCGAGCAATTCCACCTGGGCGGCGGCCACGGCGCGATATTCCGGATCGGCATACAGGACGATCCAGTCGGCGTAGGGGTTGCCGTCCAGCCTGGCCGCCGGATCGGTCAGCAGGTTGGATGCGATCTCCGCATAGCCGAGGATGCAGGGTGCCAGCGCCACATGCAGGTCCAGCAGATCACCCGCCAGCCCGCGTTCCAGCACGAAGCGGGTATAGGCCAGCGTGCCCTGCGCCTCCGCCGTCGTCTGCATCGCGGCCTCGTCCAGGCCCCAGCCGGCGCAATATTTGACGTGCAGCCCCATTTCCAGGTCCAGGATGGCGGACATGGACCGGGCCGCCGCGCGCATGTCGGACAGATTGTCGGCCTTGAAGGCGGCCAGGGCATAGGCGCGGGCGAAATGGATCAGGAACAGGTAATCCTGAACCAGGTAATGCCGGAAACATGCCTGCGGCAGGGTGCCGTTGCCCATGCCGGCCACGAATCCATGGCGGACATAGCGGTCCCAGGAGGGGCGCGACGCCGTGCGCAGCCGGTCGAACAGGCCGCCCGGCGTGGCAAGGTCCGGCAATGCCGCAACAGCGCCCGCCATGGCGGGCGCCTTACTTGGCGCCCGGCAGCTTGACCGTCAGACCGTCCAGTTCTGGCGTGATGCGGATCTGGCAGCCCAGGCGGGAGGTCTTGGTCAGGCCGAAGGCCAGATCCAGCATATCCTCCTCATCCTCTGCCGCGTCGGGCAGCAGGTCGTACCATTCCGGCGCCACGACGACATGGCAGGTGGAACAGGCCAGCGAACCC
The DNA here is from genome assembly GCF_058793615.1 of Niveispirillum sp. GW835-FHT14G11. Classification (NCBI taxonomy): domain Bacteria; kingdom Pseudomonadati; phylum Pseudomonadota; class Alphaproteobacteria; order Rhodospirillales; family Azospirillaceae; genus Niveispirillum; species Niveispirillum sp. GW835-FHT14G11. Next base: position 114,930 of record NZ_JBXAFZ010000013.1, read on the forward strand.
TCACACGCCCCTTCCAGGTCGATATCGTGGCGGCGGGCCACTTCCAGGATCGACAGGCCCAGGGGGGCATCCACCTCGCGGCGGGTGCCGTCGGTTTCAATGAACACCATCTTCGGCATTGCGCCCGAACTCCAAAACAACACGTCCGCGTCTTGTTACGAAGCGACGGCGTCCAAGTAAAGCGCCGTTTGGGCAGGGAAGGGTGGTGCTGCGGATGGGGCCGGGCAGCACCACCCGCCCGTCACGCCCCTGGGGCCCGGCTTGTCACCGGGAAGGTGGAAGAGAAGATCCCATCTCAACCTGACGGGCACTAACGCCCGCCGATGGGGATATCGACGATATCGACCATGGCGCCCAGATATTTGCCGACCACCAGCCGCCCTTCCGGGTCCAGCGCCAGGGAAGACGTGCTCAGCGCGTCGGGCAGGTCGGCCGCCACCTGCATCGGCCCGCCATCGGCGGGCAGCAGCAGGATGCGGGCCGGGCCATTGCCCGGCCGTTCGACCAGATACACACCGGCCGGCCCCACCACCCAGCTCTCCTTGTCATCGGCGTCGGGCAGGTCGGCCACCTTTTCCGCCAGGCCGCCGTCGGCTGGCTGGCGCCACAACCCGCCCTCATCCTCCTTCACCATATAGAGCCAGCGGCCATCGGCGCTTTCCTTCGCCACCCGCCATCCGGCCTCGGTGATGGGCATCGCCTGATCATAGGGCGGGCGGGTGATCCAGATGCGCCAGCCTTCCAGCCGGTTGGACGCGAAATACAGCCGCTGGCCGTCGCGCGACCAGGCGGGGGCCAAGTCCGCCGCCCCCGGATCGGCCGCTACCCGTTTCAGCCGGCCGGAACCATTGTCCAGGATGAACAGGCCCGGCGCCCCATCGATGGTGGAGACCAGTGCCAGCCGCCGCCCGTCCGGTGCCCAGCGCGGCGACCGGGTGAAGGGGCCCTGAAACTGCGTCACGGGGGCGGGGGGCTGGCCCGGCGGGGCCACCCAGATCTCGAACAGGCCCGTCCGCTCAGACGCGAAGGCCAGGCCGCCCCTGGCGCTGATATCGGGGTCCCCGTCCAGACGATTGCTGGCCGGCAGCAGGGGTTCGTGGCTGCCGTCGGGGCCCAGGCGCAGCGGGGTGGAAGGCGTGCTGCGCATCTCTGCAAGCCGGTCGCGGTCGGGGATGCCGCCAAGCTGCACATCCTGTCCCGGATCGCGGGTCATGGGCACCCGCTGCGCCAGCAGGGTGCCGCCTGCGGCCGCCAGCAGGGCCAGGGCCGCAACGCCTGCGCCCAACAGCAGCCGGCGGCGGGTGGGAACAGGGGCCGGCGGGGGTGGGGGGAGGGATAGGGAGAGCGTCGCGGGTGCCGCCTCCTTGGCAATATCCAGCCGGTAGCCGATCCTGGGAATGGTTTCGACCCCGATGACCCCGTCCACGGCCAGCACGGTGCGCAGCCTGCCGATGCAGCGGCCGATGGCATCATCGCCGACCTCCAGCCCCCAGGCCGTGCGCATCAGTTCGGCGCGCGATACCGTCCGCCCGTCTGCCCGGACCAGGACGATCAGGGTCTGCAGGACGCGGGGTTCCAGCCTCACCTCCGCGCCATCGCGGCACGCCATGCCCTGCGAGGGGCGCACCAGCCAGGGGCCCAGGCGGAAATCCGGCTCCACCACCAGATCGATGTTGCCCGCCACGCCCATGCCGCATCCGCCCTGTCCCGCAATACAGGGGCGGGAGAGTGCCGTGAACCGCACGGCTTGGCAAATGGCGCGGCACCGCTGGTCCCGTGCCCGTGGGCCGGAATGGTCCCGGCGCCGCACCGCCGGGCTGGTGCTGGCTTGCGGCTGGATGTAGCCTCCATGCCCGCGACCGGCCGGCAAAAGGGACAAGCGGGCGGCGCGAACAGAGGGGGTTACAACAGTGAAATTGAAGAAGATATTGCTGGGCACCGTGGGGGGTGTCGTCGGCCTGGCTGCCATCGCCGTTGGTTACGGGCTGTGGGGCCCGCTGCCCATCCACCCGACCATCGAGCGCCAGACCATCCTTCAGGTTCTGGACAGTCCGGAGACGCTGACCCAACTGGGCATGATCGACGGCACCTTCCTGGATTTCCATTCCGGCAAGCTGGACGAGGTCAAGCCGGAAGACCTGGAAAAGGCCCGCAAGGACATGACCCGCTATATTGCGGAGATCAAGGGCTTTACCGGCCTGAGCGGACAGCAGGCGATCTCGCAGCAGGTGATGCTGGAATTCTATTCCACCAATCTGGCGCAGCTGGATTTCCCCTGGGCGGTGCCGGGCGGCGGGCTGTACCCGATCGACCAGCTGTTCTCCGCCCCGGTCAGCCTGCCGCAGTTCCTGACCAATGCGCATGTGGTCAACGATGTAAAGTCGGCGGAGCGCTATATCAGCCGCCTGCACGCCGTCTCCACCAAGTTCGGGCAGCTGGCGCTGTCGGTGCGCAACCAGGCCAAGGCCGGTGTCGTGCCGCCCGATTTCGTGGTCGATAAAAGCCTGGTGGTGATTGACGGTTTCACCAAGGACCCGGTGGCCGACAATCCGCTGATCACCACCTTCAAGACGCGGCTGGAAAAGGCCGGCGTGGCAGAGGCGGAGCGTACCCGCCTGATCGCCGCGGCCACCGCCGCCGTGGAAAAGGATGTCTATCCCGCCTATCAGGCGCTGGCCAAGCTGCTGCGCGAGGAAATCCGGCCCAAGGCCACGTCGGACGCCGGCGTCTGGCGTCTGCCCGACGGTGCGCGCTATTACAAGCTGGCGCTGCGGGCCAACACCACCGTCGATACCGAACCCGACGCGATCCATGAGATCGGCCTGTCGGAAGTGGCCCGCATCACGGCGGAGATGGATACGCTGCTGAAAAGCTTGGGCCGGAATGACGGCACGGTGGGCGAGCGGGTGCGTGCCCTGGAACAGGACCCCGCCCAGAAATACCCGCCCGGCCGCGAAAGCTATGACCAGGAACTGGCCGATCTGAAACGCATGACCGACACGGTCATGGCCAAGGCCCCGCAATGGTTCAACAAGCTGCCCAAGCAGCCGGTCGATATCCAGGCCGTGCCGGAATATGCCGAGGCGACCTCACCCGGCGGCTATTACAACCCGCCGGCGCTCGACGGCTCCCGCCCCGGCATCTTCTATATCAATCTGGGGGAAAAGGCGCGGGCGCCCAAGTTCAGCCTGCCGACCCTGGTCTATCACGAGGCGGTGCCCGGCCATCATTTCCAGCTGGCGCTGGCCCAGACGGTGGAGGATGTACCGACCTTTCGCAAGGTCTACCCCTTCACCTCCTATGCCGAAGGCTGGGCGCTCTATGCCGAGCGGCTGGCCGTGGAAATGGGGATGTATGAAAACGACGCTTACGGTGATCTGGGCCGGTTGCAGGCCGAACTGTTCCGTTCCGTGCGTCTGGTCGTGGATACCGGCATCCATGCCAAGCGCTGGACCCGTGAACAGGCCATCGCCTATATGCGCGACACGACGGGCATGAACGAGGATGCGGTGACGATCGAGATCGACCGTTACATCGTGCTGCCCGGTCAGGCCTGCGCCTACAAGCTGGGCCAGCTGAAGATCCTGGACCTGCGGGACAAGGCCAAGGCGGCGCTGGGGACCAAGTTCGACATCAAGGGCTTCCACGACGTCATCCTGGGCTCCGGCGGCCTGCCGCTGACGGTGCTGGAGGCGCAGGTGGATGCCTGGGTGAAGGGGGTGAAGTAACCCGCTCAACAGGGTCCCTTGCCGCTGGTCTGCGGCGAGGGACCCTGTCCGTTAGACAAGGGGGTGATCCATGCACCAAACCCCTGTTATGTCCGATGTCTTATGCTATGGTAGCGCCCCTTCCCGCTCCCTTGGCGGGGATCAAGCAACGTTGACGCCCCCTTTTCGGGGGCCATAGCCGACCGGGTCCAGGATGAAGATCATCATCGAACGTGCCGCCCTGCTTCGCTCCCTCGGGCATGTGCAGAGCGTTGTCGAACGGCGCAATACCATCCCGGTCCTGTCCAATGTCCTGTTGAACGCGGGTAACGGCACGCTGTCGCTGGTTGCCACCGACATGGACCTGGAAATCTCCGAGACCGTGACGGCGGAGATCCTGACGCCCGGTTCGGCCACGGCCCCGGCGCACACGCTTTATGACATCGCCCGCAAGCTGCCCGATGGCAGCCAGGTGGAGCTGGATGCCACGGGCGATGTGCTGACGCTGCGGTCCGGCCGTTCCAACTTCAAGCTGGGCACCCTGCCGGTCGCCGATTTCCCGGAAATGACCCATGGCAGCTGGCCGCACCAGTTCGCGCTGAAGGCCGATGTGCTGAAGGGTCTGATCGACCGGACCAAGTTCGCCATCAGCACTGAGGAAACGCGCTATTACCTGAACGGCATTCATGTCCATGCCACCAAGGGCAAGGCCGGGGAGGAGCCGACCCTGCGCGCCGTGGCCACCGACGGCCACCGTCTGGCGCGGGTGGAGACGCCGCTGCCCGAAGGGGCGGCCGGCCTGCCCGGTGTGATCATCCCGCGCAAGACCGTGCTGGAGGTCCGCAAGCTGCTGGACGAGGTCGGCGATATGGTCGAGATCGGCCTGTCGGAGACCAAGATCCGCTTCTCCCTGGGCGATGTCACCCTGGTCAGCAAGCTGATCGATGGCACCTTCCCGGATTATGAGCGGGTGATCCCCGCCGGCAATGACAAGTCGCTGGACGTGGACAGCAAGCTGTTCGCCGCCGCCGTGGACCGCGTCGCCACCATCTCCACCGAGAAGTCGCGCGCCGTGAAGCTGTCGCTGGGCCAGGGCGTGCTGACCCTGTCGGCCACGGCCGCCGATGCCGGGTCGGCGTCGGAGGAGCTGGAGGTCGATTACGCCTCCACCCCGCTGGAGATCGGTTTCAACAGCCGCTACCTGCTGGACATTACCGGCCAGATCGAAAGCGGCAAGGCCCGCCTGCAGATGGCCGACGGCAATTCCCCCACCATTGTCCGCGACGCCGAAGACGCCTCGGCGTTGTATGTGCTGATGCCGATGCGGGTGTGAGGCCTGTTGTTTGGTTGAACTCGCGGAGCGCCCCGGCCGGGAGATCGGCCGGGGTGTTTCGTTTTCGGCACTTGCCTTGCCGGCACGACCCGCGCACCCTTTGATCCTTGCCATGGTGAGGAGGCTGTCACATGGTGGAGGACGAGCTTTATGAGAATCGAGAGGCGATAGAGGCCTTTCTGGCCGCCCTGGCGGATGCGGCCCCTCGCATCCTGGGGCATTTGGACCGTGCCATCGCGGAAGCGGAAGAAGCGGTAAGGTACCTGAAGAGCGGGATGGCGCGATGATACGCCGGACGATGCCCTATCTATTCGGATCATTGGTGATGCTGGGTTATTGGTCCAGTTTTGCGGCCATGCTTTGGGAGCAGCATCCCATCATGATCACTGGGTGCATGTCTGATATCATCGAAGAAATCGCACCCGGCGATGTCCGTACGCCGCCGCCCCGGACCAAGGGCATGCCGTCTTGACACAGTGTGGGGGCATGTCAAGAATCACATTCTTGAACAGAGAGGGTGAGTCGGTGTCGGTGCGAATCAATCGGCAGGCCAATGAACGTGCGGTCGCGCCGGAAGACATTGCTGCTGCCATCAAGCGCGCCCAATCCCTGGTCCGCCAATATGTTCCGGAAGGTATCAGCCTTGCTGATGAACTGATCGCTGAGCGACGTGCCGCCGCTGAGGTCGAGTGATCCTGGCTCGTCCATCCTCCCCGTATATCCGGACCTCCCCCACCTGATGCCCTCCCTTCCCACCCTGGCCGTCACCCGCCTGACGGTGACCCGGTTCCGGTCCTATGCCAGCGCGCGGCTTGAATGCGACGCGCGGCCTGTCGTGCTGACGGGGGAGAACGGGGCCGGCAAGACCAATATCCTGGAGGCGGTCAGCTTCCTCGCACCCGGCCGAGGCATGCGCCGGGCCAAGCTGTCGGAGATCGAGCGGATCGGCGACAGTTCGGCCGCCGACTGGACGGGCGGACCCGGCTGGGCCATCGCCGCAACCGTCGCCACCGCCGCCGGCCCCGTGGAGATCGGCACCGGCCGCGACCCGGCCGGGGGGGAGAGCGAGCGCCGCCTGGTCCATATCGACGGGCGTCCCGCCAAGGGCCAGATCGCGCTGGCAGAACATGTCTCCGTCGTCTGGCTGACGCCGCAGATGGACCGGCTGTTCCTGGAAGGATCGGCGGGGCGGCGGCGCTTCCTGGACCGGCTGGTCTTCGGCTTCGATCCCGGCCATGCAGGCCGCCTGACCAAATATGAGAATGCCTTGCGCGAACGGGCCCGCATCCTGCGCGATGGCCCGGTCGACCCGGCCTGGCTGTCGACGCTGGAGGGCCAGATGGCGGAGACGGGCATCGCCGTCGCCGCGGCCCGCGCCGACATGGCCCGAAGGCTGGAGGCGGCGGCTTCCCAGGGCGTGGGGCCGTTCCCCGCCCCCGGCATCGCAATGATCGGTGCCGTCGATGCCATGCTGGCCGGCCGCCCGGCGCTGGAGGCCGAAGACGCGTTCCGCAAGGCCCTGGCCGACGGACGCCGGGCCGATGCGGCGGCGGGCGGGGCGACGGTGGGGCCGCATCGTTCCGACCTTGCCGTCACCCACCGCGCCAAGGACATGCCGGCCGAACTGGGCAGTACCGGCGAGCAGAAGGCGCTGTTGATCGCCATCGTTCTGGCCAATGCCCGCCTGATGCGGGCGGAGACGGGAACGGCGCCGCTGCTGCTGCTGGACGAGGTGGCGGCGCACCTGGATATCGGTCGCCGGCAGGCGCTGTTCGACGAGATTCTGGCCACTGGCAGCCAGGCCTGGATGACAGGCACCGATGCCGATATCTTCCGCCCGCTGGGGTCTTCCGCCACGCATGTCGCAGTCGCCCAATCGCGATTGTGCCATGCGGAATTCTGACAGCGTTCTTGCGGTTTTATCCCTGTTTTCCGCTGCTTTCTGCTACACTCCGGCACCATGACGAACACTGATCACAACCCCGCCGCCGCTCTCTCCGTTTCCGCTGCCGCAGAGGAATATGGAGCCAGTTCCATCAAGGTGCTGAAGGGCCTGGACGCCGTCCGCAAACGCCCCGGCATGTATATCGGCGATACCGATGACGGGTCCGGCCTGCACCACATGGTGTATGAGGTCGTGGACAACGCCATCGACGAGGCGCTGGCCGGCCATGCCGACCGGGTGGATGTGCGCCTGAACGCCGACGGGTCGGTGACCGTGCGCGACAATGGCCGCGGCATCCCCGTGGATATCCACCAGGAAGAAGGCGTGTCGGCGGCGGAGGTCATCATGACCCAGCTGCATGCCGGCGGTAAGTTCGACCAGAACAGCTACAAGGTATCCGGCGGCCTGCATGGCGTGGGCGTGTCGGTGGTGAACGCCCTGTCGGAAATTCTGGACCTGCGCATCTGGCGCCTGGGCCGGGTGTGGGAAATGCGCTTCGCCCATGGCGATGCCACCGCACCGCTGGCCGATGTCGGCCCCGCCCCCATCGTGGCGGAAGGCAAGCGCGCCGGTGAGGCGCTGACCGGCACGGAGGTGACCTTCCTGCCGTCCAAGGCCACCTTTACCAAGACCGATTTCGATTTCCAGACCCTGGAACATCGCCTGCGGGAGCTGGCTTTCCTCAATTCCGGCGTGCTGATCATCTTCACCGATGCGCGCGGTGTGGAGCCAAAGACGGTCGAGCTGTTCTATGAGGGCGGGCTGGAGGCCTTCGTGGCCTATCTGGACCGGTCCAAGACCCCCCTGCACAAGCCCGGCATCTATGCCAAGAACGAACGCGCGTCGGAAGCCGGCGTGTCGATCGGCGTGGAAGTGTCGTTGCAGTGGAACGACAGCTATCACGAGACGACGCTGTGCTTCACCAACAACATCCCGCAGCGGGATGGCGGCACCCATCTGGCCGGCTTCCGCGCCGCCCTGACCCGCACGGTCAATAAATACGCGGAAGAAAGCGGCATCCTGAAGAAGGAGAAGGTGGCGCTGTCGGGCGACGACATGCGCGAAGGCCTGACCTGCATCATCTCCGTCAAGGTGCCGGACCCGAAATTCTCCAGCCAGACCAAGGACAAGCTGGTCTCGTCGGAAGTGCGCCCGGTGGTGGAGTCGATCTGCGCCGATGCGCTGTCCACCTGGTTTGAGGAACATCCCGCCGATGCCCGCCGGATCGTGGGCAAGGTGGTGGAAGCCGCTGCCGCGCGCGAGGCGGCCCGCAAGGCGCGTGAACTGACCCGCCGCAAGGGCGCCCTGGACATGGCCAGCCTGCCCGGCAAGCTGGCCGACTGTCAGGAGCGCGACCCGGCCCTGTCCGAATTGTTCATCGTGGAGGGCGATTCGGCCGGCGGTTCCGCCAAGCAGGGCCGTTCGCGCCAGAACCAGGCCATCCTGCCCCTGCGCGGCAAGATCCTGAACGTGGAGCGGGCGCGTTTCGACAAGATGCTGTCATCGGCCGAGATCGGCACGCTGATCGCGGCGCTGGGCACCGGTATCGGGCGCGATGAGCTGAACCCCGAAATCGGGTTCCAGATCGAAAAGGCGCGTTATCACAAGATCATCATCATGACGGATGCCGATGTCGACGGCGCCCATATCCGCACCCTGCTGCTGACCTTCTTCTATCGGCAGATGCCGCAGATCATCGAGAAGGGTTATCTCTACATCGCGCAGCCGCCGCTTTACCGCGTGAAGCGCGGCACGGCCAAGGAGCGGTACCTGAAGGATGACCGCGCGCTGGAAGATTACCTGATCGCCCAGGGCACCGACGATGTGTTCCTGGTGGGTGCCGACGGTACGCCCAAGGGCGGAGACGATCTGCGCGGTCTGGTCGAACAGGCCCGCGCCGCCAAATCCGCCATCCAGGCCCTGGCCCGCAAGGCCGGCAACCGCGATGTGGTGGAACAGGCCGCGATCATTGGTGCCCTGTCGCCCAAGCTGCTGGACGATCCCGACCGCGCCACGTCGCTGGCCTCCCTGGTGGCTGAGCGTCTGAACGTGCTGGCCCGTGACCGGGCGCTGGCCGCCGGCGATGCCATGGCCGCCGATGCCACGCCCGCCGCCGTGGGCGGCTGGCAGGGCAGCGCCGATGTCGATGGCCTGGTCCTGTCGCGCACGCGGCGTGGCGTGACCCACCGCCATGTGCTGGATGGCGACCTGCTGAAAAGCGCGGAGGCCCGCCGCCTGGACGCGATGCTGGACCATCTCGCCACCACCTATACGGTCGCCGGTACGCTGCGCCACCGTGTCAAGGATCTGCGCCATGTCACCGGTCCGTCCTCGCTGTTCGAGGGCGTGATCGACCAGGGTCGCCATGGCCTGACCATCCAGCGCTACAAGGGGCTGGGCGAGATGAACCCCGATCAGCTGTGGGAGACCACGCTGGACCCCAATGTCCGCTCGCTGCTGCAGGTCAAGGTCAACCATGCCGACGATGCGGAGGATGTGTTCAGCACCCTGATGGGCGACGTGGTGGAACCGCGCCGCGCCTTCATCCAGGAGAATGCGCTGAAGGTTGCGAATTTGGACGTCTGATCGCCGGCAGGGGTGGACCGGGATCGGGGCCCCCCCGGCGCAGCCGGAATGTCCGTTGGCAGAACGGGCCGCCCTGCAGCCAGGGCGCCTGAATGAAGGGTGATGGCTGATGTGGAGCAACTGGTCGGACGGGTATGTTGCGGAAATCAACTATACCCACGGTTTCTACCGGGAACTGACCCCCAATCTGATGGCGCTGGCCGCCCTTGCCGTCAACCAGACATCCCCCGACCCGGCCCGCCCGCTGACCTATTGCGAGTTGGGCTGCGGTCAGGGCTTTACGACCAACCTGCTGGCCGCCGCCAATCCCCATATCCAGTTCTACGCCAATGATTTCAACCCGTCACAGATAGCCGGCGCTCGCGCGCTGGCGGCGGAGGCCGGCATCGCCAATGTCCATTTCCTGGACAGCAGCTTCGCGGAGATGGCTGAGCGCACAGACCTGCCCGATTTCGACATCATCGTCCTGCACGGCATCTATAGCTGGATCAGCGTGCAGAATCGCGAGGCCATCGTGCGGTTCATCGCTCGAAGGCTGCGGGTCGGCGGGCTGGTCTATATTTCCTATAATACCTTGCCGGGATGGGCGCCGATCATGCCGCTGCGGCGGCTGTTGGTGGACCATGCGGCGGGCAGCGATGCGCCGATTCTGGTCCGGATCGACCAGGCGCTGAAAGCCGCGGAGGCGCTGGTCAAGGGCGATGCCCGGTATTTTTTGCAAAATTCAGGCATGGCGGACCGGATCAAGCATATCAGCGGCCAAACGCGCGCCTATGTTGCGCATGAGTATTTCAACCTCGACTGGACCCCCTTCTATCACGCCGATGTCGTGGAGGAGTTGACGGCGGCCAAGCTGACCTGGATCGCGGTGGCACGCCTTCTGGACGGAATCGAGAACCTGCAATTCAACGAGGCGCAACTGGCCCTGTTGAACGGCGTCGAGAACAAGACAAGGCGCGAGGGGCTGAAGGATTACATCCTGAACCAGCAATTCCGGCGCGACCTGTTCGTCAAAGGGCCATTGCCTCTTGCGGGCCCCCTTGCCGAGACGATGTGGCGACAGACATCCTTCATTCTGACGGTGTCCGAATCCAGCCTGCTGGACCTGAAGCTGATGACAGCGTTGGGGCAGATGACGCTGAGTTCGGAGATCTATGCGCCCATTATCCAGAAACTGGCGCATGGACCCGTCACGGTCGGGGAACTGGCGGCGGCACTTCCCCATCTTTCCTTCGGCCAGATTTGCCAGGCCCTCAGCATCCTCGTCTCGCAGGATAATGCGCATCCCTGCGTGGCCCCGGAACAGGCCGCCGCCGCCAAGGTCCACACCGACCGTTTCAACCGGGCCGTGATGGCCTGCGCCCGGTTTTCAGCGGATATCGGCTTCCTGGCGTCGCCCCTGACGGGCGGCGGCAGACCCCTGGATCAGACGACACAGATGCTGTTGTCGGCGCATCTGGCCGGCGCTGCCGATCCCGCAGCATCGGTCTGGGCACATATGAGCGCGCACAGCCAGCGTTTCGTCCGCGATGGTCAGATGATCATGGACGCAGGGGAAAATCTGGACGAACTTCGCCGCCGCGAGGCCGCCTTCATGCTTGAGACCTGGCCGGTTCTGAAAAGGCTTCAGATCATCTGATGCCATGCAGGTCCCAGGGGCGCCCGACATACCGGGCCGGCCTGCAATAAGGTACCCCCGCCGCAGGCCGGTATCAGCGGTTTACCCGTGTCGACAGGATGATGGAGGAGGTGGTGCGCTCCACCCCTTCCATCAGGCCGATGGCGTCGATGGTCTGATCCAGTTCCCCAATTTCCATGGCCGCAACCGTGGCCATCAGGTCGTAACCGCCGCTGACCGAATGCAGGACGCGAACCTGCGGCATGGCGCGCAGCTTGGCTTCGATGGCGGCCGTCTGCTTGGGCGCCACGGTGATCATCACAATGCCCTGCAGCAGCGCGCGACGATAGGCGTCGCCATGGCGAACGGTGAAACCGGTAATGATGCCATTGGCCACCATCCGGTCGATGCGGGCCTGTACCGTGGTGCGCGACAATTTCAACCGCCGGGCCAGCGTGGCCGCCGGCATGCGGGCATCGGCCTCCAGCAGGCGCAGCAGGGCCGTATCCTTGTCATCAAGCTGCATTGCGTCGGCCTTGACCTACGTTTCGACCAGAAGGCATAGGGTAATTGCACAATCCGGTGCTTCATTCCGACGGTTCTACCTCACAAACTCGCGGCAGGCCAAGCAAGAGGCGACAAGCATGAAAAAGTTCGGGACGGGTACGGGAGGACATGGCGGGCGCACGGGTGCGCGCCTGTTGGTCGCGGCACTGGAAGGGCAGAAGGTCGACATGGTGTTCGGCGTGCCGGGCGAAAGCTATCTGCCGGTTCTGGACGCGCTGCATGACAGCAATATCCGTTTCATCACCTGCCGCCAGGAAGGCGGGGCCGCCATCATGGCCGAGGCCCAGGGCAAGCTGACGGGCCGGCCGGGCATCTGCTTCGTCACCCGCGGGCCCGGCGCCACCAACGCCTCGGCCGGCATCCATATCGCCCAGCAGGACGCCACACCGATGATCCTGTTCGTGGGTCAGGTGGCGCGCGACATGCGCCATCGCGGTGCCTTCCAGGAGGTGGATTATGCGGCGGTCTTCGGCTCCATGACCAAATGGGCGGTCGAGATCGATGACGCGGCCCGCATCCCCGAACTGGTTTCCCGCGCCTTCCGCGTGGCCAGCCAGGGGCGGCCGGGCCCGGTGGTCATCGCCTTGCCCGAGGATATGCTGGCCGACCTGTCCGACATCGCCGACGCACCCGTTGCGGCGCCCGCCGAGGCCTTTCCCGATCCCGCCGCGATGGCGGAACTGTCCCGCCTGCTGTCCGGCGCCGAGCGGCCCCTTGCCATCCTGGGTGGCAGCGGCTGGAACGCCGACAGTGCTGCCGCCTTCACCCGTTTCGCCGAAGCACACCAGATCCCCCTGGCCGTGGAATTCCGTCGCCAGATGCTGGTCGATGGCATGAGCGAGGCCTATGCCGGCGACCTGGGCTTTGGCGCCAACCCGGCCCTGCTGCGTCATGTGAAGGAGGCCGACCTGCTGATCATGCTGGGCGGCACGCTGGGGGAGGTGCCTTCGCAGGGCTATGCGTTGCTGGGCATTCCAGATCCGGGCGTGCCACTGGTCCATATTCATCCCGGTGTGGAGGAGTTGGGCCGCGTCTATCAGGCCCGCCTGTCCATTCAGGCTGGCCCGCGCGCCTTCGTCTCTGCCGCGATGACCGCCCTGACGCATCCAGTGCCGGCGCCCCGTGCCGCCTGGCGGGAAGGGGCGCGGGCGGCCTACCGCGCCTGGACCGACCATGTACCGCCCAATCCCGGCCCGGTGCAGATGGCGGAAGTGGTTGACGCCCTGCGGGCCCTGCCGGCCGATTCGGTGATGTGCAACGGTGCCGGCAACTACGCCATCTGGCTGCACCGGTTCCACCGGTACCAAGCCTATGGCACGCAACTGGCACCGACCAGCGGGTCCATGGGCTATGGCCTGCCGGCAGCCGTGGGCGCCAAGCTGCGCCATCCGGAAAAGACCGTGGTCGCCCTGGCCGGCGATGGCTGTTTCCTGATGCATGGCCAGGAATTCGCCACCGCCGTGCAGCATGGCGCGGCCATCGTGGCGGTGGTGATCGACAATGGCATGTACGGCACCATCCGCATGCATCAGGAGCGGGAATTCCCCGGTCGCGTGCTGGGCACGGATCTCTACAGCCCTGACTTCGCGGCCCTGGCGCGGGCCTATGGCGGGGTGGGGTTCACGGTGGAGAAGGCGGGCGCGTTCCAGGCGGTCTTCGACGCCGCCATCGCCAGTGGCCGCCCGGCCCTGGTGCATGTACGCCTGGACCCGCAAGCCATCACGCCGACCAGCACGTTGGCCGGCATCCGGGAGAAGGCGCTGGCGGGGGCATGATGCCTGAAACGACAACGGCGCCCGATCGGGCGCCGTTGGTCATCATCGACAAAACCGGAAAATCGTTGGAGCGGGTGAAGGGAATCGAACCCTCGTCGTAAGCTTGGGAAGCCGGTCTTTGGGCTAGGCTCTCTCTGGGGGTAGTTGATAAACCATTGTTTTTCTGACGGTTGGTCTGCACGGCGCTGCCTTTGGCTGCACCGAACTGCATGTGAAATGCCCCAATTTGTCCCAACGATAATTGTTGACGCCGCTCTGCTGCTCCAACATTCTTTGTCCAGCTCATGGCGCGTCCGGTCCTGTTGTGAAGGGCCGTTCCGGCACTGTATTTGTGTTGGTATAGGATCCGCGGTTGGCTTGGTCAACGACCCGCCGATCGACTTGATGCCTAGGTGGCGTAACATGGGGGGCCGTAGGCAATAGGGCCTGCTGCTTGCGCGTGACCAGGCTTGGTGTCGTGCCTTCGGGAGAGTCGAACCTGCAAAAGTCGAGGGCGCCCGCGTGCCTAAGGAAACGTTGGGGGTGCAGGGGGAATGGGAGCCCCTAATAAGCCAGAGCCAACCCTGGTCGTCCTTAGCCGGAGACCTACACAATGGTGGCGCCAGCATATTTTCCACGCGTTGAAATTACTCAGTTTTTCCCGCTCAGCCTGCGCCTATTCGATAAGTTAGTAGCAAACGGACAGCTGCAAGTCATCCGCGTCGGGCGGAAAGTCATCGTTCGGGCTGATGACGTACAAGCTTTCCTGGATAGTCAAATTCAGCAGAAGCAATCGAGACGCCGAGGACGTCCAAGCAAAGCTGAGTTGGTGAAAAGGCGAGTACAGGCGGAGTGAATCGATGCACTCCGAGATGCAAACCCCTATTGTTGATATTACCCTGCGAGTGGAAGTGAATGGCTGCCGCAGAGCTTCTGATTTTGACAGTCTGGTGCGACTGGCCGAATCCGTTGCTCCTGTAGATTTGCGCGCCCTTTGGCGCGAGTGCATGTCGGCATTGGATTTCGATCCACAAATCGATAGCGATTGCAGCCGTCTCCTTCGGCTGTTCTTCCGGTTGAGCGCCAAGGAAACTTGGCGCATCGGTAAACCGACCTCATATGTCGGCACCCGACGTATGGTCACGATGACCAATTGGTCGGAGCGCAAGGTCATGCGCGTCTTAGCACAGCTGGAAGCACAGCAGATGATCCTGCGCCGATACACCGTACTGGGCCACCGGGACGGGATTGATCTACGCCCATTCATTGCCACGCTCGATGAACGCCGCCAGCGCATCCAGGCCCTGTTCGGCGGCCGGCCGCACGACGGCATCGACTTATCCACAGTCGGCATTGGCGACGATGAAATTCCCTTGCCAGATTTGTCACCCGGGGGTGACGATTTTGACACCCCATATACAGCTACAGAAAATCCTCAAAAGGATTCTGTACTGCGCATCCGAACTACTGAAGCGAAACCGGTCAACATCAACTCCACCGGCATTGCTGTTGGTAAACGTGGATTGCCGAGGAAATGGCTCGCTGGCGGGAGCCAAAAGGCTCCACAACAGCAGAAAATCGAGCGCAGGGGCGGTATCGGGCATTTTACTCCAACGCCTTCTTGGGCGCGGGCGATTCGGCAAATCAGGGTGGTGTCACCCGACTTCGACGCTGCCCTTACCCGTGAGGGTTGGCCGCTGAATGGGCCACATAGTCCAGACCGTCATACGTTACTTCGAATCGCCGATGACTGGCGGGCATGGCTCGGCATTCCCGTCGATATCTGGCTAAATGCTGTCCCGCGTCACGGCGCTCTCGGCGTGGCTGCGATCATCGCGTTGGCGCTGCTAAAATCACGCTCCGATTATAAGGGGACCACTGTTCGCAATCCGGTCGGTTGGTCCCGTTCTTTGCTGGAGGCACCTGCGGGACAGCCTGATATCTGGGCCAGTATCGAAGCTGAAAAGCGGCGAAACCTAAACTGATGGGCGGCCCGCATCGGATCATGCAGCTGTACGGGGAAATGGCTATGATATGGTCATAAGCTATTGGTTTGGTGTCTGGCACGCCGCGAGCTATATAACGGGAGAAGACATGACGGACCGCGAAAACAAAACTACTCAAGGGCCAGCGGCCGAGTATGTCGAGATCTGGCCATTACGGAATGTAATGCTGACGTTTTCGTCAGGTGGCAGCCATGATTTTGGCCTGAGGCCAGACCAAATCGTAGACCTACCGGGGATTCCGGCTTGGTTGATCCGGCAGACTACGCGAAACCAATGAAGACGCGTGGCACGGCATTTGTTAGCCAAACGCCGTTGTCTGCCTGCCAGAAGGAATGCGCGGCCGTATGCATGCCGGCGGCATCAATGCGCAGCACCACAGGGCGACCGTGACGTTGACCGACGCGGATAGCTGTAGCCATGTCCATTGACAGGTGGACATGTTGACGACGGCCAGGCTTTAGCCCCTCTGCAAAGATCGCGTCCAGGAACGCTGCCGCCGTTCCGTGAAACAGCTCTGCCGGCGGAACCGCTAACGGCAACGCGAGATTTATGGGGACTGAATGACCCTGTGCTGCCCGGATGCGGCAGCCATCATCTGAGAGGGTGAAGCGCTTCTTGTCATTCGCATCTACGATCTGGCGCAGATCGTCCATGGTCATGGTATGGCCAGCCTGTTTCATTCCGCGCAGCAAATCTTCGACCAGCACCCAGCCCCCAGAGCCTAGTACCAGGCCGGCGGCTTCCGGCTCGTGGCGCAGGACGCGGGATAGGAACTTGCTCTCCTTGCTCATGCTCTCGGCCCCTCCTCCGATCAGCAATTTATCGAAGCAAGATTTCACTAACCCGGCAAGCACAATGAGTGGACAGCCCAGCAGCCGGCGTCGTGACTGACCTGACGGCAGGCGCGGCGGTCGATGCGGAGGCAGATGCAGAAGTGCCGGAACGTGGTGGAACATGTTCAACCGATGGTCCGGCCATCCTTTACCGCACCTCTTGGGAACAAGGAAGCTGCCGTCCCAGAATGAGCGTGAAACATGGATCGAATGGTCCGTCATCAGTCTCTGCAGTGTCAATGCATGACCCATGAATGCTCTTGTCAGCATCCATTCTCTGATACGGTTCGAAACGACGCAGGGCAATTTCATCACTCACGCTCCCAGCCACGAATGGGCTTTTTAGGCGCCTGCGGGCTTGGCGTGGCTGCTGGCTGCTTTGTCAACTCAGACAGCCTGGATGCGCCTCTGACCACACCGAACGCGGCTGCCCGGCCTTCAGCTGTGGTGTACCAGTCGGCCGCCAATTCAAGATCCAGCTTCCGGTGAGTGTCGATCACCCATGCCGTCTGCTTTTCCGTCAGCATGGGCAGCGGTGGCGGTGCCGGGCGCTCCTTAAGCCCATGCTTTCGCCCGGCCTTGAAGCTCTCGGCTTGGACCTCATGCAAGTACGCCTCGCTGACGACGGATCGTATGCTGTTGTCGCGGACCTTCCGTGTAGTCACGACACGCACCGGCACACCGGCCTTTTCGACGCGCTGGAGGGCCTTCTGGCGTTTCAGGGCCCGGTTGCCCTGCTTCGCCACTTTGGCCTGTTCGCGGTCCTCCTGGTGATGTTTCCGAGCCATCAGGATCTGCTCGGGATCATCCGGTCGCCGCCCGTGGCGCACGGCCTGGGGCGGGCGTCGTTCGGGCTTGCGGCCAACGATGCCAGGACGATCCATATCCCGGTCTCGGCCTCCCCAGAAACGGACACGGCTCCCGCACACCTGGTTCACGATGTCGGTCATGGCGCGCCTAGCCTCCCGCACAGCGGCTTTGCCGCGAAGCGGAGCCGGAGCCAGCCTATCGACCTCCCAACCGCCACCACGTCGGAAAGTTGGGCGGGCCGTGGCTAGCACATGCATGTGCGGATTTCCCGGTTCATAATGAATAGCGACGATGGCGTCGTGTCCCTGGTCCTGCCAGTAGTGCTGAATCGCTTCTGCTGCCCGGATGTGTGCGGCAAGCCCAACATCAGCAGGCAGTTCCATCACGGTCGCGATTGCCACTCGCTCGGCCGTCGCACCACGGCGCCAGATGGCAGCCTGGTCAACGGCTGCGATGGCCTCTCGCAGATTGTCTGGATCGCCGGCTACATGCACCAAGTCATCGCGACTGCTGTAATCGCCCTCTCGCGTGATGTAGTCGATGGAACCGCCCCGCCCACAAGGCTGACCGACTTGGATGGAACGAAAGTTGATATGGGCGGTTCGCGTCGGCCGACCAAGATGCCAGCCGATGCGACCAGAATCACGATGCCGACGGCCTTTGACCTTCTCTTCCTCAGTCACATGTGACTCCCGGTGTCACGTTTCGCCAAGGAACACCAGCGCAATTAAAAGAGATTTAATCTCTTAATTGCGCTGGTGTTCCTTGGTTACTGTACCCCCACCCCCTAGGGCCCAAGTAAGGGCAGCAGGTCCGGGCAATGAAGGTATGGCTACATGGTGAACCGAAATCTTTACTCTGGACTGTCCAGATCTTCTATCGGCGGCTCCGTGCGGCTCAGTCACCCAAGGTGCAGCGGATTGCAATTCGTGGGAGGATAGGCGAAACAATTAGCGTGGCAGCGGATATATGATTTTCACCCAATCCGATTGGGTCTGGAGCGCCGGATGAACAAGCGGGATATGAGTGAACGCGACATCTGCTCAAAATTCATCACCCCGGCGCTGCTTCAGGCCGGTTGGGACCCGCTGAGCCAAGTGCGGGAAGAGGTGAGTTTCACCGCTGGCCGCATCATCGTGCGGGGGCGGGTGGTCAGCCGTGGCCAGGGCAAACGCGCCGATTATGTTTTGTATCTCAAGCCCAACCTGCCGCTCGCCATCATCGAAGCCAAGGAGAACAGCCAGGCCGTCGGCTCCGGCTTGCAGCAGGCGCTTGAATATGCCGAAATCCTGGGCATCCCCTTTGTCTTCTCCTCCAACGGGGACGGCTTCATCTTCCATGACCGAACCGGCATGGCGGCGGAGATGGAGCAGACCCTGGCCTTGGATGCGTTCCCATCCCCGGCGGAACTCTGGGCCCGCTACGCGGCGTGGAAGGGGCTGACGGGGGAGGCGGAGCGGATCGCCCAGCAGGATTATCACGATGACGGCAATGGCCGGACCCCGCGCTATTATCAAATCAACGCGGTGAATGCGGCGGTGGAGGCCATTGCCAAGGGACAGGATCGTGTGCTGTTGGTCATGGCGACCGGCACGGGCAAGACCTACACCGCGTTTCAGATCATCTGGCGGCTATGGAAGGCCGGACGGAAGAAGCGCATCCTGTTCCTGGCCGACCGCAACGTTCTGATCGACCAGACCATGGTGGGCGACTTCCGCCCCTTTGGCGGTGCCATGGCGAAACTCAGCGCCAATGCCAAGACGATTGAGCGGGCGGACGGAACCAAGATCGATCTGGCCCTGGCCGTCGACCGCCATCGCCGCATCGATTCCTCTTACGAAATCTATCTGGGCCTTTATCAGGCCATTACAGGACCGGAGGAGCATCAGAAGCTGTTCCGTGAACTGTCGCCCGGCTTCTTCGACCTGATCATCATCGATGAATGCCATCGCGGCAGTGCGGCGGCGGATTCGGCCTGGCGGGAGATTCTGGAGCATTTCTCCGCCGCCACCCAGATCGGCCTGACCGCCACGCCGAAGGAAACCAAATATGTCTCCAACATCGATTATTTCGGCGACCCGGTCTACGCCTACACCCTGAAACAAGGCATCCGCGATGGCTTCCTGGCCCCGTACAAGGTGATCAAGGTCCATATCGACCGCGATGTTCAGGGCTATCGCCCCACCATCGGCACGCTGGACCGCGATGGCAACGAGGTCGAGGACCGCCTTTACAACATCAAGGATTTCGATCGCACCCTGGTCATTGATGAGCGCACGCGGCTGGTCGCGCGCAAGGTCAGCGATTTCCTGCGCGACAGCGGCGACCGGTTCCAGAAGACCATCATCTTCTGCGTGGATGAGGAACATGCCGCCCGCATGCGCCAGGCGATGGTGAATGAGAATGCGGACCTGTGCGCGCAGAACCCCCGCTATGTCATGCGCATCACCGGCAGCGATACGGAGGGCCAGGCGCAGATCGACAATTTCCGCGATCCTGAATCGCCCTATCCCGTCATCGCCACCACGTCGCGCCTGTTGTCCACCGGGGTGGATATCCAGACCTGCCGCCTGATCGTGCTGGATCGGGAGATCGGGTCGATGACGGAGTTCAAGCAGATTGTCGGGCGCGGCACCCGCGTGCATGAGGACAGCCACAAATATTACTTCACCCTGATGGATTTCCGCGGTGCCACCAACCTGTTCGCCGATCCGGCCTTTGATGGCGATCCGGTCCAGATTTACGAACCGGGCGAGGATGATCCCATCACCCCACCCGACGAACCGGACCTGACCGATGGCGGCTTTCCCGAGGCACCGGGGCCGGACGACACCATCCCGGAGGGCGGGCCGCCCGATATCACCCTGCCGCCGGTCGGTCCCCGGTATGGCAAAATCTATGTCGATGGCGTGGCGGCAAAGGTGGTGGCCGAGCGGGTGGAATATCTGGACGAGGCGGGCCGCCTGGTCACCGAAAGCCTGCGGGATTACACGCGCAAGGCCCTGCAACGCCATTTCACCAGCCTGGATGTTTTCCTGAAACGCTGGAACGGCCAGGCGCGCAAACAGGCACTGGTGGAGGAGCTGGCGGCGGCGGGCCTGCCGCTGGATCTGGTGGCCCAGGAATTGGGCTATGATCTGGACCCGTTCGACCTGATCTGCCACATCGCCTTTGATCGCCCACCCCTGACACGGGCTGAGCGGGCGGCAAATGTGCAGAAGCGGGACATATTCACCCAGTACGGCCCCCAGGCCCGCGCCGTGCTGGAGGCGCTGCTGGCCAAATACAGCGATGATGGCTTGCTTGATCTGGCCGATCCCAGGGTATTACAGATTGCCCCGTTCGACCGGATGGGCACCGTGGTGCAATTGCTCCGGCAGTTCGGTGGCCGTCCGGATTTCGATGCGGCGGTCGCCCAGATTCAGTCCGCCCTTTACGAGGAAGTCGCGTAACCCATGTCCGTCCGTAATACCGTCAAGACCATCCAGGACATCATGCGCAAGGATAGCGGGGTGGATGGCGATGCACAGCGCCTGTCCCAGCTTTGCTGGATGTTCTTCCTGAAGATCATCGACGATCAGGATCAGGAGCTGGAGGAGGTGCAGGCGGGATACCGGTCCCCCATTCAGCCCCGGTATCAGTGGCGAACCTGGGCGGCGGACCCGGAGGGGATGACGGGCGATGCCCTGATGGCCTTCATCAATGATGATCTGTTCCCGGCCCTGAAATCCCTGCCCATCACCGGCCAGCCGGGCGACCGCCGCCGGGTGGTGCGCGGGGTGTTCGAGGATGCCTATAATTACATGAAATCCGGGCAGTTGATGCGCCAGGTGGTGAACAAGATCGCTGCCGTGGATTTCAACGATCTGGCCGAGCGCCGGCATTTCGGGGAGATTTACGAACAGCTTTTGAATGATCTGCAGAATGCCGGCAATGCCGGGGAATATTACACGCCCCGCGCCGTCACCGCCTTCATGGTGGACCGGATCGACCCGCGTCCGGGCGATGTGCTGCTGGACCCGGCCTGCGGCACCGGCGGTTTCCTGACCTGCGCCATCCGCCACATGCGCGACCGGCATGTGAAGCGGCCGGACGATGAACGCCGCCTGCAGGACGGCCTGCGCGCGTGGGAGAAAAAGCCCCTGCCGCACATGCTGTGTACCACCAACATGCTGCTGCATGGCGTGGCCGACCCCAGCTTTGTGCGCCACGACAATACCCTGGCCCGGCCCTATATCAGTTGGACGCAGGCCGAACGGGTGGATGTGATCCTGACCAACCCGCCCTTTGGCGGGAAGGAGGAGGACGGGATTGAGAGCAATTTTCCCGCCCATTTCCGCACGCGCGAAACCGCCGACCTGTTCCTGGCCCTGATCATCCGCCTGTTGAAGCCCGGCGGGCGGGCCGCCGTGGTCCTGCCCGACGGGTCGCTGTTCGGGGAGGGGGTGAAGACCCGGCTGAAGGAACATCTGATGGCGGAGTGTGATCTGCACACCATCGTCCGCCTGCCCAATTCCGTCTTCAAACCCTATGCCTCCATCGGCACCAACCTGCTGTTCTTTGAAAAGGGCCGCCCGACCCAGGAAACCTGGTATTGGGAACATCGGGTGCCCGCAGGGCAGAAGGCCTATTCCATGACCAAACCCATCCGGCAGGAGCATCTGGCCGATTGTGCGGATTGGTGGGGCGGGGCCAAGCGCAAGGGGCGGGCGGAGACGGACCGCGCCTGGCGCGTGCCCGTGGATCAGGTAAAGGAACGCGGCTGGAACCTGGATATCAAGAACCCGCATGCCGTGGCTGATGACCATGGCGACCCCGAAACCCTGGCCGCCGATCTGGACGCGGCGGAACAGGATGTGGCCCGCCTGCGTGACCAGTTGAAGGCGATCCTGGCCGAGGCGCTGTCCCGATGAATGCCGAGATGCTTCTGGCCCATTACGACCGCATCGCTGACGCCCCCGACGCGGTGGCCCGCCTGCGCCGCTTCGTGCTGGATTTGGCTGTGCGGGGCAAGCTGGTGCCGCAGGATGCGGGGGATGAACCGGCTGATTCGATGCCACTCCTTATAAATAGCATAGTTTTCCGTAATTTCGCGCATAGCGTTCAGGGGGAAAGTTGGCCTTACGAGGTTCACGAGTCCTGGCGGTGGGTAACACTGGGGGCGTTAGTGATTCATTCTGACGCCGGATGGAGTCCCAAAACCACTGACCAACCGAGGTGTGGCGACAATTGGGGTGTTCTGAAGGTTAGCGCCGTATCATGGGGCTCCTTTCGACCAAACGAGAACAAAGCTCTATTGCCAGGAATGCAACCTAGGCAGCAGGCAGTAATCTCGGAGGGCGACTTTCTAATCTCTCGCGCCAATACCTCTGAGCTTGTTGCAAAATCTGTGATTGTCGAGACTGAGCCCCATCGTCTAATGATGAGCGACAAGATTGTAAGGTTGAAAATCGCAGATTGTTGTAATAAAAAATATATATGTATTGTGAATAATTATGCAGATTTTGCACGAGATTATTATGCGAAACGAGCGACTGGCGTTAGCCCCTCAATGAAGAATGTTTCTCGTGAGGTAATCTTAAATCTACCTATCCCCCTCCCACCCCTCGCAGAACAGCACCGCATCGTCGCCAAGGTCGATGAGTTGATGGCGTTGTGCGATCAGTTGGAGGCGGCGCGGGCGGCGCGGGAGGAAACGCGCGACCGGATGGCGGCGGCCAGCCTTGCCCGCCTCAACAATCCCGACCCGGAAACCTTCCCCACCGACGCCCACTTCGCCCTGAACGTCCTTCCGGCCCTCACCACTCGCCCGGATCAGGTGAAGCAGCTTCGCCAGACGACCTTGAATTTGGCCGTTTTGGGAAAGCTTACGATTCAAGAGTGTGGAGACGATTGCACCAATCAGACTTTACTCCGAGATGATAGTGTATCTGAACCCTATGACAGCAAAGCGTTTGAGGCCCGGGCAGCGGCATTTCGTATGCCACTGGGTTGGACGATCGAGCCTCTTTCTCGAGTTTGCTCCCACATAGTGGATTGCCCACATACAACTCCACGCTGGGCCGAGAGCGGCGCTATATGTGTAAGGACAAATCAGGTAAAGGCAGGATTTCTTGATTTATCGTCCCAAAATTTCGTAGATGAAGAGACATATATTGAAAGAATAGAGCGCCTTGAGCCCATGGCGGATGATATACTTTATATCAGGGAAGGTGGAATATTGGGTGTTGGTTGTAGGATTCCGACAAATACACGGCTTTGCCTCGGTCAGAGACTCATGTTATTACGTGCTGGGCGTGCCATACTGCCTGAATTCCTCGAAATATGTCTCAACTCCCCGTGGGTGACGGACTTCGCCTTGGTTAAGACGACCGGTGGTGCAGCGCCACGAGTAAATATGTCGGTAGTGCGTGCATACCCGATCCCCCTTCCCCCCCTCGCCGAACAGCGCCGCATCGTCGCCAAGGTCAACGAACTGATGACCCTGTGCGATGCGTTGGAGGCGGCCTTGAGCAATGCCAGCGCCACGCGGGCGCGGTTGCTGGAGGCCACCTTGCAGGCGGCGCTGGCCCCCGCCGCCGCCCTGGCCAATGCTGCGGAGTGAACTCGGACCATGAGCATCCATCACGCCATCTGGACGGTCGGGCCGTCGCCGCAACCGCTCTCCCGCGCCACGCTGCCCAGCGAGAAGGTGCTGGAGGAGATGATCGTGGCGGCACCGCAGATCCTGTCGGATTCCTGGATGCTGATCGGGCGGCAGGAACGCACGGCGCATGGCGGCATCATCGACCTTCTGGCCATCGCGCCGGATGGGGCCCTTGTCCTGATCGAACTGAAACGCGAGCGCACGCCGCGCGATGTGGTGGCCCAGGCCCTGGATTATGCCAGTTGGGTGGAAGGGTTGAGACCTGAGGATATTGCCGCCATCCATGCCCGCTTTGCGCCGGGCCGCAATCTGGCCATTGATTTCCGCGCCCGTTTCGGCAGCGACCTGGACGAAGAGATGCTGAACCACACACATGAGGTGGTGATCGTGGCGGCGGAACTGGACGCCGACAGCGAACGCATCGTCACATATTTGGCCGACCGGGGCATCGCCATCAATGTCCTGTGTTTCCAGGTCTTCGCCCTGGGTGACCGGACATTGTTAAGCCGGGTCTGGTTGAAGGATCGGGTGGAACCGGCCCCCGACACCATTCTGCCGGCGGGCGGGGAGAAGGAGCCATGGAACGGCGAATTCTACGCCTCCTTCGGCGCGGGGCCGCACCGGTCCTGGGATGATGCCATCCGCCATGGCTTCATCAGTGCGGGCGGGGCCAGTTGGTACAGCAAGACCTTGGGCCTGTTGAAACCGGGCGACCGCATCTGGGTGAAATCACCCGACCATGGCTTTATCGGCGTGGGTCGCGTTACCGGCCCCAGCGTACCGGCCAGCGCCTTCACCCTGTTGAACGGGGTGGGCGAGCCCGTGCCGGCGCTGGATATCCTGACCGGGGCCGATTATCACCGCGCCTTTGCCGATGACCCGGAAAAGTGTGAATGGTTCGTGCCCGTGGCCTGGGATGCCACGCTTCCGCTGACCCGCGCGGTGCAGGAAATCGGCCTGTTCGGCAACCAGAACACCGTCTGCCGCCCCACCACCCCGAAATGGCGGACGACGGTTGAACGGCTGAAAGCCCGCTTCCTCAGCAGGTGATATCTGCCGGCGACCTCGGCGTATGAGGTACTATCGCAGCTATCGTCTGTTCTGTGCCCCTCCCGGCAGCCGCTCCCCCAGACGATCCGCGCGCAGATGCGTGTAGCGCGTCAGCATCTCCGGCCGCAAATGGCCGGAAATGGCCATGATTTCCGTGTCGCGAAGGTCCGTCAGCTCAAACAGCCGTGAAACCGCCTCGTGTCGCAGGTCATGCCATCGGAGGTCGGGAAATGTCTCGTCCGACACCACGTCCCGGAAGGCATGGGCAATGCCACGCCCCGTCTCCACAGGTAAAACGGTGCGAATACCGATCGCACCGGAGGTGCCGGTAGGCTGAAGGCTGCGAAAGGCACCAGCCGCACGGTTGGACAGAGGCACTCTCCGCGGACGTTCATTTTTGGTACGGAGAAGATCGCAACAGGGATGCACAGCATCCAACTTCACTCGGCTCCACGTAAGTTCTGCCAATTCAGACTGTCTCATACAGGTTTCCAGCGCGATCAGAATCGCCGCCTTCAACCATGGTCGTGATGATCCCTCGGCCGCCAACAGCAGGCGTTCTTCCTCACCATCCAGAAGCCTCCTGTCACGGCCATGCGGGAGTGATGGGCGTACCCCCGGGACGATGGGGCTGGTCACTGGCTGGTCATGGGCTAATGCCCATTTCTGCAGAACCTGACTCAAGACGTTAAGGCGATGCACGATCGTCTGTGATCCACATTCGGCCGCCGGGCCTTGGCATTCGCCATCCTCGGCATTGTCTTCATCAAGGACGATGCGCCGCCAGCGAATCAGATCGGCCGGCCGAAGGGACAAGACCGACCAGCCGGCGAATTCCGAGCGCTTCCAATAGGCCAGTTTGGACAGCTTATTCTTCGCGTCGGCCTTGCTGCGATCGAGATTCGCCTCGAACCACTCGCACGCCTGGGACAGAGAAGTGTCCCGCGCCTTCTTACGGTCCTGGTACTCATCGCCAGTGACCTTGCCTTCCATTATTCGCGCCCAATCCTCCGCTTCCTTCAAAGTCTCGAAGGTTCGGGTCTCGGACACGCCTTTTCGGCGGATTTTCACGCGATATTGGTAGGGGCCGCGCTTCTCGACGGACGCCATGGGGCACCTGCTGGGACACTGCTTTGCCCCACCACTGTCCCAAATTGCCCCAGAAAATCAAGAGAAACTGGAGCGGGTGAAGGGAATCGAACCCTCGTCGTAAGCTTGGGAAGCTTCTGCTCTACCATTGAGCTACACCCGCGCCGGGACCGTCCTTATATGGGGTTCCGGGTGCCGGATCAAGGGGCTAATCGTCGCCCGACCGTCCCTGGGCCGGCCCGCCCGGATCATCGCGCCGCGCGCCGCGGGCGACGTCGGGACACCGGTACTTCCAGGTCGGCAGCCAGGGCGGCGGCGGCGAACAGGGGCAGGGTGGTGACCTTGGCGGCGGGGCGCTGGGCGGGGGTGGCGCCGGCAGCCGCGGCGGTCCGTACTTTCGCCGGCTTGGCCCGGCCCACCATGCCGGTGACGCCGGTCAGGGCGCCATCGACCAGTTCCAGACCTTGGAACCGGGACGGATCAACAGGGCCGGGCAGGGACAGGCCGGCGACCAGGTCGCGCTGGAAGCCGAAACGCACATAATAGGGCGCATCGCCCACCAGGATGACGATGCGATGGCCCAGGGCCTTGGCGGCCTCCAGGCTGTGCCGGATCAGTTTGCCGCCGATGCCGCCACTGCGCAGATCCGGGGCGATGGCGATGGGGCCCAGCATCAGGGCCTGGACATTGCCGCCCAGCGTCACCGGCCAATAGCGGATGGTGCCGACCAGCACCTCATGGCCGTCTTGGTCCATGTCGGTGGCGACAAAGCACAGCTCGGCCACGGGGGCGACATTCTTGCGCAGGCGATAGACGGTCTTGGTGTGGCGCTTGGGGCCGAACGAGGAGTCGAGGAGCTTTTCGATGGCGGCGGCGTGAACCGGCTGCTCAAGCGTGATGTTCATACGATTGGGGTTTCCCGGCAAAATGAAGTGTGGGGGAGACACTGAAGAAGCGTCTGGCCGGGACCCCCACGCGGATGAGGCGTCAGGTCCCGTGCGCAAGCACCAGCCGTCCGAAGGGGACGGAGGTCTTTCGTCGTCGCGAGGGAATGAAGCGCAACATCGCGCGGCTCATGAACAGTTGAACATGTTTGCTATATGAAGCCATCAGCCCCCCGACGCAAGCGGCGTTTTCATGACGAAGCACCACCGGAGCACCAGGACAAGGGACCGCCCGGGATTGTGTGAGGGGGGCAACGGCCTATAATGCGGCTGTGCGGGCCCAAGGGGCTGGCGGCCATGATGAAATCCGGGATCAGGTCATCGGATCGGAAATGGGAGAGGCGCCATGTATAGCGACACGACGCGTGCGATCCGGGTGACGGTGGAGCCGCGATACCTGTCCGACCAGTCGCAGCCGGGTGAAAGCCACTATGTCTGGGCCTATCAGGTGCGGATCGAGAATCTGGGGCGGGAGACGGTGCGCCTGCGCACCCGCCATTGGAAGATCACCGACGCGCTGGGCCGGTTGATGGAGGTGCGGGGACCGGGCGTGGTGGGTGAACAGCCGCTGCTGCGGCCGGGCGAGGAATTCAGCTATACCAGCGGCACACCGCTTTCCACCCCGTCGGGCATCATGGTCGGCAGCTATGGGATGGAGAATGCGGACGGGGAGGCGTTCGATATCGCCATTCCCGCCTTTTCCCTGGACAGCCCGCACCAGGCACGGCGTCTGAACTGATGCGTGAGAGACCTCAACCCATACTGCTGGAGCGATATCCGAAATCGGTGCTTGAAACATTCGGCCAACAAGCCATCTGCTGTGGTGCCGGTGACGACCCCTTCCAAATGGGGTAATCCGGCGGGCTGGATCGGGGGAACCGGCCTGCGCCCCGCCAAGGGGCGCGAATGAGCCGAACCAACGAAATGAGGAGTGCATCCCCGTGAGCGTGCCCAGGAATAACGCAGACAAGGTCGTGAAGGGTCCCGTGCATGGCCGCCGCGCCGGCCCCGCCGCCACCAATCCCAATTTGGTCCGTCCTTCCAAGGAGGAGGCGGAAGCCGCCGTACGCACCCTGATCCGCTGGGCCGGCGACGATCCGGACCGCGAAGGGCTGGTGGGCACGCCTGACCGCGTCGTGCGTTCGTATGAAGAATTCTTCGCGGGCTATGGTGTGGACCCGGTCGAACTGCTGGCCCGGACGTTCGAGGAGACGGACGGCTATGACGAGATGGTCGTCCTGCGCAATATCCGCCTGGAAAGCTATTGCGAGCACCATATGGTGCCGATCATCGGCAAGGCGCACATCGCCTATCTGCCCCGCAACCGTGTCGTCGGCATTTCCAAGCTGGCGCGCGTGGTCGAGGTCTATGCCAAGCGCCTGCAGATCCAGGAGAAGATGACCGCCCAGATTGCCAATACCATCGACGAGGTGCTGGAACCGCTGGGCGTGGCCGTGGTGATCGAGGCGACGCACCAATGCATGACCACCCGCGGCATCCACAAGCCCGGTGTCACTATGGTGACCAGCCGCATGCTGGGCGCCTTCCGTGAGGATGAGAAGACCAGACGCGAGTTCCTGGCCATGATCGGCAACCCGGTCAGCAGCCTGGAGGGGTGATAAAGGTCGCCAGACCACAATGACGAAAGGGGGCGGTCCTGTCGGGCCGCCCCCCGCTTTCATTTCGCCGTGAATGGCCCGTCCCCGCGCCATTGGAAAACGCTTTCCAGGGGTACCTGGAATACCTGCGCGATGCGGAAGGCGGCCTCCAGGCTGGGGGAGTATTTGCCCTGTTCGATGGCGGCAACCGTCTGGCGCGTCACGCTGATCCTGTCGGCCAGATCCTGTTGGGTCATCTCGCCGGCTTCAAACCGCAGGCGGCGGATATGATTGGTGAAGGGCAGCATGGGCTCACCAGCCGCGACGATAGATGAAGACAACGGTGCCCAGCCGCGAAATCTCGGCCACCAGCAGGGCGCATAGCATGAAGTTCACCAGCAGCAATTTGTCGGCGCCATGGTGCAGGCTTAGCATGGCGGCAATCGTTCCTGCCACCAGCACGTAGAAGCCGGTGCGCGTACCCAGCAGCGCCACCTGCCGGTCGCGTTCGTCGGCGGCGCTGCGCACCTTGCCATCTCTGCGCAGCGCCAGCATCACGGCCAGGACGATCGCGATGACGATCTGACCCACGATCATCCCCACGATACAGACGATCAGCCACATGAACTGTCCGCCGCCCGGCACGGCGGCCCAGCCCAGATAGGCGCCAAACACCGGGATGAAATAGGCCCCGCCAAAACCCAGCAGCGCCAGCAGTTGCATCCAGCTCAACCTCTCCCGAAATGACATGTTCGATATTCCTACCGTTATGTTAAGTTTATCTAACATAATGTGCTCCAAATGCGCATAATGTCAAATATATTTTACATGTGTGGCTTGGCTCCATGCCCATGTGCGGTGCTGTGGCAGTCGCCGCCTTCGCCGCCTCCGGTCAACCGAAAACGGCCCTAAGGCGTCACCGACAGATAGCGCGACAGGTGCAGGTTGCGGATATTGTCCTGCCAGCCGCTGACGCGGGTGGAGACCATGTGCGTGGTCACATAGGTGTAAAGCGGGATGACGGGGTGATCGGACAGCAGCATGGCTTCGGCCCGCTGCATCAATTGCCGCCGGGCCGTGGGGTCCACCTCCGACGCGGCGGCGCGGATCAGCCGATCATAGTCGGGATTGCGGTATCCGCTGTGATTTTGTCCCTTCACATCGGAGAGGAACAGCGACAGGAACGAATAGGCATCGTTGTAATCGCCGATCCAGCCGGCGCGGATCATATCCTGGAACCGGCCTTCCGCCCGGGCCTGCAGCAGCACCTTCCATTCCTGGTTCACCAGCTTGGCGCGCACGCCCAGCTTCTGGCGCCACATGCTGTCGATGGCGATGGCGATCTTGCGATGGTTTTCCGACGTGTTGAACAGGATCTCCACCTCCAGCACCTTGCCGCCTGGCCCGTATCCGGCCTTGGCCAGCAATTCTTTGGCCTTGGCATCGCGCTGGCCTTGCGTCCAGCGGGCCCATTCCGGCATCGGAGCGACATAATTGTCGGTGCCGGGCGGGGTGATGGCATAGGCGGGGATCTCGCCGGCCTGGGTGATCTTGTCCACGATCAGCTGCCGGTCGATGGCCAATGACAGGGCCGCCCGCAGGTCGGGGTTGGATCTCCACGGCTCGTTGCGCAGGTTGATGTTGAACCAGTAAGTGGAAAAGAAAGGGGCCAGCCGCAGGTCGGCCGGCATGTTCTGGCGTATCCAGGCAATCTGCCCGTCGGGCACGTCATAGGTGACGTCCAGTTCCCCGGTGCGGAACCGCTTCAGCTCCGCCTCCCGGTTCTCGGTGGGGTAGAAATAGACGGCATCCAGCGCCACATCTGCCGCCGCGTGGAAATACCGGTTGCGCACCAGCTTCACATGGCCCTGGGGTACGGTTTCGGCCAGCATGAAGGCACCGTTGGAGACCAGCTTGCCCGGCCGGATGAACTCGTCCCCATGCTTCTTCACGTTGGCCTGCGACACGGCGAAGGTGGAATGATGCTGGAGCGAGGCCACGAAGTAGGAGGTCGGCGCCTCCAGCGTCACGCGCAGCGTCAGATCGTCGATGGCTTCCACCCCGAGGGCGGTGGGCGGCATCTGGCCCTTGGACACGGCCTCGGCATTCTTCACGGGCCAGAGGAAGAAGGCGTAGCGGGAACGGGTGGCCGGTGCCACCAGACGGCGCCATGAAAACACGAAATCGCCAGCCGTGACCTTGGTGCCGTCCGACCATCTGCCGTTGGGCCGCAGGTGGAAAATATAGGTCAGCCGGTCATCGCTGACGGTCCAGCGCTGGGCGGCGCCGGGGATGACCCGGCCCAGGGCGTCGGCGGCGACCAGCCCCTCGAACAGGTCCATTTCGATCCAGCTCTCGCCCTCGCCGGTCGATTTATGCGGGTCCAGCGTCTCCGGCTCCGACCCGTTGCCCCGGTGCAGCACCATTTCCGCCCGTGACGGCACCGCCATCAGGATGGACAGCAGCAGAAAGAAGGTCGCCAGTAAACGCACCGATGTCTCCCCAACCAACCGGACAAAGCCTGTCAGCAGGATAGGCCCCGCCAGGATGCGGGCAAGAGAAAACCCCGGCCGATCATTCGGCCAGGGTGTGCCCTACTGTTGGGTTTACGGCTTCAGGTCCAGGAACCGTGAGGGATGCAGGTCCTGGAGATTGTCGGTCCAGCCGATCAGCTTGGGGCTGACCATATGTTTTGAGCTGTAGAAATGGATAGGGAACACGGCCACCTCCGCGATCATCAGCCTTTCGGCCTGCTGTAACAGGGCCGCACGCTTGGCTGTATCGGCGGTGGTGTTCGCCTCCGCCATCAGCAAATCATATTGCGGATCGGAAAAGGCCGCCGGGTTCTGCTTGCCGATATCGCCGCGCAGCAATTCCAGGAAATTATTGGCGTCGTTATAGTCGCCGATCCAGCCATGGCGGGTGATATCCTTGAACTTCTTCTCGTCACGGGTATTCAGGAACACTTTCCATTCCTGATTATTCAACGTGGCCTTCACGCCCAGCTTCTGCTGCCACATCGAGGCGACGGCGATCGCCACTTTGCGGTGGTTTTCCTGGGTATTGTACAGGAGTTCGACCTCCAGCGGCTTGGCCCCCGGACCATAGCCGGCCTTGGCGAAGAGTTCCTTGGCCTTGGCATCACGCTGTTGCTGGGTCCATTTCGCATAATCGGGGATCTGCTGGGTATAGTTGGTCGTGTCGGGCGGCACGAAACTGTAGGCCGGGATTTCGCCGCGCTGGTTGATCTTGTCCACGATGATGTCGCGGTCGATGGCCAGATTCAGCGCCAGTCGCAGATCCTTGTTGGACTTCCAGGGCTCTTTCGTCAGGTTAGGCGCGTAGAAATAAGTGCCGAAATAGGGCGCCAAGTGCAGTTCCGACGGCAGGTTCTGGCGCAGCCACTGCATCTGGGCCACCGGCACCTCATAGGCGATATGCAGTTCGCCGGCGCGATAGCGCTTCAGCTCGGCTTCCTGATTCTCCGTGGGATAATAGAAGACGGTGTCGATCTTGGTGTTGGCCGCATCGTAATGGTGGGGATTCTTCACCATCTTGATATGGCTCTGCGGCACCGCCTCGGCCAGCATGTAGGCGCCGTTGGTCACCAGATTGCCCGGCTTCACAAACTCCGCCCCGAACTTCTCCACATTCGCCTTGGACAGGGCATAGGTGGAATGATGGTGCAGCATCGATATGAAATACGGGGTGGGTGCCGCCAGCGTGACCTCGAACGTGTAATCATCCACGGCGCGCACGCCCATCGTGTCGGGCGCCTTGCGGCCCAGGGTGATGTCCTGGGCATTCTTCACCTGCCACAGGAAATAGGCGTAGTCGGCCATGGTCTTGGGATCGACCAGACGCCGCCAGGAGAAGACCCAATCCTGCGCGGTGACGGGCGTGCCATCCGACCATTTGGCATTGCGGCGCAGGTGGAAGGTGTAGACCCGCCCGTCGGGGCTGATGTCCCAACTTGAAGCGGCGGCCGGGATGAAGTTGCCCTTGCCGTCGGGCATGACCAGCCCATCGAACAGGTCATATTGAAGCCAGCTTTCGGGCACGCCGCTGGACTTGGCGGGATCAAGGGTTTCCGGCTCCGCCCCGTTGCCGCGATGCAGGACCTTCTGGGCCTGGGCTGGCAGGGCGATGACGCCCAGGCCGGTGGCAAGCAAAGCGGTGGCGGCCACCAAGCCGCGCATTGTTCTCCAGATTGATGACATGCCCGATCTTCTCCTATTCCTTATCTCGTATGGATGCGAACCGCCTGATTGATCCGGACCTGTTTATGATGGAGGGCCCGGTTGGCCCGCCGCCTTTCAGCGGCCGGCGACCTCAAGGTAACGGGTGGGCTGCACGCCCATGGCGCTTGCGACCCAGCCCTTGACGCGCGGATGCACAAGGTTGCGATAGGCCTGGTGATAGAGCGGGATCATGGGTGCGTCGGCCAGCATCAGGGCCTCGCCCTCGGCGATCATGGCCATGCGCCGGGCCGGATCGGTGGACAGGTTGGCTTCGCGCAACTTGGCATCATAGGCCGGGTTGTTATAGCCGGCGCGGTTCATCTTGCCCACATCACCCAGGAACAGCTTCAGGAAGGTGTAGGGATCGGGAAAGTCGGCGATCCAGCCCAGCGCCACGGTGTTGGCATAGCTTTTCTCGCCGGCATTCTGCAGCACGACCTTCCATTCCTGATTATTCAGGCTGACCTTGGCGCCCAGCTTGGACTGCCACATGGAAGCAATGGCGACCGCGATCTTGCGCGTGCTCTCGTTGGTGTTGTGCAGGATTTCCACCGTCAGCGGCTTTCCGCCGGGCCCATAACCGGCCTCCGCCACCAGCTTCTTGGCCATGGCGTCACGCTCGGCCTGGGTGGCCTTGACCATGTTGGCGTCGGGCAGGGTATAGCCCGGCACGCCGGGGGCGGTCAGCGTATAGGCCGGGGCGTCGCCGGACTTGGTGATCTTGTCGACGATGATCTGCCGATCGACGGCCAGCGACAGGGCCTGGCGCAGCTTGGGGTTCGAGGCCAGTGGCTCTTTCGTCATGTTGACGGCCAGGTACTGGGTGCCCAGCACCGGATAGAATTTCATCGTCTCCGGCATGTTCTGGCGCAGCCAGTCGATCTGGGTGACCGGCGCCATCTGCACGATGTCGAGCTCACCGGCGCGGAACCGGCGCAATTCCGTCTCCGGGCTGTCGGTATGGTGGAAGACGACCGTATCCACCTTCACAGACGCCGCTTCGCGGAAGAACGGATTCTTCACGACCTTCACATAGGACTGGGGCAGGTAATCCGCCAGCTTGTAGGCGCCGTTGGACACCATGTTGCCCGGCTTCACGAAATCGCTGCCGAACTTCTCCACATTGGCCTTTGACACCGGATAGGTCATGCGGTGGACCAGCGAGGACAGGAAATAGCCCGTGGGCTGTTCCAGGGTCACCTTCAGCGTGCGGGGATTGACGGCGACGGCGCCCAGCGTATCCAGGGCCGCCTTGCCATTGCTGATCGCCTCGCCATTCTTCACCGGCCACAGGAAATAGGCATAGTCGGATGCGGTCTTGGGATCGACCACCCGGCGCCAGGAGAAGACGAAATCATCCGCCGTCACGGCAGTGCCATCCGACCATTTCGCGTCGGCGCGCAAAAAGAAGGTGTAGGTCAGGCCGTCGGTGCTGATCTCCCACCTTTCGGCCACGCCGGGGATGGTCTTGCCATCGGGACCGAAGGTCAGCAGCCCTTCGAACAGGTCATAGCCGATGCGGGCCGACTGTACGTCCGTGCCCTTATGCGGGTCCAGCGACGTCGGCTCCGCCTGGTTGCCGCGATTCAGCACCATTTCGGCAAAAGCCGGGGCGGCACCGCCCGCCATCAGGCAAAAGGTGGCGAAGGCCGCAATGGCGGCCGGCGCGATGCGACGCGCGATACGCATGATTTTTTGCTCCAACTGCACCGGTATAACGCCCCCCGCGTCTATGTGCGGTCTAAGGGGCGCCATGTCCAGGGCTGATGGCAGGGAAATGCACGGAGCCGCTTCGCCTGCCATCGTGCATCCGTCTTGCCGGGGTATCGATGTCAATGGCGGCCAGCCTGTGATTTTTCAGCGCGAGTGACGGTGCGCACAGCGAACGCACAGGTTGGTCGCTTAATCATATGGTCAGAACCGGTTCCGGGGACTACCCTTGTCATCTGCCGGTCGATAGCAACCCATTCCGCCACCTCCGTCCCAGTCCCTCGTCCCTGTTCCCAACAGCGGTGCGATCACACTGGCGTCGGTCCCGTGGCGCTTCATGTTGTTGGCCGGCCCCTCCGCCCCGGAGCGGATGCCGACCTGACGGGGGAGTCGCCATGTCTGTTGTGTCGTCCGACCTTCATCTGCCGCAGATCGCGGCTTGCGTTGCGGCCGAGACCGAGACGGTGGAAGCCATCCTGACCCGTCACCAGAGCGGCGGGGCCGATGGCGCCAATGCGTTGTCATTGCTGCAGATGCGCCGCGTCCTGGTCTTTGTGGAACAGAACCTGGACGATGATCTGTCACTGGCCACCCTGGCTGCCGTCGCGGGGCTGAGCCCCAGCCATTTCGCCCGCCGGTTCAAGGCGGCGCTGGGCGAGGCGCCGCATCGTTACGTGATGGCCCGCCGCGTCAATGGCGCCAAGCGTCTGCTGCTGGAGACGGAGATGCCGCTGGCGGAGATCGCGGCGGCGGCCGGGTTCTCGTCCCAGGCGCATCTGACGGGCATTTTCGGTCGCGCCGTGGGGGTGACGCCCGGCGCCTATCGGGTCCAGCGCAACGCTTGCCTGGCCTTCTTGATGGCCGGCGGGGTGAAGGAGCATGTGAACAAGGCGGCGTAAACCGGATCAGGTTTCGCCGCGACCGGCGAACAATCCCCGCTTGTCCGGCTTCTTGAAGATGTTGGGATGGCTGCAGGCCATCAACCGGTGAACTCCGTCCCCGCCTCCACGAAGCAGAGCGGATTGCCGAACGGATCGCGGCAATAGAAGCTGCGCTCTCCCCAGGCACGGACCTCGATCCCGCCTTCCATGACGGCGCCCGCACCTTGCGCGCGGGCATGGAAATCGTCCAGGCCATGGACGGCGAAATAGACAGGCTCGGGCAGGGGCCTGACCGGTCCCTCATCCCCGTCGGCCTGCGCGTCGTAGCAGGCCAGCACCAGCTGGCCCAGATCGAAATAATGCCGGCCGGGGGAGACGCGCTGCCCCGGCTGGGCCAGAAGCGCCCCATAGAAGCCGGCCGCCTCCTCGATGGCGGCGACGGGAAGGATGATACGGAACACACGCATGGCGCCGACCCTCCGCTGAACAGGTTTGTCCTTCTTCCCTTCAAGATAGGGTGTCCCCGCCCGTTCTGCCATCCCGACCATCGGTCAGGACCCATGGAATAGGGTGGTGGTGAAAGTACCACGCAAGCATCTGTCGCAGGGCTGCCTTCCAACGATCATGTATTGCGCCGTGCGGCGGGCACATGGCAGAAATGGGGCTGTTCCATCCCCTATGTCGTCGGGTAAAGCCCTCATGGAAAAGTTCGTTCAGCTCACCGGTGTCGCCGCCCCGCTGCGTCTCATGAATGTCGATACGGACATGATTATTCCCGCCGACTATCTGAAGACGATCAAGCGCACCGGTCTGGGCACTGGCCTGTTCGCCTCCATGCGCCTGAAGGACGGCAAGGAGGTTGCGGACTTCGTGCTGAACAAGCCGGCCTACCGCCAGTCCAAGATCCTGATCGCCGGCGACAATTTCGGGTGCGGTTCAAGCCGCGAGCATGCCCCCTGGGCGCTGGCCGATTTCGGCATCCGCTGCATCATCGCCCCCAGCTTTGCCGACATCTTCTTCAACAACTGCTTCAAGAACGGCATCCTGCCGATCCGGATGCCGACCGAGGTCGTGGACAGGCTGATGGCGGCCGCCGACAATGGCGCCAACGCCACCTTCACCGTCGATCTGGAAGCCCAGCAGATCACCCTGCCCGATGGCGAGAAGATTGGTTTCGACGTGGAGCCGTTCCGCCGCCAGTGCCTGCTGAACGGCTGGGACGATATCGGCCTGACCTTGCGCGAGGAAGCATCGATCGACGCGTTCGAAGCCAAGGCCAAGGGCGGCCAGCCCTGGCTGTGGGCCTCCTGATCGTCCTTGAGCTGACCTGCGCCCCGTTTGCAGCGCGCCGCCCCTTGGCGGCGTGACCGGGAAGGTCTATGAATCCAGCCGCGGCGGAACGACGCCGCCAATGCCAAAGCAAACATACAGAGGTATTCCAATGTCGACGAAGCGTTCGCTCCTTTTGCTGCCGGGCGACGGGATCGGTCCCGAGGTCATGCGTCAGGTCCGTCGCGTCATTGACTGGTATGCCCGCAAGCGCGGTGTCGAGTTCCAGCTGGAGGAAGGCCTGGTCGGCGGCTGCTCCTATGACGCGCATGGCACGCCGCTGACGGACGAGACCATGGCCCGCGCGCTGGCCGTGGATGCCGTGCTGCTGGCCGCCGTGGGCGGTCCGAAGTGGGACAATCTGGGCTTCGACAAGCGTCCCGAGGCAGGATTGCTGCGCCTGCGCAAGGAGATGCAGCTGTTCGCCAACCTGCGCCCGGCCAAGGTGTTCGACGCGCTGGTCGATGCCTCCTCGCTGAAGCCGGAGATCGTGCGCGGCCTGGACATCATGATCGTCCGTGAGCTGACCGGTGGTGTGTATTTCGGTGAGCCGCGCGGCATCATCGACCTGCCGAACGGCGAACGCCGTGGCATCAACACCCAGGTCTATGACACGCACGAGATCCACCGCGTCGCCCGCGTGGCGTTCGAGCTGGCCCGCAAGCGCGGCAACAAGCTGTGCTCGTCGGAAAAGAGCAACGTGATGGAAGCGGGCCTGCTGTGGAAGCAGGAAGTCATCGCCCTGCACAAGGCTGAGTACCCGGATGTGGAACTGTCCCACATGCTGGCCGACGCCGCCGCCATGCAGCTGGTGCGCAATCCCAAGCAGTTCGACGTGATCGTCACCGATAATCTGTTCGGCGACATCCTGTCGGACGAGGCCTCGATGCTGACCGGTTCCATCGGCATGCTGCCCAGCGCGTCGCTGGGTGCGGCCGACGCCAATGGCAAGCGCAAGGCCCTGTACGAGCCGGTGCATGGTTCGGCCCCGGACATTGCCGGCCGCGATCTGGCCAACCCGATCGCCATGTTCCTGTCCTTCGCCATGGCCCTGCGCTGGTCCTTCGATCTGCAGGATGAGGCCGATATTCTGGAGAAGGCCGTGGAGAACGTGCTGTCCACCGGTTTGCGCACCGGCGACATCATGCAGCCGGGCATGGCCAAGGTGTCGACCTCCGTCATGGCCGACAGCATCCTGCGCGAGATGGACAAGGCTGCGGTCTGAGCGGCCCTGTGGCGTTGATCCCGCCTAAACAAACCGGCGTCCGTGGGGCAACCCCTGCGGACGCCGTTGTTGTTTGCGCCTTCGTCGCCGCCCTGTCGGCGGAGGAAGGCATGGACCCGCCGGCCCTGACCCCCATCCTGTTCCGCAACCAGTGCTTTGGGCCGACCCCGATGTTCCGCTGCCTGGTGGCGGAATGGGACGGGCGGCTGGCCGGCATGGTGCTGCTGACCGGCGGTTATGACAGCCAGACGGCCACCGGCGGCCTGATGATGGAAAACATCTATGTCGAGCCGGGGTCACGTCGGCTGGGCATCGGCCGCGCCCTGATGGCGGCGGTGGGGCGGATGGCGCTGGCCGACGGCCTGTCCTGGGTCTGCTGGCATGCAAGGCCCGCCAATGTCCGCGCCGGCCTGTTCTACCGGGCGCTGGGGGCGCGGACGGAGACTGTCACCCTGCTGGGCATCGATGTGAAGCTGCTGGCGGGAAGTGGCTCCGGCCGGTTGTGATTGCTTGTCACTTCCACACCGGATAGGATTTATTGTCCTCGGATGATGGAGTTGCCCCATGTCGGAACGACCCTGGTTCGGGCCCAAGCGCTTTGGTTATGGTTATTCCCCGATCACCTGGGAAGGTTGGTTGGCGATTGCCGTCTATGCTCTGGTTCTTGTTGCCGGCATGTTCGCGATCCGCCTGCTGATCGATCCACCACCCGGCCCCTGGCGCGCGGCCATCCCATTGGGCTGGGTAGTATTTGCAACGGCGATCTTCCTTTGGTTCGCGGCGTCGCGAACGGAGGGGCAGATGCGCTGGCGCTGGGGCGGCCGGCCCTGATGACAGGCTGAGCACAGGCGCGCTTAGGTCCAGGTGACGCCTCAGCGCTGGGACCAGTCCCCGCCCGCCATTGCACCCCCGTACCCATCCGATACAGTCCGGGACTTCTCGTCATCCGACCGAAAGCCCCCACCATGCGTCTGCGCATCCTGCTGCCCGTGCTGCTGACCCTCACGGTACTGCCCGCACGGGCGGAGACCGATCCCGCCACCATCAAGGCCATCGAGGCCACGGCCTATGATTATGTCGATGGCCAGTTGGAGGGGGATGCACCCCGTGTCGCCCGCGCCCTGCACCCCGATCTGGCCAAGCGCGCCGTCCGCGCCAGCCCCGATCAGGACGAGCTTCTGGCCCTGCGCCGCATGAGCAAGGATGAACTGGTCGAGCTGACGCGCCAGGGTGTGCTGAAGACGCCGAAGGAACAGTGGGACCGGTCGGTGCGGGTGCTGGACGTCACCGGTACCGTCGCCGTGGTGCGGGTGGAGACGCCCTGGTTCGTGGACTATTTCCATATGGGCCGGTTTGGCGACCGCTGGGTCATCGTCAACGCCATGTGGCAGCCCAAGAAGCCGGGCTGACGGCTGTTCATGCCGCCAGCAACGCTGCCGTCCGCCGGAAATTCCGGTCATCGGCGGTGCCTGCATACACGCCTTGCGTCAGGCGCTGACCAGCCACCCCGCACCCACGACCCTTGGCGGCTTGCCCGAACGGCTGTTTCAGGCTAATCACGCCGCCCAGGGTCATCCCGCATTGCAGCTAAGAAAAGGCGCTGCCGGATGTTCCAAACGTAATCTTGTTTCCTGACCCGAACCAAATCGAAGGGAAATTCCCATGGCACGCAAGAAGATCGCGCTTGTCGGCGCTGGCCAGATCGGTGGCACGCTGGCCCTGCTGGCCGGCCAGAAGGAGCTGGGTGATATCATCCTGCTCGATATCCCCGACTTCGCGGGCGTCGCCAAGGGCAAGGCGCTGGACATTGCCGAGCTGTCGCCGGTCGCCGGCTTCGACGCCGGCTACGCGGGCACGTCGGACTATGCCGACATCGCCGGCGCCGACGTGGTGATCGTCACCGCCGGCGTGCCGCGCAAGCCGGGCATGAGCCGTGACGACCTGGTCGGCATCAATGCCAAGGTCATCAAGGTCGTCGCCGCTGGCGTAAAGGCCCATGCCCCGGACGCCTTCGTGATCATCATCACCAACCCGCTGGACGCCATGGTCGGCCTGTTCCAGCAGGAAAGCGGCCTGCCGCCGGAGAAGGTCGTCGGCATGGCCGGCGTGCTGGACAGCGCCCGCTTCCGCTGGTTCCTTGCCGAGGAGTTCGGCGTGTCGGTCGAGGACGTGACGGCCTTCGTGCTGGGCGGCCATGGTGACACCATGGTCCCGTCGGTCCGCTACTCCACCGTCGCCGGCATCCCGCTGCCCGACCTGGTGAAGATGGGCTGGACCACGCAGGAGAAGCTGGACAAGATCGTGCAGCGTACCCGCGACGGTGGTGCGGAGATTGTCGGTCTGCTGAAGACCGGCTCCGCCTTCTACGCCCCGGCTGCTTCCGCCATCGCCATGGCCGAAAGCTATCTGAAGGACAAGAAGCGCGTCCTGCCGGTCGCCGCCAAGCTGACCGGCCAGTATGGCGTGGACGGCCTCTATATCGGCGTGCCCACCGTCATCGGCGCCAAGGGCGTGGAGAAGATCATCGAGATCGAACTGTCGGCCGAAGAGAAGGCCAATTTCGACAAGTCGGTCGATGCCGTTAAGACCCTGGTGGAGGTCACTGCCAAGGTCTCGGCCGAGGGCTGATGCCTTGATCAGGTGCCGGGCGGACGCGCTCCGGCATGCCGCTTTCATGAAAGCCCCGCACGGGACCCCCGTGCGGGGCTTTTTATTGCCCTGAAATTGCAGAAACGGTCTCGAACATGTCAAGCGCGCCATGTTCATGAGTAATTTCATAAAATACAATACAAATATCCAGTAAGATTTCGCATCACTCGGCGACGCATCTGTGCTTCACGTGCAAAACTGACCTGCATTCAGGCGTGCCGAAAGGATAGGTTTCCACCACTTTTTTAACCATTCAGTTACGGGTGGCCCGTATAGTCCGCCTCATCAAACGGACGTCGTGAATAAAGTGCAGCCTGAAACGCCGGCACCGCGATGTTTCCATGAAGTGTCTAGTTAATTGTGTGGCGTGGCCAAGTCGTTCAAGGCCGGTCTCGTCACAAGGTCAGTGAAGTGCCGCCGCCGATGGCATGGCGTCCCCGCGAGGGGGTGAATGTTGTTGACGCTGGCGGTGTTGTACTGGCAATCCCCGCTTCCGCCGTTGAACCCAATCTCGCCATCATAAGGAATTGGACACCCCATGAAGACCGCCCTGCTGTTCGCCACCGCCCTGCTGTCCCTGACTGCCACCTCCGCCTTCGCCGCCGGCTGCGAGCAGGGCAACCCGCCCTCGCTGGTGGATGGCGCTACGGCCACCCAGGAGCAGATGGGGGAGACGATGAAGGCGGTTAAGGCCTATATCGTGGCCACCGAAGAATATCAGGCGTGCCTGGAAGCCGCCGGCAAGGGTGGCAAGATGGATCTGGAAGCCTACAACAAGTCCGCCGCGCGCATGGAAGCGCTGGCCGCCGACTTCAACAAGCAGCTGAAGACCTTCAAGGCCCGCAACGGCTGATCGGTCGTTTTACAGCGCTTGGCAGCTGTCCGACCTCTCCGTCGGACTGGCCATTTTACGACAAACCCGCACTGGGGAAACCGGTGCGGGTTTTTCTATGCTAATACCCGTGCTGCGCAGGCGCGAAATGGCGGGGGTGAGTATGGATGAATGGCGGGATGCGCCGGGACGTTGTCCCATCTGCCTTGATCTGGAGACGGGCCCGGTCGGGGCCATGCACAGCGGCGGCTGGGCGAGCGATTCCCAGGGCGACCTGATTCGCCGTGACCGTTCGATACCGCTGGTTGCCTGCCGGACCTGCGGCCATGTGCGGTTGGGCGTGCAGTATGACGATGTCTCCCTGACCAACCTCTATGGATCGGACCCTATCATCGGTGGCG
Organism: Niveispirillum sp. GW835-FHT14G11; assembly: GCF_058793615.1. NCBI lineage: Bacteria > Pseudomonadati > Pseudomonadota > Alphaproteobacteria > Rhodospirillales > Azospirillaceae > Niveispirillum > Niveispirillum sp. GW835-FHT14G11. The sequence continues at coordinate 156,684 of NZ_JBXAFZ010000013.1, forward strand.
ACCAGCCGATCTGTGGTGGCGAGGATGCGCTGGCCTTCTGCCGCGAGGAGGGTGTGGTCGCTGACGGCCTGATCCTGGATGTCGGCTGCGGGCGCGGCGAGGTGCTGCGTTTGCTGCGCGACCGGCATGGTGTGCCCGTGGATCGGCTGCTGGGACTGGATTTCCAGCGCCTGTTGCCCGACGGTATTCCCTTCCAGCCGGTTGATTTGAATCGGCTCCCTTCCGGCCCGGAGGGAGCTTTTGGTGCCCGCCTGCTGTTCTGCATCCATGTGCTGGAGCATGTGAGGGACCCCAGGGGTTTCCTGCGCGCCCTGCGCGCCATGCTGGCCCCCGGTGGTCATGCCTATATAGAGGTTCCGGATTTCGGTGTGTTCGATGCGCAATTGGCTTGCGTCCATCCATTGGTCGTGCCCCAGCACCTGCATTACTTCACGCTCGACAATCTGACGGCGTTGTTGCGTTCCTGCGGCATGGCACTGGTTCGGGTCGACGCCCGGCGCGGGGTGCTGCGCGCCCTGGTGCACCGTGCCGATGGCGCCGATGCCGCCCGTGTCGTCGCCGGCAGCCTGGATGTCCTGGCTGCCCGGCGGCAGGCCATCGCCCGCGGCATCGTGACAGAGGTCCAAGCCGGCAAACCCGTGGGATTGTGGGGCCTGGGCATGGACTATGCGCGCATGGCCGCACTCTACCCGCCGCTGGCCGAGAGGGTGAAGATGGGACAGATCGTCCTGTTCGACCTGTTGCAGGCCGGTCGCCGGCTGGAGGGCCAGATGATCCATGCCCCCGACGCGATTGGCGGATTCGATGGCACGGTTTGGTTGCTTCCCTCGCCGAACCTGATTGCCGGCCGGATGCTGGCGGCCGCCAGGGCAGCGGGCTGGCCGCCCGGGCGGGTCCGCGACCCCTGGCGCGGGCCCGGTGACGTTACGGCACCTGCCGCCGCGCATGAATTTACCCTCTCGCCCCGCCCCAGCCGTAATTGACGCGCGCCTGAGATGAACCTATCCTTGTCCCCAAGTTTAGGGAGATAATGGCTTAAAGCCTAATAGTCAGTCAGTTGGGGATAACTTGGCACCCAATAAAACCGCGGAAATAAAGTAACCGTCGTGACGGCACGCACGGATGCTTTATTGCCTAAAATTTTATTGTTTAAGGGGTGCCCATATGATGAAGAAAGCGATCCTGAGTACCGCCCTCTGCCTGTTGTTTCTGACGGGAGCGGCCCATGCCGGATGTGAGCAGGGCGACCCGCCGACCCTGCCGGATGGGTCGGCAGCATCGGAAGCGCAAATGGCTGATGCCGTGAAGGCCGTGAAGGCCTATATCGCCGCCACCGAAGAATATCAGGCCTGCCTGACGATGGAGGGCAAGCGCGGCAAGATGGATGTCGAAAGCTATAACAAGTCGACCGAACGCATGGAGAAGCTGGCGGCCAACTTCAACAAGCAGTTGAAGGCCTTCAAGAGCCGCGGCGGCTGATCCATCACGAAGGGGGCTGGGGCTGTGGCCGGGTTGGCGCGTTCCGGGCCGATGGGCCCGGAACGCGCACATGGTGGTGCTGCGCCCAACGATTGCGTAGTGGTCCTGCCGCCGTTACATGGCACCCCTGCGCCCGACGCTCAACCATTCCGCACATGCGGCATGGTCGTGTTGCGATGCAAGGGTTTACGCCATTTTCTGTCGTGGGCAAGTTTGGCGGCCTGTGCGAAATTCCACACGCTGTTGGACATAAGTGGGGACCTTTGGATGGTTGATCCCGGTTCCCATAGTGCTAAAGTGCCGCCCGCGTGGGGAGGACCCCCGTGTGCGGCCCGGCGGACCCCCTGCCGGACCGGCCCGTCTCCCATCCAGAGCAAGACGGCTGACCGATGAATATCCATGAGTACCAGGCCAAGAGCCTGTTGAAGAAATACGGCGTCGCGGTGCCGCGCGGCGGCGTCGCCTATACGCCGGATGAAGCCGCCAAGGTCGCCACCGAACTGGGCGGCCCCGTCTGGGTGGTCAAGTCGCAGATCCATGCCGGCGGCCGTGGTGCCGGTCGTTTCAAGAACGACCCCAACGGCAAGGGCGGTGTCCGCGTCGTCAAGAGCGTTGACGATGTGAAGTCCAACGCCGCCGCCATGCTGAACCAGGTGCTGGTCACCAAGCAGACCGGCGAAGCGGGCAAGGAAGTCGGCCGCCTCTATATCGAGGAAGGGGCCGACATCAAGCGCGAGCTGTATCTGTCGATGCTGCTGGATCGCGGTTCCTCGCGCGTCACCATCGTCGCCTCCACCGAGGGCGGCATGGAGATCGAGGAAGTGGCCCACAGCCACCCCGAAAAGATCACCAAGGTCGCCATCGACCCGGTCGAAGGCCTGCAGGGCTATCACGCCCGCAAGGTCGCCTTCGCGCTGGGCCTGGAAGGCAAGCAGGTCGGTGCCGCCGCCAAGTTCATGACCGCCATGTACAAGGCGTTCATCGACCTGGACATGAGCATGGTTGAGATCAACCCGCTGGTCGTGACCGGTGCCGGCGACGTGATCGCGCTCGACGCCAAGGTCAATTTCGACGACAACGCGCTGTATCGCCACGCGGACGTGGAAGAACTGCGCGACCCGACCGAAGAAGAAGCCTCGGAAACGGAAGCCACCAAGCACGGCCTGAACTATGTGAAGCTGGATGGCAACATCGGCTGCATGGTGAACGGCGCCGGCTTGGCCATGGCCACGATGGACATCATCAAGCTGTATGGCGGCGAACCGGCCAACTTCCTGGACGTGGGCGGCGGCGCCACGAAGGAACGCGTGACGATCGCCTTCAAGCTGATCCTGTCCGACCCGAATGTCGAAGGCATCCTGGTCAACATCTTTGGCGGCATCATGCGCTGCGACGTCATCGCGGAGGGCGTTGTCGCCGCCGCGCGTGAAGTCAGCTTGCATGTTCCGCTGGTTGTCCGTCTGGAAGGCACCAACGTCGATCTCGGCAAGAAGATCCTGGCCGATAGCGGTCTGCCCATCCTGTCGGCCGACAATCTGGCCGACGCTGCGGAAAAGATCGTCAAGGCCGTGAAGGAGGCTGCGTAACATGGCCGTGCTCGTCAATAAGGACACCAAGGTCATCTGCCAGGGCTTCACCGGCGCGCAGGGGACCTTCCATTCCGAACAGGCCATCGCCTATGGCACCAAGATGGTCGGCGGCGTGACCCCCGGTAAGGGCGGCTCCAAGCATCTCGACCTGCCGGTGTTCGACACCGTGGCCGACGCGGTGCTGAAGACCGGCGCCAATGCCTCGGTCATCTATGTGCCGCCGCCCTTCGCGGCCGACGCCATCCTGGAAGCCATTGATGCCGAACTGCCGCTGGTGGTCTGCATCACCGAAGGCATCCCGGTCCTGGACATGGTCCGCGTCAAGCGCGCCCTGCAGAACTCCGGTACCCGTCTGGTTGGCCCCAACTGCCCCGGCGTCATCACCCCGGACGAATGCAAGATCGGCATCATGCCTGGCCACATCCATAAGCGTGGCAAGATTGGCATCGTCAGCCGTTCCGGCACCCTGACGTACGAAGCGGTTGCTCAGACCACGGCGGCTGGTCTGGGTCAGACCACCTGCATCGGCATCGGCGGCGATCCGGTCAACGGTACGAACTTCGTCGAGGCGCTGGAGATGTTCGCCCGCGATCCGGAAACCGAAGGCATCATCATGATCGGCGAGATCGGTGGTGACGCTGAGGTGAACGGTGCGGAGTACATCAAGGCGTCGGGCCTGAAGAAGCCGGTTGTTGGCTTCATCGCTGGCCGTACGGCTCCTCCGGGCCGCCGCATGGGCCATGCCGGTGCCGTGATCTCCGGCGGTAACGACACCGCCGAGTTCAAGGTCGAAGCCATGCGCGCCGCCGGTATCCATGTCTCCGAAAGCCCGGCCAGCCTGGGCTCGACCATGGTGAAGGCGCTGGGCTGATCCTTGCAGCCTGAAGCGTTGAGGTATGAAAAACCCGCCGGAGCGATCCGGCGGGTTTTTTCATGCCTTGCCTGCGGTTTATAGCGAACGGTGACGTGTCGCCTTTCCCCGTTTGGCGTCAGCGGCGCCGGTATGATCGCGTCTATCGCTCCGGCGCTTCCGCTGCGCGCGACAGCGGCTGGGTGGCCAGTTCGCTTTCCGCCACGCGGGCCGAGGCGGTGTAGAGGCGGGCCACCCGCTCGCCCTTTTCCAGGGGGGTCAGCGTCTGGCCGCGTTCCTGGGCATCGCGCTCCACATGGTGGATCATGGCGGCCAACAGATAGGTGTTCAGTTCCATCTCACGCGGGTCGGCACTCTCCGCATGGCGGGCCGTGGTGGCAGGGGGGGATGGGGCGGCGGCGCCCACGAGATGGGGAGGCAGCATCATCTCCCCCTCGCCCGTCAGCAGCCAGTTCAGGTTCACGCCGCGATGCGCCAGTTCCACCAGCCACTCCACCTTGGGGGGACCGGAATCACCCTCATAGGCGCTGTAGGTGGAGTTGGGCAGGCCCAGATGCTGCGCCATGTCCGAGCGGCGATCGAAGCCGAGTCGTTTGCGCAGCTCCCGCAGGCGCTCTGCAATGGCGCTGGTCATGACGCACCCCTGCAATCGGGGCAGCGGTCGGAACAAGCCGTGAAAAATGGTCCGGCACCAAAATCATCGTGACGACATGGGGCGGACCAATCGAGGATACGAGATTGCATCTTGTTGTATGCAACTCCGGGTTCCGATATTCCATGGGGCGGCCACTGCCGGCATCGGCCGGTGGAGGACGGATTATCGTTGAATTCCCGTTTTTCGATGCGTAAACTCGGTTTCAAGAGATTGAGCCTTTGCAAAATGAAACGGAAGCCGGTACACGAAGTAAATGGACCGGTATTTTCCCAAATTTCCCGACATTGCAGTCCGGCTGAATGGGCTGATGCCAGAAGGCATGGAAATAGCAGCTCCGACTGCTAGGCCGGCGTATGTCCTGTATTCTGATGAGGAATTGTCTACCGGACAGTGCGGATGCCGTATGTAGTCTCCACCCGTTGCATTGGAATGGATGGTGACTGAAAATGCGTCCGCTTGTCAAAGTCGGTTGCAGCCGCATGTAGGTTTATTTGGGTGGGCCTACGGCCGGGCCTGATTGTCAGCGGCGGGAATTCTGGCGTTGGTTGTATTCCTAAAGGACGGGATTTTCTGCTGTCAGCCCTTCCAGCGTGCGGACGCAAGTTGGAATGACCGTTGCTGCCGGCGTGCGTGCCGGGCGCGACAGAAATAACCCTAAACGGTTATATTTCCGTTACCAGCCGTCGTTTTTACGCCACGAGGTTGCGGGGCTTCTATACCGATCTGCATTGATCAGAATCGTTGGTTCCGATCAATGCAGCCCGCAGGGGCCAATCAAGCGACGATGCGTTCCCCTCACCGCCGCTTGGTATTAGCGACCGGCGCGCTTGGCGGCCGTTGCGCCTGGTTCATCGTTGCTGGCAGCGGCGCGGGGGGCGGCACCACGCGCCACGTGATCGGCCGGGAAGCGGAAGCGGAACACGGTTCCCTTTCCCAGTACGCTGTCCACCGAGACTGCGGCCCCGTGCAATTCGGCCAGGGCGCGGGCGATGGACAGGCCCAGGCCGGTGCCATTCTGGTGGTCCTGTACGCGGCCCACCTGTTCGAACGGCCGCCAGATACGTTCCAGGTCGCCTTCCGGAATGCCCACGCCGGTATCGGCGACGGACAGGACCAGCCGCCCGTCGGTACGGTCGAACTCCGCCGCCAGCCGGATGTCGCCGCCATCGGGCGTGAACTTGACGGCATTGCCCACGATGTTCAGCAGCAACTGCCGTAGCGCCCGCTCGTCGGCCAGCAGCAGCAGCGGTTCCCCCGTCGGCAATTCGACGCCGATCGACAGTTGCTTGTTCTGGGCCAGGCCCTGGGCGATGCGCTGGATTTGCCGCAACTCGCCCTCCAGCGGGATCCAGCAGGGTTCCAGCGTCAGTCGCCCGGCCTCGATCTTCGAGAGATGCAGCATGTCGTTGATCACCGACAGCAGGTGCCGGGCGGCAACCGTGATGTCGCCGGCATACTCGACATGGCGCGGGTCGGCCGGGGCGCCGTCCGGGTCTGCGCTGGCGATCATGCCGGCGAAGCCCAGGATGGCATTCAGCGGCGTGCGCAGCTCATGGCTCATGGTGGCGATGAAGGCGGACTTGGTCTGCGACGCCTCCTCCGCGGCTAGACGGGCGGCTTCGGCCGCGGCGGCCTTGGCCTGGGCGGTCACGTCCACCACTGTCGCCTGGATGGCATACTGCCCGTCCCAGACAATGCGGCGGGCCAGCACATCGACATGGATCAGCGATCCGTCGCGCTTCACATTGGGGGCGGAGCGGATGATGGGCAGCTTGCCGCCGGCCAGCAGGATGGACCAGGCGCGGTAGGCCTGCTCGCGGCCAGGCTCGGGGATGATGTCGTCCAGGCTGATCGACATCACGTCCAGCATGGAGTCGTAGTCGAGCATCTGGGCATAGGCCGGATTGCAGAACAGGATGCGCTTGCCGGAATGGACCACGATGCCCTGCACCGACCCTTCCACCATGTCGCGCAGGCGCTGTTCATTGGCGCGCAAGGCCTGTTCGATGTCCCGCGCCTCCGTCACGTCGCGGGCTTCCACCATCAGGCGGACGGCGCCATCATGGCCAGGGTCGATGGGGGTGACGGACAGGTCGAAGACCAGGGGCGCACCGGCTTCCGGCCCGGTGGCCGCGTCGAAGCGGATGGTGGCACCATGACCGGCCGCCTGAACCGCGGATATCAGCCGTTCGCGCAGGCCCGGCGCCCCGCGCCACCAAGGCGTATCCCACAGCGCCAACCCCAGGACCTGGGCAGGTGCGAAGTTGCCGATGCGCAGCGCGGCGCGATTGGCGGCACGCACCGTGCCGTCGCCATCCAGCAGCACAAGGCCCAGCGACGTGCTGTTGAAATAGGAGGAGAACAGGGGATCGGTGTCCCCTGGCCCGCCGGCCGACATATCCAACGCCGTCGTGTCCGACGCGACCATCAGGCAACCCCATGCGATGCCTGATCGCGTCCCACCGACGCCGGGGCATCCGCCATTTGGAAAAATGGGAAAAGGTCGGGGCGTTCGGAACGCCACCGGCCCGGTTGATCCTTTCTGGATCAAAAAAAAGGGTCCGGCAACAGAATGTTGCCGGACCCCGACCATCGGCCATCATATTTGTCGAAACGTCGCGGGCTCAGCCGTTGACCTGATCGCCATGCCCGTTGAGGCGCTGGGCCAATGCCGCCTGGAGGAACTTGTCAAGGTCGCCATCCAGCACGCCGCTGCTGTCCGATGTTTCCACGCCGGTCCGCAGATCCTTCACCATCTGGTAGGGCTGTAAGACGTAGGAACGGATCTGGTGGCCCCAGCCGATATCGGTCTTGGTGGCTTCCAGGGCGTTGGCCGCCTCCTCGCGCTTGCGCAACTCCATCTCATAGATGCGGGCGCGCAGCATGTCCCAGGCCTTGGCCCGGTTCTTGTGCTGGCTGCGCTCTTGCTGGCACGAGACCACGATCCCGGTGGGGATATGGGTGAAGCGCACGGCCGAATCGGTCTTGTTCACATGCTGGCCGCCGGCACCGCTGGCGCGGAACGTATCGACCTTCACATCCTTCTCATTGATCTCGACATTGATCTTGTCGTCGATCACCGGGGTCACGGAGACGGAGGAGAAGGAGGTGTGGCGCCGCGCCTGGCTGTCGAACGGGCTGATGCGCACCAGACGGTGGACGCCGGTTTCCGACTTCAGCCAGCCATAGGCGTTGTGGCCCTTGACCTGGATGGTGGCGGACTTGATGCCTGCCTCTTCACCATTGGTTTCGTCCAGCAGCTCGACCTTGTAGTCGTGCTGTTCGGCCCAGCGGGAATACATGCGGAACAGGATCAGGGCCCAGTCCTGGGCCTCCGTGCCGCCGGCACCGGCATTCACTTCCAGATAGGCGTCGTTGGCGTCGGCCTCGCCGGAAAGCAGGCTTTCCAGCTCCATGGTGGCGGCGCGGTCCCTCAGGGCGAAGACGGCCTTCTCGGCCTCGGCGATCATATCCTGATCGCCTTCCATCTCCGCCATCTCCAGAAGTTCCAGATTGTCCTTCAGGTCGCGTTCCAGCTGCCGCGTGCCGTTCAGGGACGATTCCAGCTGGTTCTTCTCACGCAGAAGCTTCTGCGCCCGCTCGCTGTCATTCCACAGGTTCGGGTCTTCGGTCAGTGCGGTCAGTTCATCGAGGCGGAACAGGGATTTCTCCCAGTCAAAGATGCCTCCTCAGCAGGCCCAAGGACTGTTCCACAGCCTCGGACACCGCCTGGATTTCGGCACGCATGGCATGCTCCCATCTGCAAGCTGTGACCACGCCCCGGAATTGGTCCGGGGGCGGCCACGTTGGAAAGGGGCTTGTTTACCCCCGGAAGATGCCCGAGGCCAAGCCAATTCCCGACATGGCCGCCCCCGGTTTCAGGGAACGGTGGGTGTACCGCCAACCTACAGGCCGGCGACTGCCGGCCCGGCGCCTGAGGGCGCTTCGATCAGAAGCGATAGCCGACGCCGACGCCGAAGATCCACGGGTCCAGATCGACCTTGGCATTGACCGGGCTGGCCAGACCGGCATTGACCTTGACGTCGGTGTTCAGCCACAGTTTCTTGACGTCCAGGTTCAGCGACCATTTGTCGGTCAGCTCGACATCCACACCGGCCTGGGCGGCCAGGCCGAAAGAGTTGTCATAGTCGATGCCCAGGGCGGCACCCGGATCGTCGCCGTAGAAAATCGTGTAGTTCACGCCGGCGCCGATATAGGGGCTGACCTTGCCCTTGGGGTTGAAGTGATACTGCACCGTTACCGTCGGCGGCAGCAGCCAGACATCACCCAGATCGACCGAGGCGCCCAGCGGCGACCCCTTGGCGGACATGGCATTATGGTGGGTCGTGGCCAGGATCAGCTCGGCGGCCAGATTGTCGGTGAAGAAGTAGCTGAAATCCAGTTCCGGCACGACGGAGGCATCGGCCGATGCCTTGCCGGCGATGGGGGCCGTGCCCAGCTTCAGGCTGCTGCTTTCATCCGGCTGCACATAGATGACGCGGCCACGGACCAGCAGGTCACCGGCGGCCTTTTCCGCATGGGCCGGCACAGCGGCGGCGGCACCAATTGTCAACGCGGCGGCAAGCGCCGGCACAGCGAAATTCTTCATGGCAACAAGGCTCCTATATCATGTGCCGGGCGAATATTTCCCCCAGCTCCTGGACGCCGTTTCACGCGTCGTTTACAGGATTGACTTATAGAAGCCTTGGTCGTGCCCTTCCCTGACTTGGATCAATTTGACCAACGACCTTGCCATCATTATCCGAATGGCAGATACGCCCATGCTGCGCGGCAGCATGACCAATGTTCGCCGCAAGGGGGCGATGGCGGGAAGGGGAGGGGGATCAGGAGCGCTTCTTGTCCTGCGGCGTGGAATCTGCGGCGCGACGGGTACGCTGCCAGGCGTCCAGCGTGCGCCGCAGATTGGCCGCGGCTTCGCGTTGCAGGGCTGTGCGGCCGGCGGCGGGGCTGTTGAAGGCGGCCTCCAACTCCTCCTGCTCGGCCAGACAGGCCTCATAACTCAGCAGTGCCGTGCGGTCGCGGTCGATACGGTCGGCCTGCCCGCTCTGAATACCACCATCGATGCGCGGCAAGGTGCAGGGGACCGCGCAGGCGGGGCCGGCCAGCAACAGGGCGGTCAGGGCGATAAACCAGCATTTCAAGGACATTTGTGGACACCCGCCCCAGACTGGCAGTGGCCGTTGTGGGCCATGCTTCAAGCGAAGAGTCGCATGAAACCTGGTGCCGGGACAGGGTGTAAATCACACCAAAAGATCATAATCCAGGTGCGGTAAACCCGTCATCAGGAACGGGGCGCCGCCCGCCTTGTTCCGGCCGTGCGCAGGGTCACGGCCAGGCTGGCCCCGGTGCTGTTGGCCAGGCGCGGGATGATCTGGATGTCCCCCGCCGCCTCGACAAGAACGGCATTCTCCGCCGGTCCGGGAAGGTCGGCCAGGATCAAGTCCCAGGCGTCGGGTGCCTTGCGCAGCACTTGCACCGCGCGGGCCGGGCTGGGGACCAGGGTCACCTCGCAGCCATAGCCATCCAGTTCCAGGATCAGCGGATCGGCGTCGGCGGCCGACGAAACCATCAGGACACGGACCGCCGCGGCGCGGGTGGGGGATGGAATACGCTCTGCCAGCAGCATGGCCTGACGGCCGGCATCCTGGATGCGGCGAGCGAAATCGCGCTGTGGCCCGTCGGGCAAATCCTCCTCCAGGAAGGAGGCAAAGCCCAGCAGCGCGTTCAGGGCATTGACCAGATCATGGCGCAAGCCGCGCGGAAGCCCGTTGGCATCCAACGCAGTTCCCGGCGACGGGGCCGGATCAGCGGGCAAGACCCAGCTCCACGGCGCGCATGGCGGCCTGTGTGCGGTTCTTGGCGCCCAGTTTGCGGCACAGACCGCGGATATGCAGCTTCACCGTCACCTCCTCCAGGTCCAGCGCGCGGGCGATCTCCTTGTTGGACTGGCCCTTCAGCAGGAAGTCGAGCACCTCCCGCTCGCGCCGGGTGAAGGTGCTGTTCAGGGCGTTGCCGTCGGTTGCCATGGCGCTTTCGGGCAGATTCTCCGGCATGAACACTTCGCCGGCGGCCATGCGCTGCACGGCTTGCAACAGGATGGAACCCGGCAGCGTCTTGGGCAGGAAGCCCACGGCGCCATGGGCCATGGCCAGGCGGATATCCTCATTCTTCGCCTCACCCGACATCAGGGCGATCTTCAGCGACGGATAGCGCTCGCGCAGGCGGACAAGGCCGTTCAGGCCGTTCATGCCCGGCATCCGCAGGTCCAGGAGCAGCATGTCGAAAGGCTGGCCATCGTCCAGCACCTTCAATGCCTCGCTTACGGTGCCTACGCCTTGCACGAAAGTGCCGGGGGCTTCCCGCTCGAAATGCGAGCGTAGGGCGTCACGCAGCAGGTCATGGTCGTCAGCGATCAGCAGGCGCATGGTTTTTGCCCAAGGTGATGCGGTTTCAAGCATATAGTACAGCAACGCGCGATTGAGCAAAGCTTCCTGTTGGTCCACGTGTCCGAATGGTGGTTGCCGACGCTTTGGCGGGGCCACTTCCCTCTTTTGCTTTGACTTGGGCTGAAGGCTGGGCTAACCATGCCATAAGGTGAAAGGTGATGCCGTTCGCCGGGATGCCTTGGTGCATCCTGCCTTGTCTGGCCTGCCGCTTGGTGGGCTGGAGCGAATCGCCGGAAGCAGGTTTGTCGGACCTTCTTCCCATGCGGCCATCGCCGGGACTGGCTTTCCCAGCCGGTTCTACCGCCCCTTCCTCCCCCCTGCTTGCACCCAAGTCAGACCGTCGCGAAGTCCCGTGCTGCCGGCCCCCGTTTTGATTCCATCCAATCCGAACAGTTGGCCGTGATCCCGCCCCAATCGGGGCGCATCCATGTGGGGGCCAGCCCCCCTTTTCGTCCCAGGGGGATCCGCCCCCCATTTTCGTCCCAGGGGGCTCCGCCCCCATCCCCGCAACCGGCCTCCCGGCCGACCGAAGCCAGATCCCGATGAATCTCCAGGAACTCAAGGCCAAAACCCCCGCCGAGCTGCTCGCCTTTGCCGAGGAGCTGCAGATCGAGAATGCCGGCACCCTGCGCAAGCAGGACATGATGTTCGCCATTCTCAAGCAGCTGGCCGAGAACGACGTGCCGATCTATGGCGAAGGCGTGCTGGAAGTGCTGCCCGACGGGTTCGGCTTCCTGCGCAGCCCCGAAGCCAACTATCTGCCCGGCCCTGACGATATCTATATCTCCCCGTCCCAGGTGAAGCGCTTCGGCCTGCGCACCGGCGACACGGTGGAAGGCCAGATCCGCGCGCCCAAGGATGGCGAGCGCTATTTCGCGCTGCTGAAGGTCAACACCATCAATTTCGACCATCCGGACAAGGTGCGCCACCGGATCAATTTCGACAATCTGACGCCGCTCTACCCGGATGAGCGGCTGAAGCTGGAGGTCGAGGTCGACAATACCGGCAAGGGCCGCAAGGACATGACCACGCGGGTCATCGATCTGGTGGCCCCGCTGGGCAAGGGCCAGCGCGCCCTGATCGTCGCACCGCCGCGCACCGGCAAGACGGTGATGCTGCAGAACATCGCCCATTCCATCGCCACCAACCATCCGGAAGTCTATCTGATCGTCCTGCTGATTGATGAGCGTCCGGAAGAAGTGACCGACATGGCCCGTTCGGTGCGCGGCGAGGTGGTGTCGTCCACCTTCGACGAGCCGGCGACCCGCCATGTGCAGGTGACGGAGATGGTGCTGGAAAAGGCCAAGCGCCTGGTCGAGCACAAGCGCGACGTCGTCATCCTGCTGGACAGCATCACCCGCCTGGGCCGTGCCTACAACACCGTCGTGCCTTCGTCGGGCAAGGTGCTGACCGGTGGTGTGGACGCCAACGCCCTGCAGCGTCCCAAGCGCTTCTTCGGTGCCGCCCGCAATATCGAGGAAGGCGGTTCGTTGACCATCATCGCCACGGCCCTGATCGATACGGGCAGCCGCATGGATGAGGTGATCTTCGAAGAGTTCAAGGGCACCGGTAACAGCGAAATCGTGCTGGACCGCAAGCTGTCCGACAAGCGCATCTTCCCGTCGCTGGATATCCAGAAGTCCGGCACCCGCAAGGAAGACCTGCTGGTCGATCGCGGCGCGCTGGCCAAGATGTGGATCCTGCGCCGTATCCTGAACCCGATGGGTCCGCAGGACGCGGTCGAATTCCTGGTCGACAAGCTGAAGCAGTCGAAGACCAACAACGATTTCTTCGACAGCATGAACCAGTAACAGGCGTTATCAGCCCTGTTTGGGAAGGCCGCCGCCGGGCAACCCGCGGCGGCCTTTTTCGTGCCCTTCCACCGGAAGGATTAGGCCGTAAGACAGGCGGTTTTCCGCGCTTTTCATAGGTCGGGTGATGGCCGTCACGGTGCTGGCGAGCGAAAACGTATAGGGTCGTGGAAATCGGTCATGCGTGCCTTTGAAATGTCATGGAACCGGCGCATGATCAGATCGTTGCCTCGTGGACCCGCAGACGCCCGCCGCAAGACCCGGACAGGAGGAAATGCCCATGGAAAACAACGAATTCATCCTCACCCTTGATGAGGCGTTGCTGGGCGAAGCCAGTCTCGGTGAGTTGCTGTCCGATCCCATCGCGCTGATGCTGATGGATCGGGACGGCGTGGCGCCGGAGGATGTGTTGCGCATCGTCCGTCTGACCGCAGGCCGCATCGCCAGCAATGATTGCGGTCGCGCCGCTGTCATATCCGCCGCCTGAGCTTCTGTACGCTGGCCGGACGGGGCGTCGCCGCGTCCGATTGAACTGCCGCCCCCGGCGTGCCATATGCAATCGGCAAGATTGCTATGCGGAGGGGGTGCCCTGTGCCCGACAGCCTGAACCATGCCGACCTGGGCGAACTGCCCGCCTGGGACCTGTCCGACCTGTATGCCGGCCCCGACAGCCCCGTGCTGTCCGGTGACCTGGACAAGGCGGAGAAGGATGCCGCCGCCTTCGCTGCCCGCTACCAGGGGCACCTGGCCGGGCTGACCGGCCTCGAGCTGGCCGGCGCCATCGCCGATTATGAAAAGCTGGATGAGGTCTTGTCGAAGGTCATGTCCTTCGCCGGCCTGCTCTATGCGTCTAACATGGCCGACCCAAATATCGGCCGCTTCTATCAGGGCATGAGCGAGCGGGTGACGGGCATTTCCGTTCACCTGCTGTTCTTCACGCTGGAGATCAACCGGCTGGAGGATGCAGAACTCGAGGCCAAGATGGCCAGCCCGGCGCTGGCGGCCTATGCCCCGTTCCTGCGTGACACCCGCATCTTCCGCCCGCACCAGCTGTCGGACGAGGTGGAGAAGCTGCTGCATGAGAAGTCTGTGGCTGGCCGCGCCGCCTGGACCCGCTTGTTCGACGAGCATCTGGCCGAGCTGCGCTTCACCGTGCGGGGCGACGAACTGACCTCCGCCCAGGCGCTGAACCTGCTTTCCTCCACCGATGCGACCGTGCGCAAGGAGGCGGCGGAGAGCCTGGGAGCGGTGCTGGCAAAGAACCAGCGCACCTTCGCCCATATCATGAATACCCTGATCAAGGACAAGGAGATCGAGGATCGCTGGCGCCATTACGCCAACCCCTGGTCGTCCCGCAACCTGGCCAACCAGGTGGAGGATGAGGTGGTGGATGCGCTGCTCTCCTCGGTCCGTTCAGCATACCCGCGCCTGGCCCACCGCTATTACAGCCTGAAGGCCAGGTGGTTCGGGCAGGACAAGCTGGATTACTGGGACCGCAACGCGCCGCTGCCCGGTGATGATGACCGCAAGATCCCCTGGGTGGATGCCAAGCGCATCGTCCGCGACGCCTATGCGCGGTTCAACCCGCGCATGGCGGCGATCGGCCAGGAATTCTTCGACAATCCCTGGATTGATGTGCCGCCCCGGCCCGGCAAGAATCCCGGCGCCTTCGCGCATCCGGTGGTGCCGTCGGCGCATCCTTACCTGCTGCTGAACTATATGGGCCGCACGCGCGATGTCATGACGCTGGCCCATGAACTGGGCCATGGCGTGCATCAGTATCTGTGCCGTGAACAGGGGCACTTGCAGGCCTCAACCCCGCTGACGCTGGCCGAAACCGCGTCGGTGTTCGGGGAGATGCTGACCTTCCGCAGCCTGTTGGACGCCACCACCGATCCGGTCAAGCGCAAGGCGCTGCTGGCCGGCAAGGTGGAGGACATGATCAACACCGTCATCCGCCAGATCGCCTTCTATCAGTTCGAGCGCAAGCTGCACACCGAACGGCGCGAGGGCGAGTTGTCAGCCGAGCGTATCGCCGATATCTGGATGGAGGTGCAGAGCGAAAGCCTGGGCCCGGCCTTCCGGTTCGAGGACAGCTATCGTCCTTACTGGACCTATATCGGCCATTTCGTCCACTCGCCCTTCTATGTCTACGCCTATGCCTTCGGCGACTGTCTGGTGAACAGCCTGTATGCCGCCTATCAGGAGGCTGCGGCCCAGGGTCAGGGGGCGGAGTTCGCCGACAAATACATGGAAATGCTGTCGGCCGCCGGCACGCTGCACCATGGCGACCTGCTGGCCCCGTTCGGCCTGGACCTGAAGGACCCGTCCTTCTGGAACAAGGGCCTGGGCCTGCTGGACAGCTTCATCACGGAGCTGGAAGGGTTGTAACGTCGCGCGTCCGACGATTGAGGCGGATGTAGAAAAGGGGGAAGCGGTCGCCCGCTTCCCCCTTCGCATGTCCTCCCCGCCGATACCGTCAGCCGGCATCCACCGGGATGGTCAGAAATGCCGTCGTCTCACCACGGCGGACCTGGACCAGCGCGTTCTTGCGGCCGGCCTTGGAGGCGGCCTTCACCTGTGTCGCCACATCGGCCGGCTGGGTCACGGGGGCGTTGTTGACCGAGGTGATCAGGTCACCGGGGCGCAGCCCCTCCACCCCGTCACCCACATCCAACACGACCACACCGCTGGCATCGCTGGACAGGCGCAGGCGCTGGCGCCATTGGTCGGTCAGGCCGGACAGTTTCAGGCCGGCGACTTCCTCTCCATCCTGTTTCTGGGCCTCCGCCTTGGCCAGGCGCTGCTGCGGCTGGCCGGGGGCCTGTTCGACCGTCACGGGAATGGTGCGTTCCTTGCCGTCGCGCCAGACGGACAGGTCCAGCCTGGCGCCCGGCTTCACCTGACCGACATGGCGGGCCAGGTCGCGGGTGTCCTTGACCGGCTTGCCGCCGGCCGACAGGACGACGTCGCCGGGCTTCAGGCCGGCCGTATCCGCCGGGCTCTTGGGTTCCACGGCGGCAATCAGGGCACCACCCTCCTTGGCCAGGCCCAGGCCGTCGGCCAGTTCCTTGGTCACGCCCTGCAAATTCACGCCCAGCCAGCCGCGCTCCACCTTGCCGTCGCGCTTCAGCGCCTCGACCACCGGCTTGGCCAGATTGGACGGGATGGCGAAGCCGATACCCACCGACCCGCCATTGGGGGTGAAGATGGCGGTATTGATGCCGATCACGTCGCCCGTCATGTTGAAGGTCGGGCCGCCTGAATTGCCGGAATTGATCGACGCGTCCAGCTGGATATAGTCGTCATAGGGGCCGGACCCGATATCGCGGCTCCTGGCCGACACGATGCCGGCGGTTACGGTACCGCCCAGGCCGAACGGGTTGCCCACCGCCACCGCCACGTCGCCCACGCGCACCTTGTCGCTGTCGGCGAATTTCAGGGCGGGCAGCGGCTTGTCGGTCTTGACCTTCAGCACGGCCAGGTCGGTGCGCTCATCCTCGCCGATCAATTCCGCTTCGCGCTCCGTCCCGTCGCTGAAGGCCACGGTCACCTGATCGGCGTCGGCGATGACATGGCGATTGGTCACGACATAACCGGTGCTGTCGAACACGAAGCCGGAACCCAGCGCGCGGGCCACGGGGGCGCCACGGCCTTCGCTGCGGCCACCCTGGCCCGGCAGGCCCGGCATGCCGAAGCGGCGCAGGAATTCCTCAAACCCCGGCGGCAGGTCGCGGGCAACGGTGCGAGTGGGCGCCGTCTGGGCGGCGGTGATGGTCACCACGGCGGGCGACACCCGTTCCACCAGATCGGCGACGCCGCCGGCGGCCAGCACCTCAGCGGGTGCGGCGCGGGCGGTCTGGATGGTCGCCGGGCCCAGCAGGGCCGTGCCGGCAAGCAGGGCCATGGCCAGGTTGCGGCGGAAGGCCCGGGTGGTGGGAAGCGACATCATGGTCTCCATTCTTCTTCTGCCATGCGGCGCCGGTTGGTGTCCGGCGGCGCTGTTGATGGTTCCATCCTGTCAGGGGTCTGCCCACAGGCGACTGACAGGGGGATGAAAATTCTGTCATCCGGTCCGGTGACCGAGGGTGGGGCTGACGGTGCCCGCTTTCAAGCGCCAGCACATGAAACTTTGTTCATCTTCCCGAAATGTGGCTGTCAGCGGGCCGGGAATAAGGTGCAGACATGGATCGACGGGGCACCTTGAGCCCCACACCCCCCGCCCCGTGGGTCCATTCAGTGAGGTCGGCGGGGACCGCTTCCCCACTCTCCGGTCCCCGTCGCCGCCTCATGTTCGACAGTTCGTACATCGTAAGTCTCTCTCGTCCCCTGTGGCCGGGCGGCCCCCACCGCCCGGCCATTATTTTTTTGTTTGCTCTTTTCGTTGTTCCCTCAGGCGCCGGGCGCCCGCATCCGCGGGCTTGGCTTACGGCGCATGTGCGCCGGGCCGGCGGTCGCCGGCCTGCAGCGATTAAGATCGCTGCTGCCTCATTTCCTTGAGGCGGTATTTCCAAGCGAACCCGTCCGGGTTTAGGATGCGCCATCATGAAGATCCTTGTCATCGAAGACGACCGCGCCACCGCCGACTACTTGGTCAAGGGCCTAAAAGAGGCCGGCCATGTGGTCGATCATGCCGACAATGGCCGCGATGGCCTGTTCCTGGCGGCCAGTGAGCCCTATGACACGCTGGTTGTGGACCGCATGTTGCCGGGGCGCGACGGGTTGTCGCTGCTGGAGGTGCTGCGGGCCACGGGCAACGACACACCGGCCCTGGTGCTGTCCGCGCTGGGCAGTGTGGATGACCGGGTGAAGGGGCTGCGCGCGGGGGCCGACGATTACCTGACCAAGCCGTTTGCCTTTGCCGAGCTGCTGGCACGGCTGGAGGTGATGCAGCGCCGGTCGAAGGGCGGTGGCTCCGCGCCGGTGACCAGGCTGCAGATCGCTGATCTGGAGATGGATCTGCTGGCCCGCACCGTGAAGCGGGCGGGCAAGCCCGTGGACCTGCTGCCACGCGAGTTCCAGCTGCTGGAATATCTGATCCGCAATGCCGGCAATGTGGTGACGCGCACCATGCTGCTGGAAAATGTCTGGGACTATCATTTCGATCCGCAGACCAATGTCATCGACGTCCATATCGCCCGGCTGCGCCAGAAGATCGACAAGGATCACCCGGCGGCCCTGATCCATACGGTGCGCGGGGCGGGGTACGTGGTCCGTGAGCCGGCTTAACTTCCTGCGCACCACCAGCTTCCGGCTGGCCACCTTCCATCTGGGGCTGTTCACGCTCTCGGTCATGGTGGTGCTGGGCGTCGTCTACTGGTTCACCGCCGGCTTCATCAACCGCCACACGGAAGAGACCGTGCTGCGGGAGGTGGAGGAACTGACCGGCGCCCTGAACGACCGCGGCCGCATGGGCCTGCTGCGCATCGTTTCGGAACGCGCCGGCGACGGGCGTACCGACATGATCTATGCCCTGACCACGCCCGCCCATGACATCATCGCCGGCAACCTGGCCAACTGGCCGTCGGGCGATCCAGGGCCGGGCTGGGTGGAATTCGACATCAAGAGCCGCAAGGAGCCGGGGCGCAAGCGCCAGGCCGTGGCCATCATCCTGCCGATCGAGGGCATCGGCTGGCTGCTGGTCGGGCATGACATGACCGACCGCTATCTGCTGCGCGGGCAATTGCTGACCGGCCTGATCTGGGCCGTGTCGCTGGCCCTGGCCGTGGGCATGCTGGGGGCAGTTTATATGAGCCGGCGGGTGGCGGAGCGGATCGAGAGCATCAACCGCACCATCGACCGCATCACCGCCGGTTCCTTCGCCGACCGCATGGCCGTGACGGGATCGGGGGACGAGATCGACCGGCTGGTGACGAAACTGAACCGCATGCTGGACGAAATCGGGCGCCTGATGCTGGGCATGCGGCAGGTCACCGACAATGTCGCCCATGATCTGCGGACCCCCCTGTCCCGGCTGCGCGCCCGGCTGGAACTGGCGCAGCGGGATGAGGGCCTGTCGGAGGCGCAGTTCACCACGCTGGAACAGGCCATCGCCGAGATCGACCGGCTGCTGGGCGTGTTCAACGCCATCCTGACCATCGCCGCGGCGGAGACGGGCCGGGCCCGCACCGATTTCGAACCCGTGGATCTGGCGGCGCTGGCGGCGGAGGTGGCGGAGCTTTATACGCCGCTGGCGGAAGAACGCGGCCTGTCCATGGATGTGTCGGCACCGGAACCCGTTACCGTCAGCGGCAGCCGTCAGCTTCTGGCCCAGCTGGTCAGCAACCTGATCGAGAATGCCGTGAAATACAGCCCGGACCATGGCCATGTCATGGTGTCGGCGGGGTTCAATGGCGGGCGCCCCATCCTGTCGGTGGCCGACCAGGGGCCGGGCATTCCGGCCGACAGCCGTGACAAGGTGCTGGAACGGTTCGTGCGGCTGGAGGCGCATCGCGGCACGCCGGGCCATGGGCTGGGCCTGTCGCTGGTGGCGGCGGTGGCCCGGCTGCACGGCGCCGACCTGACCCTGTCGGATGCGCGGGAAGACCAAACGGCGCCGGGGTTGAAGGTGGAGTTGCGGTTTCCGATCTGATGAATGCAATTATATGAGATTACTCACATATAATTGTATTCATTCATTTTTTCATTGACGAATATCAGAAAATAATCCTATATCTGTCCTTGCCAAGGCCATAGTTGCGACCCGGCTGATCGGCCGGCGACGGACTTGGCTGCATTGTCCCCTCCCATCGCCTGACCATGGGCCCCGACCCAGGTAACCGTTGATCTTCAACGGCCAGCGTCGGGGCCCATGCCTTTTCAGGCATCCCCAATTGCCGCCCGACATGCGGCCGGACCCCAGGTCCGGCAACCGCGACGGCTGCGCCCACGACAGGAATGAGGTCCCAGGATGTCCACCGACATCGAGAAATCGTTCGTGAAGCAGTACGAACGCGAAGTGCATGAGGCGTATCAGCGCTTGGGCTCCAAGCTGCGCGCCACGGTGCGGTCGAAGAACAATGTGAAGGGTGCGACCACCGTCTTTCAGAAGGTCGGCAAGGGTGTGGCCAGCACCAAGTCGCGCCATGGCAATGTCCCGGTGATGAACCTGGACCATGGCACGGTCGACTGCGCGCTGGCCGATTATTATGCCGGCGACTGGGTCGACAAGCTGGACGAGTTGAAGACCAATATCGATGAGCGCGCGGTGATCGCCAATGCCGGTGCCTATGCGCTGGGCCGCAAGACGGACGAGCTGATCATCACCCGCCTGGACGCGGCCACCAATTATGCCGGCGGCGACACGGACGGCCTGACCCGCGACAAGGTGCTGGCGGCGTTTGAGCTGTTGGGCGCGGCGGATGTGCCCGATGACGGCCAGCGCTATGCCGTGGTCGGCTGGAAACAGTGGAGCCAGTTGCTGGGCATCGAGGAATTCGCCAATTCCGACTATGTCGGTGACGGCGAGCTGCCCTGGCGCGGCACCCAGGCCAAGCGCTGGCTGGGCACGCTGTGGATGCCGCATTCCGGCCTGACGCTCTCGGCCGGTACTGTTCGCCTCTGCCACTGGTACCACAAGAATGCCGTCGGCCATGCCAGCGGGTCGGACGTGGCCAGCGACATCACCTGGCACGGCGATCGCGCCGCGCATTTCGTCAACAACATGATGTCCCAGGGTGCCGCCCTGATCGACGCCACCGGCGTCGTCACCCTGCGCTGCAAGGAGTGAGGCCCATGTCCTATCTGTCACGGGACCTGTCGGTCCTGGCCTATGCCAACGGCTTCACGCTCTGGCACTACACCACGCCGGACGCGCACACCGCCGTGCGCGCCGCCGGTTACTTCAACGCCGCCAGCCACATGCTGCGCCTGGGCGACATGATCCTGGCCAATACCGGCGTCGGCGGCACGCCCGTTGCCGGCATCCTGCTGGTCAATGCCAATGGGGGTGGGGTGGTCGATACCGCCGATCTGACCCCGGTGGGGGCGGCGGATACGGATTGAGGCAGGTGAGCCTGTCCCTTGTTCGTTAGGGCGGCGTGACTTCCTTTCTCTCCACCGTCACCCCGGCGAAGGCCGGGGCCCAGAATCCAAAGCACTTCGCTCTATGAACTGGGCCCCGGCCTTCGCCGGGGTGACGGTGGAGGGGCGGGAATGGATTTGCACATTCTCCCAAGGATCACCCCATGGCCTATTCCGCTGTCGGGCTGTGCGCCCGTGCGCTTTTGAAGATCGGGGCCAACCCGATCACCTCCTTCCAGGACGGCACGGCCGAAGCGGAACTGGCTGCGGCCCTTTATGCCCCCACCCGCGACGCAGTTCTGGCCGCGCATGGCTGGAGCTTTGCCACCAGGCAGGCGGCGCTGGTGCGGCTGGCGGCATCGCCACCCGCCGACTTCGCCCACGCCTTCGCCCTGCCGGATGATTTCCTGCGGGCGCTGTCATTGGGCACCGGCGGGCGGGGGCGGGGCCTGTCCTATCGCATCCAGGGCACCGGCCTGCTGGCCGATGCCGCCGATGTCACCCTGACCTATGTGGCTCGCGTGGCGGAGGGTGCCTTCCCCGCCTTTTTCGACGCGGCCCTGATCGCCCGGCTGGCGTCGGAATTCTGCGTGCCGCTGACGGAGAACACCAGCCGCGCCGAAACCCTGCTGAAGCAGGCGGAGGCGGAGTTCCGCCGGGCACGGCTGACCGACGTGTCGCAGGACAGCCAGCCGGGCCTGGAGGATTTCACCCTGATCGAGGCCCGCCTGTCATGACCCGCCTGAAAAGTGTGAAGACCAGCTTCACCGGTGGCTGCGTCAGCCCCGACCTGCTGGGCCGCGGCGATCTGGCCGCGTTCGAGAATGGGGCGCTGACCCTGACCAATGTGCTGATCGAGCCGACGGGCGGCATCACGCGGCGGCCGGGCACGGGCTTCATCGCGCATGTGCCGGGGCCGGGCCGCCTGATCCCGTTTATCTTCAATACCGAGCAGACGCATCTGCTGGTGCTGACCGACCGGCTGCTGTCCATCTTCGGCAATGATATCTTGCAGGCGACCCTGCCCGCGCCCTGGAACCTGGACCAACTGGCCAACCTGACCTGGGCGCAGAGCGGTGATGTGCTGCTGGTCTGCCATCCCGACGTGCAGCCGCGCCGCATCAGCCGGCGCGGGCCTGGTCAATGGACGCTGGAGCCCTGGGTCTTTGCCGAAGAGGATGGGCGACCGCGCATCCCCTTCTACCGCTTTGCCGACGCATCCATCACGCTGACCCCGTCGGGTGTGACGGGCCGGGTGCGGCTGCGGGCGTCGGCGCCAGTGTTCACCCCTGATCACGAGGGGGCACCGCTGCGTATCCATCGCAAGCCGGGTCGTATCGCCGCCGTTCGTTCCGTGACGGAAGCCGAGATCGACCTGGCCGACAGCCTGCCCCACACCAACCCGACCCCGGATTGGGACGAGGCAGCGTTCAGCCCGCAGCGCGGCTGGCCGATCTCCGTCGCTTTCCATCAGGACCGGCTGGTGGTGGGCGGGTCACGCGACCTGCCCAACCGCCTCTGGCTGTCGAAATCGGGCGACCTGTTCAATTTCGATCTGGGCGAAGGGGAGGATGACAGCGCCATCGAGTTCGCCATCCTGTCGGATGAGGTGAACCCGATCCGCGCCGTCTATTCCGGCCGGCACCTGCAGGTCTTCACCACGGGCGGGGAATGGGCGGTGACGGGCCAGCCCCTGACCCCCGCCGCCATCCGCCTGGACCGGCAGACCCGCATCGGCAGCGTGGCCGACCGCAATATCCCGCCGCAGGAGATCGATGGCGGCACCCTGTTCGCGGCCGGCGACGGGTCGATCCGCGATTTTCTGTGGACCGATCTGGAGCAATCCTATTCCGCCGCCGACCTGACCCTGACCACAAGGCCCATCCTGCCCGGCACGGTGGAGCTGGAATATGACCGACGCCGCCGCTTGTTGCTGGCGGTACAGTCGGACGGGACGCTGGCCGTCCTGACGCTGTATCGCAACGAACAGATCCGCGCCTGGACAAGGGTGGAGACGGCGGGGCGGGTGCTGTCCGTGGCCCATGTCGGCCGGCATCTCTACTGGCTGGTCGACCGCGACGGGCGCGTGGCGGTGGAGGTCTGGGACGACGCGCTGCATGTCGATGCCGGCTTGGCGGGCAGCGTGGATAGCGCGACCAGCCGCTGGGCCGGGCTGGACCATCTGGACGGGCGGCAGGTGGCGGTGCTGGCCGATGGCGCCATCACCCAGACGGCCCCCGTCGCCGCCGGCCGCATCCGTCTGGCGCGGCCTGCCGCCACGGTGCAGGCCGGCCTTCCCTATACCCATGCCATCGAACCCATGCCGCCCAACCTGCTGGCGGCGGAGGGACAGGGACGGCGTGCGCGCCTGCTGGCGGTGACCTTCCGGTTGAAGGATACGCCCGCGCTGCGCGCCGACCTGGGGCAGGGGCCGGTGGACGTGCCGCTTCGGCGCGCCGCCGGCCCCGCGCTGGCCGACGATCCCGCCCCCGCCTTCACCGGCGACCGGCGGTTGACCAGCCTGGGCTGGGCGGCCAGCCGGGCCGGCCCGCCCTGGCGCATCGCAGAGGAACGGCCATTGCCCTTCACGCTCCTGTCCGTAACCCATGAGATGAAGGTGAACGAATAATGGGCGGCCTCACCACCCCCGCGCTGACCGTGCTCAGCGCCTCGGCCCCCGGCAGCAGTCTGATCGGCAGCCTGACCGGCATCAACAATGACCGACGCCGGGCCGAGGACCTGCTGGGCATCACCAGTTCGCGGCGCAAGAAGCGCGAACGCCTGATCCTGGATGCCGAACAGGCGGCCGACAGTGCCGACCTGTCTGCCCGCCAGGGCGCCGACCTGGAGGATTTGCGTGCACGCAACGCCCGCACGGCCGAACGCATCCAGGCCGAGGGCGAGATATCCCAGCGCAACCGCCGCCGGACCCTGCGTCAGGAGACGGGCACCTTGCGTGCCGAACTGGGTGCCCAGGGCATCGGGTCCGCCGATGGTTCTGGGGAGGCGGTGCTGCTGGGCCGCGAACGCGCGGCAGAGCAGGAACGCGAGGACGCGGCGCGTCTGGACGCCCTGCGTCTGGCCGGCCTGTCCGACGAGGAGGCGGCGCTGAAACACCGCAACCTGCTGGACCTGACCCGCCAGCAGGAACGCCAGCGCCTGGAACGGCTGGCGCGGGGGCTGTGACGCAGCCCTGTCTTTCATATTCCCATTTTCCCGCCTTCCCGGCGCAGGCCGGGAAGGCGGGAGGGGATTTTCACCGTTCATCGAACACGAGGCCCCCATGCCCACCGCCCCCATTCCGGCGGCCAGCCCCCGCGCGCAATTCGTCGCCGACGGGGTGGCCAGCCGTTTTGCCTTCACCTTTCCCCTCTACAGCCCGTCGGACCTGTCCCTGCACCTGGATGCCGCCCCCTGGACCAGCGGTTATACGCTGGAAGGGTTGGGCGATCCGGCGGGTGGGGCCGTTCAGCTCGACACCGCCCCGCCGGCCGGCACCATCATCACCATCGAACGCCGCGTGGCGCTGGACCGGCAGGCGGATTTCCTGGAAAGCGGGCCGCTGGCGGCGAAGAGCCTGAACGAGCAGCTGAACCGGCTGACCGCCATGGTGCAGCAACTGGCCGCCGATCAGGCCCGCATGCTGCGCGCCCCGGCCACCGACCTGCCCGCGTCCGGCCTGCTGCCCGACCGTGCCGTGCGGGCCGGGGCGGCGCTGGGTTTCGATGCGGCGGGCAACCCCATGGCCCTGGCCCTGGAGAGCCTGCCCGCCTCCGGCACCGTCGCCGCCCATGGCCCCGGTGCCGTCACCCGTGCCGTGGCCGACAAGCTGCGCGATCTGGTGACGGTGCGCGATTTCGGTGCCATGGGTGACGGGGTGACGGACGATACCGGCGCCATCCTGGCCGCATTGGCCGCCCACCGTGCCGTCTTCCTGCCCGCCGGCACCTATCGCACGTCTGCGCCCATCGTGCTGTCCTATGGCCAGACGCTGTATGGGGAAGGGGAGGGTAGCGTCATCCAGGCGCGGCCCGATGCCTATGATCCCGTCAACCTGCCGACATATCCCAGTGGCTTCAATGCCGTGGAACTGGTCGATGGCTACGCCACCCTGCGGAGCTTGCGCATTGTCGGCGGGGCCACGGGCGTGAAGCTCTATGGCCGCGACGGGCCATGCGTGAAGAATGTCGTGGAGAATCTGTCGATCTGGGATGCCGTCAACGGCATCGTCCTGGACGGCTATGACGACACCAACCGGCCCTGCTACTGGAACCATATCGCCCGCGTGCTGGTGGCCCGGCCGGCGGCACATGGCGTGCTGCTGACGGTGGAGGGCGATGGCGACACGCCCAATGCCAACAAGTTCCAGGATGTCCGCGTCTATTCCCTGTCGGCCCCGCTCAGCGGTTGCGGCTTCTTCATCTCCGCCGGCCGCTTCAACAACAGCTTCACCGATTGCGAGGCCAACCTGCATCCCGGCGGCCAGGCCTGCCTGCGGCTGGGTGCGGCCACCGACCAGAACCTGATCGTCAATTTCTATGCCGAGAGCCTGGGCGCCCTGCCCGGCATCCGCATCGACAATGGCAGCCAGAATACCAGCATCGTCAACCTGTTCAGCGCCACGGGCGGGCAGCCGATCTGGGACACGTCATCGGCCCGCGCCTATACCACCATCAATGCCGGCTACCCGCTGCGCAACCTGCTGAAGGAAACCCATGTCACCGACCTGCGGGTGGAAGGGTTCAGCGTCGATACCCATTATGTGGAGCCGGAGACGGGCGGGTTGGTGGAAGCCGATCTGACATCGACCACGCATCTGGTGTCGGCCTTCGGCGGGGCGGTGGAATTCCGCCTGCCCAAGGCCGACACCGCCAATGGCCGCATGATGACCATCAAGAAGACCGACAGTTCCGCCAACCCCGTCACCGTCAGCGAACTGGGCGGGCCGGGGCCGGACGGGCGGCCGGTGATCCTGTCGTCGCGCTATGACCATGTCAGCGTCGTGTCCAACGGCGCCGGCTGGTGGGTGACGGCCCGGACGGGCCAACCGGGCAATGCCGAATTCCGCGATGAAGGCGGGCTGTTCGAGCCCGACCTGATGAAGGACCTGTATCTGGTCAGCGGGGAGGACGGGGCGGTGGAGGTGCGATTGCCCAGCCCGTCGGCAACCCAGGCCGTGGGCCGGCGCGTCACCATCAAGAAGTCCGATATGTCGGACGGCATGGTCACCGTGACGGCGGCCATGGGCACCGGCCCCGATGGCCGCGTGTGGCAACTGGCCAAGCAGCATGAACAGGTGACGGTGTTCTCCAACGGGTCGGCCTGGTGGGTGACGTCATCCAGCCGCCCGTCGGCCACCATCCATTTCCATGAGGCGGCGGGCCTGTTCCAGCCCGACCTGGGGGCCGAGCATTATCTGGTCTCCGCCTTTGCCGGCGTGGTCGAGGTGCGCCTGCCGGCCCCATCGGCCGCCAATAGCGGCACAAGGCTGTCGGTGAAGAAGACCGACCCGTCCGGCAATGCCGTCAATGTGACCAGCGGCGACGGCAGCGGCGGCCCCGATGGCGGGCCCAAGGCGCTGGCGGCGCCGTTTGACGGCATGATCCTGCTGTCCAACGGAGCAGCCTGGTACGTGATCGGGCGCACCTGATGGCGGGCGTTGCTGATGACAAGACCGGCTTCATCGCCTTCCTGGAACGGTGGAACGCCGAACAGGGGTTGGTGACGCCGGCCCTTCACACGGATATGGCCGACTGGCTGGAGGCGCGCTGGCGGGCGGGGTCGAAGGAACTGCTGCTGCTGGCCTTCCGCGACAGCGGCAAATCCACCCTGATCGGTCTGTTCTGCGCCTGGCTGCTGTATCTGGATGCCAACCGCCGGGTCATGGTGCTGGCGGCCGACAATCATCTGTCCAAGAAGATGGTGCGCACGGTCAAGCGCATCGTGGAACGCCACCCGCTCTGCCAGGGCATGAAGCCCGCCAAACCGGAGCTGTGGGGAGCGGAGGAGTTTGCGATATCCCGCGACAAAGTGGGGCGCGACCCCTCCATGCAGGCCAAGGGCATCACCGCCAATGTCACGGGCAGCCATGCCGACATCGTGGTCTGTGACGATGTGGAGGTGCCCAATACCTGCGGCACGGCGGAGAAACGCTCTGAACTGCGCGAGCGGCTGGCGGAGATCACCTATGTCCTGTCGCCAGGCGGTACCCAGCTTTATATCGGCACGCCGCACAGTTTCCAGTCGATCTACAGCCGCCGCGCGCTCATCGAGGAGGGGGAGGAGGTGCCGTTTCTGGACGGGTTCGAGCGGCTGGAAAAGCCGGTCTATACAGAGGCCGGCACCAGTGCCTGGCCGGAACGGTTCTCCATCGACGCCATCGAGCGTATCCGCCGGCGCAGCCCGGCCAACAAGTTCGCCAGCCAGATGATGCTGAAGCCGGTGTCGCTGGAGGATGGGCGGCTGGATGCCGACAAGCTGATTGCCTATGACTGGGAATTGCAGCGGCCGGGTCTGGCAAAGCCGGACTTCCACCTGGGCCCGCATCGGCTGCGCAGTCTGCGTGTCTGGTGGGACCCGGCCCTGGGCCTGCGTGACCGCAAGCGCCGCCGGGCCGGCGACGGGTCGGTGGCCGTGCTGCTGGGGGAGGATGGGGAGGGCCGCTTCTTCATCCACCGTGCCCTCTACCTGACCGTGCCGCTCGGCTCTGAACTGGCGGCGGGGCAGGCGCAGTGCCGGGACCTGGCCGGCATGGTGGCGGACACGGGCGTGGGCACCATCCATCTGGAGGTGAATGGCGTCGGCGCCTTCCTGCCCGAAACCCTGCGCAGGACCTTGCTGGAACGGGGCCTGTCCGGGGCCAGGGTGCTGGAGGAACGGTCCACCCAGTCCAAGGTGGACCGTATCCTGGGTGCCATCGACGCGCCCCTGCATGCCAGCCTGCTATACGCCCATGACACTGTCATTGCCGGCCCCCTGGGCCGGGAGATGCGCGAATGGCGGCCGCGCGGCAAGGGCCATGATGATGGGCTGGACGCCCTGGCCGGCGCCATTTCCAAATGCCCGCGCCAGCGCCCCGACCATGCCACCCGTCCCGGCCCGGTGATGGCCCAGACGGATTTCGATCTTTGACTTGAAGGAGCCTGACAGATGACCCGCCCCCTGCTGGTCCCCGAACCCGACCGCCCCGCAATGACCCCGCCCGATGCCGGGCTGGACGCGCTCGCCCGCGCCATCTGGGCGCATGGCCATGATCGCGGCGTGCGCGCCATGGAGGCGCTGGCCGCCATGGCGGTGAATGCCCGCCACCGCGCCCCCGGCCGGTCGCTGACCATGGTGGCGCGCGACGCCGCCCTGTTCGCCGCCTGGGATCCGGCCGATCCGCGCCATGGCCCGATGCTGGCCGTGGAAAGCGGCGATGGCGCCTTCGCGGCCGCCCAGCGCGTGGCGCGGCGCGCATTGGCGGGACCGGACCGGATCGTGGCCGGCGCCGACCGTTTCCTGGATGAAGGGGCGGTTCTGCCCGACTGGGCCAGCGGGCGCACGCCGGTGGCCCAGCTGGCGGGGTTCAGTTTCTACCGCACCTGAGATCAGTGGCTGGCCAGCCAGCTCACCGTCAGGCTGGCCAGCGCTTCCGCCCCGATGGCCAGGCTGCTCTCATCCACCTTGAACAAAGGGGAATGGTTGGAAGGCACCTTGTCCAGGGAGATGTCGGGTTCCGTGGCACCGACCCAGAAGAAGAAGCCGGGGATCTTCTGCTGGAAGAAGCTGAAATCCTCCGCCCCCGTCGTCTTCGTGCCCACCACCAGCTTGCCCGGCCCCGCCACCTGCTGCAGGACGGGGGCGGCCCAGCCGGTCAGGTCGCGGTCATTGTCGGTGACGGGATAGCCGGTTTCGATGGTCACCTCGGCCGTGGCGCCGGCACTTTCGGCGATGTTGGTGGCCACGCGGCGGATGCGGTCATGCACCTCCTGTCGCATGGCCTCGTCGAAGGTGCGGATAGTGCCGACCATTTCCGCCTTGTCGGGGATGATGTTGGACCGCACGCCGCCATTGAGCGCACCCACCGTCACCACGGCCGGTTCCTTGATCACCTCCATATTGCGGCTGACGATGGTCTGCAGCCCCACCAGGATCTGGGCCGACGTGACCAGCGGGTCCACACCCGTCCAGGGTCGGCCGCCATGGGCCTGCCGCCCCTTCACCACGATCTTGAACGTGTCGGCGGCCGCCATGGCCGGACCCGGCCGATAGGCGATGGTGCCGGCATGATAGGCCGATCCCAGATGCAGGCCGAAAATCGCCTGCGGCTTGGGCTCAGCATCCAGCACGCCCTGCTTGATCATCAGTTCCGCGCCACCCTCCTCGCCGTCGGGCGCGCCTTCCTCGGCCGGCTGGAAGATGAACTTCACCGTGCCCGGCAACTCCGCCCGGCGTTTGGCCAGCAGCTCCGCCACCCCCATCAGGATGGCGACGTGGCCGTCATGGCCACAGGCATGCATGACGCCCACCTCCTGGCCGTTATAGGTGGTGCGGACCTTGGACGCGAAGGGCAGGTCCACCTGCTCCGTCACGGGCAGCGCGTCCATATCGGCACGCAGGGCCACCACGGGACCGGGTTTTCCGCCCTTCAACACGGCCACGACCCCGGTATGGGCCACGCCCGTCTGCACCTCCATGCCCAGCTTTTTCAGATGCTCGGCGACCAGCTTGGCTGTGCGCGTCTCCCGGTTGCCCAGTTCCGGGTGCTGGTGGATATCGCGGCGCCAGGCGATGATCTTCGGCTCCAGCGCCTTCACGTCGGCCTTCACAGAGGAAGGCACCGCCGGCGGATCGGCGGCCCGGGCGGCGGGGCCGGACAGCAGGGCGGCCAGGGCCGCGGCGGTCAGCAATGTCGCGCGCATCATCACCCCCGCCTCAATGGCTGTCGAGATAGGCGACGGTGACGGCGGCCAGCGTCTCCGCCCCGGTCAGCAGCGAGGCTTCGTCGATCTTGAACAGCGGCGAATGGTTGGAAGGCGCCTTGTCCAGCGGTACCTCGGGACCGGTGGAACCGACCCAGAAGAAGAAGCCGGGGATCTGCTGCTGGAAATAGCTGAAATCCTCCGCCCCGCCGGCCTTGGGACCGACGCTGACATTCTGCGCCCCCGCCACCGTGGCCAGGATGGGGGCCGCCCATTCGGTCAGGCCCGGATGATTGTCGGTGACGGGATAGCCCCGATCGATCTTCACCTCCGCCGTGGCCCCCTGGCTTTCGGCGATATTCTCCGCGATCTCCTTGATGCGGCGGTGGATCTGTTCGCGCATGGCGGGGTCGAAGGTGCGGATGGTGCCGATCATCACCGCCTGATCGGGGATGATGTTGCTGCGCACGCCGCTGTTCAGGGCGCCCACCGACACGATGGCCGGCTCCTTGATCAGTTCGACATTGCGGCTGACGATGGTTTGCAGGCCGGTCACGATCTGTGACGCGGTGACGATGGGATCGACCCCTGCCCAGGGATAGGCGCCGTGCGTCTGTCGTCCCTTGACGGTGATGTGGAAACTGTCGGCCGCCGCCATGGCGGGACCGGGGCGATAGCTGATGGTGCCCGCCCGCCCGGCGGAGAACAGGTGCAGGCCGAAGATCGCCTCGGGCTTGGGGTCCTTGGACAGCACGCCCTGCTTGATCATCAGCTCCGCCCCGCCTTCCTCGCCGTCCGGCGGACCTTCCTCGGCCGGCTGGAAGATGAACTTGACGGTGCCGCGCAGCTCCCCCTTGCGCTTGGCCAGCAGCTCCGCCACCCCCATCAGGATGGCGACATGGCCGTCATGGCCGCAGGCATGCATGACGCCCACATCCTGGCCGTTATAGCTGGTGCGCACCTTGGACGCGAAGGGCACATCCACCCGCTCCGTCACCGGCAGCGCATCCATGTCGGCGCGCAGCGCCACGACAGGGCCGGGCTTGGCCCCCTTCAGCACCGCGACGACGCCGGTATGCGCCACCCCGATCTCTACCCCCATCCCCAGTTTCTTCAGATGGTCGGCGATCAGTTTGGCCGTGCGCGTCTCGCGGTTGCCCAGCTCCGGATGCTGGTGGATGTCGCGGCGCCAAGCCACGATCTTGGGCTCCAGCGCCTTCACGTCGGACTTGATATAGGCGGGGATGTCGGGGGTGGCTGCATTCTGTGCCCCGGCGGGCAGCGAAAGGCAGGGCAGCACCAATGCCGCCAGCAGACCCGCCCGTACCTTCGTGAACCCCGTCCGACCCGTCACCCGCATTTGTTTTCTCCGCATGGATGCTGATTTGGGCAAGAGGGTGACAGGGCAGGCGGGCGGGTGCAATGGGGTTGGTGGGTAAGAAGCGGTTGGGATTGTTTGGATTTTAGGGATTGGGCCGCGACGTTTGAATACATTCCCTTCCGTCATCCCGGCGCAAGCCGGGACCCAGGGGCCACAGGTTCAAACCTCTCGGCAGCTTTGATCAAAGCGGTTGATAGGTCGGGCTCTTGGCCCGTAATTGCTCATGTGGTTGGCTTGAGCGGCGTTCATTTCCACATTTGGCCGGATTCGAGAAACCATCGAATGTGATGAAATGGCGGAAATCAGCCGTTGCCGAAAACTGGATCACGGCCAGAACCCTGATTCCGTGCTGCGCGTGCCAACCACGTGAGCAATTACCTTGGCCCTTGGGTCCCGGCTTGTGCCGGGAGGACGAGAAAGGAAGATCAGGGCGACGTCATCTCGTGATTGAATTCCGCCGCCTCCGGCGCGGCGCTGGTCGTTTCCAGAGCCGTAATGTCGGCGTCAGTGAAATCACTAAGACCCATGACAGTCCGGTACCGCGCCACCGTCTCGCGCAACCGGTCATTGGGGGGCGGCGGGTTCAGTAGCGCCTGGACGAAGACTTGGCTGTCACGGAGCGACAGCTCCAAACGCTGATATTCCTCAATGGCCCGCTCGGCGGCCTCCCGCACACTGCTCAGCACGAAATCCGTGACGCTGCGCCCCTGCAACGCCGCTGCCTGCTCGATCAACCGCTTCTGCTCGGCGGTGACGCGGGCTTCAAGCCTTTTGGTGCGGGTGCGGGTTGGAGTGGGCATGGGGGCTCCTGTTGAGGAGCGAGAGTGTGAGGCCAATGGCCATCATAGTCCATGCTTACGTCTGGAAGCAAATTATCCGCAATGCACTCAAAATGATAATATGCCACTCAGGTAAGCATGCAGATCAGACTCTATTCTAGATTTCCCCTTTATACTATTTTCATAGAAAATCGTCCTATAAGCCCTTACATCAAAAGGCTTAAGCCCCTCTTTTTGATCGGATATTAATATTATGGGCTTTCCGAGTGCATCGGCGTAGCCAATCTCAAAATATACGTTCGGGTTATTTGGTGTTATTTCTGCTATAATTATCCTCGACTCTCGTATTTTTGACTTTATATCCTCAATTATTAAGCCGGGAAGAAATGTAAAATCAGCTCTATAAGGCACGATACCCGCCGCATTGCATGCAGGTTCTATTACGTCACTGAATAGACTCTCATACTGTTCAGTACCAAACTGCATAACTACAAATGCTAAGGGCTTTTTTGATGAGACCTGAAAATTCCTAAATTTAACATCGCCAACGTTTCCCGCCATTATACCGCATTGGTATCCTGGCAGAGAGGGTACCGGCAATTCTTTTTTGCCAATTTCAACGCCATCCAGATAAAGAATAATTGTCTGACCGCTTGCTTTTATGGTCAACTTATAAACATTGTTTTCTTTAATATTGTATCCAGTTCCAGCTTCAAAAAGTGAAGTCCATCCACGATTGCGAGCGATTGAATTCTGGTTTGCATCAAATGGTTGGCCAAAATATCTCAGTTTATACATATAGCCCGAATTTTGTGGCGTCATTCCCAGCGCGCCACCAGTTACGCCATAGCTTAGAAAATCTTTAGTTTCCACGTTATATTGTATAATTATTTCTGCCGTTGATCTATGATCAACTTTTGAAAACTCAATATCTACAGAAATCTCTCCATCCTTAAATTTTTCATCACATAACAAAACACCGTACTCAACATATTTATTATTTTGCGCGCCTTGTGTCTCTGGGGATCCTTCAGCGGATTGATTTTGTGGGTCATACTCGCCCCCACAAAACTGATAAGTGTCTTCGTTCAGCCTTTTCCAGCGGCCCTCAACAGCCGCCCAAGATAAGTTGCTCATGTCGCGTGACATCTGAGAGCTCCTGTTCCAAGGTTTAATGCACATTAAAATAGAAAAATTGGAGACAAAAGCTATAAAAACGTCCGGTCTTCGCGCGATGTGAATTCAACGGAGCAGGGGCCTACTGGCCCCCGCCCACTCCCCTCACACCACCCGAATATTCTTGAACTGCCACGGATCGGACATGTCCACGTCCTCGACGAACAGCTTGTTGCGGCCCTCCAGCGGGGTCCAGTCCGTATAGGCCCCCACCACCGGACCCAGATAGGGCATGCAGATATCCAGGCAGCGCTGGAAATCCATGTCGTCGGCCTCCACGATGCCGCGGTCGGGGTTTTCGATGGCCCAGATCATGCCGGACAAGGCGGCGACCGTGACCTGCAGGCTGGTGGCGCTGTTGAATTCGACCAGCTGGCGGGCTTCCGAGCAGGTCAGCTGCGAGCCGAACCAGTAGGCACCCTTTTCATGGCCGGCGAGCAGCACACCCAGCTCGTCCACACCGTCGATGATCTCCTTCATCATCAGGCGCTGCGTCTCCTGCTGAACGTAGTTCTTGCCGGCGAATTCGTGGATCGATTTCACGGCGTCGTCGCAGGGGTGATAGGCATAGTGGCAGGTGGGGCGATAGATCGCCTTGCCGTCCGCGTCGTGCACGGTCAGGTAATCGGGGATCGACAGCGCCTCGCTATGCGTGATCAGGAAGCCGTGGAAGGGGCCTTCCATCGGGGTCCAGGTGCGCACGCGCTGGGTCACGCCCGGCCGGTTCAGGATGATGCCGGCCTGGGTGCCGAAGGTGTGGCGGATGCCGTCGGGCGGGAAGGTGGCCTCATGCGTGCCCCAGCCCAGCTCCGCCGGCTGGCAGCCTTCGGAGATGAAGCCATCGATCGACCAGGTATTGACGAACTCCCCCCGCTTTTTCGGGATGGAGGAGACCTGGGTGTCGCGTTCGGCGATATGGATCACCTTGACGCCCAGTTCATGGGCCAGCGTCGCCCAGCCGGCGCGGTCGGCCGGCACGTCGGTCACGTCGCGGCCGGTATCCTCCGCGATGTTCAGCAGCGCTTGCTTCACGAAATGCGACACCAGACCGGGATTGGCGCCATGGGTCAGCACGGCGGTGGGACCCGTGGTGCCCAGCCGGCCCCGCAGTTCCAGCGCCTGCTCGCGCAGCGCGTAGTTGGAGCGCTGGGACGGCGACAGGCTGGGGTCGGTATAGCCGCCGGGCCAGGGCTCGATACAGGTGTCCAGATACAGCGCGCCGCGTTCGGCGCACAGCTCAACCAGGGCCGTGGAGGAGACATCCACGGACAGGTTCAGCAGGAAATCGCCCTTGGAGAGCAGGGGTTCCAGCATGGCCCGGTAATTCTGCCGGGTCAGCGGTTCCTTGACGAACTTGATGCCGAAATAGTCAGCCTCACCGTGGCCGCGCTCGTCCGCCGTGATGATGGTGA
This sequence comes from Niveispirillum sp. GW835-FHT14G11, assembly GCF_058793615.1. NCBI lineage: Bacteria > Pseudomonadati > Pseudomonadota > Alphaproteobacteria > Rhodospirillales > Azospirillaceae > Niveispirillum > Niveispirillum sp. GW835-FHT14G11. The sequence goes on from NZ_JBXAFZ010000013.1 coordinate 191,229, forward strand.
TGTTCTGGGGCTTGATGTCGATATGCCGCAGAATAAGGGGCAGGACACCTTGTCCGATGCTGCCGAAACCTACCATCACAAGACGCCCGGGAAGGGCACAATGCTTCTGATATTGGGTCATTTTCGTGGGTTCTCCGGGGCTATTACCCGCCTATGGGAGCCTCATGGCTTGTGGGGTTGACGTGCTTCAGATGTGATGCAGGACAACGAAAGGCGCTGGCCCCGTCCAACAGGATGGGACCCGCGCCCGGTTTGGTACTACCGCAATGCTATATCAAGCTTCACGTTTAGTGAAGATGGTGTGAGACAGAGGTATCACCTTGGTGCCATGCGTTGCAATGACGCCTTCGTGAAATACTCGTGTCTGTCCCTGGAGCAGTACGCTGAATTGCTGCGCGAACACAGGGCGGTCGGCGGCCATGATCGTTGCAGGTGCGGAATTCATTATTTCCCCCTTGGGCACCGATATAGTCGCTGCACACCGGATTGGATCAGGCGGCAGCCCAGGACAAGGGCGCCTTTGCCCCATGTCCCGCGGTTTCCAGCAGCGGACCGTCGCAGACCTCCACCAGATGCGCCTGGTCGAAGCCGTTGAACTCGGTCCTGAGCGTGGCGCCATAGGCGCCCAACTGCCCGATCTCGATCCAGTCGCCCTCGCGCACATCGGCCGGCAGCAGGAAGGGGCCCTTCATGCGGTCGGCACTGTCGCAGGTGGGACCCCAGAAGCTGAACGGCGCCAGCGGCGCGCTGGACCGGCGGACCAGACGGCAGGGGAACAGGAAGCCGGGCACGCCGGCATCCGACAGGCTGCCATAGACACCATCATTGATGAACAGCTCGTCCGACCCGCGGCGGCGTTCCACCTGCACCACCACCGACCCGCCGCCGGCCACCAGGGCGCGGCCCGGCTCGCACCAGATGCGCACCGACGCGGGCAGGTTCAGCGTCCGCAGGCCTTGGGCGATGGCGTCCATGTACAGCGTCAGGTCGGGCGGGTCCATGTCCGGATAGGCGACCGGGAAGCCGCCGCCGACATCCAGCACGTCGATGGCGACACCCGCCGCCGCGATCACCCGGCCGGCCAGTTCCAGGGCGCGGCCATAGGCGGCCGGTTCCATCATCTGGCTGCCGACATGGAAGCACAGGCCGACACGGGCGCCCACGGTGCGCGCCCGGCGCAGCAGGGTGACGGCATCGTCGAACTGCGCCCCGAACTTGCCCGACAGATCATAGGCGGCCTTGCCCTTGGGCATGGCCAGACGGATGAACAGGCCCAGATCGGCCCCGCCGGTGACGGCGACGATCTTGTCCAGCTCGTCCAGGCTGTCCAGGGAGAAGTCGCGCACGCCCATGTCGCCATAGGCCTTGGCGATGGCGGCGCGGTTCTTCACCGGATGCATGTAATGGATCTGCGCGTCGGAAAACATCTGGCGCACGACGCGGATTTCGGCCGGCGAGGCACAATCGAAATGCCGCACGCCGCCCTGGTACAGGGCGCGCAGGAAGGCCGGGTCGGGATTGCACTTCACGGCATAGAGCACATCGCCATGGCCGCCCGTGGCCTGGTCGAACAGGTCGATGAAGCGGCCGGCGGTGGCGCGCAGGGTGGCGGGGCGGATGCAATGCATGGGCTCCGCCGGCTCCAGCCGCGCCACCATCGCGTTGACGCTGGGCAGGTGGACGGCATGGGTGCGGTTATGGCTGCGGCGCAGCGGGGCGACGGCGGTGCGAAAACGGATCTGGGCCATGTGGAGACGGTCCCCCGGGGGCGGATGCCCCATGCCACCAGCCTCGCCGATCAAGGGGCGCGGGACATGGCGGAAATATGGAATGATGGCGGCGGCGGTACGGACCTGCCGGCCGGCATGTGCGGTGATCTGGATTTCTGGTTCCGCGTCGTGATTGCCGGGTCTGGGGAAGACCGCAAAGCGTCAACGGACGAGGCGGGCCAGTGGGGTCCTTACCGAACCATGGCCCGATGGGGCATAACGGCGTTCATATCGACTTCCCTCTCGGGGGTACCGGCCCACGGTTGACCGGTGCTGCCAAAAAGGACGCCTGACGTCGTTGCGTGGCACAAGGGGCCAGGGGCACGTGCGGGTGCGTCGTGAAAACAGCTTATCCATGCAAAGGGCTGATGGTGCAAGGGGCGTTTTCCCCTTCTTCCGCATATCTGGCTTCCCACTTTGCGGGGGGGTGTGCGGGTGCGGCAGGGCGGCCCATATGAGGTCCATGCGCAGACTGATCCTTCCGCTGGCGCTGACCGCCCTTTCCATCCTGTTCCCGGTTGCCGCCGGGGCACAGGAGAACCCGTTGCTGTCGCCCCCGCCGACGTTCGGCGCCCCCATCAGCCCCAGCCCGCTGGACGCCGAACGCGGGCGGATGCAGGTGGATACGCTGCGCGGCCAGTCGGATCTGTCGCTGCGGCCCAATCCCGATCCCATGCGCCAGCGCGAGGCCGATGGCCTGCGCCTGGATGCCGACCGGGCGCAGCGGGCCTTGCAGGACCCGCTCCCACCCGCACCGCCCGCCGCCACGGTGGACGGCCCGGCGCAACCGCGCATCGACCCGCCGGAACCGCGCATCACCCATGGCCGCAAGAAGGGTGCCCCCACCCCGGCCCAGTCTTCCCCGGTGCCCGCCCGCAAGCCGCCGCCGCCGGGCCCTTGACGGCAAGCCCCGTTTCCTGTTGTTGACGGGACAGGCCAGCGGAACCGGAACCATGATCCCCATTACCCCCCATATCGCCATCGACGAGGAGGAGCTGCAGGAGAGTTTCCTGCGCGCCGGCGGTCCGGGCGGGCAGAATGTCAACAAGGTGGAAACAGCGGTGCAGCTGCGCTTCGACGTCGCCAATTCGCCGACCTTGCCGGACTGGCTGAAACAGCGGGTGCGCGGCGTGGCCGGGCGCAAGCTGACGGCCGATGGCGTGCTGGTGCTGGTGGCCCAGTCCCACCGCAGTCAGGAGCGCAACCGCGAAGATGCGCGCGCCCGGCTGGTGGAAATCCTGGCCAAGGCCGCCGAACGCCAGGCGCCCCGCCGGCCGACCCGCCCGACGCTGGCGTCGAAGACCCGCCGGCTGGACGCGAAAACCACGCGGGCCGACGTGAAGAAGATGCGTGGCAAGGTTTCGATGGATTGACCCGCATGATGTTCTCGTGACGCGGCCCTAACCTTACGCAATACCCCTTTGCGTCAGGCCTGGGCTCATGTCTTAATGCGTTTACAAGGGCGGCCGGGCGTTTCCGGCCCGGTTTCCAGGTATTGCCGCATCCATGTCGAAGTTCACCCGCACCGACGGCTCCTCCCGGACCGACCTCAGCAAGGTGGCGATCCAGAAATCGCCCTCGCTCCTGGATGAACGCCTGGGCGTCTATCGCAACAAGATCGTGCAGAGCGACCTGGATGTGATGCTGAAGCAGCATCAGGCCTTCGTGGAACAGCGCGTCACTGGCGTGCGGGCGCATTTCAAGCTGTGCGAGCTGTCGAACCTGGACCTGTCGGGTGCCGTGCTGGCCTCGGCCGACTTCACCGGGGCCAAGCTGCATAACACGCTGCTGCGCGGGGCCGACCTGCGCATGACCAATTTCTATGCCGCCGATCTGGCAGAGGCCGATCTGATGCATGCCGACCTGACGGCGGCCGACATGCGCGGCGCCATCCTGCGCGGGGCGGTCATGATCAGCTGCAACCTGACCTCGGCCGATTTCCGCAACGGCACGCTGGCGCTGGCCCGCAATGGCGAACTGGTGTCGGTGCAATCCACGTCGGAGGCGGACCTGTCCAAGGCCGTCATCATGCGCGCCACCCTGTCCAAAGCGCGGCTGTCCGACAGTTTTGTGATGCAGACCGACCTGCGCGACGCCGACCTGCGCGGCTCCATCCTGGTCAAGGCCAACCTGTCGGACAGCAACCTGACAGGCTGCGATCTGACCAGTTGCGACCTGACGGAGGCGAACCTGGAGGGGGCGAACCTGGAAGGCGCCATCATGACCGGTGCCATCCTGCGCCACGCCAACCTGCGGGGCGCCAACCTGATCGGTGCCATCCTGGACGGGGTCGACCTGACGCTGGCCAATATGGAGGATGTGAAGACCATCGAGCAGCTGGCCGGGATGGAGGAAAGCCTGGCCGACATGCTGACGGCACACGCCAAATGGATCGAGACCAATGGCGCCGCCGGCAAGCAGCTGGACCTGTCGGGCAAGGATCTGACGGGCCTGGACCTGTCGCGCATGACCCTGTCGGCCGGCATCTTCCGCGGCGCCGTGATGCGCAATGCCAACCTGTCGCGCTCCGCCCTGCTGATGGCCGACCTGTCATCCGCCGACCTGCGCGGGGCCAATCTGCGCAATGCCAACATGCGCGGGGCCCGCATGATCCGCTCCATGCTGGTGGGCGCGGACATGACGGGCGTGCTGGCATCGCCCATCAATATCCAGGGCCATGACTGGCAGACCAATATGGAACGCGCCCGCCTGGGCAAGGCCATCCTGGTGGGGGCCGACCTGTCGGGGGCCAACCTGACCGGTGCCGACCTGCGCCAGGCCCAGATCCGCAACGTCTCCATCAAGGGGGCGGACCTGTCGGATGCCAACCTGACCAATGCCGACCTGCGCGGCGTGGATTTCTCCAAATGCAAGCTGGCCAACGCCAAGGGTCTGCCCGATCTGGACGATCTGGAAGGCGGATAATATCTGTTCAAGGGATTCCCATCCGAAACGTGAATCACGCTCTCAGAAGGCGCCCTGATCCTTCTGCTGCTGCTTGGCCTTTTCCGCCTGCAGTGCGGCCGACCAATACGGCCCTTCGTACGCTATTTTCAGCCAGCCGGAGCCTCGATTGCTGGTTCCTTCTATTGTAAGAATCGCAGTCCCCCAATCACCCTTCCAGCCGGTCATCCAATAACCACACCCATCGTATTTTAGGCATTGGTAGAATTCATCCGCGTCCTTGTAAAGTGTCATGCCCGTTCTTTTCACCGTGAAAGATGATTCGACCGGGCCGTATTTCTTGGTCAATATTTCTTCATAGTATGAAAATTTCCTCTTCCCCTCGCTGCCTAGGGCATCATCGGTTATCGTTTTTGACATCCAGATGATTTTTTGTAGACCTTTATCCGTGACGGCAATGGCGGCAAGGTCAGTTTCCTGTGGGTGATTGGGAAATTTCTGAACGTGGTACCATTCCGCCGCGTTCGACTTGATATCGGTTGCTACGGTGAAAACCGTGCCTTTTGCGCGCAACTTTTCAAGTGTGTCCCCAAATGTAATGCCGAAAGTCGAATTCCGGTCCGCTTCCTGCGAATAGGCAGGAGCTGCAACGATCATAAGGCATGCAATCGCATATACGCTGCGCATTCCAGTCCCCGTTCCAGATACATCTCTTCAATCGGGGTGCTAGCATGAATCCAACCTTTTGTGGAGATGCCTGTCATGGTGCCGAGCATGGATTGACAATGTGGCGGTGGATTTTTACAGCTTCTCGCTACAACGACATCTGAAGTGCGATGGACAAGCAGGACATCATCATCGCCGGCGGCGGGGCTGCCGGGCTTTACGCCGCCATCTTCGCGGGCCGCCGGGGGCGGCGCGTGCTGGTCATCGACCATGCGGAGAAGGTGGGCAAGAAGATACTGATCTCCGGCGGCGGGCGCTGCAACTTCACCAATCTGGAAGCCAGGCCCGACCGGTATCTCTCCGCCAACCCATCCTTCTGCATCTCCGCGCTGAAGCGGCATACGCAGCATGATTTCATCAGCTTGGTCGAACGCCACGGCATCGGCTGGCATGAGAAGAAGCTGGGCCAGTTGTTCTGCGACGATGGCGCGCCGCGCATCCTGGGGATGCTGCTGGATGAATGCGCCGATGCCGGCGTGGACATCCGCACCGCCTGCCGCATCGACGATGTGGCGAAGGGGGAGGGGGGCGGTTTTACCCTCACCACCAGCCATGGCACCTTCACCTCCGACAGCTTCATCCTGGCCACCGGTGGCCCGTCCATCCCCAAGATGGGGGCTAGCGACTTCGCCTTCCGGCTGGCCCGCCAATGGGGTCTGTCGCTGGTGGAGCCGCGTCCAGCCCTGGTGCCGCTGACCTTTGCGCCTTCCGATCTGGAAAAGCTGAAGGACCTGTCCGGCGTGCCGCTGGAGGCCACCGTCTCCTGCGGCAAAGGACGGTTCCGCGAGGCGCTGCTGATCACCCATCGCGGCCTGTCGGGTCCGTCGATCCTGCAAATCAGTTCCTATTGGCAGCCGGGGCAGGGGGTATCCATCGACCTGTCCCCCGACCAGCCCCTGGCCGACCATCTGAAGGGGCTGAAACGCACGCGGCACAAGGCGGAACTGAAGACCATCCTGGGCGAGCTGCTGCCCCGCCGCTTCGCGGAACGGATGTTCGAGACGGCCCTGATCGGCCCCGCGCCGCTGGTCAGCCGGCCCATGGCCGACCTGAAGGATGCCGATCTCACGGCGCTGGCGTCGGCGCTGCACGCCTGGAAAGTCCATCCCGATGGCACGGAAGGCTATCGCACGGCGGAGGTGACGCTGGGCGGCATCGACACGGCCGAACTGTCGTCCAAGACCATGGAATCCCGGAAAATCCCCGGCCTCTATGTGGTGGGGGAGGCGGTGGACGTCACCGGCTGGCTGGGGGGCTATAATTTCCAATGGGCCTGGTCCAGTGCCCATGCGGCCGGCATGGCGGCGTGAGCGCTCCCGTCGGTGATATTGGTGTGCCTGGGTAAGGTCTTTCTGGTCAGGCGGGAAGATTTGTCTTATAGTCGGGAGAAGGTGGGCCGGTGATCCTACACACCGACCCACCCTCCTTATGCCCGGTTGATCAGGATGGTGACGTGCAACACACGCCGCCCCCAGATCGGAACCCGGAGCAACAGGATAAAGGGCATTGTCTTCATGCCTCTTTACCTCCGTTGACGGCGGTCCGGCCCATCCGGGCCGCCGTTTTCGTTCTGACAGAAATCCCGAACATATTTAAGAGAAATTGCATAGACTTGTGCGCGCGTTTTCTGACGTTCCGATACCAGCCGGTTGGGCCGCCCCGCGGCCGCCATCTTTGCCCGCGACAACCATCCCTGTTGCGCCCCTCGCCGATCGGCCTAGGATGCAGGCCAAGTCCCCTCTTGGAAGCCCCATCATGAACAACGCCGTCCGTGTCGCCGCCGCCCTGCTGGCCCTGGCCAGCCTCGCCGGCTGCATGTCCGCTCCCGCCCAGCGCGAATCCCGCGAGGGGCTGGACCCGCGCCGCGCCTGTCTGGCGCAATGCAATCGCGACAACAATATCTGCATGGATCAGCAATCGGCCAGCCCCGGCAATACCTCCCAGGTCGGCCGCACCGACTATGGCATGGGGGCGACCTGCAAGGCGGAGTTGCAGAGCTGCTCCGCCCGTTGCTGATCCGCGACCCATTCTTCGGGATGTGATGATGAAGCTGTTCGCCCCCCGTCTGGCGGTGCTGTCGCTGGCCGCCTTGCTGCTGTCCCCCGTTCCCGCCCTGGCCCAGGCCGTGCCGGCCAGCCGCGCCGACATGATGCTGTCCTTCTCCCCCCTGGTGAAGCAGTCCGGCCCCGCGGTCGTGAACATCTACACCAAGCGCCGGGTGCAGCAGCGCATCTCCCCCCTGTTGCAGGACCCCCTGTTCCAGCGCTTCTTCGGGGAGGCTTTGTCCGGCATCCCGCGCGAACGGGTGGAAAGCAGCCTGGGGTCGGGCGTCATCCTGGGTGCCGATGGACTGATCGTCACCAACGCCCATGTCATCAAGGACAGCGACGAGATCACCGTGGTCCTGTCCGACCGGCGGGAATTCGCTGCCCGGCTGGTGACCACGGATGAGCAGGTGGATCTGGCCGTCCTGCGCATCGATCCGGGCAAGGAGAAGCTGCCCGTGCTGGAGATGCATGACAGCGACGATCTGGAGGTGGGCGATCTGGTGCTGGCCATCGGCAACCCGTTCGGCGTGGGCCAGACGGTGACCAGCGGCATCGTGTCGGCTGTGGCCCGCACCGCCGTCGGCATCTCCGACTATAATTTCTTCATCCAGACCGATGCCGCCATCAATCCGGGTAATTCCGGTGGGGCGCTGATCGGCATGGATGGGCGGCTGGTCGGCATCAACACTGCCATCTACAGCCGGTCGGGCGGGTCCATCGGCATCGGCTTCGCCATTCCCGCTAACATGGTGCGCACGGTGGTGGAAGCGGTGCGCAATGGCGGCAAGCTGGTGCGCCCCTGGATCGGGGCCGGTGGCCAGCCGGTGACCAGCGAGATCGCATCATCCATGGGCCTTCCCCGTCCGGCGGGTGTGCTGATCAACCAGGTGCGCAAGGGCGGGCCGGCCGATCAGGCGGGGCTGAAGGTCGGTGACGTGGTGACGGCCGTCAAGGGCAAGCCCGTGGATGATCCCGACAGCATGCGCTATCGCGTGGCCACGCTGGGCGTGGGCGGCAACACCACCATCACCGTGCTGCGCGGGGGCAGAGAGACCACCCTGCCGCTGCGCCTGATCGGCCCGCCGGAGGAACCGGCACGACAGGAGACCATCCTGGCGGGGCGCAACCCGCTGTCGGGTGCCAAGGTCGCCAACCTGAACCCGGCCCTGGTGGAGGAACTGCGCTTCGACGGCGCCGACAGCGGCGTGGTGGTGCTGGAGGTCGGGCGGGGCACGCCCGCCGCCAGCCTGGGCGTGCGGCCGGGGGATGTGGTGCTGTCGGTCAACAATGCCGATATCCGCCGCGTGGGCGACCTGGATTCGGCCCTGGCCGTCCAGGTCCGCCGCTGGACCATCGCCGTGCGCCGCGGTGACCAGACCCTGACCACGACGGTGGGGGGCTGAGGCAGGGTCGGCGTTGGTGGCGCGTACAAGGAATGGTTTCCATCCCTGAGGTGCCGCCATGCTGAACCGCCGCCTGATCCTGTCCCTGCTGGCCGCCGGCCCGTTCTTGACATTGCTGCGGGCGGGCGCGGCGGCGGTCGATCCTTCCTCCCCCGACCTGCCGGCAGTGACCGGCCTGATCCAGGATGCCATCCGCCGCCACCGGCTGGACGGGGTGGCGGCCGTGGCCCATCACCGGGGACAGGTGCTTTATCGCGGCTATTTCGGCGATATCGGGCCGGGCACCGCCATCCCGGTGGCATCGGCCAGCAAATGGGTGGCGGGTTTGGTGATCATGGCCCTGGTGGTGCAGGGCCGGTTGCGCCTGGACCTGACCTTGGGTCAGGCGGGGCTGGTGGCGTCCGGTCCGGCATCTTCCATCACGCTGGCGCAGTTGATGAGCCATACATCGGCCCTGCCCGCCATCGGCCCTGTCCGCCAGGACCGGCGCTATCCCACGCCGACCACCGCCGCGAAGGGGTTGGCCGACATGGACCTGATCGGGCAGCCGGGCCAGGTCTTCGCCTATTCCGGCGTCTCGATGCAGGTGGCGGCCTATCTGGCCGAACAGGCGGGCGGGGCCGACTGGAACAGCCTGTTCCGCCGCCTGATCGCCGATCCGCTGGGCCTGTCGTCCGCCTGCCGCTGGGGTGATCAGTGGGGGGTGGCCGGCGGCCTGATCGCCAGCCCGGACGATTATGAACGCATCCTGCTGCTGATCGCCCGCCGGGGCCTGATGGCCGATGGCAGCCGCCTGCTGCCGGCCGACATCTTCCCCGCCATGGAACATGACCGCATCGGCAGCGCCGACCGGCGGGAGCAGCCGGAAGCGGCGGAAGCCATGAAGGGCTATGGCATCGGCCTGTGGTGCGAGGCGCTGGAGGGTGACGGGTCCTGCCCCATCATCTCCAGCCCCGGCGCCTTCGGCACCTGGCCGCGCATCGACCGGGGCCGCGACCTGAGCATCCTGCTGATGGTCAAATCACGCCTGCCAAGAATCGCCGATGACTGGAAATCCATTATCCGCGCCCTGACCATGGCGGCCGACGGTGCGTCGCCCTGACGCGTCCCTTACCTGACGGCGGGTGCCGGCCGCTTGGGATAATCGAAGCGCGGGGGCAACCGGTGGTGCAAGGCGGCATAGAGGGTCATGACCACGGCCCCGGCCACCGCGATGGACAGCAATTCCAGCGCCGGCATGGCGGATGATCCCGCCACCACCACGGGCATGGCACCCGCCGGCGGATGGGTCAGCCGGGCCAGCGACATGGCGGTGATCGACAGGCCCACCGTCAGCCCCACTACCCACCAGTCGCCGGGCAGGGCCATATGGGCCAGCAGGGTCACCAGCCCCGCCAGCAGATAGCCGCCAATGACGTTCACCGGTTGGGCCAGCGGGCTGGCAGCCTGCGCGAACAGCAGCACGGCACTGGCCCCGAACGGCGCCAGCAGCAGCGGCAGATGCGTGACCCCGGCCAGCCAGCCCGCCGCCGCGATGGATACCGCCGCCCCCAGACCCGCCTTAACATGGGCGGTCAGGTGCGGGTGGCGCGTTTCATGGCGAACAAGCAAGTGACGCGGCATGGGTAAAACCTGTGCAACCGATGCCTATTTTCTGTCCTGGTTCCGCACAATTTGCAATCAATCTCTATCGGGTCGCTCGATTGATCATGGCGCATGCCTGGGGCCTGGATATCGATATATGGAATAGATGCAATATCGGATTTATTGGCGTTGAAAGATTTGGGGAAAGGGGATTGGCGCATGACGCGGAGCTTGATCTGCGCCCTGCTGGTGATGGGCACACTGCTGGGCATGGCCGGGATCGACCTGATCCTACCGGCGCTGCCGGTGCTGGCGACGCTGCCGGGCGGGGACGTGCCGCGGGCACAGCTGGTGATCGCGGCCTATGTGGCCGGCGCCATGGCCGGTATGCTGCTGTTCGGCACCCTGGCGGCGCGCTTCGACCGCCGCCTGCTGCTGATGCTGGCCATCGCCGGTTTCGGTGTGCTGACCGGTCTGTCGGTGTTGGTCGATGATCTGGACCAGTTGATCGCGTTGCGCTTCGGTCAGGGACTGGCGGGATCGGCGCCGGCCGTCTTCGCGCCCGGTATCATCCGCCGTCTGTTTGACGAGGTCGGGGCCATGCGCGCGCTCGCCCTGCTGGGCTCGATCGAGGCCATCGCACCGGGTGCGGCCCCCCTGGCCGGTGCCGCCCTGATCGCCTGGGCCGGGTGGCAGGCGCCGTTCCTGGTGGTGGCGCTGGCGTCGCTGGTGGTGCTGGCCTGTCTGGGGGCCGGCTGGCGCATTCTGCCCGGCGGCCGGGTGGAGAAGCGGCGGCAAGGATCATATCTGCGGCTGCTGCGCGATCCCGTGTTCCTGCACTATGGCCTGTCGCATGGCGGCGTGCTGGGCGGGCTGCTGATCTTCGTGTTCGGGGCACCGGTCACCATCACCGTGGGCATGGGCGGCACCATGGGTGATTTCGTTCTGATGCAGGCCATCGGCGTCACACTGTTCGCCATCGCTGCCAATCTGGCCGGCGGCCTGGCTAAGCGGTTCGGCGTGGAACGGATGATCTGGATCGGCACTTTGCTGGCCTTCCTGTCTGGCCTGCTGCTGCTGGCCTATGGCTGGACCGGCGGCGGCCCCGTCTGGGTGCTGTCGGTGCTGTTCGCGCCCATGAATATCGGCCTGGGCCTGCGCGGGCCGCCCGGCTTCCTGCGGGCCATCATGGCGGGGCGCGGCGATGACGACCGGGCGTCGGCCCTGGTCATCCTGTTCATCACCGGCATCTCGTCGGCGGGAACAGCCCTGCTGGCCCCCTTCATCACCCTGGGATTGCCGGCGCTGACCCTGGCCGTGGCGATCGTGCAGACGTTGGGGGCAGCGGCATTGCTGTTGCCGCGTTTACCGGATTGATGCCTTGTGCAGGGAAGGGCTTTGCCCCACCCTGACGGCAAACCAAGACGGGAAGGTTGCATGGGTCCGTTTTTCGGGTTGCAGGGCAAGCTGGCCGACTGGCGGCGTGAGGGCTTCATCGATGCCGACCAGGCCGAACGCATCGCCGCGTTCGAGGCATCGCGCGGCCGGCCGAAGCTGACCCTGGCGCTGGCCGTGCTGGGCGCCTTCACCATCGGCGTCGGCATCATCGCCATCATCGCCGCCAACTGGGACGACATCCCCATCAGCCTGCGCCTGGGCCTGCATGTGACGGTCAATCTGGGCCTGGGCGGGGCCATCTGGTACTGGGCGCGGCAGCGTGATCCCGACCGGGCTGCGCGTGTGGAAGGGGGCGTGCTGCTGCTCTCGCTCTCCACCCTGGGCCTGATCGCCCATATCGGGCAAAGCTTCCAGTTGCAGGGCACGACCGCAGGCCTGCTGGGCGGCTGGCTGCTGCTGGCCACCCCCTTCACCCTGGTCCTGGCGCGCGGCGGGCTGAACCGCTGGGTCTGGACCCTGGGCCTGTTCGCCTGGTTTCTGGCCACGCTGGATGATCATGAGAAGTGGCTGGACGGCAACCGGTTGATGACGACCTGTGTCGCCTTGTTCCTGGCCGCGCTCTACGCCCTGCGCGCCGCCTGTCCGCCCCTGCCGCCGGCTTGGGCCCGGCATTGCGGGCAGGTTGCGGCTGGGGCCGCCATTCTGGGCCTGACCATCATGCTGCTGATCGTGCAGCCGTTGCGCGACCGGCCAGCCACGGTGGCGACGCAGACGGACGCCCTGATCGGTGCCGGCATCGGCCTGCTGGCCTTGGCGGCGGCACATCTGCTGGTTCCGGCCGACCGGCGCGGAACCTTGCGGATCGGGCTGGGGCTGGCCGTGGCCCTGACGGCACCGCTGTGCGTCCTGCCGCTGCTGTTTTCCGGTGTCGCTGGCGCCATCGTCACGGGCGTGGCGTTCTGCCTCTACTGGATCGGGTTGGCGCGGCTGGCCCTGGTGGCGCACCAGACCAACGTGTTCCGTCTGGCCGTGGCCCTGATCGCCGTGCGGGTGTTCGTGGCCTATCTGGATGCGGCAGGGGGGCTGATGGCCACGGGCCTGGGGTTGGTGCTGGCCGGCCTGGTGCTGATCGCCCTGGCTTTCGGAGCCAGCCGGGTCATGTCCTGGGGCGGGGGGAAGGGGGCATGAGGACATCCATCCTGCGGGCAGCCCTGCTGCTGCTTCCCACCCTGGTCCTGGCCGGCTGGGCCCTGTGGCTGCCCTTTTCAAGTGCCGGCGATCCCGGCATGCGTATCCGCCTGTTGGGTTACGACCCGCGCGACCTGCTGCGCGGCCATTATCTGTCGGCCCGGTTGGACATACATGGCCTGCGCGACCGCCATGGCCCCAACGATTGCATCTGTCTGGTCGATCGGCCGAAGGATCCGGGCCGGCCCGGCTTCACCGTGTTGCCGTCTTGTGCGACGGAGGTGCTGGCATCCTGCCCCATGCCGCTCGCCGATCCGGACCGCGAACTGCGCCTCTACCAATCCCAGGAAAGGGCGAGGGCCCTGGATGATTGGTTGCGCGACGGCAAAGGCGTGGTGGACCTCTATGTACGTTTCGACGGCAAGGGCGGCATTGCCGTGCAGGATATCCGCGTCGACGGCCAGGTGCCGCAGGCCGGTCCATGATCATGAAAGGAAAGAGGATGGCGCGCGAGGGACGATTGATCAGGCTCGAGGTGGCCCTGACCCATCTGGACGGGTTCATCGAGTATTTCGGCCATAACCTGCAGGGTAGCCGGCAGGAGCCTGGCTGCATCCAGTTCCGCGCGGCGCGGAGCCGGTCGGAGGAGGCAGTGGGCGGCCCCGCCATCTTCCATGTCTGGGAGGAATTCGTGGACGAGGCGGCGATGCGCGCCCATCACGCGTCGCCACATTTCCAGCATTGGAGCCAGTGGCGCGCCCAACAGGGCGACGCCGTGGTGCGGGTGGGGCTGGAGACGGAGCCGTGGGCGTGACCCCCATGCCCCCTTAATTATAACTCTCGTGGTCATCCGCGCTGCGGGCCAGCACCTCGCGCTTGCCGGCATGGTTGGCCTTGCTGATCACGCCTTCCTTCTCCATCCGCTCGATCAGGCGGGCGGCGGAGTTGTAGCCGATGCGCAGGTGGCGCTGGATGAAGCTGGTGGATGCCTTGCCTTCCCGCGTCACCACGGCAACGGCCTGGTCATACAGGTCGTCGCCCGACGCCTCCCCACCCTTCTCGCCGCCGCCGCCGCCGCCTTCGGCCGATGATGGATCGAACTCCTCATCCTCCTCCGTCACCGCGTCGATATAGGAGGGCTCGCCCTGGGCCTTCAGGAACTTCACCGCCTGTTCCACCTCCTCGTCGCGCACGAAGGGGCCATGGACGCGGGTGATGCGGCCGCCGCCGGCCATGTACAGCATGTCACCCTGGCCCAGCAGCTGTTCGGCGCCTTGTTCGCCCAGGATGGTGCGGCTGTCGATCTTGCTGGTGACCTGGAAGCTGATGCGGGTGGGGAAATTGGCCTTGATGGTGCCGGTGATGACGTCAACCGACGGGCGCTGGGTGGCCATGATCAGGTGGATGCCGGCGGCGCGCGCCATCTGCGCCAGGCGCTGGATGGCGGCTTCGATATCCTTGCCGGCCACCAGCATCAGGTCCGCCATCTCATCGACGATGACGACGATATAGGGCAGTTCCGTCAGGTCGATGGGCTGTTCCTCATAGATCGGCTTGCCCGTGTCGGGGTCGAAACCGGTCTGGACGCGGCGCATCAGCACTTCCGCGTTCTGGCGCGCCTCCTTCAGGCGCGCGTTGTAGCCGTCGATATTGCGCACGCCCAGCTTGGACATGTTGCGATACCGGTCCTCCATCTCCCGCACCGCCCATTTCAGCGCCACGACCGCCTTCTTGGGGTCAGTCACCACGGGCGCCAGCAGGTGGGGAATGCCCTCATAGATGGACAGTTCCAGCATCTTGGGATCGACCATGATGAAGCGGCACTTGTCCGGCGGCATCCGGTACAAGATGGACAGGATCATGGTGTTGATGGCCACCGACTTGCCCGACCCGGTGGTGCCGGCGACCAGAAGGTGGGGCATGCGGGCCAGATCGGCGATGATCGGGCCGCCGCCGATATCCTTGCCCAGCACCAGGGCCAGCTTCTGCTGGCTCTTCTCATAGGCATCCGACATCAGCAGTTCGCGCAGGTAAACCGTCTCGCGCTTCTGGTTGGGCATCTCGATGCCGATGACATTGCGGCCGGGCACCACGGCCACGCGCACCGACACGGCCGACATGGACCGGGCGATATCGTCGGCCAGACCGATGACGCGGGCCGATTTCACGCCCGGTGCGGGTTCCAGCTCGTACAGCGTCACCACGGGGCCGGGACTGACCTTGACGATCTGCCCGCGCACGCCGAAATCCTCCAGCACGCTTTCCAGCATCTCGGCATTGCGCTGCAACGCTTCCTCGCTCATCAGCGGGCCGACGCCATGGGGCGGCAATTGCAGGATGTCGACGGGCGGCAGCTCGTAATCGCCGCGCGCCTCCGGCTCCAGCAGCAAATTCGCCTGGCGGGCCTTCTCCACCTTGCGCGCCACTTCGGGCAGGGGCTTCGGCGCGGGGGCCACCACGGGCGGGGCGTGGCGGCGGCGTTCCTCCGCCGGGCTGGCGGGGGCCTCCTTCACCGGGGGTTGGCCATCGTCGGGCGCGACAGACAAACCCCCCGCCAGGCTTGGGCCCACGCGCGGCGCGGTGGGGACCGGTGCCGTCGCGGCCGGGGCAGCGTCCTTGCGCTTGGGCCGCAGGCGGGCGAACAGGGCGGTAGCCTTGCCGCCCAGCGTCGGTTTGTCGGCGGCTGCCGCGGGCTGGGGCTGCGCACTCCAGCGGGTGGCCTGGGCAGGGGCCGGTGGCGACGCCTCGTCCTCCGCATCAGCCTTGGTGCTGGCGGTGCGCAGGCTGCGAGCACGCTTGCCCAGGCTGCGGGCGAACTCCGTCACTTCCCACAGCCGCACGTCCAGCGCCCATAGGCACAAGAACAAGGCCGGTACCAGCAGAGCCAGCCCCATGACCAGCCCCGACACGCCGCCGGCCAGCGCCACCACCAGCTTCAACAGCGGCTTGACCAGCATGGCGCCGGCGGGCCCGCCCCAGGCGGCATTGCCATGGGCCAGACAGACCATGGCCATGGCCATGACCAGCACGGCGGCCAGAGCCAGCGGCACGCGCAGGGCAATATTGCGCACCGGCCGGTGCCGGAAGATGCGGAACCCCCAGCCCAGCAGGAACAAGGGCAGCAGATAGGCCGCATAGCCCAGCGATTGCAGCAGCAGGTCCGACATATAGGCACCTGTGCGGCCCAACAGGTTGCCCACCGGGATATTGTCGCCCGGCACCGCCGTGCTCCAGGACGGGTCGCGGCTGTCATAGGACAGGAAGGACAGCAGCAGGGCCAGACCGACCATCACCACCAGCAGCCCGCCCCCTTCCACCAGCCGGCGCAGCGCGAAGGCCATCATGCCATCGGGCAGCAGGCGCGACTTGCGCGGGCCGGTGCCGCCCCCGATGCCGCCTGTGGTACCAGAAATCGGCATGGGCCCGCGCGGCGCGGGACGGCCGGGGGATTGGGTCTGTTGGGCGGGGCGGCTCGGCATGGAAGGGCTCGTCCGGTCAGCGGGATCAAGGAAGGGTCACGTCAGGATACGGGCCAGCCGTTCCATCGACCGGGCGACATTGTCGGCATCCTGCACCAGCGCGATGCGGATATAGCGGTCGCCGGGATTATGGCCATCGACATGCGGCTGGGTCAGATAGGTGCCGGGCAGCACCTTGATGGCGCCCTCGCGCCAAAGGCGCCGGGTCGCCTCTTCCCCATTGGCGGCGACGCCGGTGACGTCCAGCCACAAGAAGAAGCCGGCATCGGGGCGATAGAAGCCCAACTTGCCTTCCAGCACCGCCTGCGCGGCATCGACATTGGCGCGGTAATAGGCGCGGTTGACCTCGACATGCGCGTCATCGGCCCACAGCGCCGTGGCCGCGTCCAGCACGGGCAGCGGCATGCCGGCCAGGGAATAGGCGCGCAGGCGGGTGAAGCCGGCGATCAGGTCTGGATCACCCACAACGAACCCGGAACGAAGCCCAGCAGCACTGGATCGTTTCGAAAGCGAGTGGAAACTGAGCAGGTTGGACAGCGGCTTGTCGCCGCCCAGCGCCAGGGCGGCATCCAGGCCACCCGCGGGGGGCGTGCCGTGCCACAGCTCGCCATAGCATTCGTCGAAGGCGATGGTGAAACCGTACCGGCGGGCGAGCGTCAGGGCGCGCTTCAGGTAGTCCAGGCTGGCCACCGCACCTTGCGGATTGGCGGGGGTGCAGAGATAGAACAGGGCCGTGCGTTCCCATAGCTCTTCCGGTACCGCATCCAGGTCGGGCAGGTAGCCCGTTTCCCTGGTACCGTCCAGGAACACCGGCTCCGCCCCCGCCATCACGGCCGCACCCTGATAGACGGCGTAGAACGGGTTGGGGATCAGCACCACGGGCCGCCCGCCGGCCTTGCGCGCCGGCACCACCAGCTGGGCCAGCTGATACAGCGCCTCGCGCGTGCCGCAGACGGGCAGAATGGTCTTGTCGGCGGCGATGAACCCGTCTGGCAGGTTGAAGCGGCGGGACAGCCAGCCGGCCACCGATGCCCGGAAGGCGGGCGTGCCGGCTGTGGGCGGATACTTGGCCCAGGCCAAGGGCGCGGATGCCGCCAGGGTGCGGGTCAGGATCGGCGGCGGCTCGTTCTGCGGTTCCCCGATGGTCAGGATGCTGGGCGCGACATTGGCCAGCGGCGTGACATCGGCCAGCAGCGCATGCAGCCGCGGGAACGGATATTCGGACAGGTCGGAAAGCCGGTCGCTGCGGCAGGGCGCCTGGATTTCATTGGCGGCGGCGTCGAACATCTTGGCCCTTGGCGGCTGGCGAAATGGGGTGTCGCCGAATTGTAGCCGCCGCTCCCGCCCGGCACAAGCAACCCATTCGGGGCGGGCGGAGCCGAAGAAGCGCCTTGTTACAAGGGCTTGTGGATAAAGGCTAAGAAAAACGTTGAAAACTCTTGTAAGTCTTTGATGCGAATCAGAAATTTTCCGTGAACGAATCAGGAAAGCCCGTTCGCGGAAGGTTCCGCGAACGGGCCTGGACGCCTGGAAATGCCTGGGTTACCGGTCAACCTGACAGAATAACCGCCCAGGCCACCGACCGGCGGCCCGCGACCATGTGGTCACGTTAGCCCAAGGGCGCGGATGCGCCCGCCCGGCGTTTGAGGGAACAAACTTACAGCGCGTCGCCGTTCTGCTCGCCGGTGCGGATGCGCACGGTCTGCACGACGTCCAGCACGAAGATCTTGCCGTCACCGATGCGGCCGGTATTGGCGGCCTTCTGGATGGCATCGACGACGCCATCCACCAGCTCGTCCGTAACGGCCACTTCCACCTTCACCTTGGGCAGGAAGCTGACGGAATATTCAGCGCCGCGATAAATCTCGGTCTGGCCCTTCTGCCGGCCGAACCCCTTCACCTCCGAGACGGTCAGGCCCTGGATGCCAAGTCCCGTCAGGGCCTCGCGCACCTCGTCCAGCTTGAACGGCTTGATGATGGCCACGACGAGCTTCATTGCGCTCTCCCTTCCTCTGCATGGAAACAGAAACGACTACGGATGCCGGCGCTGGAGCGGGAAGCCCCGGCGCATCGCCATCCTAACTTACAAGAACCGTGCCGCGCGCCATTTCCTAAGGTGTACGCTGCGAAAAATCCGAGCCGGGTCCCCGTGTGGTTAAGAATAGGCGCGCACATGGGCAGATGCTGATTAAAAATTAAGCAACCCCTGCGACGCCACGCCGTCTGGACAGGCGTCAAGGCTTGCTCCAAGCTTCTCAACGCCCAAAAGAGCAGCCAAGTTCCGGGAAACCGCATCATGACCGTGCAGAATGCCGACCACAGGGCCGATATCATCATCGTGGGTGGGGGCCTCTCCGGCCTGACGCTCGCCTGTGCGTTGGGGACGGCCGGCGTTTCCACCCTGGTCATCGACCGCGAGCCGGCGGAAGAGACGCTGCAGCCCGATTTCGACGGCCGTACCACCGCCATCGCCTATGGCGCCGGCACCGTGCTGATGGGGGCGGGTGTCTGGGACCATCTGGATGGCAATGTCGGGCCGATGCTGGATATTCGCGTCACCGACCAGTCATCGCCTCTGTTCCTGCATTATGATCACCGGGAGGTGGGGGATCGCCCCTTCGGCTGGATCATCGAAAACCGGGTGCTGCGTTTCGCGCTCTATCGCCGGCTGAAGGAACTGCCCGCCGTCACGCATCTGGCCCCGGCCACGGTGACCGCCATGGAGCGGGACGCATCGGGCGTGCGCGTCACCCTGGCCGATGGATGCACCATTACCGGGCGTCTGGTAGTGGGGGCCGACGGCAAGAAAAGCTTCTGCCGGGAGCATGCGGGCATCAAGCAGATCGCCTGGTCCTATCAGCAGCACGCCATCGTCTGCACCATCCGCCATGACGGCCCGCATGGCGGTGTGGCGGTGGAACAGTTCCTGCCCACCGGCCCCTTCGCCATGCTGCCCCTGGCCGGCGGCCACCATACCAGCATTGTCTGGACCGAGCCGTCGGATCGCGTCGATTTCTACATGGGCCTGTCCGACGACCGGTTCCGGGAGGAGCTTCAGCTGCGCGTGGGCGACTGGCTGGGCAACGTTACACCCGTGGCCGGGCGTTGGGCCTGGCCGCTGGGCCTGAGCCACGCCGAGCGCTATATCGACACCCGCCTGGCCCTGGTCAGCGAAAGCGCCCATGGCATGCACCCGATCGCCGGCCAGGGCCTGAATGTCGGCATCCGCGATCTGGCGGCCCTGGCGGAGGTGGTGGTGGATGCGCTGCGCGTCGGCCTGGACCCCGGTTCTCCGGACGTGCTGGAGCGATATCAGCGCTGGCGCCGGGTGGACACGGTGACCCTGCTGGCCACCACCGACGCGTTGGTGCGGCTGTTCAGCAATGATATCAAGCCGCTGGCCCATGCCCGCCGTCTGGGCATGGCGGCGATCAACAATTTGGCCCCGCTGAAGCCGGCCAAGAAGTTCTTCATGCAGCACGCCATGGGCATTGTCGGCGAACTGCCGCGTCTGGTGCGGGGCGAAGCGCTGTAACTATATTCACCCCATCGCGAACCACCCGAGAGAGCATCAAAGGCGGGCCGACGCGGCTCACGACCTGTTTGTCGCGCACCTTGTTCTCCCGCCAGCCAAACTTCGGTAAATTGGCTGGTTGAAATCTCCACTGTTTTCCGCTTGTCATAGTCGTGGAAACCTTGTGTGCTAGGCGACATACCTTGGCATGCATATGCCCGGTCAACGGGCGGATGGGAGGATGGGCATGCGGTGGCTGTTGGTGCTGCTGCTGTCAATGACGGGACTGGTCCCGGCGCATGCGTCGGCGGCGGATGACGGTGTGCGCACCTATCGTGTGGAACATAACGCCTCGCCCGCCGGCCATAATGTCCGTTCCTTCTATCTCGACCTGATCGAACAGGTGCTGGCCGATACGACGGCGGAGTTTGGTCCCGCCCGCCTGTCCAAGGTGCCGGAGGATGTGCCCCAGGCGCGTTTATTGGCGCAGCTGGCGCATAATGAACTGGATATGCTCTGGACCACGACCAGTCGCCTGCGGGAAGGGATCGTCACCCCCATCCGCATCCCCCTCGACATGGGGTTGACGGGGCAGCGTGCCCTGGTCATCCGGGCCGACCGCAAGGCGGAATTCGACAAGATCACCAAGCTGGACCAGTTGTCCCATCTGAAGGCCTGCCAGGGGGCCTATTGGCCGGACACGCCCGTGCTGCGCGCGGCCGGGCTGCGGGTGATGGAGTTCGACTGGATCGACATGGCCTATCCCGGCCTCCATGACGGGCGCTGCGACTATCTTCCCCGCGCCATCAATGAGATCGACGGGGAGGTGGCGACCATGGGGGACAAGGGGGTCATCGTCTATGACAGGCTGCTGCTGGTCTATCCGCTGCCCATGTACCTGTTCGTGGCCCCGGGTCAACGGGAACTGGCCAGGCGCATGGAGACGGGCCTGACCCGCATGGCCAGGGAAGGGCGCTTGCGCCGCTTCATGGAAAGGCATCCGTCCACCGCGTCGATCTTCCCGCTGTCGCGGTTCCAGGGCGCCCGCATCTTCAACCTGACCAACCCCGACCTGCCGGCCGCCACCCCGCTGGACGACAAAGACCTGTGGCTGGACATGACGCCGGACACCTCCCGACCAAAGTCTTGATCCCAAAGGCGCATGTTGCGGCCCCAGGGGCTCCGGGTTACTGTTAACCATGGCGCAAAGCTACCACCCGGCAGCCGGTGACACCGGACAAGCGCGGGGGCCAGACAGGGGAGGGACGGACGGATGCGGCGACCCGCGGCCAGTTTCAACCGCAATGCTGGGGAGGGCCGCCATGCGTGTGCGTAGTCCTCAGGATTTCGTGGGCGGCGTCGCCCTCATCCTTCTGTCCATCCTGGCCTTCAGCCAGATCGGGGAGTTGAAGTTCGGCACGGCGTCGCGCATGGGGCCGGGCTATTTCCCCACCGTACTGGCCACGCTGACCGGCCTGATGGGCCTGATCATCGCCGGCCGGTCGCTGGTGCTGGACGGGCCGGGCCTCGACCGGCTGCATTGGCGCCAGGCTCTGCCCATCCTGGGCGCCATCCTGGCCTTCGGTCTGGCCATCCGGCCGCTGGGCCTGGTCATCGCTTCGGCGCTGCTGTTCGGGATCGCGGCCTTCAGTTCCCCCGACACGAAATGGCGCGAACTGCTGGTGGTCAGCGCGGCGCTGATTCTGTTCGCGGTCGGCCTGTTCGTGCTGGCCCTGGGCCTGCCCTTCCCCCTCTGGCCGAGGTTCTGACCCATGGACAATGTGTTTTCCAACCTGGCCATGGGGTTCGGGGCCGCGGCCACGCCCATCAACCTGGGGCTCTGCTTCATGGGGGCGCTGGTCGGCACGCTGATCGGCGTGCTGCCCGGCCTGGGGCCCATCGCCACCATCGCCATCCTGCTGCCCATCACCTTCTATCTGGACCCGCTGGGCGCGCTGATCATGCTGGCCGGCATCTATTACGGCGCCCAGTATGGCGGCAGTACCACGGCTATCCTGGTCAATATGCCGGGTGAGACCTCGTCCGTCGTCACCACGCTGGACGGGCACCAGATGGCGCGCAAGGGCCGGGCCGGGCCGGCGCTGGCCATCGCGGCCCTGGGCTCGTTCTTCGCCGGCTCCGTCGCGACCTTCGTGGTGGCCTTGTTCGGGCCCGTCCTGGCCAAGTTTGCCCAGAATTTCGGGCCGCCGGAATATTTCGCCCTGATGCTGGTGGGCCTGATCGGTGCCACCGTGCTGGCCAGCGGATCGGTGATCAAGGCGGTTTCCATGATCATCGTGGGATTGCTGCTGGGCTGCGTCGGCTCCGACCTGGAGTCAGGCGAACAGCGCCTGACCTTCGGCATTTCAGAGATCGCGGAGGGCATCAATTTCACCACCCTAGCGGTCGGCTTGTTCGGTGTGGCGGAGATTCTGCGCAATCTGGAAAAGACCCAGGATCGAACGGTGCTGGGGGCCAAGATCACCGGCCTGATGCCGACCTGGGCCGATATCAAGCAGAGCTTCCCCGCCGTGCTGCGCGGCACGGGCATCGGTTCCATCCTGGGCATCCTGCCCGGCAACGGTGCCGTCCTGGCGCCCTACGCGTCCTATACCCTGGAGAAGAAAATCTCCAAGACGCCGCAGCGCTTCGGCAAGGGGGCGATCGAGGGGGTGGCCGGGCCGGAAAGTGCCAATAATGCCGGCGCGCAGACCAGTTTCATCCCGCTGCTGACCCTGGGCATCCCGCCCAATGCCGTCATGGCCATGATGGTCGGGGCCATGACCATCCAGGGCATCGTGCCCGGCCCGCAGGTGATGAACGAGAACCCGACCCTGTTCTGGGGCATGATCGCCAGCATGTGGATCGGCAACGCCATGCTGGTCATCATCAACCTGCCGCTGGTCGGCGTCTGGGTCCGCCTGCTGAAGGTGCCTTACCGCATTCTGTTCCCGGCCATCCTGATGTTCTGCTGCATCGGGGTCTATTCCATCAATTCATCGGGGGTGGAGGTGATGCTGGTCGCCCTGTTCGGGGGCATCGGCTATTTCCTGCTGAAACACGGGTTCGAGCCGGCGCCGCTGCTGCTGGCCTTCGTGCTGGGGCCGTTGATGGAGGAGAACCTGCGCCGGTCCTTCCTGATCGCGCGTGGCGACCCGTCCATCTTCGTGACCCGGCCGCTGTCGGCCACCCTGATCGTTATCGCCATCATCCTGGTCGCTATCGTGCTGCTGCCCTCGGTGCGCAAGCGGCGCGAGGAAGTGTTCCATGAGGAGGACTGAACCCTCGCCTATGCCAGTCTGTTTCCGCCTTTGACCTGACGACAACAACGATAAACCGGAGGAAGACACCATGCGCTTCGCATCCATCGCCCTCGCCGCCTCCCTGCTGGTCGGGGCCGGCATGGCCCAGGCCCAGACCTATCCCACCCGGCCCGTCACCATGGTGGTGCCGTTCGCCGCCGGCGGCCCGACCGACACCGTGGCCCGCCTCGTCGCCCAGTCGATGAGCAAGACCCTGGGCCAGCAGGTGATCGTGGAGAATGTCGGCGGCGCCGGCGGCACCATCGGTGCGGCGCGCGTGGCCAAGGCCGATCCCGACGGCTACACCATCCTGCTGCACCATATCGGCCAGGCGACCTCTGCCACGCTCTATCGCAAGCTGCCCTATGACGCGAAGGCTGATTTCGCGCCCGTGGGCCTGGTCACCGACGTGCCGATGACCATCGTCGCCAAGAAGGACTTCCCGGCCAAGGACCTGAAGGAGCTCGTGGCCTATGTGAAGGCCAATCCGGACAAGGTGACCCTGGCCAATGCCGGCGTCGGTGCCGCGTCGCACCTGTGCGGCATGCTGTTCATGCAGGCGCTGGGCACCGCCCTGACCACCGTTCCCTACAAGGGCACAGGTCCCGCCATGAATGATCTGGTCGGCGGTCAGGTCGATCTGATGTGCGACCAGACCACCAACACCACCGGCCAGATCAAGGGCGGGGCCATCAAGGCCTATGCCGTGACCACCGCGACCCGCGTGCCGTCGCTGCCCGACCTGCCCACCACCAAGGAAGCGGGATTGCCCGGCGTGCAGGTCGCCGTCTGGCACGGCATCTATGCGCCCAAGGGCACACCGGATGCCGTGACCAAGAAGCTGTCCGACGCACTGAAAGTGGCGCTGAAGGATGATATGGTGAAGCAGCGCTTCAACGAGCTGGGGACCGAACCGGTGGCCGAGGCGCGCGCCACGCCCAAGGCGCTGGGCGATTATGTGGCGGCCGAGATCGCCCGCTGGAAGCCGGTGATCACGGCGGCGGGGGTTTACGCGGACTGAGATCGACCAAAGGGGGCGGGTTATCATATCCCGCCCCCTTCCAGTAATAGCTGGTCAGACGGGCCAGGTTGCGGTCCATCGACCGCATGCCCACCCGCAATCGCTCCGGTGTATCGTCATCATAGTGCCGGACAGTGCTGAGATAGAGATAAAGCGGCTCGCTCAGCAATTTGAAGAAGGGGCCCACGGATCCCGGTGCGAACCCGCCCTGCTTCAGGTGCCAGCCAAGGGCCAGCGGCGTGCCGATCAACGCATCGAGCCGCCCGCCAATGATCATGGTCAGGCCCAGCGTCAGGTCGCGCAGTTCCACCAGTATGACCGATGATGGCAGCGTTTTCGTCAGGTTATCGCGGTTGTTCCCCCGCAGCAGACCGATCCGGCATCCCGCGAGGTCTGCGGGTGATTGCGGATTGAGGCCGGGCCGGGTGACAACCCCCATGGCCAGATGGCCCAATATCCCCACGGGTTCTGCCAGTCCTTGCAGTTCCGGCAGTTCGAAGAAGGTGATGAGGTCCAGTTGACCCGCCTTCATTCCCATAATCAACCGGATTAGCGGGGCCGGTACGATCTGGATGTCGAGGCCCGAATGGCGGGACAGGTCCCCCATGACCTCCACCGCGACACCCTGTTTCGGATCGTCCGGCAGGTGCCAGGGGGGTGCCTCCATCACACCGCAGGTCAGCCGCCGTCCACCGGCCAGCGCCGGCAAGGCGGGGACCAGAGCGGCCATGGCAGCACCGAGTAGGCGACGGCGTGGCATCAGAAACATGATTATACCCCCTGGCCACTGCCGACCCGTCCTACTGATCCCCGTAACCGTCTGTAATGATCGGATCCCCCCCCAGGGTCCGCAACATTTCCGCCGCCGCTTCCGTCGCCCTTGCCAGCAGATCCGGATCGGTGGCGCGCAGCACCAGGGAGGTTGAAATCTTGCCCTGGCGGAAGGCGGGGTAGGAGCCGATATCGACGGCCGGATAATCGGCGGCGATGGCGCGCAGCGCGTCGGCGAAGGTGCCTTCCGGAATGGCCGACGCCACCGACTTGGTCCGCACCACCGGCCCGCCCACCAGCCGGTCGCCGATACCGGTCAGCATGGCCTGCATGATCTTGGGCACGCCGGCCATGACGAAGACGTTGCCGATCTGGAAGCCGGGCGCGGTGGAGACCGGATTGTCGATCAGGATGGCACCTTCCGGCGTGTTGGCCATGCGCAACCGCGCCTCGTTCAGCATGCCGGTCCCGGCATAATGAGCTTCCAGCCGGCGCACGGCCTCTGGATGGCGGATCAGGGCGACGCCAAAGGCCTTGGCGATGCATTCGGCCGTGATGTCGTCATGCGTCGGCCCGATGCCGCCGGTGGTGAAGACATAGGTGTAGCGGGCGCGCAGCGCGTTGATCGCGGCCACGATCTCAACCTCCTCGTCCGGCACCACCCGCGCTTCCCGGAACCGGATGCCCAGGTTGACCAGATGGTTGGCGATGAAGGCCAGATTGGCATCCTGCGTGCGGCCTGACAGGATCTCGTTGCCGATGATCAGCAAGGCGGCCGTGGGGGCGGTGTCGGTCATGCGTGAGGCTCCGTATCGGGTGCGGGGACTATAGCGCCGGGTGGCCCGTCAGCCCAGGACGAGATCGTCGCGATGCACCATCTCGTCGCGGCCGCGATAGCCCAGCACAGCCTCGATCTCCGCACTGCGCCGCCCGGCGATGGCGCGGGCATCGGGGGCAGCATAGGCCGACAGGCCGCGCCCGACCGTGCGCCCGTCCGGCCCCTGGATCAGCACCAGATCGCCACGCTCGAACTCCCCCTCCACCCCGCGCACGCCGGCTGGCAACAGCGACCCGCCCTTCAGCAGGGCGGCCACCGCACCGGCATCCAGGACCAGCGTGCCCAGTGGCTTCAGCGCCCCGGCGATCCAGCGCTTGCGGGCCGTGCGTGGCTCGGCATTGGGCACGAACCAGGTGGCCAGCGCGCCGCCCTGTTCCACGGGCTGGGCCAGGGCGCCCAGGGGATTGTCACGCTTGCCCATGGCGATGGCCATGCGGCAGCCGGCGGCCAGCGCGATGCGCCCGGCCACGATCTTGGTGACCATGCCGCCGCTGCTGTAACCCGGCGGCGGCTCACCGGCCATGCCCACGATCTCCGGCGTGATCTCCCGCACGATCGGGATGTGCTTGGCGTCGGGGTCCTTGCGCGGATCGGCGGTGTAGAGACCGTCGATATCCGACAGCAGGACCAGCGTGTCGGCGCTGATCATCTGCGCCACGCGGGCGGCCAGCCGGTCATTGTCGCCGAAGCGGATTTCCGCTGTGGCCACCGTGTCATTCTCATTGATGACAGGGACGGCGCCCAGCTTCAGCAGGGTTTCGATGGTGGCGCGGCCGTTCAGGTGGCGGCGGCGGTCTTCGGTATCGTCCAGGGTCAGCAACACCTGGGCCACGGTGATGCCGTGGCGGGCCAGCGTCTCCTGGTACGCGTGCGCCAGCCGGATCTGGCCGGTGGCGGCGGCGGCCTGCTTTTCCTCCAGCCGCAGGGGGCGGCCGACCAGGCCCAGATGCTCGCGCCCGCAGGCCACGGCTCCGGACGTGACGATCACCACCTCCACCCCGCGCGCCCGCAGTGCGGCGACATCATCGGCCACGCTGTCCAGCCAGTCGGTGCGGATGCGGTGGGTGGCGGCATCGACCATCAGGGCCGACCCGATCTTCACGATCAGCC
This sequence comes from Niveispirillum sp. GW835-FHT14G11, assembly GCF_058793615.1. Lineage (NCBI taxonomy): Bacteria > Pseudomonadati > Pseudomonadota > Alphaproteobacteria > Rhodospirillales > Azospirillaceae > Niveispirillum > Niveispirillum sp. GW835-FHT14G11. The sequence continues at coordinate 218,284 of NZ_JBXAFZ010000013.1, forward strand.
GCCGCGCCGAACCCAGATCCTGCGAACCCACACCCATGGCACCCATCCCGGCAATATCCAGACCCCGCTTATGCTTTTCGGCAAGTGCCGGGGTCAATGCACGAAGGAATATTGCGGCCATGCGCTTGCATGTTCCCTCAGGCGCCGGGCGCCGCCATCCAGCGGCTTGGCTTGCGCGACCACGGGGTCGCGGGCCGGCGGTCGCCGGCCTTGGTGCCTACCTATTGGGCGGCCGCCAGCTTCTCCACCGCCGCGCGCAGCAGGGCCAGTTCCTGCTGCTGCCGGTCCAGCATGCCTTCCACCTGATCGATGCGCAGCCGGTCAAGCTTCTCATGCAGGGCCATGATCTCCAGCTCGGCCTTCAGGTTGATCTCATAGTCCATGTTGGCCTGGGCCCGGTCCTTGGCGGCCTGCCGGTTCTGCGACATCATGATGATGGGTGCCTGCAGCGCCGCCAGGGTGGACAGCATCAGGTTCAGCAGGATGTAAGGATAGGGGTCCCAGGCAAAACCCCAGATGGCGGCGTTCAACCCCATCCAGACCGCCATGCACAGGCCGAAGCCGATGACGAAGGACCAGGACCCGCCGATGCTGGCCACCCGGTCGGACAACCGGTCGCCGAAACCCATCGACGCCTCAAATTCGAAATGGCCATTGCGGGTGATGGCGCGGCGATGGGCGATGCGCGACAGCACACGCCGCTCCCTTTCGCTCAACACCGTTTCACCCCTGGTCAGAAGCTGTTCGGCCAGTTGGCGGATTTCATCGTTCATGGCGGGCACCCTTGCTGCGCGTTACCCCTCCGTCTCGCCCCCGCCGCCGGCCGACCATTCCTTGACGCGGGCCAGGTGGGCATAGTCGGTATATTTGGGCGTCCAGGCGGGGCGCGGCTGGCTATGATAGGGCATGTCGGGATTGTCGAACTGGTGGATCAGGTCCAGCAGCCCTTCGCGTGCCTCCAGCGCCAGCGCCGCCGGATCTTCCTTCAGCACGCGGATGGTGCCGGCCGGGTCGCCGCCGGACAGGCGCCAATATTCCAGCCCATCGACGCGCGCACCCTTCACATGCTCGAACCCGCCCTGTGCCGCGATCAGCGCCTCCAGCGGTAGCTGCGGCGCCTTGCCCAGCTTGACTTCCTTGTCGCCGGGCGGCGTGCCCGTTTTGTAATCGATCAGGACCAGCCCGCCGGTGGGCGTGCGGTCGATGCGGTCGGCCTTGGCCGTCAGGATGAAGTCGCCGGCCGGACCCGCCAGGGTGATGCGTCCCGACACCTCGGTGGCCAGGGGCCGGATGGTGCGGCGGCGTTCCGCCTCCTGCGCCACGAACCAGGCGGCCACCTTCTCGAACCGCGGCCACCAGAAGGCGGCGACGCCCGGCTGGTCCAGCAGATCGCCGAAGGCGCCCCGGCCGATGGACAGCAGTTCGGCCAGCGGGTCGGGCGGCAAGGCGTCGGGATATTGCCGGACGAAGGCATCCAGGGCGGTATGGATGATCTGCCCGCGCTCTGCTGCCCCCGGATCGGCATCGATCGGGTCCAGGGCCGACAGGTCCAGCACCTTGGCGGCATAGATGGCGTAGGGATCGCGCATCCAGGTTTCGATCTGGGTAACGGACAGGCGGCGCGGACGGGCGGCCAGCGGCGGTTTTGGCGCCGGGGCGGAACAGGGCCGCACGCGGGCCGGCCGGTCCAGCGCCTGCCACAATCCGCGCCAATGGCCGGCATTGCCCTCGATCCGGCCGCGCAGCCCCGCCTTGTCCAGCACCGTGTCCAGGCGCAGCAGCCAGCGCGACGGCACGGTGGGCGTGCCCTCCACGCGCTCCGAGCGGGTCAGGTACAGGGTCCTGGCCCCGCAGGATGTCGCAAAATCATGCGCCGCCTGTCCCACCATGCGCTCCGGCGCCGGCAGGCCGAAATCCCGCCGCATTGGGCGCGACATCCAGGGGTCGGGCGGCGGGGCCGGCGGCCAGGTGCCCTCGTTCAACCCCGCCAGGACCATGACGTCGAACTGCTGCAGCCGCGCCTCCATCAGGCCCAGCACATGCAGGCGTGGATGCAGGCCGAAGGTGGAGCGCACGGCACGCCCTGCGATCAGCACCTCCATCAGGCCGGCATAATCCTTGCCGCCCAGGGGGGGATAGCCGTCGGCGGCCTCGCGCAGCTCATCGATGAAGCCGGCCGCCGCCTCCCCGTCCTTGTCGCGCCACAGCCGGTCGGCGCCAGCCTCATCCTCCAGTGCGGCCAGTGCTTCCGCCGCACCCACATGCAGGCGCAGCCAGTCGGAAAGCGGCCGTTCCTCCCCATCCGCGACGGCGGCGGCCAGGTCGCCCAGCGCCGCCTCCAGCCGGTCCACCACCGCCAGCAGATCGTCGCGGATGGCCTGGTTGTTCAGGCGGCGGCGCTTGTCGGCGGCATCCGACGCGACGAAGCGGATGGCCTGGCGCAAGCCCTCCAGCCCCGCCGCCGGACGTGGCCCGCGCAGGATGGCGGTTTCCAGCAGACGCGCCTGGCGCCGCAACTGTCCCGCCGGCCAGCCCGCCCCCGCCATCGGGTGCTTCAGCAGCGACAGCAGCGGGATGGGGGCACCCTGCACCGCCGTATCCATGATCAGGCGCAGATAGGATCCGACCGGCGTCTGGGCCAGGGGGCGGCCGGCGCTGTCATCCACCCGCACGTCCCAGCGGCGCAGTTCGGTGGCCACGCGGCGGGCCAGGTTGCGGTCGGGCGTGACCAGGGCCGCCGTCTGTTCCGGCATCTCCAGGGCCTGGCGCAGGATCAGGGCGATCACGCCCGCCTCCTCCTGCGGGGTGGCGGCATCGATGCGGGTCAGGCCGGACAGCACCGACGGGTCCAGATCGCCCAGGTCGCGCCACGCCTCCGTCGTGCCCGCCGGCCGCAGCGCTTCGGCGATCAGGGCGGTGCGGGCGGGGGGGCAGGAGGGGGTGACGCGGGCGGCCAGGGGCCAGTCGGCCACCTGCGCCCTTGTCACGCCGATGCGGTCGATCAGCTGCTTCAGGCCGAATTGCGGATGGGCGTCGTCCAGCGCGTCCCAGGTCGCGGCATCGCATTCCCGGTCCAGGCCGGGCAGGACGACGCAACCGGTGGGCAGCCGGGCGATGGTGGACAGCAGTTCCGCCGTGGCCGGGATCGACCCGGTGGAACCGGCGGCGATGATCGGGTACGCGGGCGGGGCCGCCCGCAACGCCGCGGCATAGGCCAGCAGGCGGTTGTTGCGCTCCTGCGCCGGGTCCACCGCCCCTTCGGCGGCCAGGATGACCGGCCATTGCTCCACGATGATCGACAGGAAGGACAGCGTCACCTGCCAATGTTCGGCATAATCGGCGGGCACCAGATTGTGCAGCCGGTCGAACCCCACCATCTCCGTCTGTGTCTGGTCCAGCAGCTTGGCCAGTTCACGCGCCAGCCGGGCTGCCTGCGCCCTGGTCTTGGCGAAACGGTCGCCGGCTGCGGCGATGGCGCGGGCCAGCAGCAATTGACGGCGCAACGGGCCGATGGCCGGCGGCAGGTCCAGGCCCCCGGCCTTGCCCGTCACCCCATCCATCATCAAGGACACCTCGTCCCCGTCGACATCGCCCAGCGGCGCCATGCGGGGCAGCAGCACGGGCCGCCCGCCCGACAGGCGCAGGAACGCCTCGCGCAACGATCGCACCGCGCGCGCCGTCGGCAGCAGCACCGTGAACCGGTTCAGGGCCAGCACATCCCCGCCCGCCTGTTCCCACAAACCGGCCGCCAGCGCGTCGACGAAGGGCAGGTTGGGGGCCAGCGTGAAGACGCGGGCGGAAGGGGCGGGTATGGCAGGCCCTTGCATCAGGGCACGACCTCCCGGCTGGCCGGGGCGGCCAGATGGGTATCGACCTGCGGCACGGCGGCCGGGGTGCCGACATGGTACCAGTTGCCCTCATGCCGCACGCCATAGAGCCGGCCCGCTTCTTCCGCCCGCCGCCACAGCAGCAGGTTGGAGAAGGCGCCCGCGGGCGTGTCGGCGAACTGTGCCGCATTCATGATCGACACGCCGGCCATCACGAAGGGTGACACCTCCAGATCCGCGCGGGTGGACAGGCGGCCGTCCGGGTCCATCTGGTAATCGCCGCGCCCGTCATAGCCGATGGCGGTGGCGGTCGGCGTGACCAGCAGCAGACTGTCCATCAGGTCCGGGTTCCAGGCGGCGGCCAGGCGCTTCAGTGTCGGCACCGGCCCGTCCAGCCAGACGATGTCGGCATTGACCACGAAGAACGGTTCATCGCCCAGCAGCGGCAGGGCGTTTTTCACGCCGCCGCCCGTCTCCAGTTGCACATTTTCGCGCGACAGGGTCAGCCGCAGCTTGCGGCGGGGGTTTGCCTCCAGGTGCGCCTCGATCTTGTCGGCCAGCCAATGGGCATTGATCACGGCCTCCTCCACGCCCGCCGCCTCCAGGCGGTCCAGCGCGTGGTCCAGCAGGGTACGGCCGCCCACGGAAATCAGCGGCTTGGGCGTCTCCAAGGTGATCGGGCGCATGCGCAGGCCCAGACCGGCCGCCAGCACCATCGCCCGCTTGGGCATCAACGACATCTCACTCACTCCAATTCGGCTTAACGCCCAAGAATATGGGCCACAGCCCCGTCACGGGGCAAATGCTGATCCATGAAACTTTGTAACGGCGACAGCAGCGGGTGCGCGATGGCCCCCTGGAACTGGCCCCAGACCCGGTGCAGGAAGGCCAGCTGCCTGGCCTTGCCCCCGCCCGCCGCCAGTTGCGCTACGCGGCCCAGGATGCGGGCATGGCGCATGGCGCCCATCACGGCGTAGCTGGCCAGGAACGCATCGCGCGACAGGCCGGGGCGGGCGGTCAGATAGCGATCGATCATGGCGGCCTGGATGGCGTCCGGCACATCGCGCCGCGCATCCTGCAACAGCGACAAAAGATCATAGCTGACGGGACCGATGCCGCCATCCTGCACATCCAGCAACCCGCAGGCCCGCACACCCGGCCGCATGGGCAGGGCCATCAGGTTGCCGGGATGATAGTCGCGCAGCAGCAGGCTGTCCGGCACGATACCCAGCACCTGGCCCAGCACCGTGACCCAGGCATCGTCCAGTGCCCGGCGGCCGGCCGCGCTCAACGGCTGCTCCGCCGCATCCAGATAGGCATCGCCGAACAGGGCCACCTGTCTGGTAAACAGGCTCAGATCGTAGCGCTGCACATCCGGTGCCGTCCCATTGTCGAACCGGTCATGCAGGTGGGACAGCACGTCGGTTGCCACCTGATAGAGCGGCCAGGGGTCGTCGCCCTGCTCCAGCAGGGTGGCGAAACTGTCATCGCCGAAATCCTCCAGCAGCAGCAGACCCTGGCCCGTGTCCTCGGCGAAAATCTCCGGTGCCGACAGGGCCACATCGCGCAGCAGGGCGCACATGCGCAAAAACGGCGGCACCTGTCCGGCCCCGTCACCGGCCGCATCCATCAGGATGGCGCGGGTGCCATCCGGTCTGGTCAGCCGCTCATACCGGCGGGTGGACCAGTCGGCGCCCATCGACAGGCGGGCGGCATCGGCCCAGCCTGCCCGATCCAGGAAGGAACGGATCATTTCGTCACGCATTCGGGGTCACAATCCTTCCAGCCGTGCAGCCCAGACACCATGCCCGGTCAGCACCGCACGCCGGGCCGCCGGCCCGTCCAGCGTCAATTCCACATCCAACCGGTCGCGGGGCATCAGTGGCCCCAGCCGTTCCGGCCATTCCACCAGGGCGCAGGCATCGCGAGCCTCCTCCCAGCCCAGTTCCACCACCTCGCCCGGATCGGTCAGGCGATAGAGGTCGAAATGCCAGATGGGCGGCGACGGATGCTCATAGGTCTGCACCAGGGTGAAGGTGGGGCTGGGCACCTCCTCTGCCGGATTGCCGGCCAGATGCCGGATCATGGCGCGGGCGAGCGCCGTCTTGCCGGCGCCTAAGTCGCCGCGCAGCGTCACCACGTCGCCGGCCCGCAGATGCGGGGCGATGCGGGCTGCCAGCGCCGCCGTCGCGGCCTCGTCGGGAAGGGAAAGGGTAAGCGTCATACGGGTGGGCTTTCCTGGATCATGGCAGCCAGACTCCGACAAAAGGGCCCCGCACTGCAAGAGGCGACGCAATCACACCCTTGCCATCCGTCCCGAAACGCGGCACCAAACGCCACCTGTCCGATATCCGCCCGCCGGGAGCGTTGATCCATGTCGACCGAGATTGTCCATTCCACCGATGTCGTCATTATCGGCGCCGGCCCTGTGGGCCTGTTCGCCGTGTTCGAATGCGGCATGCTGAAGCTGCGCACCCATGTGGTGGACGCGCTCGACATGGTGGGTGGTCAATGCGCGGCGCTGTACCCGGAAAAGCCGATCTATGACATCCCAGCCCATCCCGCCATCGACGGTGCCGACCTCATCGACAAGCTGGCCGAACAGGCGGCCCCGTTCAGCCCCACCTATCATCTGGGCCAGCAGGTCACGACGCTGACCCGGACCGACGCCGGCTGGCGTGTGGGCACCGACAAGGGCACGGTCATCGATGCCAAGGCGGTGATCATCGCCGCCGGTGTGGGCGCCTTCGGCCCCAACAAGCCGCCGCTGGAGGGTCTGGAACAGTACGAGGGCACGGGCGTCTTCTATCTGGTGAAGCGCCGCCAGGATTTCGCCGGCAAACGCATCGTCATCGCCGGGGGCGGCGACAGCGCCGTTGACTGGGCCAACAGCCTGGCCGAGGTCGCGGCCCATGTCATGCTGGTCCACCGACGGCCGAAATTCCGCGCGGCACCGGAAAGCGTCTCCCGCCTGGACGCGCTGGTGAAGGAGGGCCGGGTGGAGATGGTGGTGCCGTACCAGCTGTCCGGCTTGGAAGGCACCGACGGAAAGCTGACCGGCGTGCGCGTCGCCGACCTGGACGACAAGGAGAAGGTGCTGGCGGCTGATGTGTTGCTGCCCTTCTTTGGCCTCGCGATGAATCTGGGTCCCATCGCTGATTGGGGCCTGGACATGGAGAAGGGCCACATCCTGGCCGATCAGCGGACCCTGGCCACGTCGGCGCCGGGTATCTATGCCATCGGCGACATCGCCCATTATCCGGGCAAGTTGAAGCTGATCCTGTGCGGGTTCAGCGAGGCGGCGATGGCAGCACACGCCGTGCATGCCCTGATCCATCCCGACCAGCCCATGCATTTCGAATATTCGACGACCAAGGGCGTGCCGGGGGCGTAAACGATACGGTGCGATATTCTCTCTCGCCTTCCCGGCGCAGGCCGGGACCCAGGGTCAAGCGCCCGACCTTTCAGCCGCTTTGATCCAAGCAGCGTCGAGGTTTGATCCTGTGGCCCCTGGGTCCCGGCCTGCGCCGGGAAGGCGGGTAAGTTGTGTTGCTACTTAAAACAGTCAGCGTCTGAAACCAACGCAGTACCTCACCCCCGGTACTTGCCCAGTTCCATCTTGCCGATCTGGTTGCGATGCACCTCGTCCGGGCCGTCGGCCAGGCGCAAGGTGCGGGCATTGGCATAGGCCCAGGCCAGCGGAAAATCATCGCAGACGCCGCCGCCGCCATGGGCCTGGATGGCCATGTCGATGACCTGACAGGCGACATTGGGGGCCACGACCTTGATCATGGCGATCTGGGCCTTGGCCACCTTGTTGCCCACCGTGTCCATCATGTGCGCGGCCTGCAGGGTCAGCAGGCGGGCCTGATCGATGGCGATGCGGGCATCGGCAATGCGCTCCAGCCAGATGCTTTGTGCCGCAATGGGCTTGCCGAAGGCGACGCGCGAGGACAGGCGCTTGCACATCAGTTCCAGGGCGCGCTCCGACGCGCCGATCAGGCGCATGCAATGATGGATGCGGCCCGGGCCCAGGCGGCCCTGCGCGATCTCGAACCCTCGGCCCTCGCCCAGCAGCAGGTTGGATGCCGGTACCCGCACATTCTCGAACAGCACCTCGGAATGGCCGTGTGGCGCATCATCATAGCCGAAGACAGGCAGGGGGCGCTTGACCGTGACGCCGGGCGTGTCGGTGGGCACCAGGATCATGGATTGCTGGCGATGGCGATCCTCCCCGTCCGGGTCGGTCTTGCCCATGACGATCATGATCTTGCAGCGCGTGTCGCTGGCGCCGCTGATCCACCATTTGCGGCCATTGATCACATACTCATCGCCGTCGCGGATGATGCGGGTGGCGATGTTGGTGGCGTCAGAGGAGGCCACCGCCGGTTCCGTCATGGCGAAGGCCGACCGGATTTCACCGGCCAACAAGGGCTTGAGCCAGCGCTCCTTATGCTCATCCGTGCCATAGCGGACCAGCACCTCCATATTGCCTGTGTCGGGGGCAGAGCAGTTGAATACTTCCGGTGCCCAATGGGAGCGGCCCATGATCTCGCACAGCGGCGCATATTCCAGGTTGGTCAGACCCGCGCCTAAGTCGCTGTCCGGCAGGAACAGGTTCCACAGGCCGGCCTGGCGGGCCTTTTCCTTCAGTTCCTCCAGCAGCGGCACCGGCTTCCACCGGGTCGGGCCTTCCGCCACCTGGGCATAAAGCGCGGGCTCGTTGGGATAGACATAGGCGTCCATGAAAGCGGTCAGCCGCTCATGCAGATCGCGGGCACGGGGTGACATCTCGAAGATGGCGGTCATGGCGGGGACTTTCGCTGAAAGGGGGTAAGGGGCGGGTGGGGAGCAGCAAATGCTCACCCGAAGCCCTTCTTCCCTTCCGCCACCAGCCGCCGCAGCAGTGGGGCCGGCTCCCAATAGGCGCTGTCGGCGTCGCTTGCCGCCACGGCATCGGCATGATAGCGGGTGATGTCGGCCAGGACATTATCCAGCCCGGCCAGTTCCGCGAATTTCATCGGGCCGCCGCGCCAGGCGGGGAAGCCGTAGCCATAGATATAGACGATGTCGATATCGCCGGCCCGCAACGCCATCCCTTCCTCAAGGATCTTCGCCCCCTCATTCACCAGACTGTAGATCAGGCGCTTGCTGATCTCCTCATTGCTGATGGCGCGCGGGGTGATGCCCCTTTCCGCGCGATAGGCGTCGATGACGGCCGTGACCTCCGGATCGGACAGAGGGGTACGGTTGCCGGGTTCATACCGGTACCAGCCGCGGCCATTCTTCTGGCCCTTGCGCGCCGGATCGATGCGATCGGCCAGCGGCGTGCCATAGATCAGGCCGGCGGCCACGCGCCGTGCCCGGATGAAACCCATCACGTCCAGCCCGGCCAGATCACCCATGGCAAACGGCCCCATGGCCAGGCCGAATTCCAGGGCGGCCTTGTCTACCTGCTCCACCGACGCGCCCTCGATCACCAGGCGCTGGGCCTCGGTCGCGTAATACTGGACCATGCGGTTGCCCACGAACCCGTCGCAATTGCCGACCAGGACGCTGACCTTGCCGATCTGCTTGCCCACGGCCATGGCGGTGGCGATGACGTCCGGGGCGGTATGCTTGCCGCGTACCACCTCCAGCAGCTTCATCACATTGGCCGGGCTGAAGAAATGCATGCCAATGACGTCGGCCGGGCGCTGGGTGTGGGCGGCGATAGCGTCCAGGTCCAGGGTGGAGGTGTTGGATGCCAGGATGGCGCCTTGCTTGGCCACCGCGTCAATCCTTCGGAAGACCGTGGCCTTCACGTCCGCATCCTCGAACACCGCCTCGACGATCAGGTCGGCATCAGCCAGGTCGGCATAGTCGGTGGTGGGCTGGATCAGCGACAGGCGCTTGTCCATCTCCGCCTGGGCCAGCTTGCCCTTGGCGACCGTGCCCGCATAATTCTTGGCGATGACGCCCATGCCGCGATCCAGCGCCGCCTGGTCCAGGTCCAGCAGGCGCACGGGAATGCCGGCATTGACGAAGTTCATGGCGATGCCGCCGCCCATCGTGCCGCTGCCCAGCACGGCAACTTGCGCGATCTTGCGCGCAGGTACGCTGGGCGGCACGTCGGGAATCTTGGAGATGGCGCGTTCGGCGAAGAACACATGGATCAGGGCCTTGGCCTGATCATGCGCCATGCATTGGAAGAACAGCTCCCGCTCGTGCTTCAAACCGGCATCGAAAGGCAGGGTGAAGGCGGCCTCCAAGGCGTCGACACAGCGCTGCGGCGCGAACTGGCCGCGCGCGGACCTGGCCAGCGCGGTACGCGCCTCATCGAACACCGCACTGCCCTTGTCGGCGGCCAAGCCCTCCTCCCGATCCCGCGTACGCTTGTGCGGGCCGGCAGGCAGGGTTGCGGCGAAGGCCAGTGCTGCGGCCAGCGGGTCGGTGCCTTCACCGACATGGTCGATGATGCCCAGGGACAGGGCCTTGGCTGCCGGCAGGAAGGCACCGGTGGTGATCATGTCGATGGCGGTCTTCGCCCCGACCAGCCGCGACAGGCGCTGCGTGCCGCCACCGCCGGGCAGGATGCCCAGCTTCACTTCCGGCAATCCCACCTGCGCCTTGGCCAATGCGACGCGGTAATGGCAGGACAGGGCCACTTCCAGCCCGCCGCCCAGGGCGGTGCCATGGATGGCGGCGATCACCGGCTTAGGCCCCGATTCGATCAGGGCGTTGACATCGTTCAGGTCGGGCTCGCCCATGCCACCGGTCAGGAACTCCGCGATGTCGGCCCCGGCAATGAAGGTGCGCCCGGCACCGACGATGACCAGGGAGGTGACGGCGGGATCGTTGAACCCTTGCGTCACCGCGTCCCACAGCCCCTGGCGCACGGCCTGGGACAGGGCGTTGACGGGCGGGCTGTCCACGGTGACGACACCGACCGCGCCCTGGCGGTCGTAACGGACAGGAAGCTGGCTCATCTGGCGTTTCCCCTCTGCCGGCACCGATGGTGCTGGGATTGTCATTGACCCCATGTTAATTTCAAACAACTGTTTAAGTCAATCCATGAAGCCCCCACCCTCTTCCGTAACGTCATGCCAGCTGTCATGCGGGTTACAGGATGGTTGGCGTCGGCGCGCGGCATGGATAAAGTGTGAACGGCCGTTTGATACGGTCGCGTATAATGCCCCGGCCAAGGGGTGATTCAGGGCTGTGGTTCAGGGCTGTAGCGGGGACGAAACGGGATGAAGGCAGGGGCCGATCCGGCCGCCGACACGCAAGTGATGGGCGGGCGCCAGGATACCAAGGAAGTGATCCTGGACGCGGCGGAGAAATTATTCGCTGAGAAAAGCTATTCCGCCGTATCGCTGCGCGAGCTGACGCAGGCCGCGGGCGTGAACCTGGCGGCGGTGAATTATCATTTCGGGTCGAAGGACGCGCTGCTGATCGCCGTGTTCCGGCGCGGCGCCATGGAGTTGAACCGCGCCCGTGCCCGTCTGCTGCGCGAGGCGGAGGAAAAGGCCAATGGCGCCACCCCGCCGGTGCGCGACATCGTGGCCGCGCTGGTGCTGCCGGCCATCCGCTATTCCTTCACCTCCACGCGTCTGGCGCTCTACAACCAGTTCGTGGCGTTTGCGCGTGGCGACGGTCCGGCGGAAGCGCGGGAGATGCTGGACAAGGAGGTGGGGCATTTGCAGCGCTTCGCCCTGTCGCTGGCCCGCGCCCTGCCGCACCTGCCGCAGAACGAGGTTTATTGGCGCCTGCATTTCGCCATGGGCGTGCAGCATTCGCTCTATACGGATATCAAACGGCTGGAGACCCTGTCGGGCGGGCTCTGCCAGCTGGATGATCTGGACGCCGTGGCGGCCCGCGTCATCGATTATGTGACGGCGGGCCTGGAGGCACCCTATACCGCGAAGGGGTAAGCACCGGCCGGGGGAAAGCCCCCGGCCGGTCGCCCATCACAGCAGAGCCGCCGTCGCCTGTTCCAGCCAGGCCAGGTCATCGCCCGACACCAGCGGCGACAATTCCGCCTTCACCCGTGCATGATAGGCGTTCAGCCAGTCTCGCTCCTCCCCCGTCAGCAGGGCGGGGTCGATCATGCGGCGGTCGATGGGGCAGATTGTCAGCGTCTCGAAACCCAGCATCGGCCGTTCGGCCCCCGGCACGGCCACCGGCACCACCAGTTCCAGATTTTCCATGCGCAGGCCATAGGAACCGGCCAGATAGTAACCCGGCTCGTTCGACAGGATCATGCCGGGCAGCAGGGTGACGCTGTTCAGCTGCTTGCCGATACGCTGCGGCCCCTCATGCACCGACAGGTAGGAACCGATGCCGTGGCCGGTGCCATGGTCGTAATCCAGCCCCTGTTGCCACAGGAACTGCCGCGCCAATGTGTCCAGCTGGCTGCCGGCGGTACCAGCCGGGAAGCGGGCGCGGTTCAACGCGATATGGCCCTTCAGCACCAGGGTGAAATGCCGGCGCGCCTGCGGGCCGACATCGCCGACCGCCAGGGTGCGGGTGATGTCGGTGGTGCCGTCCAGATACTGCCCGCCGCTATCCAGCAGGAAGACGCTGTTATTCTCGATGCGGCGGTTGGTGGCTGGGGTCGCGCGGTAATGCACGATGGCGCCGTTGGGGCCGGCGCCGCTGATTGTCTCGAAGCTGGGGCCGCGGAAATCGGCGGCACCCTGGCGGGCCTTATGCAGCTTGGCCACGACCGTCAGCTCGTCCAATTGGCCCTTGGGTGCCTCGATATCGAACCAGCGCAGGAAACGCACCAGGGCGGCACCGTCGCGGCGATGGGCGGCCTTCGCCCCCTCGATCTCCGTCTGGTTCTTCACGGCCTTGGGCAGGACGCAGGGGTCACCACCCTGGTCCAGTCTGGCCCCGGCCTTGGACAGGCGCTCCACCACCCACAGCGCCGCCGTGCCGCCATCCAGGCGGACTTTCGCCCCCTCCGTCCCCAGCGCATCCAGCGCGCCGGCCAGTTCGTCGGGCGCGCGGATCGCGACCTGGTTGCCCAGATGCTCCTCCAAACCCGGCGCCAGCTTGCAGCGATCAACGAACCAGTCGACATTGCCGTCGGCGCGGATGGTGGCAAAGGACAGCGGCAGCGGCGTGCAGGGCACGTCGGCGCCACGCACATTCAACAGCCAAGCGATGCTGTCCGGCTGGGTCAGCACGGCGGCGTCGGCCTTCAGCCTGGACAGCGCCTCGGCAATGTCGGCCCGCTTCTCGGCTGCGGAACGGCCGGCGGCGGATAGCGGCTGGATATTCACCACGCCCAACGGGGCCGGCGGCTGGTCTGTCCACACCGCATCGACGGGGCTGCCGTCGGTGGCCACCAGTTCCACGCCGGCAGGGTTCAGGCTGGCGCGCATCTTGTCGGCCCAGGCGGCGGTGTGCATCCAGGGATCGAAGCCCAGGCGGGACCCGGGCGGCAGGTTCGCCGCCGCCCAGTCGCCGTGGAATTCCTCGACCAGATGGTGATAGCTGAACAGGCTGGGCGACACTTCCTGGCGCACCTGGATGGTGTAGCGGCCATCGGCGAAGACGGCGGCCTTGTCCAGCAGCACGACGACCGCACCGGCTGACGCGGTGAAGCCGCTGATCCAGGCCAGACGGCTGCCGCGCAGCGGCACATATTCGCCCTGATATTCGTCGGCACGCGGAATGACGAACCCGTCCAGCCCGCGCCGCTTCAACTCGGCGCGCAGGGCCGCCAGCCGGGCGGCATGGTCGCCCTTGGCGGGGTCGGCCGGGCGGTCGATGGTGGCGCGCAGGGCCGTCAGCTGCTCCGACGTCGCCTCCGACCGGCGGGCCGAGACAAGGTCCAGCCAGGCATCGGGCAATTCGCCATCAGGTGCGGCATTGACCCCGGCGATCAGGTCCCGGATGGACGCGACCGACCGGTCGATCCCGTCGGCACGCAACAGATCGGCCAGGACGGCATCACCCTGGTAGGAGGCGGTATGGAGGCTGACAGACACTTTATGGCTCCCGCGAGCTTTATTGGTGCCGCCACGCTAGTGCGGTGGGCGCGGGGGCGCAAGGGGTGGGGTGGGGGCAGTGTCTTCCGGTCAATCTTCAGTCGTTGGTGAGTTCGGGAGGGCGTCCGGTGAGGCCTCTGGCGATTTCCTCGATCTCGACATGACAGATTGAGTCCTGTCAGGACTCAATCTGATCATTTGTCTACGTCCCCAAATCGCTACTCATTTTCATCCTGTGAGGCCCCAACGCCGAGGCCCAGCGGCGTCAAGGCATTGAACTGGACAAACTTGCTGATCCTGGGGTTGGTGTTCGCATATTCGCGGATGCGGGCCGCTGTCTTGGGCGCGACGGTTTTCAGGTAATTCGGGTTGGTCAGGTAGGCTCGGATCGCTTCTGTCATCAACTCACGTTTGATGTCGTCGCCCTTGTACCCCATATGCTGGGGCTTCATCGGCGGGCCGTATTTTTGTGGATTGGTCAGCGTGTTGTAGACGGTCTCAAGTTCTTTGATCAATCCGTCGGTTGGGATTGTTCCGGCGATATCGTCTATAGCGTGGCCCACTTCGTGCGCAACAACACGAGGCCCAATCTTGTCGCCAAGATTAGGGTCAATGCGGATAGCTTGTTCATCACCGTAGCGTACGTAGCGACCAGCGTCTGATCCAATACGATTTCGGTTCGCTGTCAGTTCTATTGGGCGTCCGGTGAGTCCTTCCGCAATTGCTGCCATTGCTTCCGGATCGATTTTTTCATCCGCTCCCACGAACCGTCGTCCAGCCACGAAGGGTGCAGTGAGGGGTCTTCCTTCACGATCTGAAGGGAGTGGGCTGCCTTCATCGTGGTCCGGCGAATTTTTGATTCCATGAGGGTAATCCTCTGTGAATGGCCGCTGCGGAAGCGTGGGCGAATCCTGAAAGGAATGGGCTTGCTTCATCGAGGTCCGTTCTCGATTGTCCCTCGCTGGCAGGACAGATTGAGCCCTGACAGGGCTCAATCTGATCATTTGTCTATGCCCCCAAATCGCTACTCATTTTCATCCTGTGAGGTGGCAACGCCGAGGCCCAGCGGTGTCAAGGCATTGAATTGGACGAACTTGCTGATCTTGGGGTTGGTGTTCGCATATTCACGGATGCGAGCGGCTGTCTTGGGTGCGACCGATTTCAGGTAATTCGGGTTTGTCAGATAGGCTCGGATCGCCTCCGTCATCAGTTCCCGTTTGATGCCGTCGCCTTTGTATCCAATATGCTGAGGCTTAAGCGGAGGACCGTGCTTCTGCGGGTTGTTCAGCGTGTTGTAGACTGTCTCAAGTTCCTTGATCAGTCCATCGGTGGGAATGGTCCCGACAAACTCATCAATGGCGTGCGATGTCTCATGCGACAGCGTTCTCGGGATTTCTGCGTCAGGTAAAGTGGCGCGCACATATATTGTTGAGCCGTCAGGACCACGGACAAAACGACCGGAATCCGAACCGATCAACTTTCGGTCGGTAGTGAAGACGGGAGAACGTCCTGTGAGGCCTCTGGCGATTCCCTCGATCTCGACATGATTAATTCCCTGATCTGGCGCCCCGCCGTTTCTTCGTCCAGCCACGAGGGGTGCAGTGAGGGGTCTTCCTTCACGATCTGACGGCAGCGGGCTTCCTTCCTGGAGGTCCGGTAAATTTTGGTTTCCATGAGGGTAATCCTCTGTGAAAGGCCGCTGCGGAACCGAAGGTGCATCATAGATGAACACCTTCTTCTGAGCAAGGCTTGCCCCTTCTGCTCGTTTGGCGAGCTTGCCTGCAAATCCCGGAACAAATGGCAGAATCCCGAGTGCGTTCGCGGCCGCGCCTTTATAGTCCCCATCATAAAGCGCCTTTCCAGTGTCAATGACCGACAACCCTTCCCCAATGACTGGCGTCATTCCAAGCAAGTCGTAAGGTGTCAGAAGGGGGGCTTCGCCGGATGGCATGATGCGAACCTGCCGCGCCCAGTTCTCCTGATCCCGGAAACTGTCATAGCCCATGTTGCGGTTGGTCAGGCGTGGGGGCTTCTTGGCAACGCTGTCCGGAACCTGTTCTTCCAGTGAGCGCATCGTCTCGCCATCGGGCAGAAGCTTGCCATCCACCCTGAGGTTATGGGCCTGCTGAAACTTACGGATATCCTTGTCCAGCCGTGCGCTGTGATAGCCGTTGGGGCCTTCCTCGCCATCAATTTCGTGATAGCCGGCCTTGTTCAGCAGGACCTGAACCTTGGCGATGTCCGGTCGAAGATTGTCGCCGCCATTGCCGTTGACCGTCGCCTTCAGGCGGAAGGGTTGATTGCCCAGCAAATCCTCCACCGGCTTGCCATCGCGCCACGCCTGCTGAAACGCCGGGAACCGTTGGTCGCCCGCATCGTCAACCAGGCTGGCTTGCCGGGCCTGCCTTTGCATCCCGGAAAAGCCGGCACCGGGAACCTGGTCGACCGCCGGTTCGTCATCGAACAGGCTGCGGTAATCGACGCTGCGTAGCGACGTGCGTCTTCTGTCCTCATCATCGCCATCAAACCAATTGGTGACGTCGTCGATCAGGGATGAGAGGCCGGCTGTGATGCTGAACGGATTGATCAAGGGAGGCTCCTTCCAGGCATGCGCCACCATCCGAACCGGATGGGGCCGTGGATTGCAGAAATGAAAATGCCCGGCACGCTGGTGGCGGCCGGGCATAGTATTTGATTTTATTCCTATGAATTTGCCAAAAGAACTCGGTCCCGTCAACAGAAAGCGGGGTGAGCCGTTGGTGCACGCGGACATATGGGATGGAGAGACCCATCGCCCCAGGTGGGCGGATCGGGGACGAGCTGGTGCCGGCTGTCAGGATTGAACTGACGACCTACCGCTTACAAGGCGGTTGCTCTACCACTGAGCTAAGCCGGCGATCCAGGCGGGGTTGCCGGAGGGGCAGGACCCCTCCGGCGAACGGGCGGCGACATTAGCGCCGACGCGCGACCTCGTAAAGAGCCACGGCGGCCGCCGTGGAAACATTCAGGCTGCCGACCGGGCCGCCCGTGGGCAGCTTGACGATCTCGTCCGCCCGTTCGCCCGTCAGGCGGCGGATGCCGTCGCCTTCCGATCCCAGAATCAGGGCCGTGCGGCCGGACAGGTCCACCTCATGCAGGTGGCGGGCCCCCGATTCGGCCAGGGCGACGGTCCAGAAGCTGGCGGCCTTCAGCTGGTCGATGGCGCGGGCCAGGTTGGTGACGCGCACCAGCGGCACCGCTTCCACCGCGCCCGACGCGGTCTTGGCCAGCGTGCCGGTGACGGGCGGGGCGTGACGGTCCTGGACGATCAGCGCCTTGGCGCCGAAGGCCGAGGCCGAGCGCAGCACGGCCCCGACATTGTGCGGGTCCGTCACCTGATCCAGCACGACCACCAGGGCCAGCGGATCATCGGCGGCGGCATCGATGATATCCTCGATCTCCACCTCCGGCAGGGGCGCGCAGGAAAGCGCCACGCCCTGGTGCACGGAACCGGGCGGCAGCAGCCGCTCGATCTCTTCCTTCTCCACCAGGCGCGGCTCGGGCCGGTCCAGTTCGGCCTTCGACGCCATGTCGAAGGCGGCCTCAAGGGCCTCCAGGCCGGATTCGGTGACGAACAGGTCGCGGATCTTGCGGCGCGGATTGGCCCAGGCGGCGGAAACCGCATGCACGCCATAGAGCAGGTTATGCTTGTTCAGCGCCGGGCCGGTGCTGGCGCGCAGCGGTGGTGCTGATTCGAGACCCAGCTCCTCCGCCGCACTCATCGGACGGCGGCGTTCGCCCTGATCCTCCCCGCCGCGCGGTGGGCGGTTGGACGGGCGGCGGTCGCCACGGTCGGCATAGGCGGGACGATCACCGCCGGGGCGGCCCTCGCGCCGGAACTCGCCGCGACCATCCCCACGACCCTCGCCACGGAACTCCCCGCGACCTTCCGCGGCGCGGGGCCGGTCGGAACGGCGGTCGTCGCGCCGGTCATCGCCGGCCCGCGCCGGACGTTCGCTGCGCCCCCCTTCCGTGCGGGGGCCGCGCGGGCCCTCCCCCTCTGCGCGGGGACCGCGCGGCCCCGCAGCGGATGTACCGGCGCGCGCCGGCTTGCCATAGCCCGACTTGGCCGGGCCGGCCTTGGCGTAACCGGGCTTGCCCGGACGGCTGCCGGGGCGCGCATCGTCGCCGCCGGTACGGTTGGGACCACGTCCGCCGGAACGGGAAGCGCCGCCGCTGCTGGCGCCGCCCTTGCCGGGACGATCTGACTTAGGGGAGGGGGGTCGGTTTCTCATGCGCCCACTTTCGTTCAAACCCAGCATTTCCGCCAGCGGATAGAAAGAATGACGACGCATGTCAGAATGGCGTTGACAGGGTCCGTTTAATCCGTATAACCCCCAACTCCGTTCCGGCCGCTGGTCGAGAACGGCACCGCGGAAGGGTGGCCGAGTGGTTAAAGGCAGCAGACTGTAAATCTGCCCGCATAGCGTACGCTGGTTCGAATCCAGCCCCTTCCACCAGTTCAGGCGCGCCTCAGAATATGGGGCGCGCCGTTCTGCTTGTGGTGACGTTGTCGTCGGTGGGCGAATGACCCGTGCGGGTGTAGCTCAATGGTAGAGCAGAAGCCTTCCAAGCTTACGACGAGGGTTCGATTCCCTTCACCCGCTCCATACCCAACCCGTTTTCCACGACCCGGCGTCTTCTAGAGATCGCGGCAGGCAAGGGCACAGGATATCATGGCAAAGGCAAAGTTTGAGCGGAACAAGCCGCACTGCAACATCGGCACGATCGGGCACGTCGATCATGGCAAGACGTCTTTGACGGCTGCCATCACGAAGGTGCTGGCGGAGACCGGTGGGGCGACCTTCACGGCCTACGACCAGATCGACAAGGCGCCGGAAGAGAAGGCCCGTGGCATCACGATCTCGACCGCTCACGTGGAATACGAGACCGCGAACCGTCACTATGCTCACGTCGATTGCCCGGGCCACGCCGATTATGTGAAGAACATGATCACGGGTGCGGCGCAGATGGACGGCGCGATCCTGGTGTGCTCGGCCGCTGACGGCCCGATGCCGCAGACGCGCGAGCACATCCTGCTGGCCCGTCAGGTCGGCGTGCCGGCACTGGTCGTGTTCCTGAACAAGATGGATCTGGCCGATCCGGACCTGGTCGAGCTGGTGGAGATGGAGCTGCAGGAGCTGCTGACCTCCTACGGCTTCCCGGGCGACGAGATCCCGATCGTCAAGGGTTCGGCCGTGGCGGCTCTGCAGGACAAGACGCCGGAGATCGGCCGTGATGCCATCCTGAAGCTGATGGCCGAGGTCGACCGCTACATCCCGCAGCCGGAGCGTCCGATCGACAAGCCGTTCCTGATGCCGATCGAAGACGTGTTCTCGATCTCGGGTCGTGGCACCGTTGTGACGGGCCGCGTCGAGAAGGGCATCGTCAAGGTCGGTGAGGAAGTCGAGATCGTTGGCCTGAAGGCCACCGTGAAGACGACCGTCACGGGCGTGGAAATGTTCCGCAAGCTGCTGGACCAGGGCCAGGCTGGCGACAACATTGGCGCGCTGCTGCGCGGCACGAAGCGTGAGGATGTGGAGCGCGGCCAGGTTCTGGCCAAGCCGGGCTCGATCAACCCGCACACGGACTTCGAGGCCGAGACCTACATCCTGACGAAGGAAGAGGGTGGCCGTCACACGCCGTTCTTCGCCAACTATCGTCCGCAGTTCTACTTCCGTACCACGGACGTGACCGGCTCGGTGACGCTGCCGGAAGGCACGGAGATGGTGATGCCGGGCGACAATATCCGCTTCGCCGTCAAGCTGATCGCCCCGATCGCCATGGACGAAGGTCTGCGCTTCGCCATCCGCGAAGGCGGCCGCACCGTCGGCGCCGGCGTCGTGTCGAAGATCGTCAAGTAATTATTCCCTAGAGAAGCCGGGCGGTGGCATCCGCCGCCCTGGCTCACGGCGCACGCGCGCCGGGTCGGCAGTCGCCGACCTCCAAGCGCCTGAAGTTGCTTTCAGGCGTTTGGTTCAGGGATATCGGACGGGGCCGCTGGAAACAGCGGCCCTTTTCCTTATTTATGGAAGGGTTGGCTGGAAACAGTCCCGTCCTTCCGGGAATGCGGCGGGCGCAATGATCCCCTGCAATGCGTATCAATGATCGGTGCAAACTGGTTGTTGCGTTGCGGGCGCGATTGCGCTATCAACCCGCACTCCCCGGGACCGCTCGGGGCGACGGTGACGTTTTGTCATTGGCGCCGCAATCGGTTCCGAGGTGTAGGAGTGTAGCTCAACTGGTAGAGCACCGGTCTCCAAAACCGGGGGTTGGGGGTTCGAGCCCCTCCACTCCTGCCATCCCCTCAAAAAGGATGGCCCCTTGGCCGAAGTCCGGTCCCAGCCGGTGCCAGTGCCAGGGCGACGAAACGGTATGTGCATTCAGGAATGATGGCCAGCGCCACATGGCAAAAACCAATCCCGCAGAATTCTTGCGCGAGGTGCGCCGTGAGGTCGCCAAGGTCACTTGGCCGACCCGGAAGGAGACGCTTGTCTCCACCGGCATGGTCTTCGTGATGGTGATCCTGGCTTCCATCTTTTTCCTGACGGTGGACCAGATCCTTGGATTCGGCATCCGCCTCATTCTTGGTATCGGGGGCTGATCCATGGCCATGCGTTGGTACGTCGTCCACGTCTATTCGGGCTTCGAGAAGAAGGTCGCGCAGGCGGTCCGTGAGAAGGCGGCGCAGAAGGGCTTGGAAGAGCTGTTCGGCGATATCCTGGTCCCGACCGAAGAGGTCGTGGAGATCCGTCGTGGCGCCAAAATCAATTCGGAGCGCAAGTTCTTCCCCGGCTATGTGCTGGTGAAGATGGAACTGACGGACGATACCTGGCATCTGGTGAAGAATGCGCCGAAAGTGACCGGTTTCCTGGGCAGCGGCGGCAAGCCGCAGGCCATCTCGGAGACCGAGGCGCTGCGCATCATGAACCAGGTGCAGGAAGGCGTGGAGCGGCCCAAGCCCTCCATCACCTTCGAGGTGGGCGAGAATGTCCGGGTCACGGACGGTCCCTTCACCTCCTTCACCGGTCTGGTCGAGGAAGTGGACGAGGACAAGTCCCGCCTCAAGGTCGCGGTGTCGATCTTTGGTCGCGCCACCCCGGTGGAACTGGAATATACCCAGGTCGAAAAGATCTGACGAATTTCCGGCCGGTGGTTCGCCATCGGCCGGTTACCCCGCGTGGGAGGCTACAGCCCGCAAGTCCAAGGGCGGCCGCACCACGCAAATCCCATGACGGAACGGCCCTGCCGCCCGTCAGACTATGAGGATCATCATGGCGAAGAAAATCGTCGGCTATATCAAGCTGCAGGTTCCGGCCGGCAAGGCCAATCCCAGCCCGCCCATCGGCCCGGCGCTGGGTCAGCGCGGCCTGAACATCATGGAGTTCGTCAAGCAGTTCAATGCAAAGACGGCCCAGCTGGAACAGGGCATGCCCATTCCGGTCGTGATCACCGCCTTCGGTGATCGTACCTTCACGTTCGTGACCAAGACCCCGCCGGTGACCTACTTCCTGAAGAAGGCCTCGGGCATCACCAAGGGTTCGCCCACGGTCGGCAAGTCGCCCACCATCGGCAAGGTGACCACCAGCCAGGTGCGCGCCATCGCCGAACAGAAGATGGTCGACCTGAACGCGAACGACGTGGAAGCCGCGATGAGCATGATCATCGGTTCCGCCCGTTCCATGGGTCTCGAAGTGGTGGAGGGCTGATCATGGCCATCGGTAAGCGTCTGAAGAAGGCCAACGGCAACGTTGACCGCGCCAAGTTCTACGTGCTGGGCGATGCCGTCAGCACCGTGAAGGGCAATGCCACCGCCAAGTTCGACGAGACGGTCGAGATCGCCCTGAACCTGGGCATCGATCCGCGTCACGCCGACCAGCAGGTCCGCGGCATGGTCGTGCTGCCGAACGGCACAGGCAAGACCGTCCGCGTCGCCGTGTTCGCCCGTGCGGGCGCCAAGGCTGACGAGGCCAGGGCCGCTGGTGCCGACATTGTCGGCGCCGACGATCTGGCCGAGGCCATCCTGGGCGGCAAGATGGATTTCGACCGCTGCATCGCCACCCCGGACATGATGGGCGTGGTCGGCAAGCTGGGTAAGGTTCTGGGCCCCCGCGGCCTGATGCCGAACCCGAAGCTGGGCACCGTGACCCCGAACGTCGCCGACGCCGTCAAGGCGGCCAAGGGCGGTTCGGTCGAGTTCCGCGCCGAGAAGACCGGTATCGTGCATGCCGGCGTTGGCAAGGCCAGCTTCACGGCTGAAGCCCTGGAAGAGAACGTCAAGGCGTTCGTCGGCGCCATCAACCGCGCCAAGCCGGCCGGCGCCAAGGGCACCTATATCGAGAAGGTCTCGCTGTCCTCCTCGATGGGGCCGGGCCTGAAGCTGGATGTGCAGGCGCTGGTCGCCGCGCTGAACGCCTAAGTCCAGATACGAGTTTCCCGTTCCGGTTTCGGCCGGAACGGGACCGGGTCTTCACAGTCGAAGGCCCACCCTGTCCGAGACCGCCGTGCGCCGATGGGACCCGTCCCTGACGCTTAATAGACCAGCCGGCGCAGACAGGAGCGAAAGCATTGATACGCCGGGACGGCACCAGCCGCCCTGGACATGATGGCTTGAAGCTTCTGGGACAGGTAACCCCATCTGGGCTGGTTCGTTTGAACCGGCCTGGATGTGTTGTAACCGGGCGGAACGGCCTTATGGCTGTCCTGTCCCAAATGGAGGCGAACCGTGGATCGTTCACAGAAGGAAGCTACGATCGCGGCCCTTAATCTTGAGCTGCAGTCGGCAGCCCTCGTCGTCGTGACTAAGCAGTCCGGCATGACGGTGGCTGAAGTTACCGACCTGCGCCGCAAGATGCGGGCTGCGGGTGCTAGCTACAAAGTGACCAAGAACTCGCTCGCCGTCATCGCCCTCAAGGGCACGCAGTTCGAGAAGACCGAGGGCCTGTTCAAGGGTCCGACCGCCATGGCCTGGTCCAAGGACCCGGTTGCGGCAGCCAAGGTCGCCATCGACTACGCCAAGACCAACGATAAGTTCAAGGTCATTGGCGGCTCCATTGGCAACGTCACGCTGGACGCCGCGGGCATCGATGCCCTGTCCAAGCTGCCGTCGCTGACCGAACTGCGTGCTGGCCTGCTCGGCATGATCCAGACCCCGGCGACCCGTATCGCCGGTATTCTGCAAGCGCCGGGTGGCCAAGTGGCCCGCGTTCTCGCGGCCTACGCCAAGAAGGACGAGGCGGCCTGAGCCGCATCTCAATCTACCCTTATCTAGTGTTACTAGGAGACCATCATGTCCAAGCTCGAGAAGCTGGTTGAAGAACTGTCCGCCCTGACCGTCATCGAGGCGGCCGAACTGTCCAAGCTGCTGGAAGAGAAGTGGGGCGTTTCCGCCGCCGCTCCGGTGGCCGCTGCTGCTGCTCCGGCCGCTGCCGCTGCCGCTGCTCCGGTGGAAGAGCAGACCGAGTTCACTGTTGAGCTGGCCGATGCCGGCGCCAACAAGATCAACGTCATCAAGGAAGTCCGCGCCATCACCGGCCTGGGCCTGAAGGAAGCCAAGGACCTGGTCGAAGGCGCTCCGAAGGTCGTGAAGGAAAGCGCGACGAAGGAAGAAGCCGCCAAGCTGAAGAAGCAGCTGGAAGACGCTGGCGCGAAGGTCAACGTCAAGTAAGTAGCGGCGGTGGCTTTCGTCACTGCATATGAGGACGCCGGACGGTGACCTCCCTGGAAGGGGGGTCCCGCCCGGCGTCGTCTGTCTTTTCTGAACCGGAACGTTCCGCTATCATGGCGGGCTTTTCCGGGACGGGACCATGGCGGTTCCGGAAAGGGCGGGGGAAACCCTGCCTTGGACGGGAAAAACCAAGGCAAATCCTGGCTTCCACCGGCAGCGGAAGCGGGAAATGCTGATGACAACGACGCGATCCGGCGCCGATCCTGGTGGATTTGCGCCCGCGTCGATTCGTGTTTTGGGGCGGCGGGTAACAGGCCCGTGGTCCCAAGTTGGGCATTGACCAGAGCGCGCACTGCACCGGGCGAGTTCACGAGAGGCACTCTATGGCCAAGTCGTTCACGGGACGTAAGCGTATCCGCAAGAGCTTCGGGCGTATCCCCGAGGTGACCCGCATGCCGAACCTGATCGAGGTTCAGCGCAGTTCCTACGACCACTTCCTGCAAATGGACGTGGCGCCGGAAAAGCGGGCGGTCCTCGGTCTCCAGGAGGTCTTCAAGTCGGTATTTCCGATCAAGGACTTCTCCGAGCGCGCCGTGCTGGACTTCGTCCGGTACGAGCTTGAGCAGCCAAAATATGATGTCGAGGAATGCCAGCAGCGCGGTATGACCTTCGCCGCCCCGCTGAAGGTGACCTTGCGCCTGACCGTGTTCGATGTTGATGAGGATACGGGCCTGCGCTCGATCCGCGACATCAAGGAGCAGGACGTCTATATGGGCGATATGCCCTTGATGACGGCCAACGGCACCTTCATCATCAACGGTACCGAGCGCGTGATCGTCAGCCAGATGCACCGCAGCCCCGGTGTGTTCTTCGACCACGACAAGGGCAAGACCCACAGCTCGGGCAAGTACCTGTTCGCCGCCCGCGTCATCCCTTATCGCGGCTCGTGGCTGGATTTCGAGTTCGATGCCAAGGACATTGTCTATGTCCGCATCGACCGCCGCCGCAAGCTGCCGGCCACCACGCTGCTATACGCGCTGGACGGCCTGGACACGGAAGCCTCGCGCGCCGCCCGCAAGGCGCTGGGCAAGGACCTGCTGCCCTATGAGGCGCAGGGCATGACCAAGGAAGAGATCCTTGGTGCCTTCTATGCGACCGTGAATTACACACGGGCCGGCGCCGGTTGGAAGACCGCGTTCGAGCCGGAGCGCCTGAAGGGCCAGAAGCTCGTCAACGACCTGATCGACGCCCGCACGGGCGAGGTTCTCGCCCAGCGCGAGACCAAGATGACCCCGCGCGTCCTGAAGCGCCTGGTTGACCAGGGCCTGACCGAGGTCTCGGCCTCGGTCGAGGAAATCGTTGGCCGTTATCTGGCCGTCGACATCATCGACGAGCGCACGGGCGAGGTCCTGTACGAGGCTGGTGACGAGATCAGCAGCGCGTCGCTGGACAAGCTGGAGAAGCAGGGCGTCCAGGATCTGCCGGTCCTGGCCATCGACCATCTGAATGTCGGCCCCTATATCCGCAACACCATGGCTGCCGACCGCAACGCGTCCCGCGAGGACGCGCTGGTCGACATCTACCGCGTGATGCGCCCGGGTGAGCCGCCGACGCTGGAAAGTGCCGAAGCGCTGTTCCAGGGCCTGTTCTTCGACCAGGAGCGCTACGACCTGTCGGCCGTGGGCCGCGTCAAGATGAACGCCCGTCTCAATTTCGAGACGGACGATCAGATGCGCGTGCTCCGCAAGGAAGACATCCTGAAGATCCTGAAGATCCTGGTGGAGCTGAAGGACGGCCGCGGCGAGATCGACGATATCGACCATCTGGGCAATCGTCGCGTCCGTTCGGTCGGCGAGCTGATGGAGAACCAGTATCGCGTCGGTCTGCTGCGCATGGAACGTGCGATCCGCGAGCGCATGAGCTCGGTGGAGATCGACACGGTCATGCCGCATGACCTGATCAACGCCAAGCCGGCCGCCGCTGCTGTACGTGAGTTCTTCGGCTCCTCGCAGCTGTCGCAGTTCATGGACCAGACCAACCCGCTGTCCGAGATCACGCACAAGCGTCGTCTCTCGGCCCTGGGGCCGGGCGGTCTGACCCGTGAGCGCGCCGGCTTCGAAGTTCGCGACGTGCACCCGACCCATTATGGCCGTATCTGCCCGATTGAGACGCCGGAAGGCCCGAATATCGGTCTGATCAACAGCCTGGCCACCTATGCCCGCGTGAACCAGTACGGCTTCATCGAAAGCCCCTACCGCAAGGTGGTGGACCAGAAGGTGACGTCGGAAGTGGTCTATCTGTCGGCCATGGAAGAAGGCCGCTACATGGTGGCCCAGGCCAATGCGCCGTTGAGCGCAGATGGCAAGTTCGCCGAGCTGCTGGTGTCGTGCCGCAAGGGTGGTGAATATCTGCTGGCCCGTCCGGATATGATCGATCTGATCGACGTGTCGCCCAAGCAGGTCGTTTCCGTCGCCGCGGCGCTGATCCCGTTCCTGGAGAACGACGACGCCAACCGCGCGCTGATGGGCTCCAACATGCAGCGCCAGGCCGTGCCGCTGATCAAGGCGGATAGCCCGCTGGTCGGTACCGGCATGGAAGCGACGGTTGCCCGCGACAGCGGCGTGACTATCGTTGCCAAGCGCGCCGGCATCGTCGATCAGGTGGACGCCACCCGTATCGTGGTCCGCGCGACCGAGAATACGGATGCGGCGGCCCCCGGCGTCGATATCTACAACCTGTTGAAGTTCCAGCGTTCCAACCAGAACACCTGCATCAACCAGAAGCCGCTGGTGAAGGTGGGCGACCGGGTCATCACCGGCGACATCATCGCCGATGGTCCGTCGACCGACCTGGGCGAACTGGCCCTGGGCCGTAACGTGCTGGTCGCGTTCATGCCCTGGAATGGCTACAACTTCGAAGACTCGATCCTGATTTCCGAGCGGATCGTGCGTGATGACGTCTTCACCTCGATCCATATCGAGGAGTTCGAGGTCATGGCCCGCGATACCAAGCTGGGCCAGGAGGAAATCACCCGCGACATTCCCAACGTGGGTGAAGAGGCTCTGAAGAACCTCGACGAAGCCGGCATCGTCTATATCGGCGCCGAAGTCCGTCCGGGCGACATCCTGGTCGGCAAGGTCACGCCGAAGGGCGAAAGCCCGATGACGCCGGAAGAGAAGCTGCTGCGCGCCATCTTCGGTGAAAAGGCGTCGGACGTGCGTGACACGTCGTTGCGCCTGCCGCCGGGTGTCGTCGGTACCGTCGTGGAAGTGCGCGTCTTCTCCCGTCGCGGTGTCGACAAGGATGAGCGCGCCCTGGCCATCGAGCGGGCCGAGATCGAGAAGCTGGCCAAGGACCGCGACGACGAGAAGGGCATTCTCGAACGCTCCTTCTACACGCGTCTGAAGGAACTGCTGATCGGCCAGACTGTCGTGTCGGGGCCTAAGGGCCTGAAGGGCGGCGAGACGATCAATGCCGAGTTGCTGTCGGGCCTGACCCGCGGCCAATGGCGCCATATCTCCGTTGCCGATGACAGCGTGATGGAGTTCATCGAGCAGACTGGCAAGGTGTTTGACGACAGCGTCCAGCGCCTGCAGGAGAAGTTCGAGAACAAGGTCGAGAAGCTGCAGCGCGGCGACGAGCTGCCGCCCGGCGTGATGAAGATGGTCAAGGTCTTCGTGGCTGTGAAGCGCAAGCTGCAGCCCGGTGACAAGATGGCCGGTCGTCACGGCAACAAGGGCGTCATCAGCCGCATCACCCCGATCGAAGACATGCCGTACCTGGAAGATGGCCGGAATGTCGACATCGTGCTGAACCCGCTGGGTGTGCCGTCGCGCATGAATGTCGGTCAGATCCTGGAGACCCACCTTGGGTGGGCCGCCGCCGGTTTGGGTCGCCAGATCGGTGAGATGCTCGACAAGATGCGGGCCAAGGCGACCGATGCTGTCCTGAAGTCCAAGACCCTGGATGATCTGCGGGCCCGCCTGCGCCACATCTATGGTGAGGATGTGTGGGGCAGCGACATCTCCGACATGGGCGACGCCGAGCTGATCGAGCTGGCCAACAACCTGCGTCGCGGCATCCCCTTCGCCACCCCCGTCTTCGACGGTGCGCGTGAAGAGGATATCTGCCGCATGCTGGAAGATGCCGGCATCGACCGCTCGGGCCAGATGCAGCTGATCGACGGCCGCACCGGCGACCCGTTCGACCGCAAGGTCACGGTCGGCTACATCTACATGCTGAAGCTGCACCACCTGGTCGACGACAAGATCCACGCCCGCTCCATCGGCCCCTACAGCCTGGTCACCCAGCAGCCGCTGGGCGGTAAGGCCCAGTTCGGTGGTCAGCGCTTCGGTGAAATGGAAGTGTGGGCGCTGGAAGCTTACGGCGCTGCCTACACGCTGCAGGAAATGCTGACGGTGAAGTCGGACGACGTGTCCGGCCGTACCAAGGTCTACGAGGCCATCGTCCGTGGCGACGACAACTTCGAAGCCGGCATTCCCGAAAGCTTCAACGTTCTGGTCAAGGAACTGCGTTCGCTTGGCCTGAATGTCGAGCTGAACGAGCGCGATTACTAAGCTCCGGAAGGGTCAACATCCGGCGGGTCACCGCCCGCCGGATGTTTCCATCGTTTGACGAAGCCACACCCCCAGGGGAGACGGCATATGAATACCGAGTTGATGAACATCTTCGGCGCTCCGCAGGGCCCGCAGAGCTTCGACCAGATCCGCATCTCGATCGCCAGCCCGGAGCGCATCCGCTCCTGGTCGTTCGGCGAGATCAAGAAGCCCGAGACGATCAACTACCGGACCTTCAAGCCGGAGCGCGACGGCCTGTTCTGCGCCCGCATCTTCGGTCCGATCAAGGATTACGAGTGCTTGTGCGGCAAGTACAAGCGCATGAAGTATCGCGGCATCATCTGCGAAAAGTGCGGCGTGGAAGTGACCTTGTCCAAGGTCCGCCGCGAGCGCATGGGCCATATCGAACTGGCCTCGCCCGTTGCCCATATCTGGTTCCTGAAGTCGCTGCCGTCCCGCATCGGCCTGTTGCTGGACAACACGCTGAAGGATCTGGAGCGCATCCTTTATTTCGAGAACTATGTCGTCATCGAGCCCGGCCTGACCGAGCTGAAGCAGGGCCAGCTCCTGTCCGAAGACGAACTGATCGACTTCCAGGACAAGTACGGCGAGGACACCTTCACCGCCAAGATCGGTGCCGAGGCCCTGAAGGACATGCTGTCCACGCTGGACCTGGTCACGGAGAAGGCGAATTGCCGCGACGACCTGCGCGAGACCGCGTCGGAAGCCAAGCGCAAGAAGCTGGTCAAGCGTCTGAAGATGCTGGAAGCCTTCCTGGGCAATCCGGTCGAGGTCGAGACGGTCGCCGATTATGAGCGGTTCGAAGGCTATAAGGAGCGTATTGAGCTCGCCGACGGCCCGACCATCTACAAGACCTATCCCGAGGCGACCCGCCCGGAATGGATGATCCTGGAAGTCGTTCCGGTCATCCCGCCCGAGCTGCGCCCGCTGGTCCCGCTGGATGGCGGCCGTTTCGCGACGTCGGATCTGAACGACCTGTATCGCCGCGTCATCAACCGCAACAACCGTCTGAAGCGGCTGATCGAGCTGAAGGCACCGGACATCATCGTCCGTAACGAGAAGCGCATGCTGCAGGAGGCCGTCGACGCACTGTTCGACAATGGCCGCCGCGGTCGCGTCATCACCGGTGCCAACAAGCGCCCCCTGAAGTCCATCAGCGACATGCTGAAGGGCAAGCAGGGCCGCTTCCGTCAGAACCTGCTGGGCAAGCGCGTCGACTACTCGGGCCGTTCGGTCATCGTGGTGGGCCCGGAGCTGAAGCTGCACCAGTGCGGCCTGCCCAAGAAGATGGCGCTGGAGCTGTTCAAGCCCTTCATCTACGCCAAGCTGGAACTGTACGGTCTGGCCAGCACCATCAAGGCCGCCAAGCGGATGGTGGAAAAGGAACGTCCCGAGGTCTGGGACATTCTGGAAGAGGTCATCCGCGAGCATCCCGTGATGCTGAACCGCGCGCCGACCCTGCACCGTCTGGGCATCCAGGCCTTCGAGCCGACCTTGATCGAAGGCAAGGCGATCCAGCTGCACCCGCTGGTCTGTACCGCGTTCAACGCCGATTTCGACGGCGACCAGATGGCCGTGCACGTGCCCCTGAGCCTTGAGGCTCAGTTGGAAGCGCGCGTCCTGATGATGTCGACGAACAACATCCTGTCGCCGGCGTCCGGCCGTCCCATCATCGTGCCGTCGCAGGATATCATCCTGGGTCTGTACTATATCACGATGGAACTGCCGGGTTCGGTGGGCGAGGGCATGGCCTTCGGCTCCATCGGCGAGATCGAGCATGCGCTGGCCGCCAAGGTGGTGACGCTGCATTCCAAGGTGCAGGCGCGCTACCACACGGTGGATGCCGACAACAAGCCGATCACTGTCCGCGTCACCTCGACGCCGGGCCGTATGCTGCTGTCGGAGATCCTGCCACGCCATCCGGCCATCAAGTTCGAGCTGATCAACCGCCTTCTGACCAAGAAGGAAATCGGTAACATCATCGACGTCGTCTACCGCCATTGCGGTCAGAAGGAGACGGTGATTTTTGCCGACCGGATGATGCGTCTGGGCTTCACCAACGCGTTCAAGGCCGGCATCTCCTTCGGTAAGGATGACATGGTTATTCCGGAGGAAAAGGGCATCCTGATCAAGGAAGCCCAGGACCGCGTCAAGGAGTTCGAGCAGCAATATCTGGACGGTCTGATCACCCAGGGCGAAAAGTACAACAAGGTGGTCGACGTCTGGTCGGAAACGACCGAAAAGGTCGCCGGCGCCATGATGAAGGTGATCGAGCAGCCGCGTCCGGGCTTTGGCGTGAATTCGGTCTACATGATGGCCCATTCGGGCGCTCGTGGTTCGCCGGCCCAGATCAAGCAGCTGGCCGGTATGCGCGGCCTGATGGCCAAGCCGAGCGGCGAGATCATCGAGACCCCGATCATCTCCAACTTCAAGGAAGGCCTGTCGGTTCTGGAGTATTTCAACTCCACCCACGGTGCTCGTAAGGGTCTGGCCGATACCGCCTTGAAGACGGCGAACTCCGGTTACCTGACCCGCCGTCTGGTGGATGTGGCGCAGGACGCCATCATCACCGAGACGGATTGCGGTACGAAGAATGGCCTGACCGTGAAGGCGGTGATCGATGGCGGTGACGTCATTGTTCCGCTGTCCGAGCGTATCCTGGGCCGTACCTCGACTGCCGATCTGGTCAACACGCTGACGGGCGAGATGATCGTGCCGGCTGGCGAGCTGATCACCGAGCGTGAGCTTGAATTGATCGACGCTGCCGGTATCGATACGGTGCATATCCGGTCGGTGCTGACCTGCGAGACGCAGGACGGCGTATGCGCCCATTGCTACGGCCGCGATCTGGCCCGTGGCACGCGGGTGAACATGGGCGAGGCGGTCGGCGTCATCGCCGCCCAGTCGATTGGTGAGCCGGGCACGCAGCTGACCATGCGCACGTTCCACATTGGTGGTGCGGCACAGCGTGGTGCGGAGCAGAGCTTCATCGAGGCGACGCTGGACGCCAAGGTGATCGTGCGCAACCGCAACCTCGTCATGAACAGCGAGGGTGTGCCGGTGGTGATGGGTCGCAATTGCGAGCTGGCGCTGCTGGACGAGCAGGGCCGCGAACGCGCCAAGCACCGCGTCCCGTACGGCGCCAAGCTGAACAAGGCGCTGGTCGTTGATGGCGCGCCCATCAAGCGCGGCGATCGCATGGCCGAATGGGACCCGTACACCCTGCCGATCCTCACGGAACGCGAGGGTACGGCCACCTATGTCGACCTGGTGGAAGGCATCTCCGTCCGCGAAGTCATGGACGAGGCCACCGGCATCTCGTCCAAGGTGGTGGTCGATTGGCGCCAGCAGCCGCGCGGTGCGGACCTGCGTCCGCGCGTCGCCTTGCTGGATGCCAATGGCGAGATCGTCAAGCTGCCGAACGGCACGGAAGCCCGCTACTTCATGAGCGTGGATGCCATCTTGTCGGTGGAGAATGGTGCGAAGGTTCAGGCCGGCGACGTGCTGGCCCGTATCCCGCGCGAAAGCTCCAAGACGCGTGACATCACCGGCGGTCTGCCGCGCGTGGCCGAGCTGTTCGAAGCCCGCCGGCCGAAGGATTTCGCGATCATCGCGGAGCTGGAAGGCCGGGTCGAGTTCGGCAAGGACTACAAGACCAAGCGCCGCATCGTCGTGAAGAATGACGAGACGGGGGAAGAGCGCGAGTACCTGATCCCGAAGGGCAAGCATATTGCCGTTCAGGAGGGCGACTATGTCCAGAAGGGCGACAGCCTGATGGATGGCAGCCCGGTGCCGCACGACATCCTGTCGGTCATGGGCGTGGAAGCGCTGGCCAACTACCTGATCAACGAGATCCAGGACGTCTATCGTCTGCAGGGCGTGAAGATCAACGACAAGCACATTGAAGTGATCGTCCGCCAGATGCTGCAGAAGATCGAGGTTTCTGATCCGGGTGACACCACCCTGCTGATCGGTGATCAGGTTGATCGCGTGGAGTTCGAGCAGGAAAACCGCGCCGTCCAGCAGCGGATCAAGGAAGGCGAGGTTGATTTGCGCTTCGCCCAGGGCAAGCCGGTGCTTCAGGGCATCACCAAGGCCAGCCTGCAGACCCGTTCGTTCATCTCCGCCGCGTCGTTCCAGGAAACGACCCGCGTCCTGACGGAAGCCGCCGTCCAGGGCAAGGTCGACAATCTGGAAGGCCTGAAGGAAAACGTGATCGTCGGTCGCCTGATCCCGGCCGGTACCGGCTCGGTCGTCAACCGTCTGAAGGCCATTGCCGCCGAGCGCGATCGCGTTCTGCAATATGGCGAGGATGAAGGGGCCCCGGCCCTGCCGACGGAAGCTGCCGAGTAAGGCAGCGTCGAACCGTAAGCGTCAAGGAAAGGGCCGCCCTGGCAACGGGGCGGCCCTTTTCGCATATGGGGGCGACATGGACCGGGACCGGGAAGCGGTCTGTGAATACCCTTGGCAAGCCCCCCCGCTGCCGCCTACATAGGCTGCATTGGTCAAAGGCGGGAGTGAAGCGGATGGCGGGAGGTCGGTTGGCGGGCAGGTGGGGCCTGGTCTTCGCCGCGCTGAGCGGGGCGGGTGCGGCCTCCATCGTCGGATCGCTGCTGCGGGCCTTGCCGCAGGCGCACACCATCGCGGCGGAAAACCCGCTGTTGCTGGTCGCAGCCCCCGTGCCCATCGGGGCGCTGGTGGCTGTGGCCCATATCTTCTGGCTACGCGGCCTGCTGGCCAAAGCGCAGATATCCGCCAGACCCGAGCCCGGCCCCCCGGTCCGCACCCTGGTGCCGCCGCCCGACGACGACGAGACCGGTGGCAGCGGCGGAACCAAGCCGC
Source organism: Niveispirillum sp. GW835-FHT14G11 (assembly GCF_058793615.1). Lineage (NCBI taxonomy): Bacteria > Pseudomonadati > Pseudomonadota > Alphaproteobacteria > Rhodospirillales > Azospirillaceae > Niveispirillum > Niveispirillum sp. GW835-FHT14G11. The sequence continues at coordinate 251,237 of NZ_JBXAFZ010000013.1, forward strand.
CGCGCTGGCGCCCCGTGATCCGCTGACGGGCTGGCCCCATGAATCGCACGCAGCTTTCCCTGGCGCTGGACCGCATGGACCGGCTCTATCCCAACGTCCTTCAGCCCGATTACCGGGATGAGGTACTAGGCGTGGGTCGGTCCTTCGCGCCGCTGTCGCGTGCCGCCAAGAAGCTGGCAGCATTGCTGCACGCCCAACGCGGGCGCAAGCTGGAGCAACTGGAAGAAGCGGTGGTGGTGGAGGTCCGGCGCCTGCATGATGAACTGCGCGAGGGCGCACAGCGCCTGCTGGCTGCCAAGGTCTGGATCGGGGACGAGTAGGCCATGGTACCGTAGGTCAGGTCGAGCAAGGCGAGCCCTGACAAGCGACGGCGCAAGGACGTGTCAGGGCTCGCTCCGCTCGACCTGAGCTACAGGGCGCGATTACCCCCCGAACAGCACGGCATGCATCAGCCGGCCCGGCAGCAGGGTGAAGCCGCCTGTGACGATCAGCGCCAGGATATAAAGCCGGATCATCGCCTTCCTGTGCCGCGCGATGTCGCCGCGGCGGGCCAGGCGGATGGATTGCCAGAGCGCGATCAGGGTCAGGGCGGAGAGCAGATGGATGGGGCTGAACAGCCCGAACATCCGCACCTCGTGAATCCAGAAGGAAGAGAGGGCGACCACCGCCATTCCCCCCACCCACACATAGCCCAGCGTGCGGTGGCCGGGCGTGCCCTTGGGCAGGGCCAGTTGCAGGCCGCCCAGAAGGATGGCGCTGATGGCCAGCACCGCATGCAGCTGGATCAGCGCCGAGACACCCAGAAACAGATCAAGTCCGTGCAATTGCAATCCCCTGTCCGATAGAACTTTTCGCTTCTATCGAACAGAACGGGCAGAACAATCAATGGCCCGCATCACAGGGATGGCAATTTGCCAGGGCCCGTCTCACAAGCTGAAATTCACCGCGATGGAGATACGGGTGCCGTCGCCCGTGTAGGGCGCCACATGGTGCAGCAGCCAGGAGGGGAACAGCAGGATCAGGCCCGTTTCCGGCCAGACCCGCTCCCCCAGCCCGGCGGACAGGAAGCCCGGCGCGTCCACCTTCACCGATGGCGCATACATCAGGGGCAGCGGACCGCGCGGATCACTGAACTCGATGCAGCCGCCCAGGCCCGGCCGGCCGCCGATGCCGCCATCATCGACATAGACGCAGGCCGACCAGGCGGCACTGGGATGGCAATGGGGCAGGTTGCCATGGCCGCGGCGGTTGACATTGGCCCAGGCATTGACCCGCCAGTCCGGACGGCGCTTGTCCAGCCGGTCATCCAGAACCAGCGTTGTGGCCTTGTCCAGCATGCGGGTCAGGCCCTCGATCAGGCTTTCGCCAGCTAGGCCGGTCCAGGCGGGCAGGTCATGGCCGGACTGCCAGCCGCCATCATTGCTGTGTTGCGTGCCGTCCGGCGTCTCCGCCTCGCGGGACAGAATCGCCTCGCGCAGGGCCGCAATCAGGGGCGATTGCGCGCCCAGGCTGGCGCGGATCAGGGGCGTGGGAAACAGGGAGGCGATCTGCATGGGGTGGCGGCCATCCGTGGGGGATGGTCTCTCACGCACCGGAGTGCCTCATCCTGCCGCGGAATATCGTCGCAGACGGAAAACCTTGCTCGGGTCAGCTGACCTTGCTGCCCCACAGATCGTATTCGTCCGCTTCCTCGATCTTCACCCGCACCATGTCGCCGGGCTTAACCCCGAACTCGTCGTTCAGATAGACGGCCCCGTCGATCTCCGGCGCATCGGACCAGGAACGGCCGGTGGCCCCATCCTCGTCCACCTCGTCGATCAGCACATCCATCTCGCGACCGATCTTGGTGGCGAAACGGGCAGCGCTGATTTCCTGCTGATGGGCCATCAGGCGGTTCCAGCGTTCCTCCTGCACCTCCGGCGGCACGGCGCCGGGGATTTCGTTGGCGGGCGCGCCAGCGACGGGCTCGTACTTGAAACAACCCAGCCGGTCGATCTGCGCCTCGGTCAGCCAGTCCAGCAGATACTGGAAATCCTGCTCCGTCTCGCCGGGGAAGCCCACGATGAAGGTGGAACGCAGGGTCAGGTCGGGGCAGCCCTGGCGCCACATCTTGATCCGGTCCAATACCTTGTCGGTGTTGGCCGGGCGCTTCATGGCCTTCAGCACATTGGGGGCGGCATGCTGGAAGGGGATGTCCAGATAGGGCAGCACCTTGCCGTCCGCCATCAGCCCGATCACCTCATCCACATGCGGATAGGGATAGACATAATGCAGGCGGATCCAGGCGCCCAGATTTCCAAGTTCGCGGGCTAGGTCGATGAACTTGGCGCGGACCTGGCGGCCCTTCCATTTGCTCTCGGCATAGCGGGTGTCCATGCCATAGGCCGACGTATCCTGGCTGACCACCAGGATCTCCTTCACACCGGCCTTCACCAGGCTCTCTGCCTCGGCTAGCACCATGTTGGCGGGGCGGGAGACCAGGTCACCGCGGATGGACGGAATGATGCAGAAGGTGCAGCGGTTGTTGCAGCCCTCGGAGATCTTCAAGTAAGCGTAATGGCGCGGTGTCAGGCGCAGGCCCTGCGGCGGCACCAGATCCAGATAGGGGTCATGGCGCGGGGCCACAACCTCGTGCACGGCGCTGACCACCTGCTCGTACTGGTGCGGACCGGTGACGGCCAGGACGTTGGGATGGCTCTGCCGGATCAGGCTTTCTTCCTTGCCCAGGCAGCCCGTGACGATGACCTTGCCATTCTCCTTGATGGCCTCCCCGATGGCTTCCAGGCTCTCCGCCTTGGCGCTGTCCAGGAAGCCGCAGGTATTGACCAGCACCACATCCGCCCCGTCATAGGAGCCGGAGATCTCATACCCTTCCGAGCGCAGCTTGGTCAGGATGCGTTCGCTGTCCACCAGCGCCTTGGGGCAACCCAGCGAAACGATGCCGACCTTGGGCGCGGCGGCGGGGGTATGGGCAAGCTTGGTCATGGTACGGGGGTCCTTGAAAACAAGCGGCCTATATAAAGCTGTACGCGCTTCCAGGCCAGTCCCGGCCAAAGCATGGCGGGGCAGCGATATGACGCGTCCGGCGCGGGACAGGCGGTTGGCGTGGCGCTGGACGCGGAATTCGGGCGCACCGGCTTCGGACTGGCCGACATCCATGAGAATGTGCCCGACCGCCGCGCCATGGATGCACCAGCCGATGCCTGAGGAACGATTGGCCTGAAGACGCGATTCGGCATAGAATGACTACGGTGTTCTCTTTCCGGAAGCTTGCCCGTGGCCCTGTCCATCCAAAGGACCGACTTGCCCCGTATGAGCATCGACGAATTCCTGGCCTGGGATTCGGGCGACGACCTTCGCTATGAACTGGTCAATGGCTGGGTGGTGGCGCAGTCGGCACCATCGACCAATCATGCGCGGATCACGTCAAGCCTCAATCTGGCCCTCGCTTCTCGTCTGCGCGCTGCCGGGCGCCCCTGCGCACCTGAAGCCGGTGGCGGTGCTGTACGGATCGACAAGCGTTGGACGGTTCGGGCGCCGGATCTGCTGGTGCGCTGTGGCGCCGACGCCAAATCGGCCGACCGTCCCGTTGTTGCCGTTGAAGTGCTGTCCCCCAGCAATTCGGCTGGCGAGATGGCACGCAAGCGCGACGATTATGCGTCCGTCGGCATCCTGCAGGTGCTGGAAGTGGAGCAGACAGCCGCTGAAGCCTGGCTCTATCGGCATGAACGGGGCCGTTGGGTTGCCGAAACAATCCTCGGCCTGGAGGCGACCATCGAATTGGAGAGCATAGGCATCACCATTCCTATGGTCGAGGTTTATGAGAATGTGGAACTGGCGCCTGCTCCTCGCCTCAGACTTCCACAAACCGACCCTGCCGCCTGACCCCAGCCCTGCGGAGTCCGGAGGGCCAGGATGCGCAGGCGACGTGGCGATTGCCCCAGGGTCGCGCTTGACGGGGGCAAGACTCATCCATATAGTCCGCCAACCTATTTCGGGGGGGCAGGCTGTAGCCCGCCCTCGTGGCGTCTAGACGCTGTCCCCACTGTTGGCATCAAGCGCTTACCTACAAGGGACGCAGGCCAGCTCCAAGGAACCTCCCCGGAAAAGTCGATAGCCGCACCCGAGTCCTTGTTCGGACGGCGTATGAGATTCTCCCGCACGGAGCCCTCGGCTACGTATGCGGGCGTTTTTCGTCCGTTGTCCCTGGGGTTGGTGGTGCGACCGGTTTGGAATGACATCCCCTGGCGGGGATATAGAAAAGGCGAAGGGCGTTCATGCCGACGATCAGTCAGTTGATCCGCAAGCCGCGGGCTCCGTTGGTGGCCCGGGATAAGGTGCCGGCCCTGCAGGAATGCCCGCAGAAGCGTGGCGTTTGCACCCGTGTCTACACCACCACCCCGAAGAAGCCGAACTCGGCGCTTCGTAAGGTCGCCCGCGTGCGCCTGACGAACGGCTACGAGGTCATCAGCTACATCCCCGGTGAAGGTCACAATCTTCAGGAACACTCGGTCGTCATGATCCGTGGTGGTCGCGTGAAGGATCTTCCTGGTGTGCGCTATCACATCATCCGCGGCACGCTCGATACGCAGGGCGTGAAGAATCGGAAGCAGCGCCGGTCGAAGTACGGCGCCAAGCGTCCGAAGTAAGGAGAGCGAGCAATGTCCCGTCGTCGTAAAGCCGACAAGCGCGAAGTTCTGCCCGACGCCAAGTTCGGCGATGTCGTGCTGACGAAGTTCATGAACTGCCTGATGTACGACGGCAAGAAGTCGGTGGCGGAATCCATCGTCTACGGCGCCCTCGATCGCATCGAGCTGAAGGCCAAGCAGGACCCGCTGCAGCTCTTCCATGACGCCCTGAACAACGTTCGCCCCTACCTGGAAGTTCGTTCCCGCCGCGTCGGCGGTGCGACCTATCAGGTGCCGGTGGAAGTGCGTTCCGACCGTGCGCAGGCCCTGGCGATCCGCTGGATCATCGGTGCCGCCCGCAACCGTTCGGAAAACACCATGACCGAACGTCTGTCGGGTGAGCTGCTGGATGCCGCGCAGCAGCGCGGTACGGCCGTGAAGAAGCGTGAAGACACGCATCGCATGGCCGAAGCCAACAAGGCCTTCTCGCACTACCGCTGGTAAGTTCGGAAACCCCGACCATGGCCCGGTCCCATCCCATCCACTCCTATCGGAATATCGGCATTGCCGCGCATATCGATGCCGGCAAGACGACGACGACGGAGCGGATCCTGTTTTACACAGGCAAGTCCTATCGTCTCGGCGAGGTCGACAACGGCACCGCCACGATGGACTGGATGGAACAGGAGCAGGAGCGGGGTATCACGATCACGTCGGCGGCCACGACCTGCTTTTGGAAGGATCACCGCGTCAATATCATCGACACGCCGGGCCATGTCGACTTCACCATTGAAGTCGAACGTTCCTTGCGGGTCCTGGATGGCGCGGTGGCTCTGTTCGATGCGGTCTCGGGCGTGGAGCCGCAGTCGGAGACGGTGTGGCGGCAGGCGGACAAGTACCGCGTGCCGCGCATCTGCTTTGTGAACAAGATGGACCGTGCTGGTGCGGACCTCTTGGGCACGGTGGTGATGATCCAGGAGCGGTTGGGTGCAAATCCGGCGCTGCTGCAATTGCCGCTGGGTGTGGAGGCGGGGTTCAAGGGTGTCGTTGACCTGGTTGCCATGAAGGCGATCATTTGGGCGGACGACATGCTGGGCGCCCGTTTCGATGTGACGGACGTACCGGCCGATCTGCTGGACGAGGCGAAGCGCTGGCGCGCCAAGCTGGTCGAGCAGGCGGTGGAGATGGAGGAGGCGGCGACCGACGCCTTCCTGTCCGGCCAGGAGCCGGATGAGGAGGAATTGCGTCGCCTGATCCGCAAGGGCACCATCGGGCTGAAGCTCGTGCCGGTGCTGTGCGGGTCGGCCTTCAAGAACAAGGGCGTGCAGCCCATGCTGGATGCCGTTGTCCATTATCTGCCGTCACCGGCCGACAAGGGCGACATCCAGTGCACGACGCCGTCGGGCGAGGCGGTCAGTCGCTCCGCCACCGACGAGGCGCCGTTCGCGGCGCTGGCGTTCAAGGTAATGAATGACCCGTTCGTCGGGTCCCTGACCTTCGCCCGCATCTATTCCGGCACGCTGCGCCAGGACGCCCACATGGCGAACCCAGGCAAGAAGCTGGAAGAGAAGGCCGGACGCATGCTGCTGATGCATGCGAACAGCCGGGAGGAGATCGGAGAGGCTTTCGCGGGGGACATCGTCGCGTTTGCTTCTCTGGAGGGGACGACGACGGGGGATACGCTGTGTGATCCGGCCCATCCGATCCTGCTGGAGCGGATGGAGTTTCCGGAGCCGGTGATCGAGGTGGTGGTCGAGCCGCGTACGCAGGCCGATCACGACCGGATGGCGGTGGCGCTTGGCCGTTTGGCGGCCGAAGACCCCTCCTTCCGGATCGGTCGCGATCCCGAATCCGGGCAGGTGATTCTGCGGGGCATGGGTGAACTCCATCTGGAGATCATCGTGGATCGCATGCGCCGGGAGTTCCGGGTGGAGGCGGCGGTGGGCAAGCCGACGGTGGCCTACCGCGAGACCGTCACCGCCCGCGGCGAAGCGGATCATACGCATCGGCGCCAGATTGGCGCCGTCGGCCATTTTGCCCGCGTCATGCTGGTGGTGGAGCCGGCGGAAGCGGGGCAGGGGCTGGTGTTCGTGAACAAGGTGACAGCGGAAACGCTGTCCAAGGAATTCGTCACGGGCGTGCAGAAGGGGCTTGAGGCCGCCAGAACCTCGGGCACGGTTGCCGGTTATCCGGTGGTCGATGTTCGGGTCGAGCTGGTCGACGGCGCCTTCCACGATGTGGAAAGTTCCGCGCAAGCGTTTGAAATCGCGGCGCGGGCGGCATTGCGGGAAGGGTTGGCCAAGGCTCGCCCCGTCCTGCTGGAGCCCGTGATGAAGGTCGAGGTGGTGACCCCGGAGGAGTATATGGGCGACATCATCGGCGACCTGAACAGCCGCCGGGGGCAGATACTCGGCATGGATCAACGGGGTAACGCCCGAGTGATCGATGCCAAGGTGCCGTTGGCGACGATGTTCGGCTACGTGAATACGCTCCGGTCAATCAGTCAGGGCCGGGCCCAGTACTCGATGCAGTTTGAACGATACGAACAGGCGCCGCACGCCATCGCGGATGAGCTCCGCAGCAAAGTGGCTTGAGCACGGTCGTCAACCGATTGAAATGAGGACGAAGAATCATGGCAAAGGCAAAGTTTGAGCGGAACAAGCCGCACTGCAACATCGGCACGATCGGGCACGTCGATCATGGCAAGACGTCTTTGACGGCTGCCATCACGAAGGTGCTGGCGGAGACCGGTGGGGCGACCTTCACGGCCTACGACCAGATCGACAAGGCGCCGGAAGAGAAGGCCCGTGGCATCACGATCTCGACCGCTCACGTGGAATACGAGACCGCGAACCGTCACTATGCTCACGTCGATTGCCCGGGCCACGCCGATTATGTGAAGAACATGATCACGGGTGCGGCGCAGATGGACGGCGCGATCCTGGTGTGCTCGGCCGCTGACGGCCCGATGCCGCAGACGCGCGAGCACATCCTGCTGGCCCGTCAGGTCGGCGTGCCGGCGCTGGTGGTGTTCCTGAACAAGATGGATCTGGCCGATCCGGACCTGGTCGAGCTGGTGGAGATGGAGCTGCAGGAGCTGCTGACCTCCTACGGCTTCCCGGGCGACGAGATCCCGATCGTCAAGGGTTCGGCCGTGGCGGCTCTGCAGGACAAGACGCCGGAGATCGGCCGCGATGCCATCCTGAAGCTGATGGCCGAGGTCGACCGCTACATCCCGCAGCCGGAGCGTCCGATCGACAAGCCGTTCCTGATGCCGATCGAAGACGTGTTCTCGATCTCGGGTCGTGGCACCGTTGTGACGGGCCGCGTCGAGAAGGGCATCGTCAAGGTCGGTGAGGAAGTCGAGATCGTTGGCCTGAAGGCCACCGTGAAGACGACCGTCACGGGCGTGGAAATGTTCCGCAAGCTGCTGGACCAGGGCCAGGCTGGCGACAACATTGGCGCGCTGCTGCGCGGCACGAAGCGTGAGGATGTGGAGCGCGGCCAGGTTCTGGCCAAGCCGGGCTCGATCAACCCGCACACGGATTTCGAGGCCGAGACCTACATCCTGACGAAGGAAGAGGGTGGCCGTCACACGCCTTTCTTTGCCAACTATCGTCCGCAGTTCTACTTCCGCACCACGGACGTGACCGGCTCGGTGACGCTGCCGGAAGGCACGGAGATGGTGATGCCGGGCGACAATATCCGCTTCGCCGTGAAGCTGATTGCCCCGATCGCCATGGACGAAGGTCTGCGCTTCGCCATCCGCGAAGGCGGCCGCACCGTCGGCGCCGGCGTCGTGTCGAAGATCGTCAAGTAAACGCATCACAGCAATGTGGTGGGGCCGGCCCGAATCCGCTTGGGGCCGGCCCGTTCTTTGGGTATAAACCCTGCTCTTTTTGGGGTCTAGGTCATGGACAATCAGAATATCCGGATCCGCCTTAAGGCGTTTGATCATCGCGTGCTCGATCAGAGCACCAGCGAGATCGTCAACACCGCAAAGCGGACCGGTGCGCGCGTCCGCGGTCCGATTCCGCTGCCCACGCAGCTGGAAAAGTTCACCGTCAACCGCAGCCCGCACATCGACAAGAAGTCGCGCGAGCAGTTCGAGATTCGCACCCACAAGCGTCTGCTGGATATCGTCGACCCGACGCCCCAGACGGTTGATGCGCTGATGAAGCTCGACCTGGCCGCCGGCGTCGACGTCGAAATCAAGCTGTAATCAAGTTTGGTCGAGTACGGGACCTCTCCCATCTGAGGATGTCCCGCGTTATGGAGAAAAACAGATGCGATCCGGATTGATCGCGCAGAAGGTCGGCATGACCCGCGTCTTCACAGACGAGGGCGAGAGCGTGCCGGTGACTGTGCTGAAGCTGGACCAGGTCCAGGTCGTCGCCCACAAGACGGAAGAGAAGGACGGCTATACGGCCCTCCAGCTCGGCGCCGTCAAGGCCAAGGTGAAGAACGTCGCCAAGGCCCAGCGTGAGGTGTTCGCCAAGGCCAAGGTCGAGCCGAAGAAGAAGCTCGTCGAATTCCGCGTGGCCCCTGCCAACCTGATCGAGGTTGGTTCGGAGCTGACCGCGGATCATTTCGTTGCCGGCCAGTTCGTGGACGTGCAGGGCACCACCCTGGGTAAGGGTTTTGCCGGCGGCATGAAGCGCTGGAACTTCGGCGGCCTGCGTGCGACCCACGGTGTGTCCGTGTCGCACCGCTCCATCGGTTCGACCGGTGGCCGTCAGGATCCGGGCAAGACCTTCAAGAACAAGAAGATGCCTGGCCAGATGGGTTCCGAGACCGTGACGGTCCAGAACCTGAAGGTGGTATCGGTCGACGTCGAGCGCGGTCTGATCCTGGTCAAGGGCGCCGTCCCGGGCCATGAGGGCGCCTTCGTCCTCGTCAAGGACGCCGTCAAGAAGAAGCTGCCCGAGGGCGTGCCGTTCCCCGGCGCCTTCCGTGCGCCGACCGCTGAAGCTGTTGCGGCGGAGGGCTGATAAATGAAGACGTCCATCAAGAATCTGAACAACGAAACCGTCGGCGAGATCGAGCTGTCGGAAGCCGTGTTCGGTCTGCCTGCCCGCCAGGACATCCTGGCCCGCATGGTGCTGTGGCAGCTGGCCAAGCGCCGCGCCGGCACGCACAAGACCAAGGGCATCTCGGAAATCTCCGGCACCACCAAGAAGCCGTGGCGCCAGAAGGGCACCGGCCGCGCGCGCGCCGGCAGCCTGCGGTCGCCGCAGTTCCGCGGTGGTGCTCGGATTTTCGGGCCGGTCGTTCGCTCCCACGAGCATGACCTGACCAAGAAGGTCCGCAAGCTGGCCCTGAAGACCGCTCTGTCGGTCAAGGCTGCCGAAGGCAAGCTGGTTGTGCTGGAGGCCGCCAAGGCCGACAGCCATAAGACCAAGGTGCTGTTCGGTCAGCTGCAGGCCCTGGGCCTGACCTCGGCGCTGATCATCGACGGTTCCAATGTCGATGTGAATTTCGCCCGTGCCGCCGGCAACATCCCGCACATCGACGTGCTGCCGGAACAGGGCGCCAACGTGTACGACATCCTGCGCCGGGACGTTCTCGTCCTCACGCGCAACGCTGTCGAGCAGCTGGAGGCTCGCCTGAAATGAGCACTGCGAAGAAGACGATCTCGGCCGAGCGCATGTACGACGTTGTCGTCGCGCCCGTGATCACCGAGAAGGCCACCATGGGCTCCGAGCATAACCAGGTCACCTTCAAGGTGCGCATGGATGCCACGAAGCCCGAGATCAAGGCCGCCATCGAGGGTCTGTTCAAGGTGAAGGTCACGGCGGTCAATACCTCCGTGGTCAAGGGTAAGACGAAGCGCTTTCGTGGGACGATCGGTCGCCGGTCGGACTATAAGAAGGCCGTCGTCACCCTCGCCGAGGGCAACTCGATCGACGTGACCACCGGCGTGTGAGGGTAGAGCTATGGCTTTGAAGACTTTCCGTCCGATTACGCCCAGCCTCCGCCAGCTCGTTCTGGTGGATCGCTCGGAGTTGCATAAGGGCAAGCCCGTTAAGATGCTGACCGAGGGCCTGTCGGGCTCCGGCGGTCGCAACAACACGGGTCGCATCACGGCTCGCCGCATGGGCGGCGGGCATAAGCGCACCTACCGCATCATCGACTTCAAGCGCACGAAGTTCGATATGCCGGCTACGGTCGAGCGCCTGGAATATGACCCGAACCGTACCGGCTTCATCGCTCTGGTGAAGTACACGGACGGCACGCTGGCCTATATCCTGGCTCCGCAGCGCCTGAAGGCCGGCGACGTCGTCGTCTCCGGTGAGAAGGTCGATGTGAAGCCCGGCAATGCGATGCCGCTGAAGAACATCCCCGTCGGTACCATCGTCCACAATGTGGAACTGAAGGCCGGCAAGGGTGGTCAGCTGGCGCGCTCCGCCGGCACGTACCTGCAGCTGGTCGGTCGCGACCAGGGCTATGCCCAGCTGAAGCTCCCCTCGGGCGAGCTGCGCATGGTCCGTGGCGAATGCATGGCCACCATCGGTGCTGTGTCCAATCCGGACCAGTCCAATGTGGTCATCGCCAAGGCCGGTCGTAACCGCTGGCTCGGCAAGCGTCCTTCCGTTCGCGGCGTCGCCATGAACCCGATCGACCACCCGCACGGTGGTGGTGAAGGTCGTACCTCCGGTGGCCGTCATCCGGTCACGCCGTGGGGCAAGCCGACCAAGGGTAAGAAGACCCGTCAGAACAAGGGCACGGATAAGCTCATTATCCGCCGCCGCGCTAAGTAAGGGAGTGCTGCCGTGACTCGTTCCGTCTGGAAGGGGCCGTTTATCGACGGCTACCTGTTGAAGAAGGCAGACAAGGCGCGTGCGTCGGGCCGTAATGAGATCATCAAGATCTGGACCCGCCGTTCCACCATTCTGCCGCATTTTGTCGGTCTGACCTTCGGTGTCTACAACGGCCAGAAGTTCGTGCCGGTGCTGGTGACCGAGAATATGATCGGCCACAAGTTCGGTGAATTCTCGCCGACCCGTACGTTCTACGGTCATGCGGCCGACAAGAAGGCGAAGAGGAAGTAATCATGGGAAAGCCTGCTGCAGAGCGGCGCCTCAGCGAGACTGAGGCCAAGGCGTTCGGCGGAATGATCCGCACGAGCCCGCAGAAGCTGAACCTGGTTGCACAGCTGATCCGTGGAAAGTCCGCTGGTGAAGCTGTCGCCCTTCTGACATTTTCCAAGCGTCGTATCGCTGGCGAAGTGAAGAAGGTCCTCCAGTCCGCCATCGCGAACGCCGAGAACAACCATCAGCTGGATGTTGACCGCCTGATCGTGTCCCACGCGACGGTTGGCAAGGCTCTGGTCATGAAGCGTTTCCATGCCCGCGCTCGCGGTCGTGGCGCTCGTGTCGAGAAGCTGTTCAGCAACCTGACCGTGATCGTGCGTGAGCGCGCCGAGGAGAAGGCCGAGGGGGCCGCTGAATAATGGGTCAGAAAGTCAATCCGATCGGCTTGCGCGTCGGGATCAACCGGACCTGGGACAGCCGCTGGTTCGCTGATCGCGACTATGCCAAGTTGCTCCACCAGGACCTGAAGCTGCGTGGCTATCTGCAGACCCGTCTGCAGGCTGCCGGTGTCAGCCGCGTCATCATCGAGCGTCCGGCCAAGAAGGCCCGCGTCACCATCCACACGGCCCGTCCGGGTGTGGTGATCGGCAAGAAGGGTGCGGATATCGAGAAGCTGCGCTCCGAGCTCAGCAAGATGGCCGGTTCGGAGGTGAACCTGAACATCGTCGAGATCCGCAAGCCGGAGCTCGATGCCCGTCTGATCGCCGAGAACATCGCGAGCCAGCTGGAGCGCCGTGTGGCTTTCCGCCGCGCCATGAAGCGCGCCGTGCAGTCCGCGATGCGTCTGGGTGCCCAGGGCATCCGGATCAACTGCTCCGGTCGCCTGGGTGGCGCGGAAATCGCACGTATCGAATGGTACCGCGAAGGCCGCGTGCCGCTGCATACGCTGCGCGCCGAGATCGACTACGGCGTCGGCACCGCTAAGACCACGTACGGCACCTGTGGTGTCAAGGTCTGGGTGTTCAAGGGCGAGGTGCTGACACATGATCCGATGGCGCAGGATAAGCGCTCCGCGGATCAGGCGTCGGCTCGCTGAGCCATCCGGATACTAGCAGGGATATAGAGAAGGCAACTTGCCATGCTGAGTCCGAAGCGTACCAAGTACCGCAAGGCGCACAAAGGCCGTATCCACGGCGCGTCGAAGGGCGGTACCTCTCTCAATTTCGGCGCTTTCGGCTTGAAAGCTGTCGAACCGATGCGTATTACGGCCCGTCAGATCGAATCTGCGCGTCGTGCCATCACCCGCCACCTGAAGCGTCAGGGCCGCGTCTGGATCCGGATTTTCCCGGATCTGCCCGTGTCCTCGAAGCCGGCGGAAGTCCGCATGGGTTCCGGTAAGGGTTCGCCGGAATTCTGGGCGGCTCGCGTTGCGCCGGGCCGTATCATGTTCGAAGTCGATGGCGTGCCGGCCGACCTGGCCAAGCGCGCTTTCGAACTGGCCGCTGCGAAGCTGCCGATCAAGGTGCGTATGGTCACCCGTCTGGGTGAAGGGGGTGAGGCATGACGAAGGCTACTGACCTTCGCGGCAAGAGCCAGGATGAGCTGAACGATCAGCTCATCCAGCTCAAGAAGGAACAGTTCAACCTGCGTTTCCAGAAGGCCTCCGGCCAGCTGGAGAATACGGCGCGGGTTCGTGTGGTGCGTCGCGACATCGCCCGCATCAAGACCATCCTGGGCCAGCAGGTTTCTGCTGCGCCCGCGTCCTGAGGAGGGGGGTCACATGCCCCGTCGCGTCCTGCAGGGTACCGTGGTGTCCGACAAGGGTGACAAGACCGTCACCGTCCTGGTCGAACGCCGCGTGATGCATCCTGTTTACAAGAAGTTCATCAAGCAGTCCAAGAAGTACGCCGCCCATGACGAGGCGAACGCATTCAAGATCGGCGATGCCGTCCAGATCGAAGAATGCCGTCCGATCTCCAAGTCCAAGCGGTGGACCGTCGTTGTGGCCCCGGCCGCCGACGGCAATCCGAACGCCTGAAGATAAGGAAGATATTCCATGATTCAGATGCAAACCAACCTGGAAGTCGCGGACAATAGCGGCGCGCGCCGGGTGCAGTGCATCAAGGTGCTGGGCGGTGCTGGTCGTCGCTTCGCCGCCATCGGCGATATCATCGTCGTGTCGGTGAAGGAAGCCATTCCGCGCGGCCGTGTGAAGAAGGGTGACGTGCAGCGCGCGGTCATCGTTCGCACCGCCAAGGAGCTGCGCCGCGAGGACGGTTCCGTCATCCGCTTCGACCGCAACGCCGCCGTGCTGATCAACAAGCAGGGTGAGCCGATCGGTACGCGCATTTTCGGGCCCGTGACCCGTGAGCTGCGTGGCAAGAAGTTCATGAAGATCATTTCGCTGGCGCCGGAGGTGCTCTGATGGCTGCGAAGATCCGCAAGGGCGACAATGTCGCCGTCATCGCCGGCAAGGACAAGGGCAAGACCGGTGAGGTCATTGCTGTGCTGCCGACCGAGGGTCGCGTCAAGGTGCGCGGTGTCAACCTGGTGAAGAAGCACCAGCGTCAGACCCCGATGCAGCAGGGCGGCATCGTCGAGATCGAAGCGGCAATGGACCTGTCCAACGTCGCCATCGTCGACCCGAAGACCAACAAGCCGACCCGCGTCGGCTTCCGGATCCTGGAAGACGGCCGCAAGGTCCGTTTCGCCAAGGCTTCCGGCGAAGTGATCGAGTGAGGCGCGCCATGGCTGCTCGTATGAAAGAACGCTACGACGCGACCCTTCGTGCAAAGTTGAAGGCGGAGTTCAACTACGCCAACGACATGCAGATTCCGCGTCTGGAAAAGATCGTGATCAACATGGGCGTTGGCGAAGCCGCCAGCGACGGCAAGAAGGTGAACCAGGCTGCCGCTGAACTGGCTGCCATCACCGGCCAGAAGCCCGTGATCACCAAGGCCCGCAAGTCCATCGCCCAGTTCAAGCTGCGCGAAGGCATGCCGATCGGCTGCAAGGTCACCCTGCGCGCCGAACGCATGTATGAGTTCCTGGACCGTCTGGTCACCATCGCGCTGCCGCGCGTCCGCGACTTTCGCGGCATCAACGGCAACGCCTTCGATGGCCGTGGGAACTACGCGCTGGGTCTGAAGGAACAGCTGATTTTCCCGGAAATCGACTACGACAAGGTAGACGACGTCCGCGGCATGGACATCATCTTCGTCACCACGGCCAAGACCGACAAGGAAGCCAAGGCTCTCCTGAAGGGTTTTGATATGCCTTTCGCCGGGGAGGCGGGGACCAATGGCTAAGAAGAGCTCTATCGAGAAGAACAAGCGCCGCACCCTCTTGGCGGCGAAGCATCGGGAAAAGCGGGCCGCCCTGAAGGCGACCGCCAAGAACCGTGAACTGTCCGACGAGGAACGTTTCACGGCCGTCCTGAAGCTGGCGCAGTTGCCCCGCAATGGCAGCCGCACCCGCATTCGGAACCGTTGCGAACTGACGGGGCGCCCGCGCGCCTTCTATCGCAAGTTCCGTCTGTGTCGCGTTGCCCTGCGTGATCTCGCCAGCAATGGCCAGATCCCGGGCATGACCAAGTCCAGCTGGTAAGGAGGGTCGGGTAAATGAGTCTGAGCGATCCCCTGGGCGATATGCTGACCCGTATTCGTAACGGTCAGAAGGCCCGTATGTCGGTCGTCCTGAGCCCCGCCTCGAAGCTCCGCACCAATGTGCTGGAAGTTCTGAAGCGTGAAGGTTACATCCGCGGTTATTCCGTGGAGCAGGACCGTCCGGGTGTGCAGTCCCTGCGCATCGAACTGAAGTACTTCGAAGGCGAGCCGGTCATCAAGGAAGTGCACCGCGTTTCCAAGCCGGGCCGCCGTATCTATTCGAAGATCGCCGATCTGCCGAAGGTCTATAACGGCCTTGGTATTTCGATCCTGTCGACGCCTCGCGGCGTCATGTCTGATGTAGAGGCCCGCGCTGCCAATGTCGGCGGCGAAGTCCTCTGCAAGGTGTTCTAAGGAGCACGGCCACATGTCCCGTATCGGAAAGCATCCGGTGCCGGTGCCGGCCGGCGTTACCGTCCAGGTCACCGGTCAGACTGTCACCGCCAAGGGCAAGCTGGGTCAGCTCAGCTTGAACTTGATCGACGAAATCGAGGCCAAGCTGGAGGATGGCAAGCTTGTCGTCCTGCCGCGTACCGAAACGGTCCGCGCTCGCCAGAACTGGGCCACCGCCCGTACCAACGTTGCCAACCTGGTGACCGGTGTGGACAAGGGTTTCACCCGCAATCTCGAAATCACCGGCGTCGGCTACAAGGCCGCCGTCGCTGGTTCGGAGCTGGTGCTGAACCTTGGTTTCTCCCACGACATCCGCTACCCCATCCCTGCGGGTATCACGATGAAGTGCGAGAAGCCGACGTCCATCTCGATCAGCGGTGCTGACAAGCAGCAAGTTGGTCAGATCGCTGCGGAGATCCGTAGTTATCGTCCGCCCGAGCCCTACAAGGGCAAGGGTGTGAAGTACGATAACGAGACGATCATCCGCAAAGAAGGCAAGAAGAAGTAAGGCGGACGACGATGAGCAAGCAGAAAGATCTCAACCAGCGCCGCAAGGCGCGGGTGCGCGCCCGGCTCCGCAAGGTCGGCAGCGGGCGCGCTCGTCTCTCGGTCTTCCGGTCGAGCCAGCATATCTATGCCCAGATCATCGACGACGAGGCCGGCCGTACGCTGGTTTCTGCGTCGACCCTGGAAAAGGATCTGCGGGAAGGCCTGAAGACCGGGGCGGACACCGAAGCGGCCAAGGCCGTCGGCAAGCTGATTGCCGAACGCGCTGTCGCCGAAGGTGTCACCACCGTTTACTTCGATCGTGGTCAGTACCTGTATCACGGGCGTGTGAAGGCTTTGGCCGACGCCGCCCGCGAAGCCGGCCTGCAGTTCTAAGGGGGTTAGCATGGCTCGTAATGAGAACAGCGCGGCCGGCGGCGAGAATGAGCGGCGTGGCCGCGAACGTGGCGAGCGCCGCGATCGCGACAACCGTGATCGTCGTGAGGAACGCGAAGGCGATGATCTCGTCGAAAAGCTCGTCGGGATCAACCGCGTCGCCAAGGTGGTCAAGGGTGGTCGTCGCTTCGGCTTCGCTGCCATTGTCGTTGTCGGTGACGCGAAGGGTCGCGTCGGCGTCGGTTCGGGCAAGGCCCGCGAAGTGCCAGAGGCCATCCGCAAGGCCACCGAGCAGGCCAAGCGCTCGATGATCCGCGTGCCGCTGCGCGAAGGTCGTACGCTGCATCATGACGTGTTCGGTCACTTCGGTGCCGGCAAGGTCGTGCTGCGTGCTGCCCCTCCGGGTACCGGCATCATCGCCGGTGGCCCGATGCGCGCCATCTTCGAAGCCCTGGGCGTGGCGGACGTGGTGACCAAGTCGGTCGGCACTTCCAACCCGCACAACATGATCAAGGCGACCTTCGACGCTCTGACGCAGTGCGTCAGCCCGCGTTCGGTGGCTGCCCGTCGTGGTCGTCGCGTGTCCGATATCCTGGGCAAGCGCGAAGGCGAGAAGGAGGCCGCGTAAATGGCTGAGAAGAATACCGTCATCGTGACCCAGACGGGTAGCCCGATCGGCCGTCAGGGCGATCAGCGGGCGACCCTGATCGGTCTGGGCCTCAACAAGCTGAACCGCACCCGCGAGTTGGAGGATACCCCCTCCGTCCGTGGGATGATCAACAAGGTTCGGCACCTCGTGCGCGTCGAGGAAGCCTCGTAAGAGGCTTCAGCGATACGGCCTGAAGGATCAGAATCATGAAGCTCAACGAAATCAGCGAAAACCCGGGCGCACGCAAGCTTCGCATGCGCATCGGCCGCGGCATCGGGTCCGGTAAGGGCAAGACCGGTGGCCGTGGTGTCAAGGGTCAGAAGTCCCGTACGGGCGTCTCGATCAAGGGCTTCGAAGGCGGCCAGATGCCCTTGCATCGCCGTCTGCCGAAGCGTGGCTTCTCCAACGTTCCGTTCGCCAAGGATTATGCCGTGGTGAACGTCAGCGCTGTGCAGAAGGCCATCGATGACGGCCGCATCAACGCCGCCGAGACCGTGACCGCCGAGGTCCTGGTCAATGCCGGTCTGGTTCGCGCCAGCCGCGACGGTGTGCGTCTGCTCAACAAGGGCGCCATCACGGCCGCCGTGACGTTCGATGTTGCCGGCGCTTCCGCCGGTGCCGTCGCCGCCGTCGAGGCCGCTGGTGGCAAGGTCAACCTTCCGGCCGTCGAGGCCTGATCGGTTGTACCAACGCCATTGGTTGCGAGTTTGTGACAGGGCTCCGGAGAAATCCGGGGCCCTGTTGCGTTTTGGCGTCTCGGATTTGTGCGATTGTTGCCTTTGGTGAGTACGCGTCCGGTGTGAGCCGCCTTGTGTTTGGTGGTCGGTAGCTGGGAGTCTTTGCGTAAGCGCGATAGCGCGGAC
>NZ_JBXAFZ010000014.1:0-136613 GCF_058793615.1 Niveispirillum sp. GW835-FHT14G11
ATCAGCGGCGCCATCCAGCATCTGGCCGGCATGAAGGACAGCAAGGTCATCGTCGCCATCAACAAGGACGAGGAGGCGCCGATGTTCCAGGTCGCCGACTACGGCCTGGTTGGCGACCTGTTCAAGATCGTGCCCGAGCTGACAGAGGCGTTGGGGTGAAAGAATCTATCTTTCCCACTTTAACATGCAGAGCCTGAAGCCTGAACCACACGAAAATGAGGGAGTCTATTCGACGCTTCAGAACGCGCCGGATGGACTCTCTGGACCTATGAGCATACCGGCGCTTGTCTGCACTTGCGTGTGGCCCAGCAGCTTCCCAATCATCGGCAGTCCTCCGCCCAGGAACAGCGCGTCGCTGGCGAACGAATGTCGTAAATCGTGAAGGTGAGCATTGGCCAGTCCTGCATGTCGACGAATGCGCCGCCATGGTGGTTGCAGGTCACTGAGTCTGGCTCCCTCCTTTGTACCCGTTATGTACGGACATACCTACATTCCCATGCGGCGGGGCTTCTTGTACCTGATCGCCGCAATGGACTGGGCATCGCGTAAGGTGCTGGCCTGGAAACTGTCCAACAGCATGGACATTGATTTCTGCCTGGGGGCCCTTGCCAAGAGGCCATGGCCCGGAACGGCAAGCCGGAAATCTTCAACACCGACCAAGATGGCCAATTCACCAGCCCGCGCTCGGCGGACAGACTGTGTTTGGCGACGTGAACTGATCAGAACCAAGCTTGACGCCGAGCAAAAACTGTCCGGTCACTGGGGGACCAGCTCTGTTGCTGCTTGCATCCAGCCGCCTACCGGGACGACACCATCCAGGCCGCCGCCGCCGCGACCGCCAGCGGCACCGCATAGATAAGGAACAACATGCCCCGGTCGGTGCCGATCTCCATAAGGTAACCCGCCGCCAGTGGCCCCAGAATGGCACCGCTTCGGCCGACAGCCATGGCCGTGCCGATACCGGTTGTGCGGATTTCGGTGGGATAGAGCTGTGCCGCCATTGGATAGAAGGCGTTGAATCCGCCCTGGACCAGGATGCCCAGACCCAGGATGACCATGAAGGTGGCGGCAATAGGCATGGACACCCAGCCGAACAGCATCATCAGCACCGTGGCGCTGCCTAGAAATGCCGGGATCAGCCGGTTCAAGGGTAGGCGGGTGGCCAGCAGGCCGATGCCCGCGCTGCCGATAAAGGCGCCGATATTGAAGGTGGCCCCCGCCATGATCGCCTGGTCCAGTGCCAGACCGGCATTCACCGCGATGCGGGGGATCCAGCTGATCAGGAAATAAAGCCCGGCCCACCCCATGGTCATGCCCAACCAGAGGGCCCGGGTAGAGCGGGCCAGATGTCCCTCGAACAGGGCAGACAGCTTCACGCCGCGCTTTTCCGGCAGGGGTGGGGCATGTTCCAGCGGGGGCTGGCCCAGCATGCCCAGCAGCCGGTTCATACGGGCCAGCCGGTCAGGCGCATCCTGCCGGGCCAGGAACTGCAAGGATTCCGGCATCAGCCACGCCACAACCGGCAGGATGATCACCGAAAGCAGGCCCGAGCCGACAAACAGCGGCTTCCAGCCATAGGCCTGGATCAGGACGGCGGAGGCGAAGCCCGTCAGAATGGCGCCGATAGGCCAGCCCGCCTGCAGGAACGCAACCCAGAAACTGCGCAGCCGAGCATTGGAGAATTCAGAAGTGATCGAGGCCATGGAGGCCAGGATGGCGCCGATGCCCACTCCCGTTACCACACGCCAGACGGCCAGCATCACCATCTCATGCGCGGTGGCGGCCAGCAGCATGCCGGACCCGATCAGGGTGATGGCGATCAGCACCACCTTGCGCCGGCCGATCATGTCGGCCACCGGCCCCATCAGCATCGACCCGAAGGCCGTGCCCAGCAGGCTGGCCGTCAGCACGATGCCCAGCGCGCCGTCCTTCAGCCCCCATTCCTGGGCGATGACGGGGGCCGCATAGGTCAGCAGCACCACATCCACCCCGTCCAGCAGGTTCAGGACAAAACACAGCAGCACCACGATCAGGCGTTTGCGGCCCATGGGGGCTGCTTCCAGGGTGGCGAGGCGTTCCTGGAATTCGGCGGTGGCCCTGTCGGTCTTCGCAGCCGGTTTGTTCAACATTCTGTTCCTCCCTGGTCCGTGCAGGGCCTTCTGTCGGGCCCCGTCGCGGTGGTTAAGGCAGCATTGCCTTGAAATCCGCCCCCATGTCATCGGCATTCGGTTCGATGCCGGTGAAAAGCTGGAAGGCGCCCACCGCCTGGAACAGCGCCATGCCGCCGCCATCCAGGGTGCGGCAGCCGATGCGCCGCGCCGTGCGCAGCAATTCCGTCTCGATGGGGAAATAGATGATTTCCGCCACCCACAGGTCGGGGCGCAACAAGACTGCGCGCACCGGCAGCCCCGGATAATCGGCCATGCCGCGCGGTGTGGTGTTGACCAGGCCGTCGGCATGGGGCAGGGCTGTGTCAGGCGTCATCACCGCCCTGACCTTTCCGGGCCCGAACTGGCTGTTCAGACGGTCGGCCAGTTCCTGCGCCCGCGCCGTCTGCACGTCAAAGATCGAAAGGCTTTCCACACCCAGGCGCAGCAGAGCATAGCCGACGGCGGCCCCGGCCCCGCCCGCCCCCAACTGCACCACATGGCGCAGATCGGCATCGGGCAGGCCGCGCCGGAACCCCTCGGCGAAACCCCACCAGTCGGTATTGTGGCCGGTCTTGCGCCCGTCCTTCAGGACGACGGTATTGACGGCACCGATGGCGGCGGCTTCCGGTGACAGTTCGTCCAGCAGCGGGATCACCGCCTGCTTGCAGGGATGGGTGATGTTCAGGCCGTTGAAGCCGAAGCGCTGTGACCCCGCCACCAGATCGGGCAAGGCGGCCACATCCAGGCCCAACTGTTTCAGGTCGATCAGGCGATAGACATAGCGGAGGCCCTGACGCGCCCCCTCCTGCTCATGCATGCGCGGTGTCAGGGATGCCTGTATCCCCGACCCGATCAGGCCCGCGAGGATGGATTTCCCGCTCATGATGGGCTGTTCCCAAGGCTGTTGCCGAGAAAGGTGAGGGCGGCCAGATATCCATCGGCACCAAGGCCGCAAATGACACCTGTCGCCGCCAGCGAGACATAGGAATGGTGGCGGAAGGCTTCCCGCCGGTGGATATTGGTCAGATGCACCTCCACCACCGGAACGGCGCAGGCCAGCAGCGCATCCATGATGGCGACCGAGGTGTGGGTATAGGCGCCGGGATTGATGATGATCCCCGCCGCTTGCGCGCGCGCCGCATGGATCCAGTCGATCAGCGCGCCTTCATGGTTGCTCTGCCGGCAGATGACCGGCAAGCCCATCGCCAGCCCATGCCGGCGGCAACTTTCCTCGATATCGGCCAACGTGCGGCGACCGTACTTTTCCGGTTCGCGCATGCCCAACAAATTCAGGTTGGGCCCGTTCAGGATGTGAACAGGCTTTCGTTCCACAGGGTCCGGCACAATTCCCCCCTGCGCCCAGTGAAAGGCGATGTGCTTGTCGTTGATCGGCCCATGGCATTGGCCGTTGCGTGAATGTGTACGAAATAGTACGTTCACGTCAAGGCGCGTCTTTCAACGACCCGATAATCAGCAGCAATCATGAGAAGGGAGGGGCACATGCAACGGGCGGAAGTGCCGGCCGGCGGCCTGGCCAAATCCATCGCGACCGTGTCGATCAGCGGCACCCTGACCGGTAAGCTGGAGGCGGCGGCGGCGGCGGGGTTCAGCGGTGTCGAGATTTTCGAAAACGACCTTCTGACCTTCGATGGCCGCCCCGCCGATGTGCGGCGTATCGCGGCCGATCTGGGTCTGTCCATTACCATGTTCCAGCCCTTCCGCGATTTTGAGGGCATGCCCGGCACGCTGCGCACCCGCACCTTCGAACGGATGCTGCGCAAGTTCGATGTGATGGCGGAACTGGGCACCGATCTGCTGCTGGTCTGTTCCAACGTCTCACCACAATCGCTGCCGGAACGGGGGCGCATCGTGGATGATTTCCGCGACCTGGGCGAACTGGCCGCAGCGCGCGGGTTGCGGGTGGGGTACGAGGCGCTGGCCTGGGGCCGGCATGTGCATGATCACCGCGATGCCTGGGACATTGTCCACCGCGTCAATCATCCGAATATCGGCCTGATCCTGGATAGTTTCCATTCGCTGGCCCGCAATGTACCCATCGACAGCATCCGCGACATCGACCCGGCCAAGCTGTTCATCGTGCAGATCGCCGATGCCCCGCGCCTGGACATGGACCACCTGTACTGGAGCCGGCATTTCCGCAACATGCCGGGGCAGGGCGACCTGCCCATCACCGATTATGTGAAGGCGCTGATCGCCATCGGTTATCGCGGACCGCTGTCGCTGGAGATTTTCAACGATCGGTTCCGCGCCGGTTCTGCTTCCGGCATCGCACTGGATGGCTATCGCTCGCTGAAACTGGTGGAGGATGAGGCGCTGGCCCGGCTGAAGCGTCCGGTCACCATGCCGCCCCGCATCGATGTGCGAGGGGTGGAGTTCATCGAATTCGCCGCCACGGAGGAAGAGGCGGGGCCGCTGGGTGCGATGCTGGCCAGCATGGGCTTTGAACCGGTAGGGCGGCATATCAGCAAGGCCGTCACCCGCTGGCGCCAGGGCGATATCAACATCGTCCTGAATGGCGAGACGGAGGGTTTCGCGCACAGCCATTCCATCGTGCATGGCGCCTCGGTTTGTGCCTTGGCTCTGCGGGTGCATGATGTGCCGGCAGCACTGGCCCGTGCCGACAGCCTGCGCATCCCCCGCTTCGCCCAAGCGGTGGGGCCGGCGGAAATGGACATTCCCTGCGTACGCGGGGTGGGTGGCAGCCTGATCTATTTCATCGAGGACGGGACCCAGGAACAGGTCTGGCGCAACGATTTCGTACCCCTGACAGGGGCGGCGGTGCCCGGCGTCGGCCTGACCCGCATCGACCATATCGCCCAGGCCATGGGGTATGAGGAATTCCTGTCCTGGCTGCTCTATTATTTCGCGCTGTTCGATGTGACCAAGACACCGCAGCTGGAAATCGCCGATCCGCTGGGCATCGTCCATAGCCAGGCCATCGAGAATGGCGACCGTTCGTTCCGGGTCACCCTGAACGGCTCCGCGGCGGCACAGACCCTGACATCGCGCTTTCTGAACCATTATCTGGGCGCCGGTGTACAGCATGTGGCGCTGGCGACCGGTGACATCTTTGCGACCGCCAAGGCGTTGCAGGGAAGCGGGCTGGAACGGCTGCCCATCCCCCGCAACTACTATGACGATATCGAGGCGCGGTTCGGCCTGGACCCCGATCTGGTCGAACGGATGGCAGCACACGACATCCTGTATGACCGGACGGAGGAGGCGGAGTTCTTCCAGCTTTACTCCCGCGCCTTCGCCAAGCGCTTCTTTTTCGAATTTGTCGAACGCCGTGGCTACGACGCCTATGGCGCCGCCAATGCCGCTGTGCGGCTGGCGGCACAGTCCCGGTTCAACACCGACACGGTTTATTGAAGGCGCGCAGACAGCGCCCACCAAAAGCAACAGAATCATGGAGGAAACATGTCCATCTGGTCCCGCCTGCTGCTGGGCGTTGCCTGCCTGTCCCTGCCCGTTATGGCATCCGCCCAGACCGTGCAGGTCGAAGGCGGTGTCATTGAGGGCAAGCAACTGGATAGCGGCGTCAACGCTTTCCTGGGCATACCATTCGCCGCCCCGCCCCTACGTGATCTGCGCTGGCGTCCGCCGCAGCCGGTTACCCCCTGGAAAGGCGTGCTGCATGCAGACCGTTTCGCGCCCATGTGCCTGCAACCCATGCGCGGGTCCACCATCAATCACTATTTCGGGCATGAGGCGATCAGCGAGGATTGCCTGTACCTGAATGTCTGGGCCCCCAAGGAACCGGCACCGGCGGGCAAGCCCTATCCGGTCATGGTCTGGATCTATGGCGGGGCCTTCAATGTCGGCTCGGCCAGCATGCCCAACTATTCCGGGGAGTTCCTGGCAAGGCAGGGGGTGGTCTATGTCGCCGTCTCATACCGTGTCGGCACGCTGGGCTTTCTGGCCCATCCCGAACTGACGGCGGAAGGCGGGGGCCATTCCGGCAATTACGGGCTGCTGGACCAGATCCAGGGCCTGCGCTGGGTCCGCGATAATATCGCGGGCTTCGGTGGTGATCCCGGCAATGTCACCCTGGTGGGGCAATCGGCGGGCTCCATGTCCATCGGCCTGCTGATGGCCAGTCCGGCGGCCAAGGGGCTGTTCCACCGCGCCGTCGGCATGAGCGGCAGCCCCTTTGGCGCCCTGCTGCCCCCCATCCCGCTGGCTGATGCGGAGGCGGACGGTAAGCGGTTGCAGGATGCGCTGAAGGCCGGCTCCCTGGCCGACATGCGCGCGGTGGCTGGCGACCGGATCATCGCCACCCCCTTGCCGCGCCGCTCGCCCATCGTGCTGGACGGCAAGGTGCTGCCGCTTCCGCCCGATCAGGCGATGAGGGGCGACGGGCATAGCGATGTGCCGGTCATGATCGGCTTCACCCGCGATGAAAGCTTCCGCACGCTGGGCAGTGCTGCCGATCTACCCGCCTATGAGGCGCTGATCCGGCAATCCTTCCCTGGTGTGGCCGACAAGGTACTGAAAGCCTATACCGTCAAGGACCAAGGCGGCATCCCCCGCGCCATCACCGACATTCAGCGTGACGCCACCGTCGGCCGGCAGGTCGCGGCCTGGGCGCGGGCGCAGAAGCAGCCGGCCTATGTCTGGCTGTTCAAACGCCGCCACCCTTATACGCCGGGCATCCGCTTCGCCGATCATGATCCGGCGACGGTGGGCGCCTACCATACGGGCGATGTGCCCTATTGGCTGGGCACCCTGGAGGCGCTGAACCTATTCCGCCGCACCCGTGACTGGGAACCGGCAGATATGGAACTCGCCACCCGCATGCAGTCCATGCTGCTGTCCTTCGCCGGGGGCGGGGCACCGTCGCCGGACTGGCCGCGTTTCGACCCGAAGAAGCCGCGCCTGATGGAACTGGGTGAGCAGGTGCGGGTGGCGGACTGGCCGCGCTATGCCACGCTGGACCTGCTGGCCGGGTGGGAAGCGCCACCCCCGGCACCGGCCGGCACGCCGCGCGTGCGGGATTGAGCGAGGGTACGATGAAATACCTGTTTCTGTTCCTGATGCTGCTCTGTCCCGCCGCTATCCAGGCCTATGAACCGGTATCCGCACCCGGCCTGCGCCTGGTCCTGCAGGCCCGCGTTACCGTCGATCCGGCGGTGGAGGTGGGGGTCAGCGACCATGGCAAGCGCCGCTTCATCCCCATCACTGGCGGCACCTTCGCCGGAGAGGAGATCAAGGGGGAGGTGATGGCCGGTGGTGCCGACTGGCAGATCGACCGGCCCGATGGCGTGCGGGAGATCGAAGCGCTGTATTCCCTGCGCACCGATGATGGCGCCATCATCATTGTACATAACAAGGGCTTGTCGGTTCCCGACCCGCGTTACCTGATGACGGTGCCGGCCTTCCATGCGCCCGCCGGCAAATATGAATGGCTGAACCGTCGCATCTTCGTGGGAAGGATCACACCCGTGTCCGGCGGCGGGGCCGTGATCATCAGTGTGTTCGCAGCGGAAGGCTGAATTCGCTTCAAAACGCGCGGGGCCGCATTATCCTGTGGCCCCGCACCTCCATCATCCAACGGATCATCCATGAACGCCCCGGCGCCCAAGTCGAAATCGGCAACCCCGGCCCGCAACCCCCGCGCCGCCGAAGCTGATGAGACCAAGGCCAATATCCTGGCCGTGGCCCGCCGCGAATTCGCCGACAAGGGCCTGATGGGTGCCCGCATCGATGAGATCGCGGAAAAGACCGACACGTCAAAGCGGATGATCTACTACCATTTCGGATCGAAGGAAGGGCTGTATCAGGCGGTCCTGGAGCAGGAATATATCGCCATCCGTGATTCGGAAGCAGCATTGCCCATCCTGGATATCGGCGCGGAAGAGGCATTGAAAGCCCATATCCGCCTGACCTTCGATCACCATTTCAAGAACCCGGAATTCGTCCGGCTGGTGATGAACGAAAACATCCTGCACGGGTCGTTCATCGGCAAAGTCGACGGTATCAAACGCCGCAGCCAGCATGTGATCCAGGGCCTGAAAGCCATTCTGGACAAGGGTGTGGCCGAGGGACTGTTCCGGGCGGACATCGACCCGGTCGAGTTGCACATGACCATCAGCGCGCTGAGCTTCTACAACGTCTCCAACCGCTACACCTTCTCCACCATCTTCGGGTACGAGCTGGGGTCCGAAGAGGCTGCGGCACGACGCAAGGAGCAGGTGGTGGAGATCGTCATGACCTGGTGCCGCAAGGCCTGAACCCAACGACATTCTGACGTTTTCCAGCATCCGCAAAGAAACGCACTGCGGCATAACAAACACAATTGACGACGTACGAACTGTTTCGTACATTAACTCCATCGAAAGAAAAGTCGGGCCGTCTGGCATCGTCCGTCCGGACCCGCAAAATCAAAAATACGGTCGGGGGGAAAGAATGAAGCGTTCCGTCACCGCCATATCCGCATTCCTGTGCCTGTCGGCCATCGCCACCGGGCCTGTCGCCCATGCCGGTGGCGCCGATGTCGCGGCCAGTGCGGCTGTCGGCGCCTCGGTACAGCAGGTGGGTGCCGATACCTTTTCCACCATCACGGTTCCTTTCGCCGGTGGCGTGACGGGGATGCCCGATGTGGTCTACAAGACCGTGCCCGGTTACCGCCCCCTGAAGCTGGATCTGTTCCTGCCCCTGGGTGCCGGACAGGATGGCAAGAGCCGGCCCGTCATCGTCTATATCCATGGCGGCGGCTGGATGGGTGGCGGTCCACGCCGCAGTGCGGCCTTCCAGGATTGGCCCAAGGTCCTGGCCTCCATCGCGGCCCAGGGCTATGTCGTCGCCTCCGTGAGTTACCGGTTCTCCGGCGAGGCACCATTCCCCGCCGCCGCGAAGGATGTGAAATCTGCCATCCGCTGGCTGCGCGCCAATGGTTCCCGGTTCGGTGTCGATCCCGCGCGTTTTGCCGCCTGGGGACAGTCCGCCGGCGGTCATCTGGCGGCCCTGGTGGGTGCCAGCTGCGCCGACCCGGCCTTTGCGGAAGACGCGCCGGCCCCCGCACGGCCCGCCACCGTCGAAACCGTGCCTACGGGTGCGGGTGGGGTGGAACAGGCATCGGACTGTGTTCAGGCTGTCGTCTCCTGGTTCGGCATCTATGACCTTGCCACCATGCCCAGCTACCTGAACAAGGATGCCCCACCGACGGAGCCGATGCGCCGGTTCCTGGGCTGCACGGGTGCCGGCTGCGACGCTGACCGTGTACGCCAGGCCTCGCCCATCGCGCATGTTGATGCCAAGGACCCGCCCTTCCTGCTGATGCATGGCCGCGACGACAATGTCGTGCCGGTGGCGCAACAGGACCGGTTCGCCTCGGCCCTGGCCGCCGCAAAAGTCACTGTCAAGACGCGCATTTTCGACGGCGCCAACCATAGCTGGATCGCCGAGAAGCCCGAGCGCACGGCGGAGGTCAGCCGTCAGGCGCTGGCCGATACGCTTGACTTTATCCAGAAGGCAATCGGCCCCGCTCACTGACGGGGACCGGCCGCACAATCAGCAAAAGCAAAGCGGGGGCCCGTGCCGTTTGCCGGAGCGGTGACCCCTGGACGCCAAAAAGGGGAGGAAAACGTGGACAAGAAGATGTTGAAGACGCGCCCGCCGGTCCATGGCCGGTTGCGGCAAACGGCCTCGCCGCTGGCCCTGTCGCTGGCCGCAGGCATGATGCTGGCAGGCCCAGTGCTGGCGCAACAGGCCGACGCGGGCAAGGCCGAGCTGATCGAAGAGATCGTGGTCACCGGCTCCCTGATCCAGCGGCCCAATAATGTCGCGGTCAGCCCCATCACCACCGTGTCGACGGAATCCATCAAGGAAAGTGGCCAGGTGGAGGTTGAGGCGGCGCTGAACCAGCTGCCCTCCTTCACCGCTGCCGGCACCGCCAACACGGGTGGACAGGGCGGCGGTGGCCGCGCCACCTTGAACCTGCGCGGGCTCGGGTCCAACCGCAATTTGGTGCTGCTGAACGGCAAGCGCCTGCCCCTGTCGGACATCAACGGCAATGTCGATATCAACATCCTGCCGGAATCGGTCATTGGCAGTGTCGATGTGATCACGGGTGGTGCGTCCGCCATCTATGGTTCCGACGCCATGTCCGGTGTGGTCAATTTCAAGACCATCCAGCCCTTCGACGGCGTGCGCGCCGATGTACAGTTCGGTCAGGATGAGCGCGGCGACGTGTTCAAGAAATCCGCTTCCGTCGCCCTGGGCAGCAGCATCGGGGAGGACAGGGGCCATGTCCTGTTCAGCGCCAGCTATACCGACCGGCCGGGTCTGCAGGGCGCCAAACGGCCGTTCTTCCGGCTGGTGACCCCATCGGGTTTCATCGGCACGGGCACTTATGTGCCCAACGCCGCCAACCTGCCGACCCAGGCCGCCATCAACAGCGTGTTCAGCCGTTATGGCGTCACGCCGACGGTGGGGCGCACGCTGAATCTGGGCTTCAACAATGATGGCAGCCTGTTTGTGCAGACCGGTGCCCTCAACTACAAGGGGCCAACGGACAGCGAAGGCTATGCCGTCGTCGCCGGCAATGTCCGTATGCCCGTGGGCCAGCAGGTGCAGTTCCAGAACGCGCTGGAACGCAAGACGGCCTTCGGTTCCTTCGACTATGAACTGACGGAAAATATCACGGCCTATGGCCAGTTCATGTATGTCGACAGCGTCGTGCATACCGAAAGCGGCGGCAGCCTGACCCAGATCGGCAATCTGACCACCATTCCTGTCACCAATCCCTTCATCCCGGCCGACCTGCGCACCATTCTGGCCTCGCGCCCCAATCCCAACGCGCCCTTCACCTGGAACGGCCGTTATGTGGGCATCCCCGACAAGAACTGGGACGAGCAGTACAAGGTCAGCCAGTTCGCGCTGGGCTTTAAGGGCGATTTGGGTGGCACCTGGAAATGGGACCTCTATTCATCCTATGATGAAAGCCAGCATGATCAGGCGTTGAACAGCGCGGTGGTGAAAAGCCGGGTTCAGTCCCTGTTGAACGCCGCCGATGGCGGGGCCTCGCTGTGCGCGGGCGGGTTCAATCCGTTCGGCATGAACAATGCCATGAACATTTCCGACGCCTGCGAAACCTATATGACCAAGACGGCACTCAGCATGGAGAAGCTGACCCAGTCGCAGGTGCAGGCACAAATCTCCGGCCCCGTCGTGGAACTGCCGGCCGGTCCGCTGCAAGTGGCGGTCCTTGGCTCCTACCGGCGCAACACCTATCGCTTCACGCCGGACAGTGACCTCGTCACTCAGAATATCGAGGCGGTGACCGGTTCGGCGCCTGCGCGTGGCAATATCAACCTCAAGGAAATTGCCGGTCAGGTGGACATTCCGCTGATCAGTGGAGCGGATTTCGCCGAAGAACTGGCCGTCGGTGCCGCCGCCCGCTATTCGGACTATTCCACCACGGGCAGCGTCACCAGCTATGAAGGCGACATGCGCTGGAAACCGGTGAATTCCTTGATGCTGCGCGGGTCGTACCAGCGGGCGGTGCGCGCACCGAATATCGGTGAGCTGTTTTCTCCCCCCACCGGCACGCAGGTGCAGTTCGGCACGCCGCCGGCATCGGTGGGCGATCCCTGCGACGTCCGTTCCATCGCCCGGACAGGGGCAGGCGGTGCCCAGGTCCGCGCGCTCTGTATCGCGCAGGGTGTGCCCGCCAACACCATCGACACCTATACTTTCCCGACGACGGCCACGGGCGGCACCATCCGCGGCAACCTCGGCCTGACGCCGGAAAAGGCCGATACCTATAATGTCGGCGCCGTCTTCACGGTGCCGGGCGACAGCCCCTGGTATGGTGGCACCACCATCTCCGTCGATTACTACAACATCAAGATCAAGGAAGTGATCTCCGGTGTGCCGGGCCTGACCACCCTGTCCAAGTGCTATAATCTCGACGGCTCCAACCCCACCTATGCCGTGACCAATGAGTTCTGCCAGCTGCTGACCCGCGACGCGCAGGGACAGCTGCAGGATGTCAGCCTGCCGTTCCTGAACCTGGGCGGGCTGGAAACCGACGGCATCGACGTGCAGATCAACTGGTCCGCCAGCCTGTCGGATATCGGGGCCGATGTCGGCGACCCCAGTGCCGAGATTTATGTCACGCCGGTCATCGGCTGGGTCAACCACTACAACATCCAGACCCTGCCCGGCAGCGCCTTTCAGGATTATGTGAATACCAGCACGCTGGGCCGTGCCCTGCCGCGCTGGAAGGCGCTGACGACCATCGGCTACCGCTCCGACCTGTTCGGCGTCGGCCTGCGCTGGCGTTATCAGGGGGCGATGGACGACGTGACGGCAGTGACCACGCCGACCAATCCGGCGCCGGGCGTGCCCGCCTACAATCTGTTCGACCTGTTCGGTAATGTCCGGGTCAATGAGAGTATCGAACTGCGCGCCGGCGTCACCAACCTGTTTGACCGGGGTCTGCCCATCGTGTCCAGTTCCCAGAACAGCACTGATGTGGCGGTCTATGACGCGGTTGGCCGCTCCTACTATGTGGGGCTACGGGCGAAGTTCTGACATTCCTCTTTGATCGGGTCCGACTATAAATAGAGTCCGCTGGTTGGGTCCTGAGTTTGGCAGCCGTTCGGGACCGGGATCATGCCCCCGGTTCCGAACTTGCATTACAGTTTCGGTTAGTTTGTTCTCGTTTTAACACTTCAACAAGGCCTTGTAACAGATCAGGATTTCTGTGATTTTCCGGCTTCACGTGCGGTCATCGCAAACGCTCTATTGCCCTTGTTTTGAACCGCAGCTGTAATGCTACTGTTTCTTGTCTTGAACAGGGCTGAAAGCTAGTGGAAAACGCCCCCCTGAATGGACATCCGCCAAGGCTCAGATGGCCATCCTGTTCAGCGATAGGTTCCCAATAGCTGGGATGACATCGGGAAGCACGTCAACCTAACCCTGACAGCCCCTGATCGTGGGGGCTGCCGTGCTGTCGCGCACCACCAGTTCATGGACGAAAAACGGAAGCGGCGGGGGAGGGATGCTGCCGGTGCCCGTCGCCACGATATAGCCGGCCGCCGCCGCCCCCATGGCGAAAAGCGGCTGGCGCACTGTGGTCAGACCCGGCCAGATGTTGGATGCCAGGGTGATGTCGTCGATGCCGGCCACCGACAGGTCGGCCGGCACGCGAAACCCCTGCTGCTGCGCCACCGCCATGACCCCGATGGCCATGCTGTCATTGGCCGCGAAGATGGCGGTGGGCCGTTGCTCCAGCGCCAGCAGTTCCGCACCCGCCATCCGCCCCGATTCCCGGGTATAGTCGCCGTTGCGCATCAGGGTCGGATCGAAGGCGCCGGCCGCCGACATCACGTCGCGGAACGCCTGGAGGCGCAGTTCGGCCGACCCGAAATGGGCGCGGCCGCCGATGAAGCCGATGCGGCGATGGCCCAGGTCCAGCAGATACCGCGTCATGTCGGCCGCCGCCTTGTAATCGTCGATGCGCACCATGGCCGGCAGTTCGGCCATCTCCACGCCGGGACTGACCCGCACATAATGGCCGCGCCGTTCGGTCAGGACCTTCAGCAGGCGCGGATCGTCAGCCAGGCCCGGCATGATGATGAAGCCGTCCACCGCCGGCATGGAGATCAGCCGGGCCGCCCGTTCCTCAAATCCCTCATCCGTCATTGACAGCGGCTCCACCAGCAGGTGGAACCCCGCCGCCCGCGCCGCCGTCACCGCCCCCACCAGCAGGCCGGCAATATATTCATTCTGCAAGGACAGGGTAGGAAATTCCGGGTAGGTTCCGAAGACGAAGGCGATCATGTAGTTGCGCGCGGCCGACAGGCTGCGTGCCGACAGGTTGGGGGAATAATCCAGCGACGTCATCGCCGCCCGCACCCGTTCCCGCGTTGCCGGACTGGCTTTCGGCTCCCCGTTCATGACGCGCGACACGGTCTTGATCGACACGCCGGCCACGCGGGCCACGTCATGGATGGTGGGCTTGCTCACGAACCGGGGCGCTCCGCTTTTCCTGCTGTCGCATGCTTGTACCCCAGCCCTGCGCAGGCAGCAATGCGGACGGGGACAACGTTGGACATTTTGTCCTTGCGGACGATGGTTATCGATGGTAACAGATATTTCACGCCGGTGCCGTAGGGGCCGGCTATTTTCGGAACGACGGGGACAACGTTGTCCCTAAAGAATGTCGTCCGTAGAAGACCAGAACCCCTGAAGGGGACGATAACGGGAGGTTGACAATGACTTCATCCACACGCCCCGCCGCCATGGCCTGACGCATCGCGTCAGCGGCCGGCGCCTGTCCATTTCACCGATCCGCACGGACGTCGTCCGCGACGGAAACGGCCGGCCGTCGCCTGACTGGGTGTCGGGTGATCTTGTTCGCTTCCCCCAACGATCGAAAAGACGAAGAGGGAGTGAAAAATGTACAAGTCTCGCCTGCTTCTGGGTGCCGCCATGCTTGCCATGGCCCCCGGCTCCGCTGCCCTGGCTCAGGCCGCGGATAATGCGCTGCAGTTGGAGGAGATCGTGGTCACGGCGCAGCGCCGGGCCGAAAATCTCCAGGAGACGCCGATCTCCGTCTCCGCCATTACCGGGGACGGGCTGGAGAGCGCCGGCGTGAAGAGCGTCGTCGACCTGTCGGCGACCGTGCCCAGCCTGCAGATCACCAACACCGGCGGCGGCGCCTCGCAGATTTTCATGCGCGGCATCGGCAGCACGAACGTGACCGAGGTGGGCGATCCCGCCGTCGCCTATCATATTGACGGCATCTATATCGCCCGTGCCACGGCCACCGGCGCGCTGTTCTATGACATCGACCGGGTGGAGGTGCTGCGCGGGCCGCAGGGCACGCTGTATGGCCGCAATGCCACGGCCGGCGCCATCAACGTGATTACCCGCAAGCCGACGCCGCAGCTGGAAGGCTCCGCCGCGGTGGAGTTCGGCAACTACGATGCGCTGACCACCAGCGGCATGCTGAACGTGCCGCTGGACGACACGCTGGCGTTGCGCGCCGCGTTCCAGACGACGCGCCATGATGGCTATCAGAAGTCGATCACGCCGGGACCAGCGGCCGGCAACGACAAGGACAGCCAGGACGACAAGTCCGCGCGCCTGCAGGCGCTGTGGACGCCGACCGAGAAACTGTCGATCAACCTGCGCGCCGACTGGCTGAACCGGGGTGGCAATAATGGCGGCGACGTCGCCTATCCGCTGGAAACCGGTGATCCGCGCACCATCCTGTCGCGCGTCAACACCTATCGTGACAACACCTATTGGAGCGCCGGGACCGAGGTTAATTACGACCTGGACTTTGCCCAGCTGACCTATCTCGTCGGGTTCAATTCCGCCAAGGACAACCGCATCGGTGAGAACCCGGCCACCCATGCCCCCAATTATTTCCACGGGATCGACGAAACCTGGTCGCATGAACTGCGCCTGGGTGGAGAGACCGACAGCCTGAAATGGGTGATCGGCGGCTATTACTTCAAGGAGGACAATGACGTCGATTTCCGCATCTTCCAGGCCGACAACCGCTATCTGAGCTTCATCCAGCCTGACGTCTTCGCCTCCACCAAGGCGGTGTTCGGCCAGGCCACCTGGTCGGCGACGGACGCACTGCGCTTCACTGGCGGCCTGCGCTACACCAAGGACCGCAAGGGCCGCAATGGGGGCACCTATTTCACCAACAATGCCGGCGCCATCACCAGCACGGTGACGCTGAACGTGTCGGACAATAGCTGGGACAGCGTGAACTGGCGTGCCGGCGTCGATTACGACCTGGCTGAGGACAGCATGCTCTATGCGAACGTGGCCACGGGTTACAAGGCCGGCGGCTATTTCGACGGGGTGGAGCCCAACGACTACAAGCCGGAGGACATCACCTCCTATGAACTGGGCGTGAAGAATCGGCTGCTGGACAACCGGTTGCAGCTGAACGCATCCGCCTTCTATTACGATTACCGGGACTTCCAGGTCTCCGCCATCGGTACTATCGCCGGGCAGGATGCCACGGTGACACTGAATGCCGACAAGGCGGAAATCTACGGCCTGGAGCTGGAGACTGATTATCTGCTGACCGAGGCGGACCGTATCGACGCCAGCGTCTCCTGGCTGCATGCCCGATACAAGAAGTTCCTGCTGCCCCGCGGCGACAGTTTCGCCAACAACGCGGCCACCGCCAACGTCGCCCGCTGCTTTGTCGCCAACTACGCGGCACCGGCCCCGCGCGCGGCCGATTTCTCCGGCTGCCACATGGCGCGCACGCCGGAATGGTCGATCAATCTCGGATACCAGCATGAATTCACGCTGGCGTCGGGGGCCAGCCTGACGGCGCGGGTCCAGACCCACTATGAATCGTCCAAGTATCTGGAATATCACGGCTTCCTTCAGAACAAGGAAGGTGACTTCACCCGCACCGACCTGAACCTGACCTACAAGCCTTCCGAGGGGGCCTGGACCATCATGGCCTTCGTCCGCAACCTGGAGAATGACGACGTCCGCACGACGTCCGGCCCCAACGCCACCGCCGGCCTTGCCACCAACGGCAATGGTGATTTCTACGCCCCGCCGCGCACCTACGGCGTGCGCTTCGGCATCGATTTCTGATCTTCCTCCGGCGCGGGCGGGCTTCCGGGCACCTCCCTTCCATTCCACCGGAAACGGGTCCGCCCGCGCCGCTTTTTCACAAAGACATTCCCTGGAGGCATTGATGAATATCCATCGTTTGTTCAAGAGCGGCTTGGCTGCCGGATTGTGTCTCACGGCGCTGGGTGTGGGACCGCAGGCGGCCGGGGCGAAGGATTGGCGGGACAGCAAGCTGCCGCCCGACGAACGGGCCCGGCTGCTGGATGCGGAGCTGACGCCGGATGAACGGATCGGCCTGCTGCACGGCCCCATGGCGCTGCCCTTCAAGATCGACCGTTTGCCCGAGGGCGCCATCGGCGGCGCCGGCTATATCCCCGGCGTGCCGCGCCTGGGCATCCCGGCGCTGAAGGAAACCGACGCCAGCCTGGGCGTCACCAACCCGATGGGCATCCGGCCCGGTGACACGGCCACAGCCCTGCCGTCCGGTCTGGCGCTGGCCGCCAGTTTCAACCCCAAGCTGGCCCATGATGGCGGCGCCATGATCGCGCGCGAGGCGGTGGCAAAGGGGTTCAACGTGCTGCTGGCCGGCGGTGCCAACCTGGCCCGCGATCCGCGCAACGGCCGCAATTTCGAATATCTGGGCGAGGATCCCTGGCTGGCCGGCGTGATGGCGGGCGAGAGCATCAAGGGCATCCAGTCGCAGAACATCGTCTCCACCATCAAGCATTTCAGCCTGAACGGCCAGGAGACCAACCGCCACTGGGCCAATTCCGTCATCGATGAGGCGGCGCATCGCGAAAGCGACCTGCTGGCCTTCCAGATCGCCATCGAGCGCGGGCAGCCCGGCTCCGTCATGTGCGCCTATAATCTGGTGAACAGCGCCTATTCCTGCGGCAGCGACCATCTGCTGAACAAGGTGCTGAAGGGCGACTGGGGCTACAAGGGCTGGGTGATGTCGGACTGGGGGGCCGTGCACGCCACCGACTATGCCGCCAAGGGCCTGGACCAGCAGTCGGGCGAACAGCTGGACGACCAGGTCTGGTTCGGCGATGCGCTGAAGCAGGCCAGTGCCGCCGGCACCATCCCGGCCGCACGCCTGTCCGACATGTCGCGGCGTATTCTGCGGTCGATGTTCGCCGCCGGCCTGTTCGAGGACAGGCCGGTCCCGGCCATCGACAAGGCCGCGCATGAGGCCGTCGCCAGGCAGGTGGCCGATGAAGGCATCGTGTTGCTGTCCAATCCCAGGGGCATCCTGCCGCTGGCGGCAGGCGTAAAGAAGGTGGCCGTGATCGGCGGCCATGCCGATAGCGGCGTCCTGTCGGGTGCCGGGTCATCGCAGGTAACCGGCCATGGCGGCAACCCCACCGTCATCCCCGTGGGGGGCGAGGGCTTCATGGCCGTCTGGCTGCGTCAGGCCTATCACAATTCATCACCCTTGAAGGCGCTGCGCGCCGCCTTGCCCGGCGCCGCGGTCAGCTTCAATGACGGGCGCTATCCGGCCGCCGCGGCCGCCCTGGCCCGGGATGCCGATGTCGTCATCATCTTCGCCAACCAGTGGATGTCGGAAGGGCTGGATGCCTATGACATCTCCCTGCCGCAGGGCCAGGACCAGCTGATCGAAGCGGTGGCGGCGGCCAATCCCAACAGCATCGTTGTCTTGCAGACGGGCGGCCCGGTGCTGATGCCCTGGCTGGACAAGGTCGGCGGCGTCGTTTCCGCCTGGTACAGCGGCCAGAAGGGAGGCGAGGCCATCGCCGATATCCTGACCGGCAAGGTCAACCCGTCCGGCCGCCTGCCGGTGACCTTCCCGGCCAGCCTGGATCAGTATCCGCGCCCCAGCCTGCCGGGCTGGGGCCTGCCGGAGAAGCAACAGTTCGATGTGGTGTATGAGGAGGGTTCCGACGTGGGCTACCGCCGTTTCGCGGCAAAGGGGATGAAGCCGCTGTTTCCCTTCGGCCATGGCCTGTCCTACACGACCTTCACCTATGACAAGCTGCGGGTGAAAGGGGGGGACACGCTGACCGTCAGTTTCGAGGTGACCAATACCGGTAAGCTGCAAGGCAAGGACGCGCCGCAGATCTATCTGGCGGGTGCCGCCGGCAAGCCCCTGCGCCGCCTGATCGGGTTCGAGAAGGTGGACCTGAAGCCCGGCGAGCGCCGCACCGTGACCGTGAAGGCCGATCCCCGCCTGCTGGCCCATTTCGATGAGGCCGGGCATCAGTGGCGCATCGATGGCGGCGATTACGATGTCGCCGTCGGCCCGTCGGCGGCCCAGACCGTGCTGTCGGGCAAGGCCCGCGTCAGCCAGCGCACGTTGAAGCCGTAAGGGGGCTTGCATGTCGAACCGAACCACCACCGGGCTGGTGTCGATGGCGGCCCTGCTGCTGGCCACCGGCGGCCATGCCGCGCCACCGCAGCCGGCCCTGCCCGCCGGCCAGCCGCAGGTGAAGGCCGACGGGCTGTCCTTCCGCGACCTGAACCGCGATGGCAAACTGAACCCCTATGAGGATTGGCGCCTGTCGCCGGAACAGCGCACCGCCGATCTGGTGTCGCGCATGACGCTGGCGGAGAAGGCGGGGGAGGCGGTGCACGGCACCGCCCCCATCCAGGGCGGCCCGATGTTTGCCGGCCCGGCCTATGACGCCGATGCCGCCCGCGCCATGATCCTGGACCGCCACGTCACCTCCATGATCACCCGCATGGCGGTGCCGCCGGTGGATTTCGCGGTGCAGAACAACCGGTTGCAGGAGATCGCGGCCGGCGGCCGGCTGGGCATCCCGGTCATGGTCTCCACCGACCCGCGCAGCCATTTCCAGGTGACGGCCGGGGCCAGCGTCACGGTCAGCGGCTTCTCGCAATGGCCGGAAACGCTGGGCCTGGGCGCCATCGACGATCCGGCCCTGACCCGGACGTTTGCGGCCATGGTGCGCGACGAATACCGGGCCGTGGGCATCTCCATGGCGCTGTCGCCGCAGGCCGACCTGGGCACCGAACCCCGCTGGTCCCGCCTGAACGGCACGTTCGGGGAGGACCCGGCCCGCGTGTCGGCACAGGTGAAAGCCTATGTCCAGGGCATGCAGGGGGCCGATGCCGGTCTGGCGGCGGGTGGCGTGGCCACCGTGGTCAAGCACTGGGTCGGCTATGGTGCCGCGGTCGACGGCTATGACGGCCATAATTACTATGGCCGCTTCACCGATTTCACCAAGGGCGGGTTCGACCGGCATGTCGCGGCCTTCCAGGGCGCATTCGAGGCCGGGGCCACCGGCATCATGCCCACCTATACGATCCAGAAGGGGCTGACCCTGAACGGCAAGCCGGTGGAACCGGTGGGTGGCGGCTATTCCAGCGAGCTGCTGACTGATCTGCTGCGCGGCACGCACCGGTTCCAGGGGCTGATCCTGTCCGACTGGGCCATCACCCATGACTGCAATGAAAGCTGCCGCACCGGCACGCCGCCGCAGGTCCCGCAGGAAATCGCCATGCCCTGGGGCGTGGAGAGCCTGACCAAGCCGCAGCGCTTCGCCAAGGGCATGCTGGCCGGCATCGACCAGTTCGGCGGGGTGGATGACGGCACCGCCCTGCGCGAGGCGGTGCAACAGAAGCTGCTGCCCGAGGCCCGGCTGGACGCGGCGGTGGCCCGCATCCTGGCGCTGAAGATCCAGTTGGGCCTGTTCGAGAATCCCTTCGTCGATGCGACCCGTGCCGCCGCCATCGTCGGTTCGGCCGACAAGGTGGCGGCCGGACGTGCCGCCCAGGCGCGGGCGCTGGTGGTGCTGGAGAACAGGCTGGGACCCGTGGCCCTTCCCGACAAGGGGAAGCGCCTGTTCCTCTCCGGTGTCGATCCTGCAGTTGCACGGGCAGCCGGCTTTACCATCGCCGACAGCCCGGCCCAGGCCGATCTCAGCCTGATCCGCCTGTCCACCCCGTACCAGAAGCTGCATCCCGATTATTTCTTCGGCTCACGCCAGCATGAGGGCGACCTGGATTTCAAACCGGACAGTGCCGGTCTGGCCGTGGTGAAGCAGGCGGCGGCGGCGGGGGCGCCGGTCATCCTGGTGGTGGACATGGACCGGCCGGCCATCGTTGCGGCGGTGCGCCCGCATGCATCCCTGCTGCTGGCCGCGTTCGGTATTGGCGATGCGGCCCTGTTCAATGCGCTGCGCGGGACGGTGGCGGCCAAGGGGCGCCTGCCGTTCGAGCTGCCATCCGACATGTCCGCCGTGCGGGCACAGTCGCCGGCCCTTCCGCATGACAGCGCCGATCCGCTTTATCCCATCGGCTTTGGCCGTTGAACCGGGGGTTGATGATGCG
Source organism: Niveispirillum sp. GW835-FHT14G11 (assembly GCF_058793615.1). Taxonomy (NCBI): domain Bacteria; kingdom Pseudomonadati; phylum Pseudomonadota; class Alphaproteobacteria; order Rhodospirillales; family Azospirillaceae; genus Niveispirillum; species Niveispirillum sp. GW835-FHT14G11. Next base: position 21,054 of record NZ_JBXAFZ010000014.1, read on the forward strand.
TCACCTGTTGCTTGCCCTGCTGCTGTTTCTGGCCCCCGCCGCCGCCCATGCCCGGCCTGTCGCCGTCGATGGCGGCCAGGTGGAAGGCGTGGCGGACGGCGATATCCTGGCCTTCAAGGGCATTCCCTATGCCGCCGCACCGGTGGGGGCGCTGCGCTGGCGCCCGCCAGCGCCTGTGCCCGCGTGGCAGGGAGTGCGCAAGGCCGATACCTATGGGCTGGACTGCCTGCAGAGCCCGTTTCCCGGCGATGCCGCCCCGCTGGGCGGGCCGATGGGGGAGGATTGCCTGTATGTGAATGTCTGGGCGCCCAAGCCGCAGGCGGGGGCCAAGCGCCCCGTCATGGTCTGGATCCATGGCGGCGGCTTCGTCAATGGCGGATCGTCACCCGCCGTCTATGACGGGTCGGCCTTTGCCCGGTCGGGCGTGGTGCTGGTCAGCCTGAATTACCGCCTGGGCCGCTTCGGCTTCTTTGCCCATCCGGCCCTGACGGCGGAAGCGGGGCCGAGGATGACCGGCAATTTCGGATTCATGGATCAGGTGGCGGCCCTGCAATGGGTCCGCCGCAACATCGCGTCCTTCGGCGGCGATCCGGCCAATGTCACCCTGTTCGGGGAAAGTGCCGGCGGCCGGTCGGTGCATGTCCTGCTGACCGCACCCGCGGCCAAGGGCCTGTTCGACAAGGCGATCATCATGTCGGGTGGGGGCCGGTCCACGGGCCTGGGCCTGCTGCCGCTGGCCGAGGCGGAAAAGCGCGGCGTGACCTTCGCCCGCAAGGCGGGGGTGGAGGAGGAGGGCGCCACCGGTCTGGCGGCGCTGCGCGCCCTGCCGGCCGACCGCATTGTTGATGGGCTGGACATGCGCTCCATCATGGGCAATGGCGTCGACCATTATGCCGGCCCCATGCTGGACGGCAAATTCCTGGTCGAGGAACCGGCCAAGGCCGTCGCGGCAGGCCGGGTGCAATACATGCCGATGATGATCGGCGCCACCGGCCTGGACGGTTTTCCCATCGGTGATGCCGAAGCGCTGCTGAAGGGCTTCGGCGCCAGGGAGGCGGCGGCCCGCCAGGCCTATGCCAGCCCGACGCCGCTGCTGACCACCTGGAAGATCGTGGGCGACCGCCTGTTCATCGAACCGGCGCGGTACCTGGCGCGGCAATGGGTGGCGGCGGGGCAGCCGACCTTCACCTACCGTTTCTCCCATGTCGCGCAAAGCCAGCGGGAGAAAATGCCCGGCGCCACCCATGCCAGCGAAATCCCCTACGCCTTCCGCACCATCGACGCCCGCTATCCCGGTGCCGTCGCCCCAGCCGACCAAGCCATCGCCAAGGCGTTCCACGACCATTTCGTGGCCTTCGCCGCGACGGGCGCGCCGGGTTACCCGGCCTATGTCCCGGCGCAGGACCGGCTGATGGATTACGGGGCCCACGGGGCGGCCTTCATCGCCGATCCGTTGCGGGAACGCCTGGACCTGATGGAGGGGATACAGCCATAGCCATCACCGTGTCAGGGGGAAGCACGGCTCTGGAGGCTGTCAGGTTGAGGGGGAATCGAGGTGGTTCTGCCTCAACATCCTGCTGAAAACTATTTCCTGCCCGCCGCCCTGACCCTCCGGCATGCACCGGCAGCCGATTGCGGGACCATCATCGCCGATTTCCAAGGCATGATCCGGCGCCGGGTAGAAAGGTACATCACCAAAACTGCGTCAGAGCCAATTTTCGACGCCTATACAGGGTCAAACTTTAATGCCGATTGACAGATTGTGATGAACGGTTACCAGTTTGGGTGCCAGATAGGGGGCCAGCCCCTCCATGCCGCCTTCACGGCCGAAGCCGCTGTCCTGCACGCCGCCAAATGGCGTTTCGGGCAGTGCGATGGGTGCGGCATTGATGGACAGCATGCCGCAATCGACACGGTCCGCGAAATAGGCCTGACGTCGCGCTTCGTCGGTGAAGAGGTAGGCGGCCAGGCCGAAGGGCAGGGCATTAGCAATTGCCAGCGCTTCCTCGTCATTGTCGAAGGGATGCAGGGTCGCGACGGGACCGAACGGTTCTTCCCGCAGGATGGCGGCGTCGGCTGGCACATCGGCAAGGAAGGTGGCCGGATATTGGCAGCGCGCTGGCGGGCCGCCGCCCAGCAGCAGCCGTGCCCCCCGGTCCACCGCCTCATCAACCAGGGCTGACACCGCCGCCGCCCGGCGTGGATTGATCAACGGCGGCAGGGTGAGCGCTGACGCCCCTTCCAGCATGGCAGTGACAAAGGCGTCATAGAGGCTGCGATGGATCAGGAACCGCGTGGGCGCGATACAGGCCTGTCCGGCATTCCGGAACTTCATGGGCAGCAGCGCCTTGGCAGCGGCGATCGGGTCTGCGTCTGCGGCCACAATGACCGCCGCATGCCCGCCCAGTTCCATGGTGCAGGGCTTCATGGCGGCCCCCGCCAGGGCCGCTATATGTTTGCCCACCGGAACCGAACCCGTGAAGGAAACCTTCCGCACCACCGGGTCAGCGATCAGGGTGCGGGAGATGCTGGCCGGGTCGCCCAGGACAAGGGACAGCACTTCGCCCGGCAATCCCGCCTCGATCAGCAGGTCGGTCAGGATCACACACGCACCCGGTGCTTCCTCCGACGGTTTCAGAATGATGGAACAGCCGGCGGCCAGGGCCGGGGCGATCTTGCGGATGGCCTGCGACAATGGAAAATTCCAGGGGGTGAAGGCGGCGACCGGACCGATCGGCACCTGCCTTACCTCCAGATGCTGATCGGGATGACGTCCCGGTATCACGCGCCCATAGGAGCGTCGCCCTTCCTCGGCGAACCAATCGATCACATCGGCACAGGCAGCAACCTCCGTCCGCGCCTCGGCCAGCGGCTTGCCCTGCTCGGTCGTGATCAAGGTCGCTATTTCCTCTGTCCGGTCACGCAGCCCGTCCGCCGCCCGGCGCAAAACGCGGCTGCGATCCAGGGGAGAAGTCCGCGACCATCGGGCAAATCCACGCGCGGCGGCGGCGGTGGCATCCGCCAGATCCTGCATGCCGGCATGCCTGATCTGCCCGACCACATCACCGCTGGCCGGTGACAGGACATCTGTCTCTCCGGGGCCGGTACCATCGCGCCAGACGCCGCCGATGAACTGCTGATACTGACGCATCACATCCTCCCCAGATTGCGGGCGGCCCAATTGAGGGAGGATTCCAGCCGGTCCAGCAGCAGGGTCAGATCATCCGGCCCGATGATCAGGGGTGGGGCGATGGCGATGCTGTCATTGGACAGGACCCGCAGGATAACGCCATTTTCCTGCAAATGCGCCGCCACGCCCTTGGCCACGCCCTGGGCTGGATCGAAGAAACGGCGGGTCGCCTTGTCATCCACCAGCTGCACCGCCGCGACCAGACCGTCGCCCCGTACCTCCCCCACCAGCGGGTGGTTATGCAGGGCGGCCAGACGGTCATGCAGGACGCGGCCCATGCGGCGGACATGCGACAACAGGTCACGTTCCTGATAGATGTCCAGCACCTCCATGGCCACGGCCGCACCCACCGGATGGCCGGCATAGGTATAGCCATGGCCGAAGGTGCCGCGCCGGCCGCTTTCCGCCGCGATCACGTTGAACACGCGGTCGGTCATCAGGATGGCGGACAGGGGGAAGGCGGCGGATGTAATCTGCTTGCCCAGCGTCATGATGTCTGGCGTGACGCCAAAATACGTCGATCCGAACATGGTGCCCAGCCGCCCGAAACCGCAGATCACCTCATCCGCGATCAACAGGATATCGTATCGGCGCAGGACCGCCTGGATCTTGGGGAAATAGGTTTCGGGCGGAAACAGCACGCCGCCCACGCCCATCATCGGTTCGGCAATCATGGCCGCGATGGTTTCGGGCCCTTCGGCCAGGATCAGCCGTTCCAGACTGTCGGCCAGCCGTGTGGCGTAATCGGCCTCACTCTCCCCCGGTTCGGCAAAGCGCCAGAAATGCGGGCAGTCGGTATGGATGAAGCGGTCGATGGGCAGATCAAAACCGCCATTGATGGCCGCCAACTGGGTCATGCTGCCGCTGGCCACCGTCACGCCGTGATAGGCCTGACGCCGGGCGATGATCTTCTTCTTGGCCGGTTGGCCCAGGGCGTTGTGATAGTACCAGGCCAGTTTCACCGCCGTGTCATTGGCTTCCGACCCTGACGTGGCGAACATCACCCGGTTCAGGTCACCCGGCGCCATTTCGGCCAGACGTTCAGCCAGCGCCACCGGCACATCGGCAGTCTTGGCCGCGAAATTATGATAATAGGACAGGCGCCGCATCTGCCGGGCCGCCGCATCGGCCAGACGCGGTTCGTTGAAACCCAGGCCCGCGCACCACAGGGCCGCGACCCCTTCGATATAGGATCGTCCCTGCGCATCCTTCACGCGCACGCCGTCGCCTTCCACCATCAGCATCGATCCGGTCTGCTGATGCTTTTCCAGATCGGTGTTGGAATGGACATAATGGTCAAGGGCGGCCTGGGACAGGGCCTGCGGATTGGGAAACATGCTACACCTCGGATCATACGATCTTTGTTGTGATAAAGTACATTAATGGTCGCGCCGACAGCTTGGCGCGGCCAGGGATCAGGGGGCGGCGCAGCGGACGCGGTGCCCGCCTTGCAGAAGGATCAGGACGCCACCCTGTTCCACCGGCGTCAGGCCGGGCAGGGGAACGGGGTCGGGAAGCGGGCGATGGCCGGCGCGGAACCCATCGCCATCGGGCAGGATTTCCGGCACGGCCGCCAACAGGCGGCGGGTATAGGGATGGGTCGGGTGGTCGAACAGGTCGTCACGTGCCCCTTCCTCCACCACATGCCCGCGATACAGCACCATGACCCGGTCGGCCACCTGTTCCACCACCCCCAGATGGTGGGAGATGAACAGGTAGGAGAAACCATGCCGGCGCTGCAAATCCTTCAGCAGGGAAAGGACCTGGGCTTGCACCGTCACGTCCAGAGCGGAGACCGGTTCATCGGCCACGATCAGGTCGGGCTTCATGATGATGGCCCGCGCGATGGCCACACGCTGACGCTGCCCGCCCGACAATTCGTGCGGGAACCGGTCGGCGAAACCATCCCCCAACCCGACATCGGACAGGGCGGCGGCCACACGGGTAGCACGTTCCGCCGCCGTGACGCCGGTCAGCCCCTCCCCCACGATGCGGGCGATGCGCCAGCGCGGGTCGAGGGAGGAGAACGGGTCCTGAAACACCATCTGCACCCGTTTGGCCAGGGACCGGCGTTCGGGCGGCGACAGGGTGGCGATGTCGCGACCGTCCAGGGTGACGCGCCCGCCAGCCACCGGCGCCAGACCCAGCAGGGCGCGGCCCAGCGTGGTCTTGCCCGACCCGCTTTCCCCCACCAGGGCCAGGGTTTCGCCGCGCGCCAGGGACAGGTCCACCCCGTGCAGCACGGGTCGGGCCGGGGGCCGGCGGAACAGGCCGTGTCGGCGGGCGGGATAGGCAACGCGCAGGTCATTGATGGACAGAAGCGGCGGCGCCGCAGCCGGCGGTGCGGGTTCCGCCCCCTGCCGGCGGGGAAGGCTGTGCAGCAACTGGCGCGTGTAGGGATCGCTGGGGCGCAGCAGAACATCGGCCACCGGCCCCTGCGTCACCGGATCGCCCTGGCGCATGACCAGCACCCGTTCACAGCAATCCGCCACCACCCCCAGATCATGGGTGATCAGCAACAGGGCGGTACCCAGATCACGGCAGGCGGAGAGCGTCAGGTCCAGCACCTGTTTCTGCACGATCACGTCCAGCGCCGTCGTCGGTTCATCGGCGACCAGCAGGGCGGGGCGCAGCAGCAGGGCGGATGCGATCATGATCCGCTGCCGCATGCCGCCGGAAAATTCATGCGGGTATTTGTCCAGGCAGTTGGCGGCATCGACCATGTGGAAGGCGTCCAGCATGTCCAGCGACCGGCGGCGAACCTCCGCCGCCGACAGGCCTTCATGCAGGATCAGCCCTTCGCCCAATTGCCGCCCGATGGTCAGCGCCGGATTCAAGGAAACCATCGGTTCCTGAAACACCATGCCGATGCGCCGGCCCCTAACATGGCGCAGGGCGGCGGAGGACAGGGCGGTCAGGTCCTGTCCATCGAACAGGATGTGCCCGGCCCGCAACTGCGCGCCCGGCGGCAGCAGGCCCAGGATGGCGCGGGCCAGCAGGGTTTTGCCCGACCCGCTTTCCCCGACCACGCCCAGCCGTTCGCCGGGGTTGATGGTCAGGTCGATGCCGTTGACGGCCAGACGGTCGGAACCGGTGAAGCCGACACGCAGATCCTGGATCGACAGAAGCGATGTGGTCATGGCGCGTCCCCTCACAGCTTGTTCATGCGGGGGTCGAGCAGATCGCGCAGTGCGTCGCCCAGCAGGTTGATGCCTAGCAGCGCCATGGAAATGGCCAGACCCGGAAAAATGCAGAGCCACGGGGCCGCCTGCACATGTTGCCGCCCCTCGGCCAGCATGCCGCCCCAGGTGGGGGCGGGCGGCGGCACACCGGCGCCCAGGAAGCTGAGCGCGCTTTCCGACAAAAGCGCATTGCCGAACATGGCGGTCGCCAGCACCGTCAGCGGCGTCAGGCAATTGGGGATGACGTGGGTCAGCAGGGTGCGCAGCGGGCCATGGCCCAGCACGCGGGCGGCGTCGATGAATTCCCGCTGCTTCAGCGACAGCACCGACCCGCGCACCACCCGCACCACCGACGGCGTATAGGCCAGACCCAGGGCCAGCACCACGCCACCGGGCGACGGGCCGATGGCGGCCAGGATGCCCAGCGCCAGCAGGATGGCCGGAAAGGACATCAGCGCATCCATCAGCACTGTCACCGCATCATCAACCCGCCCGCCCAGATAGCCCGCGATGGCGCCGACGCCGGTGCCCAGCGTGATGGCCAGGGCGACGGTGGCCATGCTGACCCCGGCGCTGACCCAGGCGGCGACCAGCAGTCGGCTGAATACATCGCGCCCGAACCCGTCCGTGCCCAGCCAATGTTGTGCCGATGGGCCCTGAAGCCGCGCCCAGACATCGGGGCGCAGCGGGTCATAGGGTGTGGCCAGCAGGCCCCAGGCGGCGGCCAGCAGCATGCAGGAGAAGAAGATCAGCCCGAGGGCAGCATTGGGCCGCGACAGGAACCGGGTCATGGCGGAATTCCTCATAGCTGCACCCGCGGGTCCAGCAGCGGATAGGCCAGATCGACGGCCAGATTGACCAGGATGCGGATCAGCGCCACCAGCAGCAGGCATCCCTGGATCACCGGGTAATCCCGCGCTTCAATCGCATCGACCAGGAAGCGGCCCAGGCCGGGCAGGGTGAAGACCGTCTCAATCACCACCGCCCCGCCCAGCAGCGAGCCCAGCAGCAGGCCGATGAAGGTCAGGGTGGGGGCGAAGGCATTGGGGAAAGCATGGCGCCAGAGCACCGGCCCTTCGGCCAGACCCTTGGCGCGGGCATGGGTGATGTAATCCAGGCGCAGCACATCGATCATGCCCGACCGCATCATCCGCGCCACGACGCCCATTTCCACCAGCACCAGCGAGGCGCAGGGCAGGATCAGGTAGAGCAGCCCCTGTACCGGATCATCGCTGATGGCGACATAGCCGACCGTCGGCAGCCAGCCGAGTTGCACCCCGAACAGCAGGATCAGCAGCAGGCCGACCCAGAAGCTGGGCACCGAGATGAACAGCACCAGCAGGCCGGTGACCATCATGTCGGTGGCCTTGTTCTGCCGCCACGCGGCCAGCATGCCGGCGGGAACCGCGATCAGCATGGCCAGCGCCATGGAGATCAGCACGATCTGCGCCGTCACGCCCAGCCGGTGCAGCATGGCGGGCAGCACCGCCTCTCCCGTGGCGATGGAGGTGCCGAAATCGCCGGTCAGAATAGTGCCCAGCCAGCGCAGGAACTGCACCGGCAAGGGCTGATCCAGGCCCAGATTGCTTGTGATGGCGGCGATGGTGGCCGGATCAGCCATGTCCCCCACCATCACCGAGACGGGGTCGCCGGGGACCAGCCGCATCAGCAGGAAAACGATCAAGGCCACGATCAGCAATGTCGGCAGTGTCATCAGGCAGCGGCGCAAAAGATAGGCGGCCATGGCGGTTACTCCCCCTCCTTCGAGACGCCCCAGAGGACGGGCAGGTTGGCGGCCCAATTGCGGAAGCCGGTCACCGTCGCCCGCGTGGCCGCAACGGCGACGCCATTGTAAAGCCCGATGATCGGCACATCGGTTGCCATCTGCCGGTGCAGGGCATCGAAGGCTGCTTGACGATCCGTCGCATCGGCGCTGCGATTGGCCTGGTCCAGCAGCGCGGCGGCCGCGGCGCTGTTCCACTGCGCTGTGGCCCGTCTGGTCCGGTCGCCGATCAGCGCGTCATAGGTCAGGGCCGGATCGAAGCGGGCGGAGTAGGAAAAGGAGGAGAGCTGATAGCGCCCCTTCTGATAGTTCGACAGCTGGCTGGCCCAATCCAGCACGGCCAGATCGGCATTGAAGCCGGCATCGCGCAGATAGGCATGGATCAGCACGGCATTGTCGAACATGTTGGGAAAGCGCCGGTTGGTCTGCACCACGATGCGCTGCCCGGCATAGCCCGCCTCGAGCAGCAGGGCGCGGGCCTTGGCCGGGTCGTATTCCGGCCATTCGTCATGGATGGGCCCATGCTGGGGCGCCACGCGCGGGACGGCAGACGGGTTGGGCTTCACCAGACCGTTGGTCGCCACCATGGCGATGCCGTCGCGGTCAATGGCATGGGCAATGGCGCGGCGGATGCGGACGTCCGACAGGACGGGATCATCGCCTTGCAGCAGCAGGACGGTCCAGCTCAACAATTCCTGTTCATGCACCCGTACGCCATCGAAGCGCTTCAGATCCTCTCCGGCGGATGCCGGCAGGGCGGGGAGGATATCCACCCCACCCGACAGCAAGGCCGTCTGTGCGGTGGTGACATCGGGCACGATCAGGAATTTCACACGGGTAACCAGGGCCCGTTTGGCACCGGCCAGACCGCTGGGTTCATCGCCGCGCATGCTGTAGCCATCGAACCGGTCCAGCATGACATATTGGCCGCGCCGCCATTCACCCAGCCGGAACGGGCCGGTGCCGATGGGAGCGATCCAGTGACCATTGGCCCCGACGCTGGATGGGGAGAGGATGGCGAGCGGGCATTGCGTGCTGGCCATCTGTGACAGGAAGACAGCCGAGGGACGGTCCAGGGTAAAGCGTACCGTCAGTTCATCGGGCGTGTCCACGGACAGGACCTTCACCCCCCGTCCCGTGCCATCATAAAAGCTGCGGCAGGTCCAGTTGCGGGCCGGGTCCATCCAATGGTCCCAGGACCAGCGCACATCGGCCGCCGTCAACACCCTTCCATCATGGAAGCGCACGCCGTCGCGCAGGTGGAAGATATAGGTGCGGCCGTCATCCGCGACCGCCACCCGGTCGGCCAGCATGGGCGCCACCGACAGGTCGGCGCGCGAGGCCACCAGTCCTTCGACCACCTGGGCCAGGACCATGTCACTGTTGGTGTCGCGGTTCACGCCCGGTTCGGTGGAGCGGATATCGGCATTCAGCGCGACCGTCAGGGTGGCGGATGCCACCGCCGCTGGGGCCATGCCCACCAGCGCCGCCAATGCCCATGCCCCCCTTGTCCGGCCGCGCAGCATGCCCTGTACCCCCATGTTGTCCGTTGGAGGTATTTTGTACTATGTATTTATGAAATGCAATATTGATTTTAGGTGGGTCACCCAAACTCAGGCTGTTCCTTCGACGACACGGTGAGGTGGCGGCGCATGAGGGCGGCGGCCCACTCCTGATCCCCGCGTTCCAGGGCGTGCAGGATTTCCAGATGTTCGCGGCAGCTTTCCACCATCCGAACCTCTCCATAGGACCAGTTATAGGAGAGCAGGCGACGCAGGCGGTTCTGGTTCTGCACCGACTGGTGGATGAAACGGTTGCCGGAACAGGCAGCAACGAAATCATGGAATTCGGCGTTGATGTCGAAAAACTCCATCGCCGTGGGTTTGACCTCTCCCGACATCACTTTTTCATGGGCCTCACGCACCTGCCGCGCCCAGGCGCGATCCAGGGTAAAGCTGGGCTCCAGCATGCCTGCCGGTTCCACCAGCAAGCGGAAACGGTAGCTTTCGTCATGGGCCTCTTCGCTGTTCAGCGTGGGCATGAACTGCCAGCCATGGCCCATCTTGCGTTCGACGATCCCGTCCTGCGCCATGCGGTTCAGCGCCCGGATCAGGGTGCCGCGCGGCACGCCGTACCGGCGCATCAGATCGGCCTCCGATACCTCGCCATCCACATGGCCCTTCATGCGGTCGGCGGCGATGGCCAGATACAGATCCTCCAACTCATCAGCGCGGCCGCCACCGCCCTGCCATTCGATGGTGTCGGACGGAACCTTCAGGAAAAAGCCACGGCGCGGCTGTGTTTCCAGGATACCCAGATCGGCCAGATGCCGCAGGGCCGCACGCACCGGGGTGCGGGAAACCTTGAACTCCTCCACCAGGCCCAGTTCGGTGAAATGATGGCCGACAGGCAGGCGCTGACGGCGGATATGATCGACAATCTGCCCGGCCAGATCGGCCTGCAGCTTTGATGGGCCGCCGGTTTCCTGTTCATCGTGATCATTATGGTCGGGGGCGCTGGTCATTCAGGGGGCTTCCGGTGCTCGTTCTGCGTCAGTCTAGTATCTTGTCATGATAAAATCCAATTTGATCGATATTGGCCGATTGACCTGCACTGTGTTTCATCATAATACAATTCGATCCCTTTCATCTCCGTCGGGCATGCGCCATGGAACCCTTGCCACCACAGGCAGAAACCGTCCCCTTTCCCCTGATCACGTTGGAAGGCCCTGCGATGGATCGCGGCCGCCAATATGGGAAGCAGGCGGGAGAGCGGATCGCGGTCTGTCTTGCCATTTATCGCGCCGCCATCGACGCCAAGGGCGTGGAATGGGAAAAGGCCCGAAACGTGGCGCGGCGCATCCAGGAACGGCTGGAGAAAACCCATCCCAATCAATTGACCGAGATGCGCGGCATTGCCGAGGGGGTGGGCGAGCCGGTGGAGGACATTGTCGCCATCAATGCCCGCACCGAACTGCTTTATGGTCTGTCGAAGGCAGCGGTGGCGAAATCCGAGCCCGATGGCTGCACCGGGGCCATCGCCCTGCCATCGGTGACGGCGGACGGGCATCTTCTGCATGGGCAGAACTGGGACTGGCGCGACGAATGTGCCGATTGCGGCGTGGTTTTGCGCATCATCCCGGAAAAGAAGGGGCCGCGCATCCTGACCTTTGTGGAAGCCGGCATGATGGCGCGGGCCGGGTTGAACAGTGCCGGTGTGGCCATCACCGGTAATTTCCTGGAATGCGAGAAGGATGGCAGCCGTGACGGCGTGCCCATCCCCCTGATCCGCCGGGCCGTGCTGTCGCAGACGCATCTGTCCGATGCGCTGCTGACCGTGCTGCAAAGCCCGCGCGCCTTTTCCAACAATCTGATGGTCAGTCATGCGGATGGCGACGCCATCGATCTGGAAACCACGCCGGATGAGGCATTCTGGATCGCGCCGGAGGGTGGGCTGCTGGTCCATGCGAACCATTTCGTCAGCGTGCCGGCGCGGGCCAAATTGCAGGACCGCAGCCTGCTGGTGAATGCTGACAGCCTCTACCGTGATCGCCGGGTAGAGGCGCATCTGCGCGCCACTGCCGGGTCGATCACGCTGGAGACGCTGAAGGAAGCGTTCCAGGACCGCTGGGGTGCGCCGCGTGCCGTCTGCCGCTCCGTCGTCTCAGGTCCGGGCGGACGCACATCCTCCACCGTGGCCACCATCCTGATGGATGTTACGGCACGGCGAATGTGGGTGGCGCCGCGACCCTATGGCCCGCATTCCTATACGCGCTATGATTTGGATTGAGGGGACTTCGGCCCCCTTTTTCATCCCACCGCGATTTCGCCTGTGCCGCGGGAACAGCAGGGGGTGATCAGAGTTTCGCGTTCCTGCGATGACAGGCAATGGTCACGGTGCAAGGCGTGACCCGACCGCAGGGGCAAGGTGCAGGTGCCGCACAGGCCCTGACCACAGGAAACGGGGACAGCCAGCCCTGCCGCCGTCAGGGCCTGGGCCAAGGTCTGATCCGCCGGGACGGAGATGGTGCGCCCATCGGGCAATCGCACGGTGAAGGGCTGTGCACCGGCCCCCGGACCGGTGGGGGTGAAACCTTCCAGATGGACTCGTGAACCATCCCAGCCCAGATCATGGGCGACCTGCCGGACATCCGCCAGGAAACGGGCCGGGCCGCAGGCCTGCACATGGGTGCCGGGCGGGGTGGATGCCATCACGGCGCAGATATCCAGGCGATGGCGGGGCACAGTATCGGCCGGATAAAGATGCACCCGGTCGCCCAGCCGGGATAGCCGGTCGCGGAATAGCACGCCAGCCCCCTCGCGCGCGGCGTAATGCAGGGCGAACGACCCGCCCGCCTGGGCCAAGGCATCGGCCATGGCGATGATCGGCGTGATGCCGATGCCGGCGGCCAGCAGCAGATGATGGGGGGCGCTGCGGTCCAGCGGGAAACTGTTGCGCGGGACGCCCACCCGCACCCGGTCTCCCACGCGCAACCCGTGGACCGCCCGTGAGCCGCCTCTTCCCTCCGGTTCCAACTGCACGGCGATACGATAGGCGGCCCGATCATCGGGCGGGTTGGTCAGGCTGTATTGCCGGATCAGGCCGCCCGGCAGGTGCAGGTCAATATGCGCCCCTGGTTGCGCGCGGACGGGCAGACCGGAGGCCCGGCGCAGATTGATACCAACGACATTGGCCGACAGGTATTCGACGGCGACGACGCGCATCGCCCGTACCGATCCGCCCCGCCGCGCCGTCCAGCCCCAGGCCCCGGTAACCAGCAACCCGGCCAGACCGGCGGCCGAGACAAGCCAGAGCAGGCGCAGAGCCAGACCGCCCGCCGCACCGGTATGGATGGGCAGCATCCATTCCATGAAGCGGCTGCCTGCTGGTATCGTCGCTTCACTGTAGCGGGCCAGGATGGCACCGTCATAGCCATTGACCCAGACCTGCCAGGTGGCGTCTGGCCGGCTGGCTGCCTCATCCTCCAGAAAGACCAGCACGACCTGACCGCTGCCGCCGGGAAAGCGGATATTGCGGACAGGGGCGCCGGGCCGGTCGGCCGTGGCCGCTGCGATGATCTGGTCCAGTGGCAAGAGGGGCTGATCCGCCCGCGCGGCGACCACAGGGGCGGGCTTGCCCGAGACCGGCGCGATCAGGCCGACCAGCAGAGAGGTCCAGATCTTCAGGGCCACCATCACGCCGGTAAAGGACAGGATGACCAGGGGCAGGGCCGCCAGGATGCCGGTCAGACGGTGCAGGTCACGCAGCAGACGTGACCGCCCACCCCCGCTGGCAACGGAAAGCAGACCCCGCCCGCGCGGCCGCCCCCGCCACCAGAGGACAGGTCCCGTGATGGACAGGATCAGCAGGCCCAGACCGCTGAGCCCCGCGATGGTCTGCCCATCCTTGCCCAGCAGCATTGTGTAATGCAGATCAAAGATCCATTCCACGGGCCAGCCGGCGACAGTCGCTTCGCGCTTTACCTGTCCCGTACCGGGATCGACCGACAGGCGCCATTCGCTTACGCCCCGCTCCAGGCGCAGGATATAGGTGGCGTCCGGTGTGGAGGGGAAATCCACGCGCAGCAGCCGGGCATCGGTCCGTTCACGCAGGACGTCGCTGACCAGGGTTTGCACGGCCAAGGGTGGGGCGTTGTCGGCAGTCAGGGCCGCATGGTGCAGAAGATCATTCGCCTCGTGCCTGAACAGCACAATGGCGCCCGTCACGGCCTGTAGCAGCAGGATCAGTGACAAGGGCAGGCCCAGCCAGCGATGCGCCCATGCCAGCAGCCTCATGGCACCCCCGATAACATGCGTGGTGGATGAACCATAGTGCAGTCTGCCGCCCGGGCGCGCGCAAACACGACGCCTGGACGGCAGACAATGCTGGCTTGGGGGGTCAGAACCGTGTGGTCACGGCGAACTTGACCACCATGGGCAGGGACGCGCTCAACAGGTTGGAGCCCGTGGCCGCCCAGTATTTCTTGTCGGTCAGGTTCTCCCCGTTGAGGCGGAAGGTGACGGGGTGTTCGGCGATTTCCGTGCTGTAGCGGACACCGGCATTGAAGGTCGTATAGCCATCGATGAAGGCGGTGTTCTGGTTGTTGATGGCGCGATTGCCCACATAGAACAGGCCCGCCGACACGCCCAGCCCCTCCACCGCTTCCGGCTTGTACTCCGCAAACAGCGAGGCGGTGTATTTGGCCGTGTTCTCCGGCCGCTTGCCGATCACGGCGGTGCTGGCGGCCTTTTCCTGTTCGGCGTCCAGAACCATGGCGGTGGCGAAGACCGACAGGCGTTCCGTCACCTCACCCGTGGCGCTGGCTTCCCAGCCCTTGTAGATGGTGCGGCCATCCTGCACGAAACGGTTGGCACTGTTCAGGAAGGAGGAGGCGCGGTCGATATCGAAATAGGTCAGAGAGACCATCAGGCCCTTCTGCGGCTCGATCTTGATGCCGGCTTCCTTCTGCTTCGACATGGCCGGCGGCAGCACCTCGCCGCCATTGGCGGCGGTCAGAGGGGCGACGCCGCCTTCCTCCAGCCCTTCGATATAGGTGGCATAGAGGCTGATCCAGTCCTGTGGCTTCAACACCACGCCATAGGAGGGGGAGGTCTTGGTGGTGCTGTAGGGCGTGCCTGTCCTCGACTTGTTTTCATAATCGGTATAGCGCGCGCCGACCAGGACATCGATCCAGTCATCATAGGAAATGCGGTCGAAGATATAGGCGCCCTGGTCCGTGATCTTGGACGGGTTGGCCACCACCCGCGCCGGCAGCGGCGTTTCGGCCACGCGGACGGGGTTATAGTAATTCTGCGCATAATTGACGGTCGGGTTGCTGGGCACCTCCGCCGTGCGGGTATTGATGGTGCCGCCCACCGACAATTGATGGGTCAGTGGCCCGGTTTCAAAGGCACCGGCCAGTTCGGTGCGATAATTCTCGTTCACATAATCATTGCCGTTGGACAACAGCACCTGCAACGTGCCCGCGCCGGTCGTCAGATTGTAATTGCGAAACGTGTTGTAGCGCCGGTCGCGCGACAGGTCGGACCGCCCTGCCTGGCCCGTGATCGACCAATTGTCGGCAAAGCGCCATTCGACATGGGCCATCAGGTTCAACTCTGTGGCGTCGGAATACATCCATTCCGATGACAGGTTCTTTTTCGGGTCCCACATGGGGGGCAGCACCGTGACGCCGTTCACGGCGGCGGGCAGGGTGATGGTCGCCGTCTCCGTGATCTTCTTGTCGATATATTCGGCGTCCAGGCGGATCTTCACGGTTTCCACCGGGTCCCAGTCGAAGGCGACGGCCCCCACCGTCCGGTGACCATCCACGGCATCCACGCCAGTTTCCAGCCAGCCCTGGACCGCATTTACACGCAAGCCGAACTGTTCTTCCTCTCCGAAGCGCCGCGACATGTCGGCATGTACACCCACACCGCCGAACTGATTACCGCTGAGCGTGACCTCGTTCAGCGTGTCCATCGTCGGGCGCTTCATGGTCAGGTTCACGATACCGGCCGGGGTGGTGAAACCGTAATAGAGCGAGGCGACACCTTTCAGCACCTCCATCCGCTCCTTGTCCTCCATGGGCAGGTCGATCAGGTTCACGATCGGCAGCGACCCGTTCATGCGGTAATTGCTGCGGTTCTCCACGGGAATGCCGCGGATGGCCAGGTTGGAATAAACGGCCGGGCTGACCTGAGAAAAGGTGACACCGGCCGTGTTGCGCACGGCGTCGCCCATGCTGGTCACCTGCTGCGCGTCCAGCAGGTCGCGCGGCATGATGTTGACGGTCAGCGGCGTGTCCATCATCCGGGCGCCGCGAAAGGTGCCGGCCTGGACGTAATCGGCGCCGAAGCTGTTCTTGCGGTCGGCCGTGACGATGATCTCTTCCAGCAGCGTGCCGCTGCTATCCACCTTTTCCTGGGCATTTGAATTGTTAAAATACAGTACCGGACCCGTCAGCGCCAACCCCAGCGCCATGCTGGCCTTCATCATCCTCATGTCAGAATCCCCATATTTGTGTTTGTGCCTACCTGTCGGCCGCTCCCCTTGCCGGGTCGCGATGTTCTGAAAACAAGATAGCATTATGTACGTATAGAATACAATAACCTTGGTGGCGACTGAAGCAGGGACCGGCAGCCGCCAACGCGATCATCATGGTCTTTCCCCGGATATCAGCCTGTCGAAGGGGAGCACTGCCGCCTCAATGCGCAGCGGACATGTTAAGCGGTCAGCCGGTGGTTTCCGGCGGATCGCCATAGAGTGGCGCTGATTGTCGTTGCTGCAGCGTTGGTCGCCCAGTCCCCGCCTGCAGGTTTCAGGGTACCCGGCCGGAAAGGGCCAGCATCACGACCCGTTGTGCGGTGACCTCCAGACCAGCCCTGTAGACATATCGCGATCAGGAGATCGGCACTTGGTCGATCCCGGCATCAATCCACGCTCGTGTCTGGTCCAGGATTTCGTCAGAAAGCGTGGGATCATCAATCGCGCGGGCCAGGATGACAGCCCCTACCATTGCGGCCCAGCTTCCAATGGCCGCGCACCGGCTGTCGGCCGGGTCCAGAGCCGGCAGAGCCTGCTGGATACGGGCGAGCTGCGAGCGAAGGCCTTCCGTCATGGCCGCACGCGCCATGGGCGTCTGGTGGCGGACGGAGGCGGCCAGTCCCGCTGTCGGGCACCCACCAGCAGGGTTGTCGCGGTGACGGGGTGACAGATAGGCATCGACATAATGCCGAAAGTCACCGCCTTCACCTGCGTTCGCCCCAAGGACATGCGACAGGGTCTTCGCGACCAGATCGTCCTTCGAACTGAAATGACCATAGAAGCCGCCATGCGTAAGGCCGGCGGCCTTCATTACCTCCGACACGCTGACAGCATCGAACCCCTTCTCGCGGAACAGCCTGCTGGCAACGTCCAGAATCCGACGGCGGTTTTCCGCCATCTGCTCTCGGCTGACATTCATTGCAAATTTCTCCACGAGCCATATTGACATAATCATGATGACCATCATATTTAAGCAATCATGATGATCGTCATGATTATAGGCATCAACAGAGCAGAGAGCAATCCCATGGCTGCCCTTCCTTCAGTGCTGATTACCGGCGCTTCCACCGGCATTGGTGCCACCTATGCCGACCGTTTCGCGCGCCGCGGCCATGCCCTTGTGCTGGTGGCGCGGGACCGCAAGCGCATGGAGGCGCTTGCCGATCGGTTGCGGCAGGAAACCGGCGTTGCCGTCGATATCATCCAGGCCGATCTGACGCAGGCCGCCGATCTGGCGGTGGTGGAAGCGCGGCTGCGCGACGATGCGCGCATCGGCATCCTTATCAACAATGCCGGCACCGCCCTGGGTGGCAGCTTCATCGAGCAGTCCACGGATGATGTGACGCGGCTGGTGGCGCTGAACACCACGGCCCCGCTGCGGCTGGCCAGTGCCGTCGCACCGCGTTTCGCGGCGGCGGGCGACGGGGCCATCATCAATATCGGTTCCGTGGTCGGGCTGGCCCCTGAATTCGCCATGACGGTCTATGGTGCGACCAAGGCGTTCGTGCAGTTCCTGTCACAGGGGCTCCATCTGGAACTGGGACCGAAGGGCGTCTATGTCCAGGCCGTTCTGCCCGCCGCCACGCGCACCGAAATCTGGGGGCACGCCGGTGCCGATGTCAGCACGATGAGCGGCGTTATGGAGGTCGATGAACTGGTTGATGCCGCGCTGGTCGGCTTCGACCGTCGCGAGGCCGTCACGATCCCGCCCCTGCCCGATGTGGAACAGTGGAATGCCCTTCAGGCCGCCCGTCAGGCCATTCTTCCGAACGTGGGCCAGGAACACGCCGCCGCGCGCTATCGGACGGCCGTGTGACCCGGCGCGCCAACATTGTTCGGCCTGATGGCTGCCATGGCCCTGTCGGTCGCTGACAATAATCTGGAGAGCAGATCATCATGAAGGCCTTCATCGTCGATAAGTACAAGAAGGGACGCACCCTTCGCCTGGGCGAGATGCCGGACCCCGTGCTGACGGATAAGGATGTCCTGGTCCAGATCCATGCGGCCGGGCTCAACCCGCTGGATGCGAAAATCCGCGATGGGGTCTTCAAGCCTCTGCTGCCCTATCGGCCGCCATTCATCCTGGGACACGACATGGCAGGGGTCGTCACCCGTGTCGGGTCCAAAGTCCGCGGGTTCAAGGTGGGGGATGCGGTCTATGCCCGCCCGCGTGACGGCCGGGTCGGGACCCTGGCGGAAGCGATCGCCATTCAAGAGGCCGATCTTGCCTTGAAGCCGCAGAACCTGAGCATGGCCGAAGCCGCCGCCATTCCCCTGGTGGGGCTGACGGCCTGGCAGGCATTGGTCGAGCGGGCTGGCCTGCGGAAGGGGCAGAAGATCCTCATCCATGCCGGTTCGGGGGGCGTTGGCACGTTTGCCATTCAACTGGCCAAGCATCTGGGCGCAACGGTCGCCACGACGACGAGCACGGCCAATGTCAAACTCGTCACCAGCCTGGGCGCTGATGTCGTGATCGACTACAAGAAGCAGGATTTCACGAAGATCCTGTCCGGCTATGATGTCGTCTTGAACAGCCTGGAAGGCGACACGCTGGAAAAGTCCCTGGACGTGTTGAAGCCGGGTGGAAAACTGATTTCCATCTCCGGTCCGCCTGACCCGGAATTCGCCCGGCGACAGAGGCTGAACTGGCTGCTGCGTCAGCTTATGCGTCTGCTGAGCTTCAGCATCCGACGCAAGGCCAAGGCCCGAGGGGTCGACTATTCCTTCCTGTTCATGCGGGCCGATGGTGGGCAGCTGCAGCAGATCACATCGCTGATCGAAGCCGGGATCATCCGCCCGGTCATGGATCAGGTCTTCCCGTTCGAAGCGACCAATGAAGCCTTGGCTTACATCGAAACGGGACGATCAAAGGGCAAGGTCATCGTCACCCTGCGCTGACGATGGCGACGCGCTTACTCCACTTCATGCTCAGCAAACCGGAGCGACAGCCATGCACGCAAATTCCCCCAAAACGGCGCTCGTCACAGGTGCCTCCTCCGGTATCGGGCGGGCCACCGCCGAGGCTCTGGCGCGGGCGGGCTTCACTGTCTTCGGCACCAGCCGCAAGCCGGGCGGCAGCAGTCCGGGGCAGGTCACGATGCTGGCCTGCGACGTGACGGAGGATGCCTCCGTGGCTGCCCTCGTTTCAGAGGTCCTCGCCCGCACCGGGCGCATCGACGTTCTCGTCAATAATGCCGGCCTGGGCCTGTTCGGCGGGGCCGAGGAATCCTCGGTCGCACAGGTTCAGCGCCTGTTCGACGTCAATCTGTTCGGCGTCATCCGGGTCATCAACGCCGTGATGCCGTCGATGCGGGCGCAAGGGCACGGCCGCATCATCAACCTGAGCAGCGCGCTCGGTATCGTGCCGGCCCCCTATTCGGCCCATTATGCCGCCAGCAAATTCGCGCTTGAAGGCTATTCAGAATCGCTGGATCACGAAGCTCGCGCCTTCAATGTCCGCGTCTCCTTGATTGAGCCCGGCACCATCAAAGGCAATTTCGATCAGAACGCGCTGGACCCCGACACGAAGATGGCCGCGTACGATGATGCCCGTGCCTGGGTGCATGGCTTCTTCAAGAAGGCGCTGCTGACGGCGGTCACACCGGAACAGGTGGCCGATGCCGTGCTGCTGGCCGCCACGGCACAGCGCCAAGTGTTGCGCTATCCCGTCGGCAAGGTTGCAAAGCAGGTCAGCCTGCTGCGCCGCCTTATGCCCGCGTGGTTGTTTGACAAGACCTTGCGCCAGGAGTTCGGTCTGCCCGGCTGATCGCAGCGTTCCGGTCCTTTGGCTGCGGTATGGATCGGTCAATTGCGTTCCATTCTGGTCGCCGGCAGGAACAATAGCGACACCAGCACGCCGAACTTTTCCCATGGGCCTTTTGCGGGAAAGGTCGTTCATAAGGGACATAGTCTGTTCGTCGCCCAACTGTCACTCTCCGGTGACGGCATCACGCAGGGTCCCCAGAGATGTCCACTTTGGGTACTTCACGAATTCATCTGGTCAGACCAATCGTTGGTACGGCCGGCCACGAGAGATGCCGCCGACTTTCGTAGCGGCATCTCTCGTGCCATCAGTCATCAGAAACTGTAGCCCAGTTTCACGCCATAGATGGCGGGCTGGCCGGCGAAGCCGATGATGGTGTTGCCGAGCGCATTGACAGTTCGCCGGTACTTCTTGTTGGTGACGTTGGTGGCGTAGAGATTGATGCGGAAGGCGTCCATCTGATACGTGGCGCGCAGGTCCAGCAGGCCATACCCATCCTCACGCGTCAGCGGGATGCCCGATCCGAAGATGGCGTTACCCTCGCCGGGCTCATGATAGAACTTGGACAGCACGGCATAGTCGGCGCGCAGGGTCAGCCTGTTATCATCCACCGGGATGGCCCATTCCGCACCCAGGTTCAGGGTGTTCTTCGGCGCGCGGACCAGGGCCGTGCCGTCGAATACCAGGTTCTGCCCCAGATTGAAGACATACTTGTCGTATGTCGCATCCAGATAGCCATAGGTGGCGCTGAGTTCGACATTGCGGATGGGGCGCAGGAACATCTCCACCTCGATGCCCTTGACGGTGGAGGTGGCGGCATTGCTGATCAGGGTCTGCGGGCCGCTGGGCGTATCGATGATGCGCGAGACCTGCAGGTTCCGGTAATCGTAATAGAAACCGGCCATGTTGACGCGCAGGCGCCGGTCCAGCCAGTCCGATTTCAACCCAACCTCATAGGTCTTGATGTCCTCCGGGTCGAACAGGGTGTTGGCCGAGGCGGCGTTGAACGGCACATACTGGAACCCGCCCGATTTGAATCCGGTGGAATAGCTGGCATAGACATTCACGTCGGGTGTGAACTTGTAAGTGGCGACGATACGCGGGTCGAAGGAGGAATATTCGGCCCGGTTGGTGACGTTGAACGCCGCCGGGATGATGGGCAGGGCGTCGGTGGTGGCACCGGTCTGCCGCGCGCGCTTCTTGTCCTTGCTGTAGCGGCCGCCCAACGTCACCTCGAACTGTTCGGTCGCATGCCAGGTGGCCTGACCGAACAGGGCGTAGCTTTCGATGCGGTAATCGGAAGCGGCGGTGTCGAAGGCCGGGGTGCCGGTTGCGGCCCGTACCGCGCTGTCCACGCCCACGCGGAACATGTCAGTGCGGTCGCTGCTGTCATGGTAGTAGAAGGCACCGACGATCCAGTCCAGCTTGCCGCCGAAGGAAGCCGGGCCGTCGGGGTTGGAGGTCAGGCGCAGTTCCTGGGTGAACTGCTTGGAGCTCTCCTTGCTGTCTTGGAACAGGATGTCGAGCGAGGAACCTTCCAGGTCGCGGCTGTCGGCCACGTCCAGCTTGCGCAGCGCGCTGATGGAGGTGATGGTCGCGGTTTCCGTCTCCAGTTCCACGCGGCCGATATAGGCATAGGCGTCACGGTCCAGCGTCGGATCGGCCGACCAGCGCCCGCGCCGCAGGCTTTCCGGCAGCACCTGATTGGGCAGGCGGCTGGCGGCGGCAAAGAATACAGTACGGGGATTGGCCGGCGTGCCCGTGGCCGACGGGCCGGTGCCCTGGTTGAAGCCGGCAAACGCTGCCTTGTCGCCATCATGCAGATATTCGGCCGTCAGGTCGATGCTCAGCACCTCTGTCGGCTGGAAGGTCAGGCGGCCGCGCGCGCCGCTGTTTTCAACGCCCTGGAACTTGTTGCCCGTGGCCAGATTGGAGACATAGCCGTCGCGTTCCGTGTGCCAGCCGGCAACGCGGAACATCAGCTTGCCATCCTCCGTCACCGGGCCGCCGACAGCGCCGAACAACTCATACCCGTTGAAGTTGGAAACGCCGATCTCCGCATCGCCGGTGAATTCCGGGGTGGGGGCCTTGGTGATGACATTGATGGCGCCGCCGATCGTGTTGCGGCCATAAAGCGTACCCTGGGGGCCGCGCAGCACTTCGGCACGCTCCACATCCTTCATGGCCCCGAACGAACCCGAAGACCGCCCCAGATAGACCTCGTCCGCGAAGACGCCGACCGAGCTTTCGGACCCCGGGTCGAAAGAGCGGGTGCCGATGCCGCGGATATAGAGCTGGGGCCGCAGGGCGCCGAAGCTGCCGAAATAGACGCTGGGGATGCGCGGCGCGATATTCTCGATCGACGCCACGCCCATCTGCTCCAGTTGTGCTGCACCGAAGGCGGAGATCGCCACCGGAATCTCCTGCATGCGTTCCTGCCGGCGCTGGGCGGTCACGACGATTTCAACCAGCGCATCGTCCGCCGGCGCATTCTCCTGCGCCAGGGATTGACCGGCGGGAAGCACCGTCGCCAGGGCTAGCAGCGAGCAGCCGGCGAGTTTCGGGTAAGTGGCTTTCATGGATTTATCCTCCCTGCTGCGCGATCATTGATTTTGCAATCGCGCTTTGATTGTTGTGCGATCGTACAAAGCCCCTTCATCGCTGGCCATGGGCCAGGATGCTCTGCGCATCGGAAGAGCCGGTGCGGGGTTGGTCAGAGGATCGTGAAGTTCATGGTGGCGGACAGCCCCTCAAGACGAGAGCGGGTCCATGGGCCTGCCATGAAGGGGATCAGAGGACGGTCCCTCTGGATAATGATCCGGTTGCCATGCCTTAAGTTTCCTCTCCTGATCCGGCCCGTCTTCATGGTTGCGGGCTTGCCTTGCATCGGGGAGCTTCACTCTAGGTCATCGACATATATTGTCAACTGATTTACGATTTGCGCTTGGGTCAAAAGAAAGAACCGCGCCGCCGGTTCCGGACGGATCGGCGGCGCGGCCAAGGTGGGAGAAAGGAAAGGGGTTGAATTCCATGCCGGTACCGAATTCCGCCTTTCCGGTCAGGGGGAAACCTGCTTGTTTCTGGCTTTTCGGGATTGAGGAGGGGCGGTATCGACGATGGTGATCCAATTCGCAGACGGAGCGAGAATCGGTGTGGATGTTTATCGTTAAGATCATGAATGATGCCGGGATCAGGCGGAAAACTCCCGGTCGAAGCCCATGGGGGCGAACCAGCGGCGGTCCTTGGTGGTCCGCTCCTGTTCATGGGCGATGACCAGGGCCTGCACCTGACGGGACAGGGCAGGGTGATCCTCCAGCAGGTCGCAGATGGCGTGGTTGATCGCCTCCTTGTCCCCCCGCGGCTTTCCCTCCCGCAGCAGGTTGCGCAAGGGGGTGAGGCTTTCCGGTGCTACGCCCTGCGCCCCGGCTGCTTCCAGCAGGCCGGCGGCCAGCCGGGCGGCATCGTCCAGCGCTTCCTGTTCGAAACTGAGGCAGCCATCGATATGGGGGCGCAGGATGGACAGATGTCCGAGGCAGAGTTGAAGCTGTTCGCGCGCCAGCCCGGCATCCGGCGGCAGGGCCGGCAGGATCACATCCGTCATGGCGCGCATAATGCTGGATAGCCGATCATCGATGGAGGGGTTCATGCTGCCTGCTCCTCTTTCAGAAGCCGACAGAGGTCGGCCGTGAAGATCGGCCCTGCCCCTGCCAGGAAGGTGAGTAGAACATCCTGATGGTTGTGCTTGGCGCGGGCCACGGAAACGCCGTTGGCGGCGACGATGACGTAGCATTTCCAGGTGCTCAGTACCTCGTAGAAATGCAGGGTGCGGCGGTTGATGTGCCGGCCGGACGCGGCCTCGTAAGCCGCAATGAATTCGTCGCGCCCGAACAGGTCGCCGGCCCGGAACTGTCCGTCATCGAAGGTGGCGAACATACGCATCAGCACCCATGCCACATCCTCGTGATAGTCGCCGATGCGGGCCAGTTCCCAATCCAGCACCGCCGTGATGCGGACTTCTGCTTCATCGAACAGGTAATTGCCCGTGCGATAATCGCCATGGGTCAGGACCAGGTCGCCGGCGGTACAGGACGGGATATTGTCCAACAGCCATTGTTCGGCCAGCGTCACGATGGGCAGATATTCCACCCGGTCGATGCGCAGCAATTCGCGCCAGTAATTCAGGGTCCAGCGCGCCGCCTGCTGCGGGTCGGCATCAGGGGCGGCGAAGCCGGACAGGTCGGCCCGCCGCCAGTCCAGGGCGTGCAACGCCACCAGATGGTCCAGGAAGGGCTGGCGCAGCTTCTCCCGCAGACCCGGCCCCAGACGGGTGCCCAGACCGCTGACCCGTAATTCCGACCCGCTGGGCTTGGTCACGCCCTTCACGTGCGCCATGATGGCGGCGGGACGGCCGAAGCAGGAGCCGTCGGCGTCCAGCCAGAGTGGCTCTGGCACGGGCAGGATGTGCTGCACCGCTTTCAGCACGGTGAATTCCCGCTGCCGGTCGGTCTCGGTGATCGCCTCCAGCGGGTCCATGCGCAGGACGCAGCGTTGGCTGCTACCGTCAGGGGCGGTCAGGTCGAAGAAGAACTGCTCCTTTGACGCCCCACCGCCGACACGGACCAGCCCGCGGATGGTGGCGCCCGGCCGCTGGATGGCGAAAAACCGCTCCAGGGCCGTTTGCACATCCGCGTCACGGCGTGCGGAGTAGGGCGGCAGCCCGCGCCGGGCCGCCCGCTGTTGCAGCAGGCGACGCAGGCTTGGTTCCATGTCCGGTTCGCTCATGCCGGCCCCCCGTTGCGATAGGGGGCGTGGGCGCGGATATGGGACAGATAGTCGGTGGGCCAGCCAATCTCCATCCAGCCCAGGCCGGGTTTCCCGTCGATCCGCGCCCGGCCCGGCCCTTCCAGCAGGACCAGAGCGGGGTCGGGGACTAGTGGATAATGGGCGAAGACCTCCACCTCTACATGCGTGGTCCGCCCGGCCTCATCCAGCAACCGGGCCTGATAGGCGCGGTGCTTGAACTCCGCGTCGGGCTGCCAGTCGATGGCAAGGTCGGTGACCTCCGCCAGCAAGCCATCCTTGTGGACATAGCCGCGCAGTTCGATCCGGCCCAGGGCCTGCAACTGCCAGAAATGGACGGACACGTCGCCTTCTGCCTGACCCTGGAACCATTTGTAATGCTGCATGGCCCGCCAGTCGCGCGTGCCCCAGCTATGGTCGCGGTGGCCAAACGTGTCCAACGCGATCTCCCGCCCGTCCAGCACCAGTTTCCCTGTTACCCGTCCGCTCTGTTCAATGCGGTTGATAGCGGCATAGGCGGGGCAGCCATCCTTGTGCGCGCCATAGGCATAGGGCGGGTGAAACGCCTCGAACCGGAAATCGACCAGGGCGCGCGGGCTTTCCCAGCGGATGTCGGCGCGGCGGAAGGCCAGGTCCTGGCGCATACTGAACTGATCAATGCGCCAGTCGCTGAAATCCATGTCGGCGGGCACGGGCCGGTCGGGCAGCAGCACCTGCACCGGTTCCGCCCCGACGCCGGGACCGAAGATCACCAGCACGGCACCGGCGGCCCCGGCCCCGTTCACCCAGGTATAGGTGAAGAAACCGATGCCCAGGTCGGGCAGGTTGACCAGATAGGGTACGGATTCCCGTGCCAGCGGGTTGTCGTCCAGGCGGTGGCGGCCATCATGCACATCGTCGATCGCAAGGCCGGGCCGCGCCAGAAGGGTGGGATCGAACATATCCTTGGGCTCCGATCAGTATCAGGAGGATGGCAGCAGATAGCCGCCCAGGATGATGGCGGTGGCCAGCAGCACCCAGATTTCCAGCGCCAGGCGCCAGGCACGGGGTCCCCAGGTCACTTCCATGAAATGCACCACGACCAGCCGGATCTTGGCGGCCGCTATCAGAATGACGAGGGCCGTGGACCAGCGTCCGTCGGTCAGGTCATGGGTCAGCCAACCGCTGGCCAGGGTGGCGATGACCAGCAGCGCCCAGGGTCCGGTGGCGGCCAGATGTCTTGCCGCCGCACTCATGACAGCCTCTGCAGGTAAAGCATCGGGAACAGCATGATCCACAGCAGATCGACCATGTGCCAGTAGCAGCCGACGGATTCCGTCCAACGGCGCAGGCCGTCATCCATGGGGGCCGACCGTACCTTGGCCAGGGTGACCAGAAGGGCACCGATGCCGATGATAAAATGCAGGAAATGGATGCCGGTGAAGGTGAAGTAATACATGAAGAAATCGTTGGTGAGCATGGTGATGCCCGCCTGGATCTTACCGGCATATTCCAGGACCTTGGTTACTGCGAAGCCCAGGCCGATGCCGATGGTCAGAACCAGGAACAGGATGGCCCGGGGCCGCGACCCTGCCCGCACCGCCTCCACCGCCTGCACCATCATCCAGGAACTGGTCAGCAGGATCAGGGTGTTGGCGATGCCGAAGGTCGGGTTCAACGCCAGCCGGGATTGCTCGAACAGGGCCGGATCACCCATCCGGCCCAGGGTGAACAGCAGGAAGAACAGGGCAAACGCCGTCATGTCGGCCAGGATGAAGACCCAGAGGCCGGGGTCGCCCGGCAGGCCCGCGCGTTTAAGCCCTTGCGCCTGCATCCGCCACCTCCCGTTCCAGCCTCGGGATGGCCTTCAGGATGTACCAGGTGATGATGGGGGCATAGATGAAGAAGATCGAGAATTCGATCCAGTAGTTCAGGATGCCCTGGCGCGCGAATGGCCCGGTCTTGAAAAACGGCATCAGGCATTCGGCCGTGAACATGAAGCCGACCCAGATGGAATACCAACAGACCCATTTCGGCATCAGCGGCTTTTCCCGCTTGTCCTGCAGGAAGCCCACGCCCAACGCGATCATCTGCACGCTGGTCACCGAATAGCCCAGATCGATCAGCAGCCAGGCCAGATCATAGAGCATCTGCAAGGTCTCGTCCGGCAGGGCTTCGGGCCGATAGGCGCCGGCCAGCCAGAAGGAGTTGGAGACCAGCACCGGCACCACGGTCAGCCCGGCGCCCCAGATCTGCAATTCCAGCAGGATGGAGTGGGGGCCGGTGACATGGCGCATGACCTTGCCGATGGCCAGGCCCCAGACGCAGTAACAGACGGTGAAGGTCATGGAAATGACCATGCCGGTGCGGATGATGTTCTGTTCCGCCTTGAACCAGTCCGCAACCACCTTGGCCGGCATGTCGCCGGCCCAGGGCGGAATATTGTGTCCCATCACCCCCCAGAACAGGATGAAGACCGCCATGAAGATCATGCCGTTCCAGGCGCAGAAACGGACATGTCTGAAATCATCGACCATATATGCCTCCCTTGGGGCGGAGAACGGTCCCCGCCCCATTCCTCTTGAACTGGATGGATGGGCCGGGATCAGAACCGGTAGGTGGCTTCCACGCCGAAGGTCCGCGGCGCCGACCGGATGCGATAGTCGGAGCCGAAATTACCTTCCAGATTGATGCCGAACGGGAAATAGAGCTTGTTGGTCAGGTTCTTGACCCAGACCGCGACGGTATAATCGTCGGCGATGTAGGACAGGCGGGCATTGGCGATGATGTAATCGCCCTCGCCCTTATGGAACACACCCTTGGCCAGATCGCGGGAATGCACCGCGCTGTTCGGGCTGACATAGTCATAGGCACCGAAACTGTCGTAATAGAAACGGCCCGTGTAGCTGGCATCGCCGTTCAGGGTCACTTTGCCGTTTGGCAGTTCAACCACGTCCCAGTCGAACCCCGCCGTCACCGACCATTTGGCGGCATAGGGGAAAGGGTTGCCGCCGATATCGACATTGCCGACGGCCGAACGCAGGCAATTGCCCTGCTGTGGCAGGAAGCCCGCCAGGGTGGTGGTGGGGCAGCCATTCTTGTCATATTTGCTGTCCAGATGACCCAGACCGGCATTCAGGCGCAGCGTGTCGCTGGCCACATATTCAATCTCCGCCTCGAACCCTTTCAGGGAACCGTCCAGGCTGATCAGGTTGGCCGTCGCCGACTGATCCACGATCTGACCCTGCTGGCCCTTGTAGTTATAGTAGAAAACCGACGCATTGACCTGCAGGCGGTTGTCCAGGAAGCGCGACTTGATACCGGCCTCATAGGCGTCCACCGTTTCCGGCGGCACGAAATAGACCTGCTGCGACGCCTGATAGGCCAGACCATTATAGGTGCCGCCGCGATAGCCCCGGCTGTAGCTGCCATAGGTCATCACGTCGTCATCCAGCTTCCAGTCCAGCACGACGCGGCCGGTGGGCTTGGAGGAGGTGGCGCGGCGTTCCAGCGGTGTATAGCTGCCGGGAGAGACGCCGATAATGTAGGGCTGCTCCACCCCGCCCGGCGCATAGCCGGACACGGTGACCAGACGCGGGGCACCGGTATCGTCGTAGAAGATCGACAGCGCGTCGGTGTAGGCGAACTTGTCCCAGGTGTAGCGGGCGCCGGCCGTCAGCTTCAGACTGTCGGTCAGCTCAAAGCTGCCTTCGCTGTAAAGCGCATAGGATTTACGGGTCTGCACGAATTCCTGGGTGCCACGGATGCCGGTGGGCAGCGCGTCGACGGGCAGCAAGGTGCCATTGAAGGCACCGCCGGGATTGAAGTAGGTGGCAGGCAGGCCCGCCGCCTTGCGGATGTCGGACAGGAAGTTATAAAAGTCCGGCCGGTTCATCGAATGCATCCGGTCCCAGCCATAATAGGCACCGACGATCAGCTTGAACCGGTCGGCGTCCCAATCCAGGCGGACATCCTGGTTCACCGCCTTGAACGGGCTGTCATAGCCGATGGTACAGGCCCGCGCTGGTGTGCCGTCGCAATCGGTGGTCGGCGACTGCGAATAACGGCCGCTGTCATATCCGCTGACAGAGATCAGGTTCAGATCGTCGGACAGTTCTGCACGGACATTCAGCACCGCACCCTCCGATCGGGTCAGCGCGTCGTTCACCCCATCGGATTCCACTTCGCGGTCGCCAATGCCCCGCGCCGTGCGGCTATAGTCCGGCGGCAGGATGCCGGCCAGCGGGGAACCATAGAGAGCACCCAGCGGGGTGGTGCGCAGGCTGACCGTATCGTTGGTCAGGGATGGGCCGGTATTGATCGGTACCTCCTGTCCGGCTTTCGTCTTGGCGGCGTAGCCTTTCAGGGTAATGTCGATCTTCTCGGCCGGCTTGAACCGCACCGTGCCGCGCAGGCCATAGGTTTCCGGCCCGCCCGGATCCATGCCGGTGGCTTGGTTGCCGAAGGCCGCCGCGTCCGGCAGGTTGGGGGACGATTTGTTCAGCCCCGCGGCCAGCCGGTTGTGCATATAGGGATCGGCATGCACATAGGTGCCGGCCAGGCGCAGGCCCAGCTTGTCCTCCACCGGCGTGGTCTCCACCGCCCCTTCGACATTGAAGCGGTTGAAGCGTCCGTAGCCGACGGTGAGATAGCCGTTGCTGCCCTGCAGACGCGGCTTGCGGGTGATGAAATTGATGGCACCGCCGGTGGTGTTGCGGCCATAGAGCGTGCCCTGCGGGCCGCGCACTACCTCGATCTGCTCAAGGTCGTACAACTGCTGCCCGTGTGACGAGCGGAAGGTCTGGTAGACTTCATCCACATACACGCCGACGGGCGAGGCGGCATTGGCATTATATTCTGTGCCCACGCCGATGCCGCGCAGGGAGAAATTGGGCTGCTGCGAGCCATAGGCCGAGGAAACCTGCAGGTTCGGCATCTTGGCGCTGAGATCGCTGGTCTCGAAAACCCCCTGTTCCGCCAGATCGGTGGCGGACAGGGCGGAAACGGCAACGGGGACCAGCTGCAAATTCTCCGACCGTTTCGTGGCCGTGACCACGATTTCCTCCAATACCGGCGCCTGCTGGGCAAGGACCGGCACCGCCGTGCCGAGTGCCGTGGTCAAGGCAAGCAAATGGGTGGCGTGAAACGCTCTCATGGACATGTCTCCTCCCGTCACGCTGTTGGCTTTTAGGCATTGATGCCTGATTAATTTTGCGTGACCTTCATACGCAAAATAGTGTATAGGGACGATATGTCAACATGTTTATTAAATTGGCCGCCGGCGGAACCGCCCGTCGACAAGAGCGGCGCCAAGAGGGGAAATGATGTCCTGGTTGAAGTCCTTGTTCGGGGCCGGGACCCCGGCGACCGTCACCTTGCAGCCCTCCGGCCGGTGCTTCACGCCCGGCAAGGACGAGACCATCCTGGAACGGGCGCTGAAGGAGAAGATCGCCTATCCGCATGATTGCACCGTGGGCACCTGTGGCGCCTGCCGCAGCAAGCTGGTGTCCGGCAAGGTCGATGCCATCACGCCGTTCGGCTATACGCTGAGCCGTGAGGAACTGGCGCAGGGCTACATTCTGGCCTGCCAGGCGCTGCCGCGCGGCAATGTGACGGTGGCGGTGGATATTCCGGACCGCGAGATGCCGGTGCCGGTGCGCACCAGTGGGCGCATCAGTGCCATCCGCGATCTGACTCACGACATCAAGCAAGTGACGTGGCGGGTGGATACGCCCATCGACTATGTCGCCGGACAATATATGAATATCGGCTGGCTGGGGTTGGACGGCACCCGTTCCTATTCCTTCTGCGACGCGCCGGTGTCTGATGGCCGCGCGGAGGTCAGTGCCTTCGTGCGCCGGGTACCGGGCGGGGCCTTTTCCGAATTGCTGTTTGCGGGCGATCCGCTGGCGGTGGATTTCACCATCGACGGGCCGCACGGCAATTTCCGGCTGCGGCCAGGAGAGGGGCCAATCCTGTGCATCGCCGGGGGCAGTGGCCTGTCACCGTTGATGAGCTTGCTGGAAGATGCACTGGCCCGGGGGGTGGCGCGCGATGCGTTGCTGCTGTTCGGCGCGCGAGGCGAGCGCGACCTTTATTGCCAGGAGCAGATCGCCGCCATCGCCCAGGGTTGGAAGGGTCGTTTCGATTTCTGGCCCGTCCTGTCGGAAACGCCCGTGCCGGACCTGCGGTCGGGTTTCGTGACGGCGCATGTGGGGGCTGCCCTGGAGTGGCTGGGCGCGGCCCCCCAGGCCTATATGTGCGGCCCGCCGGGCATGATCGACGCGGCCGTCGCCGCCCTGTTGCCGGCCGGTATTCCCCTGGATGACATCCATTACGACAAGTTCACCGATGCCGGCACGAAAGCAGCCGGCACGAAGCCTTAACCAAACAAAATCAAGGGAGTGAAACATGCAGACAGCCCAGGAACTGATCCGGACGCCCAAGGGGCAGATGCTGATCGACGGGCAATGGGTGGCGGCCTCCTCGGGTCGCCTGATCGATGTCGAGGACCCGGCCGACGGCAGCTGCATTGCCCAGGTCGGAGCCGGTGGCAAGCAGGAAGTCGACCTGGCCGTTTCCGCCGCCCGCCGCGCCTTTGAGGACGGCCCCTGGTCGCGGATGCGCCCGCTGGATCGCGGCCGGCTGCTGGAGGATATCGCCCGGCGGGTCGAAGCCTGCGCCGACGAGTTGGCCCTGCTGGAAAGCTATGACAATGGCAAGGCTGTGGCCCATGCCAAGCTGCTGGACCTGCCGGCCACCATCGACATTTTCCGCTATATGGGCGGCTGGTGTTCCAAGATCACCGGACAGACGCTGCCCGTGTCCTTTGATGGAAGGCAATATCACGCCTATACGCTGCGCCAGCCGGTGGGCGTGGTGGGGGCCATCGTGCCCTGGAACTATCCGCTGGCCATGGCCGCCTGGAAGATCGCCATGGCGCTGGCGGCGGGCTGCACGGTTGTGCTGAAGCCATCGGAGGTGACGCCCCTGTCGGCCCTGCGGCTGGTGGAGATCATCCATGAGGCGGGTGTGCCGCCGGGTGTGGTCAATATCGTTACCGGTTACGGATCCGAAGCTGGCCAGGCCTTGGCCGAACATCTGGATGTCGACAAGATCGCCTTCACCGGCTCCACCGCTGTGGGCAAGCGCATTGCCCAGGCGGCGCTGGGCAATATGAAGCGGGTCAGCCTGGAACTGGGCGGCAAATCGCCATCCATCATCTGTGCCGATGCGGACCTGGAGCAGGCCATTCCGTCGGCCGCCCTGGCCATCTTCTTCAATTCCGGCCAGGTCTGTTTCGCCGCTTCCCGGCTTTGTGCCCATCGCAGTGTCTATGAAAAGGTTGTGGAAGGCTTGGCACAGGTGGCCCAGTCCTTCCCCGTGGGCAATGGCCGCGATCCCAGCACGATGCTGGGGCCGCTGGTGTCCAAGGCGCAGCAGGATCGGGTCCTGCGCTATGTCGAAAGCGGAAAGGAAGAGGGGGCGCGGCTGGTCACGGGCGGCGTCGCCGTGGGCGAGCAGGGCTATGGCGTGGCGCCCACGATCTTCGCCGATGCCAATCCCGACATGAAAATCGTGCGGGAGGAAATCTTCGGTCCCGTTATCGCCGTGCAACCGTTCGACGATATGGGCGAAGTGGTGAAAGCCGCCAACAGCACGAATTACGGCCTGGCTGCCAATATCTGGACCCGCGACCTGAAGACCGCCCATCGCACGGCCAAGGCGCTGCAGGCCGGATCGGTCTGGATCAACTGCCACGGCATCGTCGATGCGGCCGTGCCGTTCGGCGGCTTCAAGGAATCCGGCTGGGGCCGCGAGGTCTCCGAAGAAGGGGTGCTGATGTACACCGAAACCAAGTCGATCTGCGCACTTCTCGATTGATAAACACCATAAATCAAAGGGGTAGGACATGCGTCTGCAAGGCAAGACCGCCATCATCACGGGTGCCGCGACCGGCATTGGCCGCGCCACCGCCGAACTGTTTCAGCGCGAGGGGGCGAATATCGTCATCGCCGACATCAAGGGGGCGGAAGAGGCCGCTTCCCAGATGGGCGGCAATGTCAGTGGTGTGACCACCGACGTTTCCGATAAGGCCAGCACCCTTTCCATGGCCGCACACGCCGTGGAACGGTTCGGCGGCGTCGATATCCTGATCAACAATGCCGCCATCTTCACGGGCCTGAACTATACGCCCATGGAGCATATCGAGGTTGATGCCTGGCGCCGGCTGATGGATGTCAATGTCATGGGTCCGTGGCTGTGCGCCAGCGCCGTGCTGCCCTCCATGCGGGCGCGGGGCGGGGGGCGCATCATCAACATCGCGTCCGTCATCGCCCATGTCGGCATCCCCTTCATGCTGCATTATGTGGCATCGAAGGGGGCGGTGGCCGCCATGACCCGGGCTATGGCCCGTGAACTGGGCATTACCAAGAGCGGCATCCTGGTCAATGCCATTTCCCCCGGCTATGTGCATTCGGCCAATGCCATGGCCAACACCGAGCAGCATGCGGCGTTCGAGGGTACGGCCGCCACCATGCGCCTGATCGACCGGCCGCAGGAACCGGGCGACATTGCCGGGGCAGCGATCTGGCTGGCCAGCGGCGACGGCGGCTATGTCAACGGCCAGAACATCGTGGTCGATGGCGGCATCTTCTTCAGCCAGTGAGGTCTGAACATGCGGAAGGGCCGCTCCGGTGACGGAGCGGCCCTTTTCCTTGGGCGGTCTGTGGAGTGCTCAGACCGGCTTCAGATGCGCATTGGCCGGGGCATCGTCGAACCAGTCTGGCCAGCCGGCCCGGCGGTTCTGTTCCCGCGCCAGTTCGCGTTCCCCGGCGGTGGCCAGTTCATTATCCCAGCGGCGCAGCGCTGGCATGATGACGAAATGGTGCCAGAGCGGCGGGATCAGCGCGGAGAAGAAGCAGACGAAGACGCTGGGCATCGGGATCCATTCCCGGTCGGGCACCAGTTCATGGAAAGCGGCGTAGCTGTTGGTATGGTGGTCGGCATGGTTGGTGATTTCATAGCCCATGACGCGCGACAGCGGCTTCAGGTGGTTCCAGACATGCCGGCGGGTGATGGGCGTGCCCAGCACGCGGACCAGGCCGTAATGCTGGAAATAGTTGAAGCTCTCCACCCAGAAGCGGGCGCCGACCATGCCGGCCAGGACGACGGCATTGGCTTGCCAGCCGCCGATATAATACACCAGCGACTGGAAGATCACCTGGGCCAGGATGGCCTTCCACAGCCGGTGGCGGATGGACCAGCGGCCATATCCCTGCTTTTCCAGGCTGTCGCATTCGGTGGTCAGGGATTCGATGGTGCTGCGTACCACGGCGCGGGGGGTGAAGACGTAAAGGCTGGTGCCGCGCGGGGCGGTATCGCTGTCTTTCACTGTGGCCACGTCGATATGGTGGCCGACCACATGCGCGATCTCCCGCGTGCAGTCCAGATAGCAGATCTGGCAATAGCGGCCGATGAAGCGGCGCAGCTTGCCGCGCTGGTGGTACAGCTCATGCGTGGCCGGGACCAGGGGCACCACGCTCATCCAGGCCAGGGACAGGATGCCGCCCGTATATTGCCAGGCGGTGATATCGGGCGTACGCGCCACCCACAGGGCCGCCAGCACATAGAGCGCCGGTCCCAGCAGCGAGGACAGCCAGACCGGAATGTCGGCCAGCCCCTTGGCCGGGGTGCGGCGGGTGGCGAAATCGTTGGGCAGCACACTGTCGATCAGCCCCAGCACGGGCAGCGACGCGATGCCGGCCCAGACCCAGTCGCCACCGGCAATGAAGCCGGCCGCGGCGGCGAGCTGTATCAGCACGGCGGTGTAGTAACGCAGATAGTCCATGATCCTTGTCCTCCCTGGGGCTTGGCCCCGGACCGGCCTCATCGTCTTCGCTCGAATTTCGTCGAGGGACTGGCCATTTCACGTATAGACTATACGCAATAATGCCAACCGCACAACAGATGAATCGGTAAATCACTATACTAATCTCGCTATCTCTTGCCCCGCGGGATATGAAAGCGCCTGACATGCCTATTGCTCCCCGCTATGGTCACCACCCATGAAAATGCGTGAATTGGAAGCCCGAACGGGCGTGAACCGGGAAACCATCCGCGTGCTGTTCCGGCACGGGCTGCTGCCGGAACCCGTGCGTGGGGCCCGCAACGTCGCCGATTATGATGAGACCCATGTCCGGTCCATCCTGACCGTCCGCGACCTGCAGAAGGACAGCGGCCTGACCCTGCCGCAGATCAAGGCCATGTTGAACGGCCAGTCGGCTGAACGCCGGGTGGAGGCGGGCGCTCTCCAGCATCTGGAGCATCTGGTGGCCATCAGGGTCGGATACGAGCATGGCACCGTTTCCATCGCCACCCTGGCGCAGAAATTTCCCCATGCCGGTCATGATGCCCAGGTCTTCGCCTCCATCAATCTGGTTACCATCATGGAGGGGCGCGACGGCCCGCAACTGAGCCTGAGCGATGCGCGCCTGGTGGAGATATGGGGCCAGATGCGCGAAGCGGGCTTCATGGAGGGCACCGGCTTCCCGCCGGAGATCCTGGCCTATTATCGTGACGCGTCCGAATATGTCGCGGCCAATGAGGCCCGGCTGTTCCTGGAGCGTACGGAAGGGCGGATCACCGCGGATGAAGGGGCGGCGATGTTGCAGATCGCCTTGCCGCAGATGCTTGATTTCTTTGGCGTTTTGCGCCTGAAGGCCTTCATGCGCAACATCCATGATGCAACGCATAGTGGCAAACCGGTACCGCTGGTACCGTCGCCATTGGCGAAGAAAGGACGCAAGCGGAAGGGTGATGTCTAATTTCGCAACTGTGCGAACGGTCCGCCGAGATAGGCCGGAAAGCCCGCTTCTGCCACCAGGGCGTAATCGGCCATACGCTGTTCGGCCTCGGTAAGGCCGTCGCGCAACGGGGAAGCCGCCGCCAGCAAGGCCGGCAGGGTGGCGGCCAACGGCTTCAAGGTGACAATGGCCGATGTCAGGGCAGGGGTAAGGGTTCCCCGCTTCACCGCGCGCTCGTAGTCGGTTTTGCCCAGGAACAGGGTCTGGATCATGTCGCGCGGTTCGCGGCGCTGGATAAGACGGGCGAATATCGACATTTCCGTGCGGATGGCGGCGTCGAACTGCTGGGCCAGACCTTGTTCCACGCAGTCCAGAATGGCGATCGGTGCGGGGTAGTGGCCCTGTGTCGCAGCCATCATTTGTTCCCGCCGAGGTGGAATGATTGCGGCGATGGTGCCCGGTGTCACCGGAACATGGTCTGGCCGGTCCCAGGGTTGTGAGGCATGGGCGGCATCGGACAGAAGCCAGCGCTCAGCGGCGGCCACTTCTTCCCCTGCCGGCACCAGTTCATGCACCAGCCCCGATGCCAGGGCCGCGCCGCCGGACAGGCGCTGGCCCTCCAGCAGCACGGGCAATGCTGCTTCCGCGCCAATCAGTCGGGGCAGCCGCTGGGTACCGCCGGCACCGGGCAACAGGCCGACCAGGGATTCCGGCAGACCCACGGCCACGCGCGGATCATCCACCAGCACCCGATAATGCCCGCCCAACGCCAGCTCACAGCCCCCGCCCAGGGCCAGCCCGGCGATGGCGACGGCCACAGGCTTACCGGCGGTTTCCAGGGCACGAATGGCGCGGCTCAACGGGAAAAAATGCTCGAAGGCGATATTGAACCGGTCGCGGGGCGGGGCAGCAACAATCATGTCATAGGCCACACCCAACTCCCCCAGGTCGGCGCCTGCACAGAAGGCTGACGCCTTACCGGAGCGCACGACCACGCCGCGTACCTGATCGGCGGCACCCAGCCAGGCCGCAAAGCGGCCCAGTTCATGGATGGCGGCGTTGGAAAACACGTTCATCGTCCGGCCCGGCATATCGAACACCAGATGGACGAGGCCGTGATCCGTGGGTTCGACACGGAACTGTTCAAGGACGGGGATGTCCAGCGACATGGCGGATTTCCTCAGCGGTCAGGGAATGGATCAGAAGGCGACCTTGTCGCCGCCCTTAAGGGCCAGGATCTGCCGCGCCTCGTCCGGGGTGGCGACTTCCAGGCCCAGCCCCTCGATGATCTGCCGCACGCGTGTGACCTGGGCGGCGTTGCTTTTCGCCAACGCGCCCTTGTCCAACCACAGGCTGTCCTCCAGCCCCACCCGCACATGCCCGCCCATCGACGCGGCCATGGCGGCCACCGGCATCTGGCTGCGTCCGGCGGCCAGTACCGACCAGCGGTAATGGGTGCCGAACAGCCGGTCGGCCGTGCGCTTCATATGCATGACATCATCGGGATGCGCACCGATACCACCCAGCAGGCCGAAGCAGGTCTGGATGAACAGTGGGGCCTGCACCAGCCCCTCCTGCCAGAAATAATGCAGGTTATAGAGGTGGCTGGTGTCGTAGCATTCGAACTCGTATCGCGTGCCGGTGGCGTTCAGGGTCTCCAGCGCGTAGCGGATATCCTTGAAGCTGTTGCGGAAGACCAGATCGTGGCTGCCCTCCAGCATCGCCGGTTCCCATTCATGCTGGAAGGTCTTGTAGCGTTTCAGCATGGGGAACAAGCCGAAATTCATGGAGCCCATGTTGAGGCTGGCCACTTCCGGCTTCCAGACGGCGGCCGGCTTCACCCGCTCCTCCACGCTCATATAGGGCGATCCACCGGTGGTCAGGTTCACGACCACGTTGCTGGATTGCTTGATCACCTTCAGGAACGGTTCGAACGCCTCCGGGCTCTGGTCCGGACGGCCATCCACCGGGTTGCGCGCGTGCAGATGCACGATGGCGGCCCCTGCCTCTGCGGCCCCCAAGGCGGACTCCGCGATCTCCGCCGCCGTAACCGGCAGATGCGGCGACATGGAGGGGGTATGGATGGAGCCGGTGATGGCGCAGCTGATGATGATTTTGCTCACGGCGTTTCCCCTTGTTGCCCTTCACTGTAGGTCAGGTCGAGCCATAGGCGAGCCCTGACATTCATTGACATTGTCGCTTGTCAGGGCTCGGCATTCGCCTCGACCTGACCTACGGCGCTACAGCCGCTTCGCATATTCGGCCCAGGCCCGTTCCAGCCCCTCGCGCTGTGCCGGATCGGCCACGGCGATCAGGGCGGCGGCGCGGGCGGCATGGTCCTTGTCCCGCAGGTCGGCCACGCCCTGTTCAGTGACGACCAGATCCACCTCTGTGCGCGACAGCGACACCGGCCCGGCCGCCATACCCGGACCCGTGATGCGGGTGATGCGCCCGCCATCGGCACTGGACGGCAGGGCCACGATGCGCAGGCCATGGGCGATGCGCGCACCGCGCGCGAAATCCGTGGCCCCGCCCGGCCCCGACATCAGGCCGCGGGGCGTCAATTCGGCATAGGCCTGGCCGAACAGATCGACCTCGATGGCCGAATTGATGGTCACCAGCCGGTCGATACCGCCCAGGATGCGCGGATCATGGGTGACGGCCACGGGCTGGAAATTGAACGCGGGTTCCACCACCCGGTCGTACAGGCGCTGGCTGCCGATGGCCACGCCGGCGGTGACCGACGCACCGGCGGCCAATGCCCCGGCATCGATCAGGTCAAGCACCCCATCACCGATCAGGCCGGTATGGAAGCGCAGGTCCCGATGCCCCGTCAGTGCCCGCAGCACGGCCCCCGGTATGCGTCCCAGGCCCGTCTGCAGGGTGGCACCATCGGGCACATGGGGTGCTATATGGCGGGCGATGGCGGCGGCCACGGGATCGCCGCCATCGTCCTTCATCCCCAGCAGGGTCTGCCCCCCCTCCAGACAGGCGGTCAGTTCCCGCCAGGGGATGCCCCGGTGACCCGGCGTGCGCGGTAGCAGCGGGTTGACATGGGCGATGCGCACGGGGATTTGCGGCCACAGTTCCGCCAGGAAGTCCACGGCGGGGCCAAAGCTGCACCAGCCCTCCGCGTCCGGCGGTGTCACCATGAACAGGGCAGCGCTGATCGCCCGGCGGCGCAGCAGGGCGCGGATGTCGGCGTAACAGAGCGGCAGGAACGTCACCCGGTCGCCCACCGCCTTCAATTCCGGTGTCATGAAAAAGCTGAGGGAGCGGCACTCCTGCCCCGCCAGCCAGGTCCGCCGGTTCAGGCCGGGGACGAAGATGCCGGTGAAGCACATGGCCCCCAGCGCATCCCCGGCCAGGGTGACCGCGTCATGCAGCACCAAAGATTCCGTCGAGCAGCTTGACAGCAGGGTCAGGCCGCCCGGCGGCAGCACCTGCATCAAATCGCTCGGCTCGATGCGGAGCGGCCCCATCTCACTTCACGAAATCATGGAAGTTGGGCTTGCGCTTTTCGGTAAAGGCCCGCACGCCCTCCTTGCTCTCCTCCGTCTCGTAGAACAGCTTCACCGTGTTCAGCGCCAACAGGCTGATGCCCCGGATATTCTCGCTGTCGGCATTGAAGGACCGCTTGGCGAGCGCCAGGGCGGTGGGGGAACGCTCGGCAAGGATATCGGTCCAGGCCTTCACAGCTTCGTCCAGTTCGGCCATGGGCACGACCTTGTTGACCAGCCCCATCTCGTACGCCTGCTGGGCCGTATACATCTCGTTCAGGAACCACATTTCCCGCGCGCGCTTGTCGCCGATATGGCGGGCCAGCAGGGCGGTGCCCCAGCCGGCATCGACGGAACCGACCTTTGGCCCTACCTGCCCGAATTTGGCAGTATCCGCGGCGATGGTCATGTCGCAAAGGGTGGCGAAGACATTGCCGCCGCCGATGGCAAAGCCGTTGACCCGGGCGATGACGGGCTTGGGCACATCGCGGATGATCGACTGAAACTCGTCAATGGGCAGGCCGACAATGCCGCGCCCATCATATTGGCCTTCATGCGCGCTCTGGTCGCCGCCGGTGCAGAATGCCTTTTCCCCCGCACCGGTCAGCACGATGGAGGAGACGTTGCGGTCATGGGCGGCGATCTGGAACGCCTTGATCAGTTCCTCGATCGTCTGGGCGCGGAAGGCATTGTACTG
The DNA here is from genome assembly GCF_058793615.1 of Niveispirillum sp. GW835-FHT14G11. Taxonomy (NCBI): domain Bacteria; kingdom Pseudomonadati; phylum Pseudomonadota; class Alphaproteobacteria; order Rhodospirillales; family Azospirillaceae; genus Niveispirillum; species Niveispirillum sp. GW835-FHT14G11. The sequence continues at coordinate 60,799 of NZ_JBXAFZ010000014.1, forward strand.
CTTGGGCCGGTTGATGATCACCCAGGCGGCGCGGTCGCGCACCTCATAGATGATGTCCTCGAAGGCGGGGATGGTCATGATATCGCTCGCTGTCGATGGTTTGGGGGCAGGCGGAGGGGGCGACCCTCACACCATGTTCATGCCGCCGGAGATGGAAATGGCCTGGCCGGTGATGTACGCGCCGTCGTCCGACGCCAGGAAGGCTACCATGCCGGCATAATCCTCCGGCTCGCCCATGCGCTTCAGCGGGATGCCGCGCACCATGGCGTCCTTCCATTTCAGGGCCTGTTCGCCCTCTCCCAACACGGCAGCCATCATCGGCGTGTTGGTCGGGCCGGGGCAGACGCAGTTCAGCAGCACATTCTTGCGCGCCAGTTCCCGCGCCACCGATTTGGTGAAGGAGATCAGACCGCCCTTGCAGGCGGAATAGACGGCCTCGTCGCTGGTACCGACGCGGGCGGCGTCGGACGCAATGTTGATGATGCGGCCGCCGCCGCGCTCGGCCATGCGGGCGGCCACGACATGGTGGGTATTCAGGGGGCCGTGCAGGTTGATGCGGATGATCTTGTCCCACAGCGCCCGGTCGGTCTTCAAAAACGGCATCGGCTGGTCCCAGCCGGCATTGTTGACCAGGGTCCAGACAGGGCCCAGCTCGCTCTCCACGGCGGCGACGGCGGTGGCAACCGCATCATAGTCGCCCACATCCACGGCCCAGGTCCGGATGGTGGCATCGGGGCCGGCCAGACGGGCGGTTTCCTCGCCTGCCTCGGGCTTCAGGTCGAAAATGGCGACCTTGCATCCCTCCTGGGCCAGCCGCAGCGACAGGGCGCGGCCAATGCCTTGCCCGCCACCGGTGACGACGGCCACCTTGTCCTTCAAACCACGCACAGTTCCTCCTTCATCCCCCTGTCATTCGGGGATCGCGTCATTGTTGCTGTCCGCCTCACCCTCATTGCCGATCATGGCCAGCAGCGTGGCCTTCATGGTCCGCAGGGTCAGGGCGGCCTGGTTAAGGTCGGCATCACTGATGCCGGCCAGGATTTCCGTTTCCACCTGATCCACATGCTCGCGGATGGTACCGACCATCTTCATGCCGGCCCGGGTCAGATAGACACGGCGGGCACGAGCATCGGCCTCGTCGGCGCGGCGTACGACAAAACCCGCCGTTTCCATCCGGTCGATCAGGCCGCCGATCGCCACCTTGGTCAGGTCCAGATCAGCGGCCAGCGCGGTCTGGGTCATACCGTCGCGTCGCGACAGGAAGGCCAATACCCACCATTGCGAACGGGTGATCCCCAGCGGTTTAAGGGCCCTGTCGACCACGATGCGGCGCAGGCGCGAGACATCGTGAACCAGGAAACCAAATCGCAGGTTGCTGTTCAAATCCTTGAGCATGATTGGAAGGTCCAGACTGGTCAACACTGACCTCCCATTAGCGGATTTCCAGGCATTTCGCGAGTGTGCGTTCAGGAAGCCTTGCGGGGGGAAAGCCGGCCTTTGAACATCTCGCGGGCGATAATCGTCTTCATTATCTCGATGGAACCCCCGGCGATCTTCACGATCCGGGCGTCGGCATAGGCGCGGCAAATGGGATATTCCCACATGTAGCCCCAGCCACCGAACAGTTGCAGACACTTGTCCGCTGTCTCGCAATGCAGCTCCGATGTCACCATCTTGGCCATGGCGGCATCCACCGGATCCAGTTCGCCATCAATGAAGAGCTGGATACAGCGGTCGGTGAACACCCGTGCCATGGTGGCGCGGGCCTTCAGGTCGGCCAGCACGAACTGCGTGTTTTGGAAATCGGCGATGGTCTGGCCAAAGGCCTTGCGCTCGGCCGTGTAATCGACCGTCCACTCGATCATCACCTCCGTCACCATCGCCGACCGGATGGCCTGGGCCAGCCGTTCCTGTGACAGCTTGGTCATCATCTGCGGAAAGCCCTGGCCCTCCACCCCCAGCAGGTTGGTGGCAGGTATCCGGACATTGTCGAAGAACAGTTCTGAGGTGTCCTGCGCCTTCATGCCAAGCTTTTCCAGGTTGCGGCCGCGCTGGAACCCTGGCCGGTCCCCCTCCACGATGAACAGGGACACACCCTTGGCACCCGCCGCACTGTCGGTCTTGGTGGCCAAGACCACCAGATCACAAAGCTGGCCGTTGGAGATGAAGACCTTCTGTCCGTTGATAATGAAATCATCGCCGTCGCGGGTGGCGCGGGTCCGCACTTCCTTCAGGTCGCTGCCGGCGTGCGGTTCCGTCATGCCCAGCGACCCGATAGCCTCCCCCCGCACCATTTTCGGCAACCAGTGGCGCTTCTGCGCGTCGGTGCCGAAGGACAGGATATAGGTGGCCACCAGATCGGTATGGATCAGGAAACCAGGGCCGCTGGCACCGACACGCCACAATTCCTCAAACACCACCACGTCGAACAGGTAATCACCGCCCAGCCCGCCATATTCTTCCGGCACGGTACAGCAGAGCAGACCTTCTGCTCCCGCCTTCAGCCACAGGTCACGCGGGACGATGCCGTCATGCTCCCATTGGGCATGATAAGGCACGATCTCCCGCTCCACGAAGCGACGGACGGTCTGTCTGAAAATCTCATGTTCCTCGCGGAATATGGACCGTTTGATCATGATTGTTGGACTCCAGAAGAAAAGACACGCCGGTCGGCATCAGCCCGTGGTGCGGGCGGCCTTGGCCTGGACGGTGGATTTGTCGATGGCGGTCCGCGCGTCGGACCATTGCTGGTCACTCATGCGGGAAAGGTCGGCGAAGGTGCTGGGGGCGGCCAGGTGCTGTCCGCCATCAATGGCGATGGTCTGGCCCGTCAGATAATCGCAGGCATCCGACATCAGGAAGATGATCAGGTTCTGCAATTCCGCGATCTTGCCGAAGCGGCGCATGGGCACCGTCTCGCACCCTGTCGCCGTCGATTGCGCGTCGGGAATGGGGTTCAGTTTTTCCCAGGCGCTTTCGGTGGGGAAGGGGCCGGGGGCGGTGGCGTTCAGGCGGATGCCATAGGGGCCCCATTCCACCGCCAGCGACATGGTCATGGCATGCACCGCCGTCTTGGCCATGGCCGACGGCACCACAAAGGGCGACCCCGTCCACACCCAGGTGACAAGGTTGCTGACCACCGATCCCGGCAGTTTCTGCGCGATCCAGCGCTTTCCCGCCGACAGGGTCAGGTGGAAGCTGCCATCCATGACCGTGGAGGTGACGGCGCGGAAGCCGCGCGCGCTCAGATCCTTGGTCGGAGCGATGAAATTGGCGGCGGCATTATTGACCAGCCCAGTCAGCGGCCCATGGACCCAGATGGCATCCATCATGGCGTCGACGGCGTCGGCGTCGCGGATATCGCAGACATGGCCGATCACCCTGGACCCGGTTTCGGCCGAAATCTCTGCCGCCGCTGCATCCAGCAATGCCTGACGGCGCCCGCAGATATGGACGGTGGCGCCCTTGGCGGCCAGCGCCTGGGCGATCTGCCGCCCCAGGCCGCTGCCCCCGCCGGACACCAGGATGGATTTCCCGGCCAGCGCATCTTGTCTGAAAATATCGCTTCTCATCTGGCGGCCTTCCCCATCCTGATTTGGTTGCGCGCGGTCTTTGTGCTGGTGCTGTGTGCTGTGGTCAATCTGATAGTGAACCACTTTACAAATTTTTCGATTGGTGTCAAGAAAGCTGAACGAACGACGGAATATCGCGTTCGCAAATATGATAACGACCCGGATGGGATATGATGGGAAGGTATGTCCATTCCGTCGGCGGTTACCTGCCGGCTTTGCGGCTGGACCGCAGAAATGCGGCGTCGGCCTTGCGCTGGTCAGGGCTTGGCGGCCCGCGTGAGGGCAGTCGCGCCGTCGCCGGCTGGGACGAAGATGCCCTGACCCTGGCGGTGGAGGCGGCGCGCGGTCTGGTGGAGGGGTTTGCGGGCGGGGACCTGACCTTCGCCTCAACCTCCGCCTATTTTACCGAACGGTCGCAGGCCGCCTTGATGGTGGATGCACTAGCTTTGCCCCGCACGGTGCGCAGCCTGGATGTGGGCGGGTCGCGCCGTGCCGCCACCAGCGCCCTGCTGCGGGCATTGGACGCCCCCGGCGAAGCCATCGTGGCGGCGGGGGAGAAACGGCAGACCCAGGCCGGCAGCAGCCAGCAACTGAGTTTCGGCGATGGCGGAGCGGCAATACGGGTGGCCGATGCCGGTCCTGTCCGCTATCTGGGCGGTGTCTCGCACAGCCATGATTTCATTGATTATTACACCAGCCGCGACCAGCCCGTTCCTTATGCGTATGAGGAACGGTTCGTGCGGGAAATGTCGGTGTCGGAGATCCTGGCGCCTGCCATCCGCGCTGTCTGTGCCAAGCTTGGAGTGCCGCCGGATGCCATTGCCCAGGCCGCCGTACCGGAGCCGCTGACCGGCGTCTGGCCCGCACTTGCCCGCGCCGTTGGCCTGACGGCGCCCAATGCCTGTTCGGAACTGTCGTTGCTGGCGGGCGATCTGGGCACGGCGCAGGCGCTTTATGGATTTGGATTGGCACTGGGCCGGGCGCGGCCGGGCGATATCGTGCTGCTGGCCGGGTTCGGCAGTGGCTGTGACGCCCTGCTGTTCGAGGTGACCGGGCCGGTGCCGGGCGCGGCAGCCCTGGAGGCCGCACTGCATCATGGTCATAAGCTGGTTGACTATACCCGCTTCCTGAACCTGTCAGGGGCGCTGGATCTGGCCTGGGGCATGCGGGCGGAGGTGGAACAGAAGGCGCAGGCGACCGTGCTGGAGCGCCATGGCCGCGATGTGGTCGGTTTTGTCGGTGGGCGCGACAGCCAGGGTAATGTGCAGTTCCCCAAGAGCCGTATTCCCGTGAACCCCGGCCTGACGGCACCGGAAGTACTGACCGACGTGCGGCTGGCCGACGAGACGGCGCGGATTGTGTCGGCCACCGCCGACCGGCTGAATTATACGCCCGACCCGCCGTTCGATTTCGGGCTGGTGCAGTTCGGCAATGGCGCTCGCGTCATGATGGAATTCACCGATCGGCCGGCCGCTGGCTTCGCAGTGGGCGACGCGGTGCGCATGCATCTGCGCATCAAGGCCCAGGATCGCGGCCGAGGTTTCCGCACCTATTTCTGGAAGGCAGCACCCTTGGAACGGCCGCCGCTGGCCACCAGCCAGGAGAGCAAATGATGGCAACGGGCATCAGGGATCGCGTGGCGATCATCGGCATGGGCTGCACGCCCTTTGGCGAACATTGGAACAAGGGGGCCGAAGACCTGATGGTCGACGCCTTCCAGGAGGCATTGCTGGATTCCGGCATTGATCGGAAACAGATCGGGGCCGCCTGGATCGGTAATGCGCTGGATGACATCAATGTCGGCAATTCCGCCCTGCCGCTGGCCCATGCCCTGCGCCTGCAAACCATCCCGGTGACACGGGTGGAGAATATGTGCGCCACAGGCACGGAGGCGCTGCGCGCAGCCACGTATGCCGTGGCGGCCGGGGCGGTGGATATCGCATTGGCATTGGGAGTGGAGAAGCTGAAGGACACCGGTTATGGCGGCCTGCCCCTGCGGACCAAAGGTGTGGCCAATGATCTGTGGATGCCTTACGGCTCCGCCCCCGGCGGGTTCGCGCAACTCGCCGGTGCCTATGCCGCCCGTCACGGCATTGCTGCGGCGGACCTGAAACGGGCGATGGCACATGTCTCCTGGAAAAGCCACCAGAATGGTGTCCTGAATCCGAAGGCGCATCTGCGCAAGGCGGTTTCCATGGAGACGATCCTGGCGGCGCCCATGATCGCCGACCCGCTGGGGCTGTTTGATTGCTGCGGCGTATCAGACGGGGCGGCTTGCGCCATCATCACCACGCCGGAGATCGCGCGAAGCCTGGGCAAGCGCGATCTGGTGACGGTCAAGGCCATCCAGCTTTCAGCCAGCAATGGCTGGGAAAGCCAGTATGGCGAATGGAACGGGTCCTATGTGCGCAACACCCGCGCCGCCGCCGCCCGCGCCTATGCCGAGGCCGGGATTAACGACCCCAGGCGGGAACTGGGCCTGACCGAGGTGCATGACTGTTTCTCCGTCACCGAGCTGGTGACCATGGAGGATCTGGGCCTGTCGGACGAAGGACGTGCGGTTTTCGACATCCTGGATGGTGCCTATGACCGGACGGGGGCGGTGCCCTGCCAGGTGGATGGGGGCCTCAAATGTTTCGGCCATCCCGTCGGCGCGTCGGGTCTGCGCATGGCCTACGAGGTCTATACCCAGCTTCTGGGCCGGGCGGGGGAGCGGCAACTGGCGCAGGTTGATTTCGGCCTGACTCACAATCTGGGCGGCGCCCCGTTCAACAGCGTGGCGGCGGTGTCGGTGCTGGGGCGGCTGGGCTGAGTCTAAAAAATCAGGGAGGAAACAACAATGGCGGGTCTTTATTTCGAACAGTTCAGCGAAGGCCAGTCCTTTGTGCATGAGGTGCGGCGGACGGTGACGGATATGGACAATATCCTGTTCTCCTCCCTCACGTACAACCCGGCGGCCATCCATATCGACCATGAATATGCCAAGGGCACGGAGTTCGGCCGGCCGCTGATGAACTCCATCTTCACCCTGGGCCTGGTGGTGGGGTTGTCGGTGCAGGACACGACGCTGGGCACCACGGTCGGCAATCTGGGCTGGGAGGAAGTGGCCTTCCCCAAGCCGGTCTTCGCCGGTGACACGATCCGGGCGGAAACCAGCGTCGTGTCCTTGCGCGAAAGCAAGTCGCGTCCGACCCAGGGCATCGTCACCTTCCTGCACCGCGGCTTCAATCAGCGGAGCGAGGAAATATGCCGCTGTCGCCGCGTGGCCCTGATGATGCGGAGGCCGACATGAGGTTGCGATCCCTGCTGTTCGTGCCCGGCGACAGCGAGAAGAAATTCGCCAGGGCCAGCACCAGCGGCGCCGACGCCCTGATCCTGGACCTGGAGGATGCCGTTGCTCCGTCGCGCAAGGAAGCGGCGCGGGAACTGGTGGCCGGCATGATCGATGCCGCCAGCGACCGGTCCTGGCGCTATTTCGTGCGGGTCAACGCGCTGGATACCGGCCTGACCCTGGCCGATCTGGTCGCCGCGGTGCGGCCGGGGCTGGATGGGCTGCTGATCCCCAAGGCCAATGGTGCCGCCGATATTGCCCGTATCGGCCATTATCTGGACGCGCTGGAACAGAGGGCGGGGATGGAGGTCGGCAGCGTCCGGCTGGCCGTGGTGGCCACGGAGACGCCGGCGGCCATGTTCAACCTGGGGTCCTATGCGCCTGCCCATCCGCGGCTGGTGGGCCTGACCTGGGGGGCGGAGGATCTGGGGGCCGCCATCGGGGCCACCGCCAATAAGGAGGCGGACGGCGCCTGGACCTTCCCCTATCGGATGGCGCGTGCCCAGTGCCTGTTCGCAGCGGCGGCGGCGGGCGTGGCGCCCATCGATACGCTCTTTGCCGATTTCCGCGACATGGAAGGGCTGGCCGCCGATTGCCGCATCGCCCGGCGGGATGGCTTTACCGGCCGCATCGCCATCCACCCGGATCAGGTGGCGACCATCAACGCATGTTTCAGCCCGTCGGCCGAGGACATCGCCCATGCGCGGCGCGTCGTGGCGGCCTTTGCTGCACAGCCGGACGCCGGCACGGTCGGCATCGATGGCCGCATGTACGACATCCCCCACCTGAAGGCAGCCCTGCGCACGCTGGCCGCCGCCGATGAAGGAGCTGAATCATGAGCGGTTTCGCCAAGGCCGTCTGTCTGGCCGTCCTCATCGGCCTGACCGGTTTCCTGTTCTATTCCTTCGCCACCGGCCAGGTCATTCCCGACCAGTTGCATGTGTGGAGCGTGGTCTGGGGCCTTTATGTCTGGGCCGACACCTATTCCGGTTTCCTGCTGATGAGCCTGATCATCTACGCCTATGAGCGTCGGCTGGGCCTGACCATCCTGCTTTTCCTGATCACCTGTTCGACCGGCAACATGGTCAACGCTGCCTGGCTGCTGTGGCGCGGGCCGGACCTGTTCCGCCGGATATCCAACCGCAAGAACGGACAATTCACATGATCACGCTGGACAGTTTGCGCCGGGAACGGCAGGTGGAGCTTGACGCCATCCGCGAAGGGGTGCGCGCCGTTGCTTCCCGTTTTGACGATGAATATTGGCTGGAACGCGACGAGGATGGCCGCTTTCCCCATGAATTCCATCGCGCCATGGCGGAGGGCGGCTGGCTGGGCATCACCATGCCCGAGGAATATGGCGGTGCCGGTCTGGGCGTGACCGAGGCGGCGGTGATGATGCACGAGGTCGCCAGCCATGGCGGCGGCATGGCCGCCACCTCATCCGTCCATATCAACCTGTTCGGCCCGCATCCCATCGTGGTCAAGGCCTCGGCGGAACAGAAGGCCCGTTGGGTGCCGCGCCTGATCTCTGGTCAGGACCAATGCTGCTTCGGCTTTACCGAGCCCGATGCCGGCCTGAACACCACCCGCATCAAGACCTTCGCGCAGAAGGTGCCGGGCGGCTATGTCGTGAACGGGCAGAAGGTCTGGACCTCCACGGCCCAGGTTGCCAACAAGATCATGCTGCTGACAAGGACGACAAAGTTCGAGGATTGCAAGCGCCCGACGGACGGCATCACCATCTTCTATACCGACCTGGACCGCGCCAAGATCGACGTCCACAAGATCCCCAAGATGGGCCGCAAATGCGTGGACAGTAACGCCATCTTCATTGATGGCCTGTTCATCCCGGAGGAGGATCGGATCGGGGAGGAGGGCAAGGGTTTCTCCTATATCCTGCATTCGCTCAACCCGGAGCGCATTCTAATCGCGGTAGAGGCGATCGGCATCGGCCAGGACGCCCTGCGCCGCGCCACACGCTATGCCAAGGAGCGCGTCGTCTTCGACCGGCCCATCGGCCAGAACCAGGGCATCCAGCATCCGTTGGCCGAACGCTGGATGTATCTGGAGGCGGCGTGGCAGATGGCCATGAAAGCGGCGGAGTTGTATGACAGCGGCCAGCCCTGCGGGGCGGAAGCGAACAGCGCCAAGTTCCTGGGCGCACGCGCCGGTCATGACGCCGCCTGGCAGGCGGTCGCCACCCATGGCGGCTTCGGCTATGCCAAGGAATACCATGTCGAGCGGCTGTACCGCGAAGCGGCGCTGACCCGGCTCGCCCCCATCACCGAACAGCTCATCATGAGCTTCATCGCCGAGAAGGTCCTGGACCTTCCCAAGAGCTATTGAGGAAACGAACATGGGCATGATGGACGGAAAGGTCGTCCTGGTCACCGGGGCCGGGCGTGGGGTCGGGCGCGGCATCGCGCTGGAAATGGCGGCGGCCGGGGCGGCCGTGGTGGTCAACGATTTGGGTGTGTCGCTGGCCGGCACCGATAATGCCGACGCTTCGCCGGCGCAACAGGTCGTGGCGGAGATCGTGGCAGCCGGTGGCAAAGCAGTGGCCAATGGCGATAGCGTAGCCAGTTGGGATGGGGCGCATGCCATGGTGCAGGCCGCCATCGACAATTTCGGGCGCATCGACGCTGTGGTCAACAATGCCGGCAATCTGCGCGACGTGCTGTTCCACAAGATGAATGAGGAAGATTTCGACGCCGTCATCAATGTCCATCTGAAGGGCAGCTTCAATGTCAGCCGGGCGGCCGCACCCTTCTTCAAGGACCAGGGCGGCGGTGCCTATATCCATATGGCGTCCAGCTCCGGGCTGATCGGCAATCTGGCGCAGGCCAATTACATGTCGGCCAAGATGGGGATCGTTGGGTTGTCGAAATCAATCGCCATTGACATGCATCGTTTCGGTATCAGGTCGAATGCCGTTGCGCCTTTCGCCTGGACCCGCATGGTCAGTTCCATCCCCACCGAGACACCCGAACAGAAGAAGCGCGTGGAAGGGCTGATGAAGCTGAAGGCGGAAAAAGTGGCACCCTTTGTGGTGGCGCTGGCCAGCGATGCCGGTGCCCATGTCACGGGCCAGGTGTTCGGCGTGCGCAACAACGAGATCTACCTGTTCTCCCAGTCCCGGCCCCTGCGTACGGCCCACACATCCGATGGCTGGACGCCGCAGAGCGTGGCCGACCGGGTGTTCCGGCAATTCCAGTCGGATTTCTATCCGCTGCACAAGTCGGGTGATGTCTTTACCTGGGACCCGGTTTAGGCCATGGCGATCCAGGCTGAAACCCTGCTGCATCACCGGTTCGACCCCATCACCCAGACCTATGCATCGCGTGATGCGATCCTCTATGCCCTGGGCATCGGCCTGGGTGCCGATCCGATGGATGAGGGTGATCTCGACTATCTTCTGGAAACGCGTGGGCAGGTGCTGGCCCCCTTTGCGGTGACATTGGCCAGCCCCGGCATGTGGATACGCGACCCGGCCTTCGGCGTCGATTTCGCCCGACTGGTGCATGCAGAGCAGGAGGCTCTGTTCCACCATCCCCTGCCGCCGACCGGCACAGTGACGGCCCGGCCGCGCGTAGTGGGGCTGTATGACCGGGGTGCGGGCAAGGGGGCGGTGCTGGTGGTAGAGCGGGAGATTGTTGATCCCAACAATCCCACCGCGCCTTTCGCCACCATCCGCCAGACCCTGCTGCTGCGCGGTGATGGCGGTTTTGGCGGGCCGCCCCCGCCTGCCGTCACCGTGACAGCGCCGCCGGACCGGCCGGCCGACCATCGGGCGGCGGTGCCGGTCTCACCCCGTGCCGCCCTGATCTATCGGCTGGTGGCCGACCTCAACCCGCTGCATGCCGATCCGGCCTTTGCCCGCAAGGCGGGGTTTGAACGGCCAATCCTGCATGGGCTGGCCAGTTACGGTATGGCCGGGCGGGCCGTGATGCGGGCGACGGGGCGGGGACTGGCATCGCTTTCCTGCCGCTTCTCCGGCATCGTCGTGCCGGGCGATACCATGACCCTGTCGCTGTGGCGAGAGGGGGACAGTGTGCATTTCCAGGCCCATGTCGGTGACCGGCTCGTGCTGGACCGGGGCTTTGCCAGATTGGAGGATAATCATGCTGGGTGATCCCACACTCGCCGCCCGCCTGAAGGCCGGCTTGCGCCTGCCGGTCTTTGCCGGCCCCATGTTTATTGCGTCCACCGCCGACCTGCTGATTGCGCAGTGTCAGGCCGGGATCATCGGTTCCATGCCGGCGCTGAACCCCCGTTCCACCCAGGCGCTGGATGAGGATATCGCCCGTATCCGCGAGACACTGGGCGGTGATGTGCCCTATGCCATCAATCTGGTGGCCCATCGCAGTAATGATCGGCTGGACGCCGATTATGCCGTGCTGGAAAAGCACAAGGTTCCCATCGTCGTACTGGCGCTGGCGGCGGATGCCGGGCTGGTGCAGGCCATTCATGGTTATGGCGGGTTGGTTTTCAACGATATCGCCACCGACCGCCATGCCCGCAAATGCGCGGAGATGGGGGTGGACGGGATCATTGCGGTGGCTGCCGGTGCCGGCGGGCATACGGGTTCCGTCTCTCCCTTCGCGCTGGTTTCCGAAATCCGCGAATGGTGGCAGGGCCCGCTCTGCCTTTCGGGCTGCATCGCTACCGGGCGTCAGGTGCTGGCGGCGGAAGTGATGGGGGCCGATTTCGGCTATATCGGCTCCCCCTTCCTGGCCAGTGACGAGGCCAACACCGCCCCCGGTTTCAAGCAAATGGTCGTCGATTGCAGCTCCAAGGATATCGTCATGACCAACTGCTTCACCGGCGTGAACGCCCTGTTCCTGCGCCCGTCGATTGAGGCCAATGGCCTGGACCCGGCGCAGATGGTGCGCGACAAGGGGGCTGCGGTGAACATTGCCGGCGGCGGCGGCAATGCAAAGGCCTGGCGCGATATCTGGAGCGCGGGACAGGGTATCGGTGCGGTCAAGAAATCCGGCCCGGCGCGTGACTATATCGATGGGCTGGCAGCAGAGTACGAAGCCGCGCGCAGGGCTTTCAAAATGGGTTGATCACCATGCGGGGTGAGGTCAATACCTCACCCCGTTTCGCCCCCTCTACGCCACGCTGCGCGTGTGCCCCTGCCAGTAACGGGCGCGCAAATCCTTCTTGGAGATCTTGCCGCTGGGGACCAGGGGGAAGCTGTCCACGAACTCCACACTTTTGGGTACCTTGTACCCGGCCAGCTTCTCCCGGCACCAGCCCAGCAGCGACGTCTCATCCAGTCCGGAGCCGGGGCGGGGGATGATGATGGCCTTCACTGCCTCACCCCAGCGCGGGTCGGGCACACCGATCACGGCGACACCCGCCACATCGGGATGGATGGACAGGACATTCTCGATCTCGGCAGAATAGATATTCTCTCCGCCTGAGACGATCATGTCCTTGGCCCGGTCAACGATGTAATAGAGCCCTTCTGCATCCCGCCTTGCCATGTCGCCGCTACGGTACCAGCCCTGCTTAAGGACGGCTTCGGTCGCTTCCGGCTGGTTCCAATAGCCCGTGGTGATGGCAGGTGCGCGGATCAGCAATTCCCCCGTCTCCCCCTCCGGCACCTCGTTCCCGTTGATATCGACGATGCGGAATTCGATCAGGGGCAGGGGGCGGCCGCAGCTTTGCAACTTGCCCTCGTCATCCAGACGATGTTCGTTGGGGCGTAGGATGGAGAAGGCGCCATTGGCCTCCGTCGCGCCATAGAACTGCATGAAGGAACAGGGCATGCGCGCGATGGCCCGCTTGATCAGTCCCAGTGAGATGGGCGAGCCGGCATAGAGCATCAGGCGCAGGGACGAGAAATCCGTCTGCTCCGCATCCGCATGGTCCAGCAGCATCTGGATCATGGTCGGCGTCAGGGTCAGAAGGCTGGGCCGTTGCCGGGTGATGGCGGCCAGCATCTGACCCGTATCGAACTGCCGCAGGATGGCGACGGCCACGCCGTTATAGAGGCACTGGAAGGCGATGCCGATGGACAGAAGATGGAAATTCGGCAGCGCGTTCAGGAAGATGTCGCCCTCGCGCCAGTCGAACGCCGGTTCATGATGCTCGCACAGCCGGATGCGGTTGAAACCGCCATGGCTCAGCATCACGCCTTTGGGCTTGCCCGTCGTGCCGGAGGTATAGAGCTGGATGGCGCAATCCTCCTCGCTGATCCACAGGCCTGGGCGCCCGGCGGACTGGCCGGCGAAGCGGGCTTCCAGCGTATCGTCGGCATCAAACCAGATCACGGTCGGGTTGGCACCCGACAGGGCCAGGGCGGCATTCCACAGCGCCTCGAAATGCCGTTCGACGAAGACGATGGTGGCCTTGCTGTCGGCGATCAGGCCGGCCAGCTCCGGCGCCGCCAGCCGCCAGTTGAAGACGGTGAAGGCGGCCCGCGTCTTGGCCGTGCCGATCAGCGCGAAATAGTAATCGGGACTGTTCAGCCCGATGAACCCCACCCGGTCGCCGGCGGCCAGCCCTTGGGCCAGCAGCGCATTGGCGATGCGGTTGGAGGTCGCATCATAGTCGGCGAAGCTGATCTTCCGGTCGCCATAGGTCAGTGCCAGCCGGTCCGGCGCGTGGCGGGCGTGATATTCGATGAATTCACCCAGGGTGCGCACTTCGGGATAGAGCCACATGGTTCAGTTCCCCACAAAAGCAGGCTTGCGTTTTTCCGCAAAGGACAACAGCCCTTCGCGCGCGTCGGCGGTGCCGGCGATGCGGGCCAGCGCCTGGGCTTCCAGTTCCAACTGTGTTTCCAGGGGCTGGTCCTGCGCACTCAACAACAGGCGGCGGATCTCGCCATAGGCCAGGGTGGGACCGTTGGCGAGCATGGCGGTGATGGCCTCTGCCCGTTCCAGCAGTGCTTCGCGCTCCACCACCTCATCTACCAAGCCGCAGGCCAGGGCCGCGTCGGCGGGCACCGTCTCGTTCAGCAGCAAATAGCGCCGGGCGCGGGCCAGGCCCATGCGGCGCGACAAGGTGATGGAGGAGCCGGCGTCGCAGCAATAGCCGATGCCGCTATAGGCCGCCACGAATTTGGCATCGGATGCCGCAACGACTATATCGGCCCCGGCGATGAAGGCCGCCATGCCGCCGGCACAGACACCCTGCACGGCGGCCACGATGGGCGCGTTCATGCGCTGCAGGCGGGCAATGCCCATATGCAGATCCGCCGTCCAGCGTTTGATCATCAGCGGCAATTCGTTGAGGTGTGACACGAAGCTGGCAATGTCGCCGCCGAAGCTGAAGGACTTCCCCTCCGCCGTGATCAGCACGGCGCGCAGGCCAAAATGTTCCGACAGGATTGTCGAGGCTTCGCGGATTTCCGCACACAGGCGCCCGTCGATGGGATTGCCGCGCTGTGGATCGGTGAAGGTCAGCCGACCGATGCCGTCATCAATCGTCAGGCGGAGCGCCTTGAATTCCATACCCTGTTCCTCCCGTACTGTTCCTTGCTGCCGGTCGCTGTCGTCGACGGTCATGATTGCCGTCGTTCTCGGCAACTGGTAAAGTTGTGTATTAAATCGACGCGCCCGTCAATGCGGATGAGGCATACGCATTGCAATTCAGGGAATGAGGTCAGGATGAGGAACAGACAGGTTCGGCTGCTGGCACGGCCGACGGGCATCCCGCAGGCAGAACATTTCGGCTTTGCCGAGGAGGCGGTCGGGGCGCCGGACGACGGCCAGATCCTGGTGCGCAATCATTTCCTGTCGGTGGAACCGGCGATGCGCGGTTGGATCGCCGATCAGGGCAATTATTCCGCACCCGTCGCCATCGGCGCCACCATGCGCTCGCTGGCGGCGGGGGAGGTGGTGGAAAGCCGGCTTCCGGGGTTCCGGCCTGGCGACCGGGTTGTGGGTTGGTTCGGCTGGCAGGAATTCGCCACCGTGGCTGCCGACGCCGTGGTGCGCAGGGTGGTGGAAGATGACCTGCCGCTATCCCTGTCTCTGGGTATCCTGGGTATCAATGGTGTCACCGCCCTGCTGGCCCTGACCCGGATCGGGGAACCAAAGCCCGGCAATCTGGTACTGGTCTCTACGGCGGCGGGTGCGGTGGGGTCGGCTGTCGGGCAGATTGCCCGGCTGTTGGGCTGCCGTACCGTGGGCATCACGGGCGGGCCGGAAAAGGTGGCGCTGTGCCGCACGGACTATGGGTATGACGCCGCCCTGGATTACCGGGCCGACGGGCTGGACGCTGCCATTGCGGCGGTCTGCCCCGATGGGGTTGACGTCTATTTCGACAATACGGCGGGCCCGATCAGTGACGCGGTCCATCGCCACCTGGCCATCGGTGCCCGCGTCGTCATCTGTGGTACGGCAGCGATTTCCAGTTGGGCGGACTGGCCGCAGGGGCCGCGTGTGGAACGCCATCTGCTGGTGAAACGCGCCCGCATGCAGGGGTTTGTGATCTTCGACCATATGGCGGATTACGAACAGGCTGTGGCGCAACTGGCAGACTGGGTGCGGGCCGGCAAGCTGCGCTACCGGGAAGACATTCTGCACGGGCTGGAGGCCTGCCCGGACGCGCTGTCCGGGCTGTATCGCGGGGAGAACCTGGGCAAGCGGGTGATCAGGCTGGTTTGACAACTCCGCCCAGAAAGGCCAAGGCGTTTTGGTACAGGGTCGGACCGGCGCCGCCCAAAGCGTCATCGGTGAAGGCGCCGGGCCGGTCTTGCTGGATGATGAACGGATAGTCAGAACCGACCAGGATACGGTCCATACCGACGCTTTCGGCCAGGAACCGCAGGGTCCGGTCATCATAAAGGACGCTGTCATAGAAGAAGCGGCGCGCCATCTCTGAGGGTTTGGCCGGGAACGCCCCGCCCAGACTACCCCCCAATGCCCAGATCCTGTCCAGGCGCGGTAATATCCAGGGCAGGCCGCCACCCCCATGGCAGAGCAGGATGCGCAAGGCGGGAAAGCGCACGGGGATGCCGGCGGACAGCAGAGCCGTGCCGGCCAGGGCTGTATCCGCCGGGAATGCCGCCGCTGCCGCCAGGGCCGGATGGGGCGGCAGCCGTTCCCGGCCTGCCGGATACAGCGGATGCACCATGATGGCAAGGTTGAGCGCCTCTGCCGCTGCCCAGAACGGGTCCAGCGACGGGTCGGAGAGCGGCTTTCCGTCAATATGTGTACCGATTTCGACGCCGCATAACCCCAGATCCCGCACCGCCTCCAGCCGCCGGGCCGCGAGGTCCGGGTCCTGCATCGGGACCATACCCAGTCCATGGAATCGAGTGGGGGCGGCGGCGACAAGGTGGGCCAGCGCCTGATTGACATGGCGGCACAGATCGTCGGTTTCCCCCGCGCCCAGCCAATGCGACAGCAACTCCGGCATGGGGGAGATCACCTGTTCATCCGTGCCCTGCTTGTCCATTTCCGCCAACCGCGCCGCGGCATCCCAGTTTGCAAGCTCCAGCACCCGGAACGGCTTGCCATCGATGACCAGGGAGGCCCTCCCATCGGATCGATGCTCCATCGCCGGCCAGCGGGCGGACCGCTCGGCGCCGTCCGGTAGGGTGGATGGGACAAAATGGGTGTGGGTATCGATCACGGGGGACAAGGCGCGCCTCCGGCAGATGGTGATGTGATTTATCAACTATGACCCAATTTTTCTTATTTACAAGCCGTACAGACTGTTTATATAAAAATGAAATCAGCAGAGGGGCGGAGAAGCTCCCAAAAGCCGGTCCGGGCGGAATGCCGGGCACACACCAACATCCGGGAAGAAATGCCATGGGGCAGGAACGGGGCCTTCGGGACGGGCCGGGCCGTCCACCTTTCGTCATCGTCGGTGCCGGGCAGGCCGGTGCGCGGGCCGCCGAAGGGCTGCGTGCCGCCGGATATCAGGGCGACATCACCCTGATCGGGGGGGAGGCGCACGCCCCCTATGAACGGCCGCAACTATCGAAGGAGGTATTGCTGTCACCCGACGGGGCGGTGAAATTCATCCGCACGGAGGCGGATTGGCGGGCCGTGGGTGTCGATCTGGTCACGGGTAAGCGCATCATCTCCGGCAATGCCGGAGACCGGGTGCTGTACGCGGCAGATGGCCGGACATTCCATTTTGGCGCCCTGCTGCTGGCCACGGGGACACAGCCGCGACGGCTGCCGGTGCTGGAAACCGGGTCGGTACCAGTGTTGACCCTGCGCGGCATCGAGGATGCCCTGGCCCTGCATGCGGCCCTGCGGCCGGGGCTGCGGCTGGTCATCATCGGTGGCGGGGTGATCGGGCTGGAGGCGGCGGCCGCTGCCGCGACATCCGGTGCAATGGTCACGGTGGTGGAGGCGGCGCCGACATTGCTGGCCCGCGCCCTTCCGCCGCTGGTGGCCGACCATCTGCGTCGCCGGCATGAAGCATCGGGAGTGGTTTTCCGGCTGGGTCAGACCCCGATTGGCATGACGGGCCATGACGTGCGGCTGGCCGATGGCAGCGCATTGCCGGCCGATCTGGTGCTGGTCGGCATCGGGGTGGAGCCGGTTCTGGAGCCCGCCGTCAGCCTGGGCGTGGCGCTGGAGAATGGCATCCGTGTCGATAAGTTTGGGCGCACGTCGGTCCCCGGCATTTTCGCTGCGGGCGATGTGACCAGCCAGTGGAACCAGGCGGCTGGCCGGTACATGCGGGTGGAGACCTGGGCCAATGCCCAGAACCAGGCGACAGCCGCCGCCTGGACCATGGCGGGACAGCCCAAGGCCTATGAAGACCCGCCCTGGTTCTGGACCAACCAGTATGACCAGAACATCCAGGTGGTGGGCGACCCGCTGCGCGGCACAGTCAGTCTGCGCGGCGATCCGGTGGGCGGGCGCTTCACCCTTGTCGCCACCGATGACGGCACCGTCACGGGGGCCGTCACCGTTAACATGGCCAAGGAAATGGGGGCGCTGCGCCGGCTGGTCGCCGCGCGGGCCCGCCTGACGGCAACCGACCTGGAAAATCCGGGCTTCGACCTGCACCGTGCTCTGGCTGCTGCATAAAACAGGGAGGAATAGATCATGTCAGGGAGCAACAATCCCGGCCCACTGGTCCGGATCGATCCGGAAGCGCACAGTTTCAACGTCAATCGCCGCAGTTTCATCGACCCCGCCATCCTGGCCCTGGAGCAGGAGCGGATTTTCAGCCGCTGCTGGCTGTATCTGGGACATGAGTCCGAACTGGCCAAGCCCGGTGACTATGTCAGCCGACAGGTCGGCGGGCGACAATTGATCTTCACGCGTGACGCCAAGGGCGGATACAACGCGCTGCTGAACAGTTGCACCCATCGCGGGGCCAAGGTCTGTCGCGACCGCAGCGGCAACGCCAAGTCGTTCCAATGTTTCTATCATGGCTGGATCTTCGGCCTGGACGGCAAGCTGCGCCACCTGCCGGATGAGGAAGCCTATCCACCGGGTTTCAAGGATCGGCCGGCCTCGGGCCTGCAGCCGGTTGCGCGGTTTGAACGCTATCGCGGTTTTGCCTTTGTCTGTTTCGATCCAAATGCAGTGCCGTTGACCGACTATCTGGGGGCGGCCACCGAATATCTGGATATCGTGGCCGACCAGTCGGATGCTGGCATGACCATCGTCGGCGGCACGCAGGAATATTCCATCCGCGCGAACTGGAAACTGCTGGCCGAGAATTCCTATGACGGCTACCACGCCGCCACCAACCACGCGACATACCTGGACTATCTGCGCAGCATGTCCGGCGGGCTGGCCAATATCGCGCTGAAGGGCGAGGGGCGGGATTTGGGCAATGGCCATGCCGTGGTTGAATATTCCGCCCCCTGGGGCCGCCCCGTGGCGCAATGGATTCCGGCCTGGGGGCCAGAGGGCAAGGCGGAAATCGCCGCCATCCATGCCAAGCTGGTGGAGCGCCACGGTCAGGAACGGGCCGACCGCATCGCGGGCAAGAACCGCAATCTGGTGATCTTCCCCAATCTGGTCATCAACGACATCATGGCGCTGACGGTGCGGACCTTCTACCCCGTCTCCGCCGACTATATGCAGATCAACGCCTGGGCCCTGGCACCGGTGAACGAGAGCAAGTGGGCGCGGGAATATCGGCTGTTCAACTTCCTGGAGTTTCTTGGCCCCGGCGGTTTCGCCACGCCCGACGATATCGAGGCACTGGAACAGTGCCAGCGCGGCTATGCCAATGCCAGCGAGGTCGGCTGGAACGACCTGTCCAAGGGCATGTCCCGCAACCCGCCATCCTATGATGACGAGGCGCAGATGCGCGCCTTCTGGACCCAGTGGAATTCCCGTATCGCCATGGTGGAGGCGTGATCATGCAGCAGGACACGATGCACACCATCACCCGCGCGGCGGTGGAGGAGTTCCTCTATCAGGAAGCGGCGCTGATTGATGAATGGCGGCTGCCGGAATGGCTGACCCTGTTCACTGACGATGCCCATTATTATGTGCCCTCCACGGATATCGCGGGCGATGCCTCCCCGGAAAACAATCTGTTCTATATCGCCGATGATCGGTTCCGGCTGGGCGAGCGGGTGGTGCGGCTGATGAAGCGCACGGCCCATGCCGAATATCCGCGTTCCAAACTGTCCCACCTGATCTCCAACGTGCTGATACGCGAACTGGCGGATGGCGAGTTGGAGGCGCGGTCGGTCTTCATCACCTACCGGTCCAAGGATGGCCAGACGGATGTCTATTTCGGTCGCAATGTCCATCGGCTGGTACGCACGCCGGATGGTCTGCGCATCCGGGAAAAGCGCGCCATCCTGGCCAGTGACGGCCTGCGCCCGCAGGGGCGCGTCAGTTTCATCCTGTGACAAGAGGCTGAGCCATGGGCAGCAAACTGGACGGGCAGGTGGCCATCGTCACGGGCGCCGCGCGCGGGATCGGGCTGGTCATTGCCCGGCATCTGGCGGCGGAAGGGGCGCGGCTGGTCATTGCCGACATTGATGAGGGCGCCTTGGCGGAGGCGGCAGCCACCCTTTCGGCGGAATGCGGGTGGGAAGTGGTTTCATTGGCCGGCGACCTGTCGCAGGAGGATGTCGCCAAGGCGCTGGTCGGCAAGGCCGTCGCCCGGTTCGGGCGGCTGGATATCCTGATCAATAATGCCGGAGGCGGCATCATTCGTCCGTTTCTGGACCACACGCCCGACACGTTGCGCACCACCATCGACCGCAATCTGTGGACGGCTGTCTGGGCCTGCTACCACGCGCTGCCGGTGATGAAGCGGCAGGCTTATGGCCGCATCATCAATATCGGGGCGGATTCGGTGCGCAACGGCCTGTGGGACCATGCCGCCTACAATGCCGCCAAGGGCGGGGTGCATGCCATGACCACCGGTCTGGCGCGTGAATTCGCCCGCGACGGCATTACCGTCAATACGGTGGCCCCCTGCGCCATCAATAATGACCAGCTTCAGGCCTTTGTCGCCAAGGCACCGGATGTGGCGGCGAAATTCATCGACGTGATCCCCATGGGCCGGGCGGGGGAGATGGCGGAGGTGGCCTCCATGGTCACCTATCTGGCCACCCCGGAGGCGGGCTTCGTCACCGGCCAGGTGATCAGCGTCAATGGCGGCAGCACAATGCTTTGAGGGGTGTCCATGTCCAACCTGATCAGACTATGCCCCGCAGCCGATATCCAGGATGGCGATATCAGGGGGGAGACCCTGCCCGATGGCAGCCGCATCGCCCTCTACAAGGTGGGTGATCGCGTCTATGCCACGGCCGACCAATGCACCCATGGCGAGGTGTCGCTGTCGGAGGAGGGTTGCCTGCAGGGCCATGTGGTGGAGTGCAGTTGGCACTTCGGCACGTTCGACGTTACCACTGGTGCGGCCCTGGGCATGCCTTGCGAGGTAGCGCTCCGGTCCTATCCGGTGGAACTGATCGATGGGGTTGTCCATGTCGTCGCCTGACCCGAAAACCATTGTCCGTCCGCGTGGTCGCCCCCGCCTGAACCCGGCCCCGGCGCGGCCGGTCCGCACCCAGGCGGAACGCAGTGACGAGATGCGGCGGCGTATCGTGGATGCCGCCGCGCGGGTGATGGGCGACCATGGCTATGCCGGTTTCCGCACGGCGGAGGTGGCGCGGGTGGCCGGCGTGTCGCGCGGCGCACAGCTTCACCATTTCCCCACCAAGGAACAGTTGGTGCTGGCCACGCTCCGCCATGTCTATGGCCGTGCGCTGGAACGCAGCCGGCAGCGGGCGGCCAGCCTGGACGCCAAGGGCGACATTATCGGGCAGTTGCTGGACGATGCGCGGGAATTCTTTTTCAGCCGGCATTTCATGGTGTCCATCGACATTGTGGTATCGGCAGCCACCGACCCGACGGTGCGGGATGAGGTGCGGGACATTGCCCGCACGGCCCGTCTGCCCGTGGAACAGGCCTGGACCGATGCCCTGATCCAGGCCGGCATCCCGGCCGATGTGGCGCCCGGTATCCTGTCCATCGTGCTGGGCGTGGTGCGTGGTCAGGCCATCCGCCGGTTGTGGGACACCGATACCAAACGGGATGAACAGCAATTGGCCATGTTGCGCGACATGGTGCGCTGTTTCGTGGCGGCGCGCGGTGCCGCAGCTGATCCCCCATCAGGAAAGCGACAGACATGAGCGATGCAACATTGGCGGTCGCCTATGTCCGCCTGGCCCTGTCCGATCCAGAGGCTGCCAGCCGTTTTGTGACGGATATCCTGGGATTGCCGCCCGGTCCCCGTATCGGCACCACACAATGTCTGCGCGCCAGCCAGCGCCAGAACGACCTCTCCCTTCTGCCCCTTGATGCCGGCCCTTCGGCCTGTGGCATCGCATTTCCCGACCAGCCGACCCTGGATGCGGCGGCGTGCCGTCTGCGCGATGCCGGCTTCGACCTGACGCCGGCCGATCCCGATGCCTGTCGGCTACGGCAGGTGGATGCGTGTTTCCTGGCCCGCGACGGATCGGGCAATGCCATTGATCTGGTATTGCGGCCGCATATGAATGGCCGGCGCTGCCACCTGCTGCGCGACAGCGGCATCATCGGCCTGCATGGTGTCGGTCTGCGCAGCCGCGACATTCAACGCGATATCGCCTTCTGGCGGGCACTGGGTGGTCGTGTGGCCGATCAGGTGGGGGATATCACCTATATCGCCCTGGATAATACCCATCACCGTATCGTGCTGTACCCGTCCGACGGCGCCGGCATCCTCTATACCGCCTTCGCGGTAGAGGGGCTGGACCAGTTGATGCAGGCATCCTACTTCGCCACCGACCGGCAGGTGCGCATCCTGCAGGGCCCCGGGCGGCAAGCGGCGTCCGGGTTGGGTTTCCTGCATCTGGCGGGGCCGGAAGGGACGATCTTCACCCTGGTGACGTCCCGTCCCGATGCGCCCGCGCCGTCCGCGGTTCCCCGGCGTTTTCAGCGCACGGTTGACGGGTTGTGCGCCTGGGGCAGCCGCTGTGATGCGGTGCCCGAACTGCAAGCGGAGGAAGGGGCATGATCCAGCTGGTTGATATCGCCTATGTCCGTCTGGGGACGCCGGACCTGGACCTGGCGGCGGATTTTGGCACCCGCGTGCTGGGGCTGGAGGTGGCACGGCGTGAGGCGCGGTCGCTCTACCTGCGCTCCGACGAAAGGGCACACACGCTCTGCTATGTGCAGGGTGATCCTTCCATGCAGGTCGCCGGGTTCGAGGTTGCCAGTGCTGCCGAACTGGATCAGGCTGCCGCCAATCTGCGCGCCCTGGGCCATGTGGTGCAGGAGGGTACGGCGGGTCAGGCGGCAGCGCGCATGGCCGATGCCTTCATCGCCTTCACCGATCCCAGCGGCAATGCCATTGAGCTGGCGCTGCGCCCGGCCTATCGCGGGCGTCGGCATTTCGGGTCGCGTGATGCCGGTATCACCGGCTTCAACCATATCGGGCTGAACTCCACCGACCCGGCGCGCGACGAACATTTCTGGACGCGGGTGTGCAACGCGCGGGTCAGTGACCGGATCGGCGATATCCCGCTGATGCGGATCAGCGCCATCCATCACTCCATAGCATTGGTGCGCGCAGCCGGCCCCGGCATCCAGCATATAAACCATCAGGTCCGCACTGCCGACGACGTCCTGCGCGCCCATTCGATGCTGCAGAAATTGAAGGTGCCCATCATTTTCGGTCCTGGCCGGCACCCGACCTCGGGCGCCAATTTCCTTTATTTCCGGGGGCCGGATGGGATGGTGTTTGAATATTCCTGCGGCGTGAACGAGATCGCGGACGAAGCCACCCACCGCCCGCGCAGCTTTAGTTTTGAGCCATCCAGCCTGTGCATGTGGGGATCGAAGCCCGGCGGGCTGATCAAGGGCGCCTGACCCAACCAACAAGTCAAATCCGGGGGGAAACCATGTCCCAACCATCGCCTGAAATCGCCCGTTCGATCCGCACGGGCGATTTCAATACCAATTGCCACGATTTGGGCCAGGGGCGGCCCGTCATCCTGATCCATGGGTCCGGACCAGGCGTCACCGGCTGGGCCAACTGGCGTCTGGTCATGCCGGAACTAGCGAAAAATCGCCGCGTGCTGGCGCCCGACATGGTGGGGTTCGGTTATACCGACCGTCCAGCGGGCCTCACCTATGATCGCGCGGCCTGGGTCCGGCAATTGCTGGACCTGATGGATGCGCTTGATCTGCCGCAGGTCGACATTGTCGGCAATTCCTTCGGCGGGGCCATCGCCCTGGCCCTGGCCATCCAGCATCCGGAACGGGTGGGGCGCTTTGTCCTGATGGGCAGTGCCGGCCTGACCTTCCCGGTGACCGATGGGTTGGCAGCGGTGTGGGGGTATGAGCCGTCGCTGGCCGCCATGCGTGGCCTGCTGGACATTTTCGCCCATGACCGCAGCCTGGTGACCGACGAATTAGCGGAGCTGCGCTATCAGGCCAGCATCCGGCCAGGGTTCCAGGAGAGTTTCGCGGCCCTGTTCCCGCGCCCTTATCAGCGTTGGCTGGACGCGCTGGGCAGTGAACCCGAAGACATCACCCGCGTCCGGCACGAGGTGCTGATCATCCATGGCCGCGATGACCGTGTCGTGCCGCTGGACGTGTCGTTGCGTCTGCACCAGTTGATCGCCCGATCCCAATTGCATGTCTTTGGGCAGTGCGGGCACTGGGCACAGATTGAACATGCGGCACGCTTCAACAAGCTGGTTGGTGATTTCCTGGCGGAGGCAGCGTGATGGGTGGGCAATCCTTTGAACAGGCGCGTGATTTCCTGCTGGCGTACCGTACGGATTACGATACGGCCTATAACAGCTTCGAGTGGCCGGACCTGACGGAATTCAACTGGGCGCTGGACTGGTTCGACGCGGTCCTGGCCGCCGCACCGGAGAGCCGCGACCGCCCCGCTTTGCGCATCCATGATCCCGATGGCACGGAGATCAGCGTCAGTTTCGCGGAAATGGCGGCACGGTCCAACCGCGTGGCGAACTATCTGCGCGGAGCCGGTGTGGGCAGGGGACAGCGGGTGCTGCTGCTGCTGGGCAATGTCGTGCCCTTGTGGGAATGCATGCTGGCCTGCATGAAGCTGGGCGCCGTCATTATCCCGGCCACCACCCTGCTGACCCCGGACGATCTGGCCGACCGGCTGACGCGCGGCCGCGTCTCCCATGTCATCGCAGATCAGGCCCTGGTGGAGAAATTCGCCGGCCTGGACGGTATCGACAGCGTGGGTCGCTTCGCCGTGGGCGGGAGCCGGCCCGGCTGGCACGACTTGGGGGCGGCCCATGACGGCAGCCATGCCGGCCATTTCACCCCCGACAGCCCCACGCCGGCCTCCTCGCCCATGCTGCTCTACTTCACCTCCGGCACGACGGCCAAGCCCAAGCTGGTAGTTCATTCGCATCAAAGCTATCCGGTGGGCGCCCTATCCACGATGTATTGGCTGGGTCTCCAGCCCGGCGATGTCCATCTCAACATCTCTTCCCCCGGTTGGGCCAAACATGCGTGGAGCTCCTTCTTCGCGCCCTGGAATGCCGGGGCGACAGTGTTCATCGTTACCCAGCCGCGTTTCAATGCCGCCCAATTGCTGGACGTGCTGGCCGGGCAGGGGGTGACCAGCCTTTGTGCCCCGCCAACCGTCTGGCGCATGCTGATCCAGCAGGACATGGGGCGCTGGCGGACATCCTTGCGTGAACTGTGCAGCGCTGGCGAACCGCTGAACCCGGAAGTCATCGACCATGTGCAAAAGCTGTGGGGCCTGACCATCCGCGATGGCTATGGCCAGACGGAGACGACGGCCCAGATCGGCAACCCGCCGGGCCAGCGACTGAAGCCGGGTTCGATGGGCCGGTCATTGCCCGGATACCGCCACCAGTTGCTGGACCCGGATGACCTGCCGGCGGGGGAGGGGGAATTGTGCCTGCCCCTGGCCGGCGTTGGTCGCCCGGCCGGCCTGATGCTGGGCTATGAGGTGGAGGGGGCGATGACCGCCACCGATGGTGCCTTCTATCGAACCGGCGACGTGGCGGAGCGGGATGCGGAGGGTTACCTGACCTTCGTCGGCCGGGCCGACGACGTGTTCAAGGCATCCGATTATCGGATCAGCCCGTTCGAGCTGGAAAGTATTCTGCTGGAGCATCCGGCCGTGGCCGAGGCGGCTGTTGTGCCGTCGCCCGATCCTGTGCGTCTGGCAGTGCCCAAGGCCTTTGTCATCCTGGCGGGGTCGGTTCCGGCGGATGCCGACACGGCCCGGTCGATCTTTGCCCATCTGCGCGGTCGGCTGGCACCTTACAAACGGGTGCGGCGTCTGCAGTTCGTTGACGAACTGCCCAAGACCATTTCCGGCAAGATCCGTCGCGTCGATCTGCGCCGGGCCGAAGACCGGCGCGACGAGGTACAGGACGGGGAATTCCTGGAGCAGATGTTTCCCGACATCGCTTGAGTGGTAAACTACATTACTATATCATCGGTCCCCACGAAAGACGCGCTGGCATTGAAGCCGGCGCTTGAACGGGATGGACCAGGAAGATGCTGCATGTCGAAGGCCGGACGACGGGAGATGAATCGCTGGATATGTTCCGCGACCAGTTCCGTCGTTTCCTTGATCGGGAATTCACGCCCCATCTGGCGCGCTGGGAAGAACAGGGGATCGTTGATCGTTCCTTCTGGCGCAAGATGGGTGACGGCGGATATCTCTGTCCCAGCGTGCCAGAGGAATATGGCGGTCTGGGCCTGGATTTCCGCTATAACGCCGTTCTCAATGAGGAATTGAGCTACGCCGGGTCCACCGATACGGTAACATTGCAGTCCGACATCACCATCGGCTACATGCAGAACCATGGAAGCGAGGAGCAGAAGCGTTACTGGCTTCCGCGCATGGTTTCCGGCGAAACCATTGTCGCCATTGCCATGACGGAGCCAGGGGCGGGTTCCGACCTGCAGGGTGTGCGCACATCGGCCATCCGCGAAGGTGACGATTATATCGTCAACGGTTCCAAGACCTACATCACCAATGGCCAGAATGCCGATCTGGTGATTGTCGTCGCCAAGACCAACCCGCAGGAAGGGGCCAAGGGTACCAGCCTGATCCTGGTGGAGGCGGACCGCCCCGGCTTCGCGCGCGGGCGCAATCTGGACAAGATCGGGCAATTCTCCTCGGACACCAGTGAACTGTTCTTTGCTGATGTGCGGGTGCCGACCAGCAATGTCCTGGGGCCGGTCAACCGGGGCTTTGCCGTGCTGATGGATGAACTGGTACAGGAACGCCTGTCCATTTCCATCAGTGCGCAAGCCGCCGCCCAGCGGGCTTTCGACGAAGCGGTCCGCTATACCAAGGATCGTGTGGCCTTCGGCCAGAAGGTCTTCACCTTTCAGAACACCCGCTTCACCCTGGCCGATCTGGCGGCAAAACTGCAAGTCGGCTGGGCCCATCTGGACTGGGCGATCCAGCGCCATGTCGCCGGAAAATTGACAGCGGCCGAGGCGTCGGCGTCCAAGCTGTGGCACACGGAGACCCAGTGGGAAATCATGGATGCCGCCTTGCAGCTTCATGGCGGGGCCGGCTACATGAATGAATATGCCATCGCCAAATTGTGGCGGGATGCCCGCGTGCGCAGGATTTACGGCGGTTCGTCGGAGATCATGAAGGAACTGGTCAGTCGCAGCCTTTGACGTCGCGCGTTCCGCCGGGAGATGGAGCGAATGAAAGTCCTAGCCGCCGTGAAGCGTGTCCTTGACTACAATGTCAAGATCCGCGTGAAGCCCGACGCGAGCGGTGTCGAGCTTGCGAATGTGAAGATGTCGATGAACCCGTTTGACGAGATCGCGGTTGAAGAGGCGGTCCGGTTGAAGGAAGCGGGCAAGGCTTCGGAGATCGTGGTGGTGTCGATCGGGCCGGTGGCGGCGCAGGAGACGATCCGGACGGCGCTGGCCATGGGTGGCGACCGCGGCATCCTGGTGCAGACCGATGCCGAGGTGCAGCCGCTGGCGGTGGCCAAGGAAGCGCCGGATCTGGTGATCCTGGGCAAGCAGGCCATTGATGATGACAGCAACCAGACGGGCCAGGCGCTGGCCGCCTTGCTGGGCTGGGGCCAGGGGACGTTCGCGTCCAAGGTCGCACCGGGCGATGGCAAGGTTGCCGTGACGCGCGAGATCGATGGCGGCCTGGAGACGGTGGAACTGCGGCTGCCGGCCGTGGTGACCACCGATTTGCGCCTGAACGAGCCGCGCTACGCCTCGCTGCCCAACATCATGAAGGCCAAGAAGAAGCCGATCGAGATGGTGGAGCCGGGTGCCCTGGGCGTGGACATCGCGCCGCGCCTGACCACCGTGAAGGTGGTGGAGCCGCCCAAGCGCAAGGGTGGCGTCAAGGTCGCCTCTGTCGCCGAGCTGGTATCCAAGCTGCGCGACGAAGCCCGCGTCATCTGATCGCCTTCTTCAAAGGATAAGCCACCACCAGTTCGATCAGCACCTGATTACCTTCGTGGCTGCATACAATTTCGCCCGCCGGCTCAAGACGCTCCGCGGACTGACGCCATGGGAATTTATCTGCAAATCATGGACGAACGAACCCGAGCGGTCCAGGATGAACCCGCACCATCCCTCCACGGAACTGAACAACCAACCCATCCCATGCTTTTGCCCCCTTGAGGAAACCTACCATGTCGGTCGAGGCTTGGGATGGATCGGCTATGCTATAAAAGTTTGAAGTAATGGATACGGTTGGCGCCGGGGATTTTCTCCGCTATCCCCACGAAGACGTGCTTCGCGAGCCAATCATGGGGGCCTGCAGGTACGTCGAATTTTGGGGAGACGCGCATATAATATTCTGACGGGTCCACCGGCTCATTACGGGATAGCCGTTCCGCGACCTCCGGCGTGTAGGCCCATCGATAACCCCGGTTCTGGAGATAGATGACGGTGCCGTCATCCAGTTCCAGCAGATAGCGGGCATCGAAATCGATCACACCGTCGGGGCGCAGCAGCGGCCAGTCCCCGCCGCTCATCGGCACAACGCGTCCCTTGATGCCCGGCCCTTCCACGGTGCCGTCGGCAGCATAGATGGCCGCACGCGTCGCCCCCATCGTCGTTGGGCGCAGCCAATGGGGCTTCGTCAGCGTGATCCCGATGGAAAAGGCGAATTCAAAACGCGGGGCGAAAGGATGCGTTTCGGTCATGGTGTTTCCTTATCAAACAGAAGCGTCGCAGGCAGGGTGGCAGAAGCATTCAATCAGCGGGAATAAGGGGCACCAGCAGGTGTGAATCATAGACGCCCCCCGTCTTCACGACATGCTGTCCGCGATTGCGCAAATCCTCATGTCGCGCGAAGGCCAGCCCGTAGCGATCCTGGTCATAGATATCGCGCCCCTGCACCGTCAGGCGCAGCCCCTCATCCGCCGCGAAGCGCACAGATGTCGGCCAGATCTCGATCTCCACCGGAACCGGCGTTCCCTCCGGCAGAGGCACCTCCCGGTCGTGACGGTGAAGAGGCTGCCAGGGGGTGGACCTGTCCATGTCCAGTTCCCGATGGGAAGCGCGCAGCCAGCCCAGCGCCAGCGGCCCGTCATCGTAAAGCGCATAGAAGGTGAAGGGCACCCGGTCACCCGAGCGGCCGATCTTGTCCAGTCCCACGAACAGATCCATATCGTCGGCCCCGTCCGCCTGTATCCACAGGCGTAGCTTGAAATGGCCGGTCAGCTCCGTTTCCCTGTCGAACACGATATCGAAGGTCGTGCGCCCAGTCACGGCGTCGTACCGCGTTTCCGCCTCCCGTGCCACGGGGGACGGGTCAAGCGTGCCATCGGCCGCGTTCAGATAAAGCGGCTGATAGCGGGTGCGCGCCAGCGGCCATGCCGCCTCGTCCCGAAACGCCCCATCGCTGCCGGCCTCGCGCACCTGGATGCATACGGGCGGCCATTGCAGGACGCCGGCATCCTGCCCCTTCAGGAACTGGTCGAAGAAGCGGCGCTGCAACGCGACATTTTCCGGCATGTAATAATGCCGCCATTTCTTCTGGCCATGCACCAGCAGCCATTTCCGGTCCGACGCGATCCGTTTATAGGCCTCAAGCGTGCCACGCGTGTGCAAGCCGTGATCGGACCAGCTGGCCACGATGAAGGTGGGCAGGTCGATCGCCTCCAGGTCCAGTTCCTTGCTCTGCCAATAGGCATCGATCAGGGGATGGGCCTTCACATTGCCGGCCGTATCCTCGGTGCGTGTTGTGGACCAGTTCAGGCTCATCGTCGCGCGATCGACAAAGTTGGTCTCGCGGATGCCGCCATGGCAGGCGAATTCCCGGTACCAGTCTGAAAACCCTTCCCACGGGTTCAACGCGGCCAGATGCGGCGGCTTCAGCGGTGCCACCAGATACTGGATGCAGGCGAGGTAGGAGACACCCGTCATCCCGACCTTGCCATTGCACCAGGGCTGAACGCCCAGCCATTCGATCAGGTCGTAACAATCCTCCCCCTCACCAATGCCGTTATGGCGAAGCTCCCCTTCGGAAAGCCAGGCGCCGCGCGGGTCGGGATAGCAGATGGTATAGCCATGGCGGCACCAATAGGCGGGGTCCGGTGCCTCGAATGCCGTGTGACGGGAGTTCCAGCCCTCCTCGATCCCTGCCGGCGGCCAGAGATTGGCGGATTTGCTGTGCTTGCCATAGGGGCTCCAGGCCAGAAGCACGGGCAAATCCCGTTCGCCGGCCGGCCCCTCCGGGCGGTAGAGATCGACATAAATGGTCACGCCGTCGCGCATCCTGACCGGCAGGTTGCGTTCAAAGACCAGCCCATCCTCCACGATCCGCGCATAATCCTTTGGCGGCAACGGTGGCTTATAGGGGTTCGTCGCCGGGTCCCGGCCCGGTATCATCTTCAATTCGAAACTATCGGGCATGCCCGTCTCCGTCCCATGTTTTCCGGCCCTATCCGCGCCCATCTCGTCGCGCGGCCGATCATTCATTGATTAATCATCATAATTGAAAATCACCCCCTTGCAAGGGTGGATCGATGATAATATTGATTTCTCAATGAATGACGGGAGGACATGACCATGACGGACGATCATCCGCTGGCCTTGCGGCACGAGCATGTGTTCGACATCCGCATCAATTTCGATCGCCGCTGGATGACGGGGGCGATCCATCCGGGCGGGCCGAACCATGGCTACACCTCGGTCGGGGAGGGATGCACGGTCAGCGGTCCGCGCCTGAACGGCAAGCTGGTGGATCACAGCGGCGCCGATTGGCCCGTGGTCCGCACCGACGGCGTGGTCGAACTGAACGCGCATTACATGATCCAGGCCGATGACGGGGCGCTGATCTATATCCGCAACCTGGGTTATGTGCATGGCCCCCTGCAACGGCCGGGTTACAAGCCGCTGACGTCCTATTTCCGCTGCACACCTTATTTCCGCGCACCGGACGGGCCACATGAATGGCTGAACCGAACCGTGATCGTGGGTGTGGGCCAGCGCCGGCCGAAAGTGACACCGGAGGATGATCCCGACCATTCGCTGTTTCGTTATTACGCGGTGCTGTGACCGGCGGGCGGAGCCGCAGCCATGACCGATATCAGCCAGCGCCAGCGGTTCGACCTCTATATCGACGCCCTGAACCGTGACGACCTGCCGGGCGTGGCGGCCTTCTACGCGCCGGCGCTGCACATGACCGACGATCAGATGGATTTACGGTCGGCCGACGCGGCGCTGGCATTCCATCGCCGCGTCGCGTTGCGGCTGGAAATCCTGAACTATGTCGACCGTCCGGGCCGGATCGCGGCGGAACTCCGGTGGACCCTGCGGGCGCGGGAGGATGCGCCCGATCATCCCGCAGGCCCCCTGGCAAAGGGAGAGAAACGGGGCTGGGTCAGTTTCACGATCATCGACATGACCGACGGCCGCTTCGCGCGCATCCGGTCGGCCCCGTACAAGGCCAGCCCATGACATTGCCCGACGCCACCACCGCCTTCGCCCGCTATATCGCCGCCTTCAATGATGGCGATTTCGAAACCGCCTGTTCCTACTATGCCGAAGACATTCGCCTGACCATCGGCAATGGCCGTGAACTGCGCGGCCGTGCCGAAATCGTCAGCTTCTATACCGGTGTGCGCAGTGTCACCCGGCGCACCATCACGGTGCTGGATTGTTTCGCCAGTGAGACCCTGCTGGCCGCCGAACTGGAATCCGAATTCCTGGCGGTTACCGATGTGCCGGACTTCACCTCTGGCCCGATGCGTCAGGGCGACCGGATGTATATCAACAGCTTCGCCTTCTACAACATCGATAACGGCCGGTTCAGCCGTATCCGCGCCACCGTTTTCAAGCGGGTCTGGAAGCGGCGCGACGATCCTGCCCACAGCTGACATCAACGTCCCCTATAAGGGGGACAGATGTTTTTCTTCCCCATCCGCATAGTTGGCCTATCGAACCGGGGAAACACCCGGCGCCAAAATCGGGAGGGGGGACGTGACCGGATTGTCACCCACGGGCTATGACCTGCCCGTCTATGCGTATATGCGGCCGCCGGAATTGTCGGGAAGTGCGGGGCACCGGTATCCGGTGGCCATCGTCGGCGCCGGTCTGGCTGGGCTGACCTTGGCCTGCGACCTGGCCAGCCGGGGCATTGCCGCCGTGGTCCTTGACGAGGATGACACGGTGGGCGTGCGCGGTGCCTCCAGCCGGGGCATCTGCTACGCCCAGAAAAGCCTGGAGATTTTCGACCGGCTGGGCATCTATCCGCGTATCCGTGACAAGGGCGTCACCTGGTCTGTCGGCAAGGTGCTGCGCGGCCAGGACGCGCTCTACCGGTTCGATCTGGCCGAGGGCAGCCGGTCGGCCCAACCGCCCTTCATCAATATCCAGCAATTCTATGTCGAATGGTTCCTGGTCGACCGTATCCGGGAACTGGGCCGCACAGACTTGCGCTGGAAGAACCGCGTGACCGGCATCCGCCAGGATGAAGATGGCGCCGTCCTGAGTGTGGAAACGCCCGACGGTGCCTACAGCCTGCATGCCGATTGGGTGATCGATGCCTCGGGCCATGCGAGCACGGTCCGGCAGTCCCTGGGCCTGCCGACGCGGGGGGAATTAGGGGAGGATCGCTGGTGCATCTCCGACGTGCGCTTCCATAAAGATCTGCCGGTTGAGCGCTGGACCTGGGTGGAGGCGCCGTTCAATGAGAACCGGGCCGTCTGGCAGCATCTGATGGCCGATGGCGTCTGGCGCATGGACTACCAGATGCTGCCCAACACCGACCCGCAGCAGGCCAGCCGGCCGGAGGTGGCGGCAGCAAGGCTGCGTGACCAGTTGGGCCCGGATGTGGAATTCGATCTGGTCTGGGTCGGCGCCTATGCCTACCGCACCCAGTTGATGGATGATTTCCGGCAGGGGCGGGTATTCTTCATCGGCGATGCCGCCCATGTGAAAAGCCCGTTCGGCGCGCGCGGCGGCAATAGCGGCATTCAGGATGCCGAGAATCTGGCCTGGAAGCTGACCCTGGTCCTGAACGGTCAGGCGCCGGAGACGCTGCTGGACAGCTACAATGCCGAACGCCGCCCGGCGGCGGTGGAGAATATCGCCGTCACCCGCCGGTCCGGTCGCTTCCTGGCCCCGCGCACGGAGGTCGAGCGGATGTTCCGCACGGCCGTGATGGATCTGGCGGTCGATCATCCTTTTGCCCGCCTGCTGCTGAATACGGGCCGCATGTGCGTGCCCCACCCTTATGCACGGTCGCCCCTGACCACGGGTGAGGCGGGACAGGCCCTGCCCAATCTGGCCCTGGGCAGCCGCTCCCTGGGGGCCATGCTGCGCGGGGAGGGAGCCGGGTTCCTGGCCCTCTGGTGTCCGCGTGATGGGGAGGATGGGCTGGGCCGTGCCCTGTCCCACCTGTCCCATGAGGGCTGGCCCCTGCATGTCCAGGGTGTCAGCGGCGATGAACGGCAGACCCTGCAGATGGCACCGGGTGAGGTTCTGCTGATCCGCCCCGATCTGCACCTCGCCGCCCGCCTGCCGGATGCGACTGTGGAACAGGTTCGCGGCGCCCTGGCGCGTGCCACCAGCCGCACCTGATGCAGGGAGGAAACAAGATGCGGACCACGCCCCATATTCCCGACCCCGACGCCTTTTATGAGGCGCTGCTGGATACGCATGCCGGGCTGTCGGCGGCGGAAAGCCACGCGCTGAACGCGCGGCTGGTGCTGCTGCTGGCCAATCAGATCGGCGACCAGGGTGTCCTGCTCTCCTGCCTTGCAACGGCGCGGGATACCGCTGCCCACCGGAGGAACGATCCGTGACCCAGTCCTTTGCGTCCGCCGCCGACAATGCGCAGCAGACCCCGCAACTGGTCGAACTGGCCAGCGGCGTCTATGGCTATATCAGCGATTTCGACCCGAATTGCGGCTTTGTCGTCGGTCCGGACTATGTCGTGGCCATCGATACCCGCGCGACACCCGCCCTGGCGCGGGAGATGCTGGCCGCCATTCGCAGCGTGACCGACAAGCCGGTGCGCTATGTGTTCCTGTCCCATTACCACGCGGTGCGGGTGATGGGGGCGTCGGCCTTCGATGGTGCGGCCCTGATTGCCAGCCAGGCGACGCTGGATTTGATCCGCGAACGCGGGCCGGATGATTTCGAGTCCGAAGTACGTCGTTTCCCGCGCCTGTTCCGGGGCGTGGAGGAAATCCCCGGCCTGACCTGGCCCGATCTGGTTTTCGACCAGGGGCTGACTTTGCGTCTGGGTGACCGCGACCTGCATTTCCGGCATCTGGGGCGCGGCCATACGGCGGGGGATTCCATCTGCTGGATACCGGATTGCGGGGTGCTGTTCTCCGGCGATCTGGTGGAAAACCGCTGTGGCGTCTATGCCGGCGATGGCTATGTCGCCGACTGGATCGACACGCTGGCCCGCCTGCGCGACCTGCCGGCCACCACCATGGTTCCGGGCCGGGGGGGCGCCCTGCGGTCGCGCGAGGCGGTGGAGGATGCCATCGCGGCCACCCAGGGCTTCCTCACCATTCTGCGCGATGTGGTCGCCAATGCCCATGCGCGGGGGGCAGATCTGAAAGCCTGTTTCCAGTCGGCAGAAAAGGTCATGACCCCGCTTTATGGCGACTGGCCGGTCTTTGCCCATGTGCTGCCCTTCGATGTGGCGCGCATGCTGGAACAGTTGCAGGGCGGGGAGCATCCCACACCCTGGACCGCCGAGCGGGATCAGGCCCTATGGGCCCTGCTGCGGGGCTGATGGTGATGCCGGTATCATACAGGGCGCATCAGACGTGGCAGATTGCGCAGGCAGAGCGCGAACAGTTCCGCCTGCGACGCGATGCCCAGCTTCTGATAGGCACGCTTGCGCAGGGTGATCACCGTCGACGGGCGCACGCCCAGGTCGGCGGCGATGCCGTCCGTCTGGTACCCCAGCACGATCCGGCAGCAGACGGCCAGCTCCCGCGTGCTCAAGGTTTCGTCGGCCAGTTCGACCAGCCTTTCGACGAAGGGCAGGGTCCGCCCGGCATTGATGTCCGACTGCACGATGTAATGGGCGCAATGTTGGCGCACGATGCTGGTCAGCAGCGGCGTGATGGCGGACAGCAGATCGACTTCTCCGTCGGTGAACGTGCCGGCACGCAGCGAGCGGTAGAAATTCAGGTAGAAGGCCATGTCCGAGGTGCGCCAGATATAGGACACCTTATCGACGATGCCGACGGTCGTATAGAAACGGCGCAGATAATCCTGCATCGCCACACGGGCCGGGTCATGCCGGCGGAAGATGACCTTGCGGCTGCTGGATATGCGCGACAGCTCTTCGAAATTCGGGTCGAACGCGTGCAGACCGGCAACATAGTCGCGGCCCAGCGACTGTACCGTCGCCCGGTCCTGCAGGCTGGACCCCCCCACCTGTTTCAGCCCCGCCGCCTGCGAGTAGCAGAGGATGGTGCAATGGTCGACGGGGATCAGCCTTGCCACGGCGGCCAGCAGCGCATCGTCGAAGCGCGGCCGGCCGATGGCGGCCACCGCATCGGACAGGGCGCAGAGCCTGACCGTCAGGTTGTCCGGGGGGCCGGGCGCCGTCATCGCCGGGCCTCCCGGTGCGGCAGAACCATAGAACGATAAAGCCAGAGGGGGAGACGATGACACTGGAACTGGTGGTGATCGATGTGCGGCCGGGTGCCGCCATGGAAAGCCAGTCGGGGCTGCAGATGCTGCGGCCCCGCATCTATGGCGCCTTCGCCCGGCCGCCGGGTGCGCGCACCGCCGCCCTGATCATGCATCCGACCAGCAATTTCATGGGCCATTACCTGCTGGCCCCGCTGGCGGCGCGCGGCATCGCGACCCTGGCGCTCAACTCTCGCTATATGGGCAATGACGCGGTGCTGCTGCTGGAACAGGTAATCCAGGACATGGGGGCCGGTGTGACCTGGCTGCGCCGGCAGGGGTTCGATCGGGTGGTCCTGATCGGCAATTCCGGCGGGGCGGCCCTGTCCGCCTTTTATCAGGCGCAGGCAGAGAAGCTGACCATCACCGATACGCCGGCCGGCGACCCGGTCGATCTGCGGCCCGACGATCTTCCGCCGGCAAACGGGATCGTGCTGGCCGCCGCGCATCTGGGCCGGTCGCGGCTGATGGATACCTGGATCGATCCCGCCGTGGTGGATGAACATGATCCCATGCCGTCCTGCGCGCAACTGGACATGTTCAACCCGGACAATGGCCCGCCCTACAGCGCCGCCTTTCTGGAGCGCTACCGCACGGCCCAGCGCGCCCGCAATGCCGGGATCGAGGCCTGGGCCCGGGACCGGTTGAGCCAGTTGCGGGCGCGCGCCGACGGCATGCGGGACGAGGCCTTCGTCATCCACCGCACCCTGGCCGATCCGCGCTGCCTGGACCCGTCCATCGACCCCAATGACCGTATCCCCGGCACGACCGTCTGGGGTCCGCCGCAGGCCCAGAACTACGCCGCCAACAGTATGGGGCGCTATACCTCGCTGACCGGATATCTCAGCCAATGGTCGCCCAGCAGCCGGGGCGACGGCCCCGCCAACCTGGCGCGGACCCGCGTGCCCGTGCTGCTGCTGGACTATACCGCCGACCCGTCGGTCTTCCCGTCCGACAATGCCGCCTGGGCCGAGGCCGCGAAGGGCCGGGTGGAGCGTCACGCCATCAAGGGCGGCAACCATTATCTCAGCGGCCAGCCGCATCTGGTGGATGCGGTCGCCGACCATATCGCCGGCTGGTGCGACCGGCTTTGACCCAGGAGACAGCGCATGCAGCCCCCCGTTCCCATCCAGGGCCTTCACCATTTCGCCTGGCGCTGCCGCGATGCGGAGGAGACACGGCATTTCTATGAGGATCTGCTGGGCCTGCCGCTGGTGCATATCGTGCGCAGCGACCATGTGCCCAGCACGGGCGAATATTGCCCCTATGTCCATATCTTCTTCCAGATGCGCGACGGCTCCTATATCGCCTTCTTCGATCTGGGGGATGATGTGGCGGCGGCACCGTCGCCCAACACCCCGGCCTGGGTCAATCATATTGCGCTCCGCGTCGGTTCGGTGGCCGAAGTCGGACAGGCCATGGCTCGCCTGAAGGCGGCGGGGGTGGAGGTCATCGGCATCACCGACCATCACATCATCCAATCCCTCTATTTCTTCGATCCCAACGGCCTGCGTGTCGAGCTGACGGCGCAGAGCGTGTCGGACGAGTACATGCAGGATGCGGCCAAAACTGCGCATGGTGAACTGGCCCGCTGGGTGGCCGAGAAGGCGACGCTACCCCGTCGCCCGTGCCACGAAGCGGGCCAGGATGGGGCCCAGCGTGTCGACGGATGAATGGATTTGGTGGACGGGGCTGATATGGTTGTGCCCCTCCAGCCAGTGGAAATCCGGCCACCTGCCCGTAACGGCCACCCGCCGGAAGACCAGCAGCGCCGCCTGACGCTGGAAATCGACCGGGTCATTCTCCGCCACGGTGAACAGGCAGGGCACGCCGGTGGTGGCCAGCCCGTCGATGCTGGATTGCGCCGCGAACCGGGTCGAGTCCGTGCCGAAATAGGCATCCTGATAGGGGTTGCGGGCGGCACTGGGCACCTCATACAGGCCCGACAGCAGAATGGCCCCGGCGATGGACCGGGCGGCCTGATCCGCGAAGCCCTGCCCGCCGACATAGGAGGCGACATGGACCGCCCCCGCCGATTGTCCCATCAGCACGATGCGTCCGGGATCGCCGCCATGGTTCGCAGCCTCCAGCTTCAGCCAGTCCACCAGCCGCGCCACATCCTGCGCCCCCGCCGGCCAGGGATGGGCGGGGGCCAGCCGGTAGGTGGCGGTGACGCCCAGCCAGCCCTGCGCCGCCGCCCAGGCGCCGACATTGTTGTAGAAAGGCGCACCGGGCGACCCCTTGTCCCCGCCGATAAATCCGCCGCCATGCAGGAAAACCAGGACCGGGCGCTTTGCATTGCCACCGCCGCCGAACAGGTCCAGCCGGTGACGCGGGTCCGGCCCATAGGACAGGTCGCGTTGAACCAGGGCTTCATCGACAGGGGGCTGCATCGGGGCGAACAGCGCCATGGAGCCCTGGATTTGTGCCACCGAAAACTCTGTGCCCAGGGCGCGGATGCGGTCACGGAAGGAGTTTTGCATCACCAGGGGTCCTGCGACTGCACGCTGAACGGCCGGCAATCGACGGGCTCTGGCGTGTTGAGCGGACGCGGCACCATCGTCCGTTCGCCCTTCCAGGGCACCTGATCCGCCTTTGTCCAGGCATTGACATGCAGGCGATGGAACTTCCAGCGGCCATGACGTTTGACCAGCCGGTCATCACGCGTACCGATACCGAAGACAAAATTGGTGCCGTAATCGGCATTGAACTGGATGATCTGGAAGAAACAGCGAACACGCGCCCCTTCCGGACGCGGGTCCATGATGAAATGGTTGAACAGGTGCTGCCGGCCGAACCACCAGTGCTGCCGGTCATACCAGAGGCCGCGCAGGTGGGCGCGGATCGCGTCGCGCCCCTGCGCCTTGCCCTGCCAGAGATGGTCGAACTCCCCATCCTCGGCAAAGGTATCCAGCACCTGCTCCTCGTCGGCCAGATCCAGGCCCCAGGCATAGCGGGCAAACAGTTCGGTGATGTCGGCGCGATCCTCGGCAGGCATCATAGCCGGGACACCGCCCGGCCAGCAGACCTCGACCATCGATATCTCTCCCGGAAACGGCCCGCGCGCGCATGGGCGGCGGCGGGCGATACAGGGAGCCAGGGGTATCACCGAATCATTGATAGTTCAATGAACTTTTATATTGAGGGATCAACGATGTTTGAAATCCAACATCACCCCGCCCTTACGTCTTTACCAGATGCGCCAATCTTTCGCCGATGCGGGACAGAAGCTCGTCCAGCACCACCCGCTCCTCCGCCGACAGATCGACCAGCAGCGATTCATGGAAGGCCACGCGTTCCTTCAGCGTCGCCTTGTACAGCTTCTGCCCGGCCTTGGTCAGATAGAGGATGGGGGTGCGCAGGTCGTTGGGATTTTCCCGGCGCCGTGTATAGCCGCGCTCCTCCAGCGACCGGGCCGCACGGCTGACCTCCGCACGGTCGACCCAGGCCAGATCGGCAACCTGTCCCACGGTTCCGCCCTCGGGCATGGTGCCCAGCCGGGCCAGCACGCGCCATTCTGCATAGGTCAACTCCCCGCGTTCCGCCAGCCGCCTTATGGTCAGCCGGTCGATCACCTTGGCGATCAAGGTCACGCGGAAGGTGGAGAATTGCAGATTCTCGACATTCCACCCCGGCAGCTCAAGCTTCGCGGGGGCCGGCACCGCGTTTTCCGCGCCCGGCACCTTGCCCTCTGCCTCGCTGCTGGCCGGGCTCGCGTCCGATCTGGCCTGCCGTTTCATATGTCTTCTTTCATCCCGATCATGTGTCAGCAACGGCTGATCCGGTCCATTGTTAGTTGATCATTCAATGTTATTCCAGCGTTCTGGCGGCTTGCCACCGCTGCCGGATCGCAACGCCGACATTTTTGGGATCGATGCTCAAGGGGGCTGGCGCGGAACGGATACAGGCGATATTATTGATTCATCAAAGATCGGTCGGAACGGACGGCCCCTTGACCCGTGCGTGTACAGGCCGGCATCCCCATCATAAAATATCGCCGGATCATGTCCGGCACCCTTGAGGGAGGGAGTGGCGCTTCATGTCGGCGTTCGACGTCCAGAACTTCATCGACCAGCGCAAGATCGGCCTGCCGCAATGCCTTGTGCTGCTGCTGACCACGCTGGCCATGTTCATCGATGGTTTCGACATCTTCATGGTGGGCAAGATTGCACCCGCCATCGCCGGGGATTTCGGTACGACACCGGCCAGCATGACCATCGTCTTCGTGCTGCAGCAGACCGGGCTGGCCATTGGCGCCTTCGTGATCAGTCCGCTGTCCGACTATTACGGGCGCAAGCGGATGCTGGTCATCGCCTTCGTCATTTTCGGCCTGCTGACCACGATCACCGTCTTCTCCACCTCGCTGATGATGGTGGCCGTCCTGCGCGGCCTGTCGGGCCTGTTCCTGGCCAGCGTGGTGCCGACCACCATGGCGCTGCTGGCGGAATTCACGCCCAAGCGCTGGCGCTCGCTGTTCATCGCCATCGGTATCGCGGGCTACAGCGCCGGCAGTGCGGCCGGTGCCGCCATCGCCCTGCTGGTCCCGCATTATGGCTGGGAAAGCGGCTTCTGGCTGGGCGGGCTGATGCCGCTGGCCCTGGTGCCGGTGCTGGTGCTGTTCCTGCCGGAATCGCTGACCTACCGCGTCGGCCGTGACCCCGGCCACCCCGCCATCGCCCGCACCATCCGCTGGATGGACCGCCATCTGGTCCTGACCGGGGAGGAGCGGTTCGTGACGGCGGAGACGGGTGGCAAGAAGGTGAAGGCCCATGTCATTGATGTGTTCCGCGACGGGCGCGCCCGTACCAGCGCCATCCTGTTCGCCGCCTGTGTCCTGTCCATGGGCAATATCGCGCTGCTGGCGGCCTGGCTGCCCACCTTCTTCCAGGAAATGGGTGGCATCACGATCCAGCGTTTCGCCATCGTGTCCATGACCGGGTTCATCGGCGGCATGATCGGTACCGTGACCATCGGTTTCCTGATGGACCGGATCGGGGCGACCCGGTTGATCCCGCTTTATTATGTCGGCATAGCGGCCACCCTGATCCTCATGGGGCATGTACCGTTCGGCACTGTGGGCTTCGTGCTGCTGCTGGTCTGCTGGAGCTTCTGTCAGGCGGGCGGTCAGGCGGGGCTGAACATGCTGATGACCCAGATCTACCCCACGGCCCTGCGCAGCACGGGCCTGGGCTGGGCCGGCGGTGCCGGCCGTATCGGCGGCATCATCGCGCCGCTGTTCGGCGGGCTGGCCCTGGCATCGTCCTTCACGCTGGATGTGACGCTGGCCATGATCGCCATCCCGCCGGTTGCCGTGGCCCTGCTGGTCCTGCTGCTGAAGCCGATCCGCCGCGACGGCGCACCGGCCGCAAAGCCCGCCGTGGCGTGAGGTTTCCCGGTCTGGCGGGTATCTGCCGCCAGACCGGGCTCGCCTTCACCGGCTGCGCAGCGCCTCTCCTGGCACCCAGGTGCCATGGAAGGTGGTCCGCACCCGCATCGGCATATAGAGCCGGGCCACCGGGCCCGCCGCCACATCCTGTGCATCCAGGATCGCCAACTCGCTGAGATTGGTGTCCAGCCGGTTGACGATGACCAGCAGCCAGCCATCCCCCTCCGGCGCACCCGGATAACGGGCCACGAATTGCGGTTCATGGACGGAGGCGCCGGGACCCGGTTGCCAGCGCGTCATCTCCCCGCTGCGCAGATCGACGCGGCCGATGGCGGACGATCCGTCCGGCCCGCGCCCCACGATCAGGAAACCATGGCGGCATTCCTGTCCCTGATAACGGTCATCGGTGCGCGGCATCTCGCCCGGCGTATTGATGATCCGCCGCCGCTGGAACACGTCGCCATTGCTGGTCAGATCGAAGCTGAGGCGCGACAGGAAGGGCGGGCAGCCTTCGACATGCTGCCCATCCG
The DNA here is from genome assembly GCF_058793615.1 of Niveispirillum sp. GW835-FHT14G11. Taxonomy (NCBI): domain Bacteria; kingdom Pseudomonadati; phylum Pseudomonadota; class Alphaproteobacteria; order Rhodospirillales; family Azospirillaceae; genus Niveispirillum; species Niveispirillum sp. GW835-FHT14G11. The sequence continues at coordinate 102,207 of NZ_JBXAFZ010000014.1, forward strand.
GCGTGGGGAAGAACGGGAAGCAATTGCCATCATAATAGCAGGCGTCCAGATGGACGGTATCGCCCTCTTCCCAGGCATTCATCATATGGCTGAGACAGCCGGCCGGCCCGCGGAACCAGCGGATATCGTCGCGCGTGCCACCCCGCTTCACCAGGGCCACCACAACCTGTTCATCGGGATGCCACTGATAGAAGGTGCCGCCCCGCTTCAGATTTTCCACATCCGTGATCAGCGGCATGAAGGGGAAAATGGCCCAGTGCGCTGTCACCGCGAAATCATGGACCAGGGAGGCATAGGGCATCTCGAACCAGATTTCGTCCAGGATGCGGCCCTGATCATCGATATCGTAGAAGACGATGTCCCGCGTCCCGTCACCCCGCGCCTGATAGGAATAGGTCAGCAGCCGGCCGTCGTCCGGGTACCATTTCGGATGCGCCGTCAGGGAGGTGGCCCGGACCCTGCCGCCGAAATCATAGCGCCCGATCGGGTCCAGCGTGTCGCGGTCCACCTCGAACGGCAGATCATCCTCCTTCAGCACCAGAAGGCGGCCATCATGGAAGATCACATTGGTATTGGCCGTGCCGCCGCTGACACCCTTGACGGACGGGTCGTCGGTGAAGCGGTTGCGGTAGAGGCCGAACAAGGACCGGCCGGCTTTGGCTTGGGCGATATAGCGATCATTGCGGACCCAGCGGCTGCGGTAGGAGACGGCGCCATCCTTGATGCGGAACATATGGGCCATGCCCTCGCCATCGATGAAGATGTCGGTACCCAGCATGGGCGGATATTGCCGGTCGGGTCCTGCCCGGTACCAGGTGCCGTCCAGGCTGGCCGGTACCGCCCCTTCGATCAGTTCCAATGCCTCGACCGTTGATTCCAGGCGCAGCGGCTTGGCCCAACCCTGATAGGCCGGGATATCGGGAAAACGGACTTCCATTGATTTCTCTCCCTCGGCCATCCGCGGGGTCACGGGCGACCGTGATTGTGACAGCTGTCCCGTCCACCAGCCGGTGCGACAGCCCCCAGACGCGACACGACTCGCTGTCTTATTGCGATAATCATTGAATGATCAATATTATGGTCCGGCTGTCAATGCGTAAAGCGGGGGTATTCTGGCGATCGCCGGCAAAATCGACACCGCCAAACACCGCCGATCCGGTTCGAAAACGGAAAGCCGGCCTGCCGCGGCGGGAAGGTCGTGTGGATCGTGAATTCAGTAGCAGCGGATAAGCGGATCGCATACCATCAAATGCGTCCGATGGGCGGAAAGAATAAAAAAATATTCAATAAATTCAATGTAATAAATTGTCGGCATTCACGCATGTCCATCCGCACTCCGTCAGGCAACGCCAGCCGGGAGCTGGGCGGGAAACGGGTAGTGGATTCCGCCGATCTCCGCTTGCCAAAGCTCACATCATTGAGCTATCAATGATATCATTGATAAATCAACAAGCGTATGCGCCGCCGTGCCCGTAACTGTCCGGCGCAGCGCAGGGGGAGGAAATCCACATGAGGCATTCAACAGCACACCGGCTGACCGGCGCCAGCACCCTGGCTGTCCTTGCCGTTCTGGCCAATCCCGCCGCCGCACAGGAAAGTGCCGCCACACCGCCGCAGACGCTGGACGCACTTGAAGAGATCATCGTGACCGGCACGCGCCTGCCTGTCACCGGCTTCGCGACACCGACCCCGGTGACAGTGGTGGGCGAGGTGGAATTACAGCGCCAGGGCGTGTCCAATGTCGCCGACCTGTTGAACACCCTGCCTTCCTTCCGGCCGCAATCGACCCCGGCGACCGTCGGCATCTTCTCCAGCAATGCCGGTGCCAATCTGGCCGACCTGCGCGGCCTGGGTGCCCAGCGCACGCTGGTTCTGGTCAATGGCCGCCGCTTCGTCGCCAGCACCATCGCCGGCAGCGGCAATTCCCCGTCCGGTTCCGTTGACCTGAACCTGATCCCGACCGTCCTGATCGAACGAAGCGAAGTGGTCACCGGCGGTGCCTCCGCAGCCTATGGCTCCGATGCGGTTGCCGGCGTCGTCAATGTCATCCTGAATACCAGTCTGCAAGGCGTGCGCGGCAGCGTGCAGTATGGCCTGTCGCAGGAGGATGACAATCGCGAACTCTATGCCACCCTGGCCGGCGGCACCGATTTCGCCGATGGCCGCGGCCATATCGTGATCGGTGGCGAATATTCCAACAACAAGGGCATGGGCGACTGCTACAGCCGCGACTGGTGCGCCGAAAGCTACAATGCCATTTCCAACCCCACGCCGCAGACCAACGGGCTGGCGCGTCAAATCCTGCTGCCCAATGCCCGCACGGCAACGTCTTCCTTCAATGGCCTGATCACGACCGGCGTGCTGCGCGGCATTGAATTCCGCCCCGACGGCAGCTATTTCAACCATGATTACGGCACCTATTATGCCACCGGTCCCGCCTTCTCCAATGGTGGCCTGTTCCAGTCGGGTGGCAGTGCTGACCCGGTGAACGGTTTCTACAACAATTTCCCCTTGCTGGCGCCGGTCGAGCGTTATTCCGGCATGATGCATGCCAAGTATCAGGCCAGTGACAGTGTCGAACTGTTCATGGAGGCCTCCTATGGCCGGGCGAACGCGGAAACCACCGGAGCCTCGGCCCGCAATACCGGCAATATCACCATCCAGCGCGACAATGCCTATCTTCCGGCGGCCCTGCGCGCGCAACTGGTGGCGGCCAACCAGACCAGCTTCTCCTTCGGTCGCGTCTCCAACGATATCGGCCCGCCGGTGGCGGAGGTGGAGCGCGAGACCTATCGCCTCGTCTCCGGTGCCCGTGGCGATCTCAGCGACAGCTGGCAGTGGGACGCCTATTACCAGTATGGCCGCACCAATTACGAACAGGAAACCCGTAACACCCAGATCACCGACAATTTCGCCCGCGCGGTGGATGCGGTCGATCAGGGCTTGTTCCAGAACGGTGTCGCCAACGGCAATATCGTCTGCCGGTCGACCCTGACAACGCCGACCAACCCGCTGGTGGCGGGGTGCAAGCCGCTGAACCTGTTTGGTGAGGATCGCTTCTCGCCCGAGGCCGTTGCCTATGCCTATGGCACGGCCTGGCAGAAGACACACCTGATCCAGCAGGTGGCGTCGGCCAACATCTCCGGCACCGTCGCGGAGCTGCCCGCCGGCCCGGTATCCTTCGCCACGGGTGCCGAATACCGTGTGGAAAGCGTGGCCGGCAGTGCCGATCCGCTGTCATCGGCCCTGCGCTTCATCACCAGTTCCGGCCAGTCCATCGCCGGCCCCGATATCAAGGTGAAGGAAGGCTATGCCGAACTGGGCGTGCCGTTGCTGAAATCCGTCCCGTTGGCCGAAAGCCTGTCGGTCAATGGCGGCGTCCGCCTGACCGATTATTCGACCAGCGGCTCGGTGTGGAGCTGGAAGGCCGGCCTGTCCTGGGAACCCACGGATTTCCTGCGGGTGCGCGGTACCCGGTCGCGTGACATCCGGGCACCCAACTTCTTCGAACTGAACGCCCCGGCCAGCACCAGCTTCCAGTTCCTGACTGACCCGCGCACCGGCGGCAGCGCCCTGACATCCGTCGTGTTGAGCGGCAATACCAAACTGCGCCCGGAAATCGCCAAGACCTGGACGGGCGGTGCCGTCATCACCCCGATCGACGATCTGCAATTCTCCGCCGATTATTTCGATATCAGCCTGGATGGTGCCATCACCACCCTGGGCGGGCAGATCATCATCAACCGCTGCAATGCCGGTGCCGCCGATCTGTGCGCCCTGATCACCCGCAACGCGGCGGGCACCATCACCAGCGTCAACAATGCCAACCTGAACCTGAACACGCTGAAGACCCGCGGCGTCGATATCGAGGCCCGTTACAAGCTCGCGCTGGGGGAGGGGGACCTGACCCTGCGCGCCCTGGGCACCTATCTGTTCGATCTGATCACCATCGATGCCACCGGCGCCTCGGTCAACCGGGCCGGCATGAATGGCGCCCCGACGTCACAGCCGTCGGGCCTGCCGACCTTTACCGGCACGCTGAGCGCCACCTACAGCCAGGGTGATTTCAGCGGCACCCTGACATCACGCTATGTTTCGCGCGGTGTTTACAACGCGACCCTGATCGGTCCGCACCAGTCGGGTTACACCGCGACAGCAGCGAACAGCATCAGCGACAATTATGTCGGTGATTATTGGCTGTTCAACCTGAATGCCCAGTATGACCTGACCTTCAACGACACCAAGGTGCAGTTGTTCGGCATCGTCAACAATCTGTTCGACCGCGATCCGCCCAACGACCTGCCGTCCAGCTTCGGTGTGACCAACCCTGTCCTCTATGACAGCATCGGCCGCACCTTCAAGGCCGGCTTCCGCTTCTCTTTCTGATCCAGCAAGGGGAGGTCGCCAGACCTCCCCCTCTCTCCCGGTTAAGAAAGTGGAGCCACTATGACCTCTCCGGTACAGAAGGCCGCCGATGATCCGCTGTTCGGGCGCGGTTACCGTGCGACCTTGCTGGTGTTGATCCTGCTGGTATCGGCCTTTGCCTATGTCGACCGGGTCATCGTCCAGACATTGGCGGAACCGATCAAGAAGGATCTGGGGCTGACCGATTTCCAGTTCGGGCTGCTGGGCGGGCTGGCGTTCGCCATTCTTTATTCCACCCTGGGCCTGCCCATCGCCCGGCTGGCCGAACGGCGTGACCGCGTCACCATCATTTCCGTCTCCGTCGCCATCTTCTCGCTGATGAGCCTGCTCTGCGGCATGGCCACCAATATCTGGGCGCTGTTCCTGTGCCGCATCGGCGTCGGCATCGGGGAGGCCGGGGTGCAGGCGCCCAGCACCTCGCTGATCGGTGATCATTTCCCGCCGCACCGCAGGGGTTTCGCCCTGACCGTCATGCGGCTGGGCGCCCCGGTGGGGGCCTTGCTGGGCTCCGTCGTGGCGGCCTGGCTGGCGCGGGATTATGGCTGGCGCGCGGCCCTGATGCTGGTCTGCGCGCCGGGGCTGGTGGTGGCGCTGCTGTTCCGCCTGTTGCTGCGGGACCCGCCGCGCGGGCATAGCGACCGGCTGGCCGGGGGCAATGTCGCCGCCCCCACCGCTACCCCGCCGCGCACGCGCGACGTGTTCGCACAGATGTTCCGCCGCCCGGCCTTCCGCCACATGCTGGCCGGTCTGGCGCTGGCCAGCATGGCCTTGTTCGCGGGCGGGGCCTTCACGGCACCCTTCTTCATGCGGGTCCATGAATTGCCCCTGACCACCACCGCCTTCTATGTGGCGATCATCAGCACGACGGCATCGACGGCGGGCATGAGCCTGGGGGGCTTCGGCATTGATTTCATTGCCCGCCGCGGCAAGCGTTGGTACGCGCTGCTGCCTTGCCTGGGCATCACCATCAGCGTGCCGCTCTATCTGGCGGGCTATGGGCTGAACAACCATGTCGCGGCGGTGACCCTGATCACCATTGCCGGGGTGTTCCTGTTCTTCCATTCGGTGCCGACGCTGGTCGCCTTCCAGAACATGGTGGCACCGCAGCAGCGGACCACGGCGGCCTTCGTCTATTTCTTCGTTTCCACCATGGTGGGGGTGGGTTTCGGTCCGCCGCTGCTGGGCCTGCTCAGCGATCTGTTCGCAAGCGCCTCGGGCATTCCCGACGCGGCCGCCGCCTCGGCCATCGGGGTGCGCAGCGCGCTATTGGCCAGCATCGGTCTCTATGCTTGGGCGGCCCTGCATTACGGGCTGGCCGCCCGCGCCATCGCGGCGGAGGATCGCCCATGACCATCCGTCCTGAAACTTTCCGTGCAAGGGGCCTATCATGAAGTTTCCCAATACGCCCAACTTCACCGGCTTCTTCGCCCCGTCGGGGGTGGAGGCGGATGTCCATGATCTGCCCGTGCTGGATGGCGCCGTTCCCGCTGACCTGGATGGCAGCTTCTACCGCGTGGCCCCGGACCCGCAATTCCCGCCGCTGGCCGGCGACGATATCTGGTTCAATGGCGATGGCATGGTGACACGGTTCCGGTTCAAGGACGGCAATGTCGGCCTGCAGCAGCGCTGGGTCCGCACCGACAAGTTCACATTGGAACGCAAGGCGGGACGGGCCCTGTTCGGTGCCTACCGCAACCCCCTGACCGATGATGCCAGTGTGCAGGGCGAGGTGCGCGGCACCGCCAATACCAATGTCCTTGTCCATGCCGGCAAGCTGTTCGCCCTGAAGGAGGACAGCCCGCCCGTGATCATGGACCCGGAAACGCTGGAAACACTGGACCCGACCTATGATTTCGGCGGGGCCATGACCTCACAGACCTTCTCGGCCCATCCCAAGATCGACACGCGCACGGGTGAGATGCTGAGCTTCGGCTATGCCGCCAAGGGCTTGTGTACCCGCGACATGGTCTATTACACGATCAGCGCCGACGGGCAGATCACCAACGAGGTCTGGTTCGAGATCCCCTATTACTGCATGATGCACGATTTCGGGTTCACCGAGAATTACGTCGTCTTCCATGTGGTGCCCATCGTCGGGTCCTGGGACCGTCTGAAGGCCGGTTTGCCGCATTTCGGTTTCGACCGGGGACGGCCCGTGCATCTGGGTGTGTTGCCGCGCAAGGGCGGGGCGGCGGATATCCGCTGGTTCTCCGCCCCCACCTGCTTTGCCAGCCACGTCATGAATGCGCATGAGGACGGCACGAAGGTGCATTTCGATGTGCCCATGGCCAAGGGCAACATGTTCCCCTTCTTCCCCGATACCGAAGGGGCCCCGTTCCAGCCGCATGAGGCCGCCGCGACCATGACGCGCTGGACCGTCGATATGAGCGCCAACAGCGACGACATCCATATGGCGCCGCTGGCCGATCTTGTCGGTGAATTCCCCCGCATCGACGACCGGTTCGCCGGCGTGAAGAACCGTTATGGCTGGCAGCTTGTCCAGGACATGACCAAGCCCGTGGACCTGCCGGGCGGGCGCAGCGCCTCGGGCCTGATGATGAACACGCTCGGCCGCATCGACCTGGAGACCGGGGAGACCGATACCTATTGGGTCGGCTCCACCTCTTCCTTCCAGGAACCGGCCTTCATTCCCCGCCCCGGCTCCCGTGCCGAGGGCGACGGCTACATCGTGGTGATCGAGAACCGGCTGGTGGAGCACGCCTCCCGCCTGTTGCTGTTCAACGCCCTCAACCTGGCGGCCGGTCCCATCGCGACCATCGGCCTGCCCTTCCGCATCCGTCAGGGGCTGCATGGCAATTGGGCACCGGCCCGGGCCAGCGCCGCCTGATCTCCCCTTCGTGCGACCGAAAGGATCAATTTTGGTTGACCAGACTTCTGCCGACTATCCCAAACTCGGCATGTATATCGATGGCGAATGGATTCTGCGGGCCGACCGCATCCACACCGTCATCAACCCGGCCAACGGTGAGACGCTGGGCGAGTTGCCGCTGGCCGATGCCCCTGATCTGGACCGGGCCTTGGCCGCCGCCGACCGTGGTTTCCGCAGTTGGAGCAAGACATCCGTCGATGAACGGGCCCGCGTGCTGCGCGATGCCGCCCGGCTGCTGCGCGAACGCGCCGACCTGATCGCCCGCAACGCCACGCGGGAGGAAGGCAAGACCCTGGCCGAAACGCGGATCGAGACCATCGCCTGCGCCGGCCTGTTCGACTTCTATGCAGAAGAAGCGCGCCGGGTCTATGGCCGCGTGCTGGTGCGCCCGGCGGGTCAGCGCTCGCTGGTGATGAAGGTGCCGGTGGGGCCGGTGGCGGCCTTCGCCCCCTGGAACTTCCCGGTCCATAATCCGGGCCGCAAGCTGGGCGCGCCCATCGCCGCCGGCTGCTCCGTCATCCTGAAACCGGCGGAGGAGGCCCCGGCCTCGGCCATGGCCGTGGTGCAGGCGCTGATCGATGCCGGCTGCCCGTCCGATGTCGTGCAACTGGTGTTCGGCATCCCGGATGAGGTGTCGCGCCACCTGCTGGCCAGCCCGATCATCCGCAAGCTGAGCTTCACGGGATCGACGACCGTCGGCAAGCATCTGATGCGGCTGTGCGCCGACACGATGAAGGTGACGACCCTGGAACTGGGCGGGCATGCGCCGGTGATCATCTTCGACGATTGCGATTTCGACCGCACCGTGGAGATGCTGGCCAACAGCAAGGTGCGCAATGCCGGTCAGGTCTGCGTCTCCCCCACCCGGTTCTATATCCAGGAAGGCATCTATGAGCGGTTCGTCGAGGCCTATGCCAAGCGCATGGCGCAGATGAAGGTCGGCGACGGTCTGGCGCCCAACACCAATATGGGGCCCATGGCCAACCCGCGCCGCCCGGCCGCCATCGCCGACCTGATCCAGGATGCCGTCGGCCATGGCGCCCGCATCCGCACGGGTGGGGAGGCCATCGCGGGCAAGGGCTTCTTCTGGCAGCCGACGGTTTTGTCAGATGTCCCCAACACAGCCCGTATCATGAACGAGGAACCGTTCGGCCCCGTGGTCATCGCCACGCCCTTCGCCACCCTGGACGAGGCGGTGGAACAGGCCAACCGCCTGCCTTACGGCCTGGCCTCCTTCGCGTTTACGGAGAATGCGCGCCGCGCCAACCTGATCGGCGATGCGATTGAGGCTGGCATGGTGGGTATCAACACCACCGCACTCGCCGCCTCTGACGCGCCCTTTGGCGGCGTCAAGGAAAGCGGCCACGGGTCGGAGGATGGGCCGGAGGGTCTAGCCGCCTGCCTTGTCACCAAGACCATCCATCAGCATTGAAGACAGGGGTCGATCCATGACCATGCCCAAGACCGGCGGCGCCCAGGGCTATCTGCGCATCGCGACTGAGGAAGCCTTCACCACACCCGAACTGATCGCGGCCTTCCGTGAGGAACTGGCGGCACCGGATGTCGATCCGGGCTTCCTCAGCCTGATCGGCTATTATCTGGACCATCCGGCCGAACGGCCGCGCTTCGTGGCCAATGCCCTGATGGATCTGGGCGAGCAGCGTATTGCCCATATGGATGAACGCGGCATCGACCGCCAGATCCTGGGCCTGACCGCGCCCGGCACCAACGTCATCCGCAATGCCGACCGGGCCACCATGGTGGCCGAGACGGCCAATGACCGGCTGGCCGAGGCCATCGCCAAATACCCCACCCGCTTCAGCGGCATGGCCGCCTGTGCCCCGCAGAACCCCAAGGCGGCGGCGCGGGAGGTGGAACGTGCCATCGGCAGGCTGGGCCTGTCCGGTGTGCTGATCAACAGCCACATCCTGGGCGACTATCTGGATAATCCCAAGTTCCACGAGGTGCTGGAAGCCATCGAGGCGATGGATGTCCCCCTCTATATCCATCCCAATACGCCGCCAGCATCCATGATCGGGCCGCTGCTGGCGGCCGGACTGGACGGGGCGATCTTCGGCTTCGGCGTGGAAACTGGCATGCATGCCCTGCGCATGATCACGTCCGGCGCGCTCGACCGCTTCCCCAAGCTTCAGATCATCATCGGCCATATGGGCGAGGCTTTGCCCTTCTGGCTTTACCGCCTGGATTTCATGCATGGGGCCGGCGTGCGCACGGGCCGCTATGAATGCATGAAGCCGCTGAAGAAGGGCAAAGTGTCCACCTATCTGCGCGAACATTTCCACATCACCAATTCCGGTGTGGCCTGGGAAGAGGCCATCAAGTTCACGCAGAAGGTGATGGGCGAGGATCGCGTGCTCTACGCCATGGATTATCCCTATCAGTGCCCGGTGGAGGAGGTCATGGCCTTGGACGCCATGGACATGCCTCTGGAGGTGAAGCGGAAATTCTTCCAGACCAACGCGGAAAGGCTTTTCAAGATCAATCAGCCGCCAAAGGACTGACCTGCTCCCCAATGTGTGTCCGGCTATACGCAGAGTCCTCTGGTTAGAATTTGAGCTTCTGACTCTGGACGAAGGATTCCCAGGCGGCACGGTTGGGGAAATCCAGGCCGCGATCCCAGGCCGATCCCATGTAATAGGTGAAGGGCCGGCCGGGCGTAGCACGCACCAGGATCAGGTAATTGTCCGCATCCTCCGTAAAGCCCTCCACCATGGCCGGATCGACCAGGATGGCGATCCCCATGCCGCCATGCTCGGCATTGTCCGGCTCCCAGAACATCAGGCGGCCATTCTCCTTGTCGCGGGTGACGAAGCCGCTGCCATTTTCGTTCTTGCGCTTGGAAATGCCGATCCCAACCAGCAGCGGTTCGGCCGTGTCGGAGTTCAGCGTCGAGGTCATGCGTGTGAAGCTGGCGCCCAGTGGCAGGCTGAAGCTGCGCGTCTCCCACACTTTGCGGGCCACATCGACGGGCCAGGGCCGGTAATCAACGCTGAACCGGGCCTCGTCGCTGCCGGTCGCCTCGATGCGATAGGTGGAGAAGTTGCGGCTGGTCCATAGTTTGTTGTCATGCCAGATGCCCAGCCCGCCGGCCCCACGTCCCCGGCCGACATCGTAATAATCCAGCCCCTCGCCGCGATCGACGTGATAGTTGGGGAATTTCAGCTGCCGGTCCATGAAGGGCCAGCGCACGCGCTTGGCCCAGGCATCGATGCCCGAGCCGGATGGCGCCTCGCGCGATTCCAGGGCCGGACCATAGATCCGGTGGGCGACCCGGTCATTTTCCCACAGCAGATCGTCCAGCCGGTCGGGCGCGAACCGCACCACGGCACGCGGCTTCTGCTGATCGGCGGGCGGTGGGGCCAGCGGTTCGATCGTGGAGGGACGCTTCAACTGGGCGGGGTCGTAGGACAGGGCGCGGGTTGCCCGCATCTCTGCCTCGCGGCGGCGCATCTCCTCCGGCCCCACCACGGTGACGGGGGCCGGTGGCGTCGGCGTGGTGGCCGCGATGATCTCCGCCGTATCCCGCTTCGGCTCCGGCTGGGGAAGTGGCTGCACCGGGCCGTTCAGATCGGCGATTTCCAGCCCGGCCAGGATATAGGTGCCCGTCGTATAGAGCCCGACATCGCGGGGATCGGTGGCCACCGGCATGTCGCCGGTCTTCTGCGTGGCGCCGATCAGGCCGTTGGGCAGGACATGGCGGTTCAGCGCCGCCCAGCCGCGCGTCACATGCGGCAGATATGTGGCCCGGTCCAGCAGACCATGGTTGATCCCCCAGGCCAGCGCATAGACATAGAAGACCGATCCCGATGTCTCCGCCTGAGGAAAGGCCTCGGGATCGAGCAGGCTGGCCGGCCACAGCCCGTCGGCGCGCTGCAGCCCGATGACCCGGCCCGCCATCTGGCGGAAAATGCCGGTATAGAAATCGCGCCCCGCGAAATCGGCCGGCACGGATTCCAGCCAGCGCGCCAGACCGCCCATGACCCAGCCATTGCCACGCGACCAGTAGATATGCTCACCGCGAACATTGCGGTGGTTCTCATCCTTGAAGCGTTCGTCACGCAGGAACAGGCGCTGTTCGGGAACCCAGAGGCGGGCAGCGGTGCGCCGCCATTCCTTGTCGGCGGCGGCCAGATATTTCGGATCGCCGGTGATGGCCGACATGCGCGCGAACACCGGCGGCGCCATATAGAGCGCGTCGGCCCACCACCAGATCAGTTGCGGCGTCTCCGTCGCGCGGTTCAGATGCGGCACCTGCCAGTCCAACCGTTGGCGCAGGGGCATCAGCGTCCCTTCCTGTCCGCGCCGGGCGTAAAGCTCCTGATAGAGATCGCCGATCGCGATATCGTCGGCGTTCAGCATGGTCGGGCCCGACCGGGCGCCGCGGACGCTGTAATTGTAATGCTCAGCGACCGCCGTCAGGAAGCGCAAGGTCTGCAGGTTCTGCGACACCCTGGCCAGCCGCGCCGCCCCGATATAGAAGGTCGCCGCCACCCAGTTGGAGGACATCTGGCTGAGATTGCTGCCCGTGGACAGGGCAATGGGCTCACTCGCCATGGCCCTGATCTGGCTGGCCGCGACATAGTCGATGGCCGCCATGGCATCGGCGCGTGCGGGCAGGATCTTCGGGTCGGTGTTCAGGACGGGACGCGGCGTCGCTTCCAGCCAGACCTGCTCCAGGCCGGGGGCCAGCGCCGGTGTTTGGGCGGATGCCGGCCCGGCCAGGGCGGTTGTGGCCATCAGGGCGACGGCGAGAGACAGGTGCGCGATGCGGTGGGGGGAGCGCCAGAACATATCTTCCTCCAGCGACGCGATTGACCTCGCGCCTGATACATGGGCTGCAGTGGCTGGTCTTCCACCGCGAGGGAAACCGGTGTCCATTGCTTGCAACGGGTTGCCGTCGGGCACGGCATCGCCTTGACTTCAGCATATCGTCCCCTATCATGAGATGAAAGAACAGAATGTGGGAATAAATTGCGTTTGGTTCCGGACCGGCGCAGGCCCCGTCAAGCGAGGACGCCCTTCATGCACCGTCGTACCCTGTTGCGCCTGGGCGCCGTCAGCGCCATCGCCCCCGTCATGGCGCCTGCCTGGGCGCAGGAAACCGGTCGCGTCTTCGACGCGGCCAATTACGGTGCCGTGCCGGACGGGGAAGCGGCGCAGACGCGGGCCATCCAGGCCGCCATCGACGCGGCGTCGGCCGCCGGCGGCGGAACCGTGGTGCTGAAGCCCGGTATCTACCGTTCCGGGTCGATCTTCGTGAAGTCGAACGTGACCCTGCATATCGGCCGTGGCGCGACGCTGCGCGGTGTGACCGATCTCGCCGCCTATCCCATGGTGCGCACGCGCGTGGCGGGGATTGAGATGGAATGGCCGGCCGGCCTTCTGAACATCTATCAGCAGAGCAATGCCCGCATCAGCGGGGAGGGCACGGTTGACGGCGATGGCAAGATCTTCTGGGACAGCTACTGGGCCTTGCGCCGCGACTATGATCCCAAAAGCCTGCGCTGGGCTGCGGATTATGACTGCCGCCGTCCGCGCCTGATCCATATCTATGAGTCCGACCGGGTCGAGGTCTCGGGCCTGACCCTGATGCGGTCGGGCTTCTGGACTGTCCATGTCTGCTATTCACGCGATGTGAAGGTGGCCGACCTGATCATCCGCAACAATATCGGCGGGCGCGGCCCCTCCACCGACGGTGTCGATATTGATTCCTCCGAGCGCGTGCTGGTCGAACGCTGCGACCTGTCGGTCAATGACGATGCCCTGTGCATCAAGGCCGGGCGCGATTGGGACGGGTTGCGGGTCGCGCGGCCCTGTCGCGAGGTCAAGGTGTGCGATTGCGTGGTGCGTGACGCCCTGGCCGGCATGACCTTCGGGTCGGAAACCTCCGGCGGGTTCCAGGATATCGAGGTCTCGGGCCTGCGGATCGAATACCCGGTGCCGTTGGGCATCTTCTTCAAGTCCGGCCATACGCGCGGCGGCGCGATCTCCAATATCCGCATCCATGACGTCCATTTGCAGGACGTGGCGACCCTGATGCGGATCAATCTGAACTGGTATCCCAACTATTCCTATGCCCAGATCCCAGCCGGGATCACCAATCCGCCGGACTATTGGTCGGCCCTGGCCAAGCCGGTTCCACGCGCACAGGGCATTCCGCGCATCCGCGACGTGCGCATGTCCGACATCCGCGCCATCGGGGGCAAGATCGGCTTTGAGGCCGCTGCCTATCCCGAGGCCCCGCTGGAGGATTTCGTCTTCGAACGCCTGAACTGGGATGTGCGCGAGGCCGGGTCCATCGCCAATGCCAAGAACTGGCGCTTCGTCGATTGCGACATCGACACGCTGGACGGCACAGGACCCAAGGTGACGGCCTCCACCGGTATCACTGGCCTGTAATCTGCTGCATCCACCCAACCAAAGGCCCCGTGCGACCCCGCGCACGGGGCCTTTTTTCCGACGCCGAAAAAAAAGGCCCGGAGCGACGAACGCTCCGGGCCTGCGGGAGGCTTGCAATGGGAGGAGGGATCAGTATTTCCAGCGAACGCCGACGGCGATCTCGCGCCCGGTATGCCGGTAATCCTGAACGCGATCCGTGATGTCGACATAGCTGTCGACATATTCGTCGGTCAGGTTGATGGCTTCCAGCGAGACACTGATGCTTTCCGTGACGTCGTAGGACATCGTTGCGTCGAAATTGGTCGTGCTGTTCACGCCCGCTTCCGAATTACCGTTCGCACCGGGGAAGGCCGTCAGGTACTTGCCGCGGTGGGCTGCCGAAACGCGGGCCTTGAACGGGCCATCCTCATAATAAAGGGTGGCGTTGGCCGTGTATTTCGACTGGCCTGTCAGGCGGTTCTTACCGGCCGTGCCATAGCTGACCTTGGAGTCGACATAGGTGACATTGCCGATGAAGCCGAAATTCGCCCAGAAGTCCGGCAGGAAGGTGAAGGGCTGCTGATACTGGATCTCCACCCCGTGCAGGCGGCCGCCAGCACCATTGAGCCGGCGGGTGACCTGGAACACGTCCGACGGCTGGGCCGCCCCCTGCAGCAGATCGTCGGGCAGGCCCAGCCGGTTCCAGACAATGCCTTCGGTGACAGACGTAATGAAGCTGTCGATATCCTTATAGAAAACGGCGCCAGCCAGCAGGCCTTCCTTTCCGAAATACCATTCCACCGACAGATCGTAATTGGTGGCGCGGAACGGATTGAGCAGCGGATTGCCGTAGGAGACTGTGCGCGTCGTGGGCGCGACGCTGCCGCCCGGTGTCAGATCGCCCAGCGTCGGACGCGACATGACCTTGGCGGCACCCATGCGGACAACCAGTTCATCGGTGGGTTCCAGCGCCAGGTTGAACGAAGGCAGGATATCGTCATAGTCATTCTTGGTCGTGACATAATTATATGTCGTCGTTCCGCCCTGAGCCACCGATTGCCAGCCCTTGGCCGTGACGTCCGTCCGGGCATAGCGGATGCCGACATTGCCGCGCAGCGTCATGTCGGAAATCTCGGTGTTGAAATCGGTCTGGACGTAGGCGCCGTTGTCCGTCTCATCGACCTCACGCTCGCTGCGGTTCGAGACCAGCGGGTTGTTGTAGATGCTGAGGAAGTTCGCGATCTTGTTGATATCGGGAACGATGAAGGACAGGTTGGAACCGGCGGGCGCATTGACATAGCCGTCGATGCTGACGACCCGGCCGATGGAATCGACACCCGTCAGGCGATCGGCCCCGGCCGGCGTCGTGGTGGCCCGCGCCAGACCGAAGGTTTCAAACCCATAGGTGCGGTGTTCGCCGCCCACCTTGAACGTCAGCGACGGTGACCAGTCATAGGCCAGCGAGCCGGCCGCGACCTTGTTATCGAAATTGCCGCCGCCATTGCTGCGCGTGGCATTGACCAGGGTGAAACGCTGGCCCGAGGTGACGTCGAACCCGTAATTGATCAGCGGCTGGCGGTCATTGTCGCGGAAATCGATCGTGTAGCCGTTGATACCGCTGGCCTCGAATGCGTAGGCCACGTTGAGCGGCGTGCGCGCCTCGGAACGGTTCATGCCGAGCTTCAGGCTGCCATGCAGCTTGTCGGAGAAGTCATGCGTGGCGTTGATCGAGCCCTGGTAGAAGTTGTTTTCGTTCCGGGTGAACCCGTTTTCCGCCCGGACCAGCATATTGTCGAACACGCCGTAGGACAGGATGTTCTTCGTCGGGTCGACCGCATAGTCGCGCAGCACCACATTGTTGACGGCGGCGCGGCTGAACGACCAGGCCTCGATATTCGGGCTTTCGGTCTCGCTGTTGAAGCGGGACCACAGCATGTCCAACACCACTTCGGTGTCATCGCCCGGCCGCCACTGCACGGCGCCGGTCATGCCCAGCCGGTCTTCCGACGTCTGGCCCAGCGTGTAGCGCGGGATACGCGGATAGAAGGCGTTCAGCGCTTCCGTGCGCTTCTCGGGCGTCGTGCAGGGAATGCAGTTCGCGAAATTCTGGCCCGTGCGATAGGCCTGGGCGGCGTTGCCGGACTGCCAGCGGGTGGTGTTGAAGCTGCCCAGGATGGGCTTGCGCTCCGAATAGGCCACCGAGAACAGGGCGCCGAACGTCTGTTCCTCGTTCGACCAGCTCAACAGGCCCGCCGTGCGCGGAATGGCCTTCTCCGACAGGTCGTTGTACGAAGCCTGGACCGACGCGGCAGCGTTGAGGCCGGCGGCGCGGAAGTCCAGAGGACGGCCGGTCTGCAGATCGACGGTCGCCCCCAGCGAGCCTTCCTCGATCTCCGCCGACTGGGTCTTGCGGACCTTGATGGAGTTGAACAGTTCCGACGCGAACATCGAGAAGTCGAAGCTGCGGTTGCGGTTGCCGCCGGCCGCCGCCTGCGCCTCCAGCCCGTTGATGCGGGTACGGGTGAAGTCCGCGCCCAGGCCGCGAACCGAGATGGTTGTGCCCTGGCCGTTGACGCGGTCGATGGTCACGCCGGGCAGGCGCTGGATGGCTTCAGCCAGATTCTGGTCGGGGAAGTCGGCGATGTCTTCGGCCAGGATGGCGTCCACGGCGCCCGCCTCACTGCGCTTGATATTCAGCGCCTGCTGAAGACTGGAGCGGAAACCGGTGACAATGATCTCTTCAAGTTCGAACTTTTCGGTCGATTCCGCTGGGGCCGGTGCCGCCGATTGGGCCGATGCCGAAAAGGCGCCGCCCAGAGCGGTCAGAGAAACGCCAATGGCGCACAGGGTGCGGGTGTTCAGTGATCGCATTCTCAAGTCTCCCCTGCCGATGCGTCAGCAGCACCGGTTTCATTTTTTGAAACGTTGTCATACATATTGAAGCACGACGTGCCACATAATGTGACAGAGTTCCGCATATTGCAACTGGCCGTGAAGGCTTTTGGAAAAATTTGTCATACAACTAAATTTGTCTTTGTAAACCAGTATCCTGGACCCTCCGCCGCGAGGGTCCAGGGCAATGGCGCCGCGACCGGCTTCGTCTTTTGGGTCAGGTGCGCGCAACCTCGACGGCATAAACATGGTTCGGTCCATGCATGTTGGACACGAACACGATCCATTGACCGTCAGGGGTGAAGGCCAGATTGGGTTCCAGCCGGTAATCATGGTTGGACAGATCGACCAGCCGCTGCGACCGCAGATAGTCGACGGAGATCTGATCGTCCTTGTCGCTGGAAGGGTCGTCATCGACAATGGATTCCGGGCGCAGCAGCACGATCCATTTGCCATCGGGCGCATGGGCGACCATGTCGCCGTCACCCCCGTCGCCCGCGAACAGCGTCCCATCCGGCGAGGCGTTGTAATGCACAGACCAGTCATTCTGGTCGACCCGGCGATAGAGGCGCTTGCCCGTTTCCAGATCGACCGAGGCGACCCAGAACACCTGTCCGCGCGGGGTCTGCAGGTCGTAATGGACCTGCTTTCCATCCGGGCTGAACCATTCATGCCCGAAAATCTCGAAATTCATGGTCCGCTGGTGCGTCTTGCGCAGGTCGGACCCGTCGGCCTTCATCGTCCACATCCGGTCCACGCGATGCCAGGGCCCCTCGTGGCAGAAGATCAGGCGCTGGGGATCGGTGGGTGAGAACTGGGTATGGCCGATCCATTCATTGGTCTTGTGAATCACGCGGCGTTCGCCCGTCGCAATATCGATGACGAAAATCTCCATCGGATAGCGCGCCGCCCAGCGCTGCAGCATCCGCACCCCCTTGGCGCGGGCGAAGTTCAGCGGCTTTCCATCCGGCCCGTTGGCCGCATATTCCGCCTGATCGAAGCGCCGGTTGCGCGGATCATGGACGGTCGGCTGCAACGGCTGGCTATCGTAGGCGACAAAGCCCAGCAGCAGGGTTTCGTCGGCATTCACCGAATTGACGTTTCCGTTTGGGATCTTGCCGATCTGACGCACTTTGCGCGTATCGGCATCGATGGAGAACAGGGTCTTGGCCCGGTCCATCAACTGGGCTTCCGACGCCTGCGTGACCGAATAATAGACATTGCGGCCCAGGCGGCCTGTGAACATCAGGTCGGCCTCGCGGCCAGGGATCAGCACATCATGCGCCCAGGTCTTCAGATCGACCAGGGTGATGCCGGCGGGCGTGGTGATGACCATGCGGTCGGCGCGGCCATCGCGGCCAGGCAGGAACATGTTCTTGTAGAAATAGGGCTTGCCGCCGCCATCCGGGGTGACGCGCCGGATGCGGTGGCCGGTCTTCGCATCGACCCATTCGGTCGGAACCGGTCCATCCCACTGCGGACGCGGCGGCGGCGGGGCCGTCTGGGTCGATGGCGGGGCCGTGTTGGGTGCGGGCCAGGCGGGCACCTGACCGGGCGGGGGCAGGGGCGCGTTCGACGGGACATACTGGCACGCGGCGGCGTTGGCCGGGCCGGCGGTGATCCCTATGGCGGCGGGGGCGGCCAGCAGCGCCTTCAGCGCGGCGCGGCGGGAAGTGATGGTCATGGCAGCGTTCCTCTGTTGGTCTGTCGCCGGTCAGGGCGCAGGCTTCAGGCCTTCGACGCGGACGGTCCAGCCATCCTTGGGGAATCCGGGCGCATGCCCGGTCGATCCTTCCCAGCCCGCCGCCATCAGGGCCACGGCCCAGAGCAGCGAGCCGTTGGACGGGAAATAGGTCTCCGCCGCGCGGCGATAGCCGGCACCGTCAGGGTTGACCGCCATGGCGACGCCGCCGGCCCCGGCCGAGGCGGGCACCAGTTCGTCGGCATGTTCGTCCAGATGGACCCGCGGCGTCATGCCGGTCGGGCCCCACTGATTGTTCTTCAGGTCGGCGAACAGCCAGTCCACAGCCTTGTCCGGCCTGCCCAGGCGGGCGGCTGTCATGGCCATCATCGGGAAATCCCATCCCCAGGTCTGGCGGATATCCCAACTGGTCTCCACCGCCTCGAAGGTACGGCGCATGATATCCGGGTCGATCCGCGCGCCGGCGATGAAACTATAGGCCATCAGGAAGGAGGGATGGTCGCGGTTCTTGCATTGGGGTTGCGCGGCATGCTTGCGGCAGGCCGCCGACATGGCGTTTGTCCAGAAATCCGGCGTATTCTCGGTGGGCAGATAAAGGCCGTCGCGCATGGAAGGCGGCGCGATGCGGGTCAGGGCCCGATCCCAATCGGGATTGCGCGCCTGGCCTTGCCGTTCCCGCCAGGTCTGGGCGATGGACAGCGCCCAGCGGAAATACTCAACCTCGAAGGTCGGGTTGGTCGTGGTCAGCGGGTCATAATTCTCCTGCGCCGGGATCAGCGGCGGCCCCAGATCCAACCGCCCGCCGCGATCCAGCGGCCAGGAGGCCAGTAGATCGGCCGTGGCGTCGACCAGCGCGCCATACCGGTCGAGCGTCGCCTCGCGCGGATCGGCGCGCCAGACCAGCTCGGCCAGCAGGATCGGGTGCGGCTGCTGCCACATGATGAAGGGGGAAACCAGGCTGGGGCTGTTGCGCCCCTCCGGCCCCGTCATCTTGGGCCACCAGGCCCCCTTCACGCCATGACGCGCCGCTTCGGCGCGGGCATTGTCGAGATTGCCCAGATACCAGGGCAGGCTGCGCTCCAACAGGTCGGCATGGCCCCACATGGCCTGCCAGGCGGAATGCCAGGGGTGCATCTCCAGATGGAACTTGCCGTACCAGCTGTTGGAAAACAGGCCCTCTTCCTGCGGCGGCAACGCGCCGGCACCATTCACAGCCGACAGATACTGCGACAGCACCACACGGCGTTCCAGCTCCGCGGCGCGTGGATCGGTCGAGCCGGAGAAATCGACGGCACCACCCTTGGTCCAGAAGGCGTTCCAGTGCCCGGTCACGGCCTGGGCCGTCTCTTCGGTGGTGGGTAGTGTGCCGCCCACCGGCCGCTGCGCATAATCCACCGTGAAACTCAACCGGTCGGCCTTGCCGGGATCACCCGGCATGTTTTTCACAAGGAAACTGTCATCGCTTTGCCCATGGATGCGACCACCGGCGATGCGGGAATAATAGATTGTTTCGTCGATGGTGCGTTTCAGGGTAACGGCACCCGGCAGCTCGACCTGTCGCACGGTCGTGCCGCGCCGGGTCCAGTCTGACGGGTCGGGATTGATGGCCGGATTGACGCCGGGATAACGGACCAGGGCGGCCAGCCTGCCCGCTGCCACCAGGGGCGACCGCACGTCCACGGCGACGGCGTCCAGTATGGGGTGAACACGCGTCACCACCTCCACCGGCTGCCCGTCATAGGTGAAGCGGCTGGTCAGCGTTCCGGTCCACAAATCCAGGGTCTGGATGGGGGCTGTGACCTTGGCGAAATCCAGCGGTCGGCCGTCGCCGCCGGCCAGAGCGATGCGACCCAGGGAGAAACGGTGCGGATTGGCCCGCAGCCAAGTATAGGCGGGGTTCGCTTCCGCGTCCGCCCAGGATTTCATCCAGGCATAGGGACGGGGCCCCCGGCCGGGAACCTCCACCGCGATCACGCCGCTGGCCTCTGTATAATTCTGCGGATTGGGGAAGCTGTGCCAGGCCCATTGCGCCATGGTCAGTAAAGGCGCCTGCTCTGAATAACGCTCCGGAAAGGTCTGAAGCCCCGTGATGTCGGCCGTGAAGCCGATATCGCCATTCCCCAGCATCACCGGCGCATGCCGGTCGATGGCGGTCAGGGTCACATTGTGGCGCGTGACCAGGGCCTGGCGGTCGATCGGTGTCGCCGCTGCCGGTGCGGTCAGCAGGCCAAGGGCGAGCAGGACCACGCTCAATGATCCTCTGAGCGGGGCGGAAACGGCCGGCAACGCGCGGCACATTGTTCCCATCATACGGGATTTCATTGGCCTTCCTCCGTCCATACCGTCAAAGTCGACCCGTCACGACCGGTGCCGCTTGCGATTCTTACTATATTGTGGGAACGTGAATTACAAAATGGGACGGATAATGTCAATCCGCACGGTGCAGGACATCCATGGATGCTGCCGCCCGGCCCCTCCTGCCCCCGGTACTATCTAGTGTCGGCCGACCGCGCCATCGGATCGTTTCGGCGCGGGAGCGGGGCCAGGGAAGAGACCACCGGGCGGAAAACGCTTCGCGAGCGTTGCACCAGAAATGTCAATATGCGAAAGTCCAACCCAAATATTGGGAGTATATGAATGAAAGCCTTTCTTGCCATGCCGCTGGCGGCACTCGGCGCGCTGACCCTCGCCTGCTGTGTGGGGGGTGTCGCCGGTGCCAAGGTCATCGGTCGCAATACACCGGCCGTCGGGTTGACGGCGGATCGGATTGGCGCGCTTCCCGATGGTGAGCGCGAGGCCTGGGCCGTGTATCTGTCGCGCTCCCAGGCACAGCGGCAGGCCGACCGCGATGCCCTGGCCGCGGAACTGCCGGCTGGCGTTGCCCCGCCGCCCGCGCCGCGTGCGGTCGGCGGCAACCAGCACAATATGCCGCTGGACCGTCCGGCCGAATGGTATGCCACCGATGAGGCCCGTTTGATCGCCGACGCCATCGTCAGCTTCCAGACCCCGGCCGGTGGCTGGAGCAAGAACCAGGATCGCCGCATCGCCCGGCTGAAGGGCCAGCGCTTCTCCAATGACGCGGAGACGATGGAGCAGAACCCGGCCAATTTCGACGCGCCCGCCGACCGGTTCTGGACCTTTGTCGGCACGCTCGACAATGACGCCACCTGGTCGGAAATGCGCTTTCTCGCCAAGGTCGCGGCCCAGGCGCCCGGCGACAGGGGTGATGCCTGGCGCGCCAGCGTGATCAAGGGCGTGCATTACCTGCTGAACGCCCAGTATCCCAATGGCGGCTGGCCGCAGATCTGGCCGCTGGAAGGTGGCTTCCATGACTCGATCACCTTCAACGACAATGCCGTCGCCCAGGCGGCCATGCTTCTGCGCGATGTCGCCCATGGCACGGAAGGATTCGACTTCGTGCCGGCGGCACTGGAAGGCCGCGCGGCGGAGGCCACAAGCAAGGCCATCAACGTCATCCTGGCCGCCCAGGTTCGCCAGGGCGACCGGCTGATGGGCTGGCCGCAGCAGGTGGAGCCCATGCGGCTGGTGCCCACCAGCGCCCGCAATTATGAGCCCCGCTCTATCGCCAGTGGTGAGACCACGGATATTCTGCTGTTCCTGATGGGCGAACCCGATCCCTCTCCAGCCGTCAAGGCCGCGATCCGTGGCGGGGTTGCCTGGCTGCAAGCGATGCGTGTCTATGACAAGTCGTTCGAGAAGACCGACGAGGGGCGCAAGCTGATCGACAAGCCCGGCGCGGGCCCGATCTGGTCGCGCAATTATGATCTGGTCACCGGCCTGCCGATCTTCGGCGACAAGGATCAGACTATCCATGACGATGTGAATGGCATCTCCGCTGGCCGTCGCAATGGCTATTCCTGGTGGATTTCCAGCCCGCAGAAGGCGCTGGACGCCTTCGCCCAATGGTCCAGGTCACATCCGGAAAATTGATCCACAGCTTGTGCAGTGGAATGCCCGACATCTGCTTTGCCCCCGATGAACTGCCCCTGGCGGAGTTGTCACCTGAGATTTTCAAATGCTCACGGTGAAACCCGCCATTCTCTCACCGCTCACTGCGCTGGGTTGCATATCGACCTCGACGACCTCGCTGACGCGCGCCATGAAGTTAATCCCGGCATGGATCTGCCCATCACTGAGATGGTCGACGATCTGGGCGATGAAATCGGCGCCGCTGGCCACCATCCGCGCCACAAATTCCAGACCGGCCGGGGTCAGGGAACTGCGTCATGCTTTCTCTTTCAAGCCGCCTCCGGCCGGCCGGGCGTCCAACGGAGCACCCGGCCCACAGGGCGAAGACCATCCACCTGGATCGTTCCCCGCAACGGACCAGTCCGCAGGGGGTCAGGCCGGGAACCACCGCCGCAGCTCTGCCTTGGCGATATATAGGGCAGTCCCCAGGCATTGATATGGAACATGGGCACCGCGGGCACGACACTGTCGCTTTCCCTGACATCCATGTTTGCCGGCGGGGCGCAGACCAGGGCGTGCAGCACGGTGGAGCGATGGCTGTACAGTACGCGCTTGGGATTGCCCGTGGTGCCCGATGTGTAGCAAAGGCCGGCCGCCTGCCTTTCGTCCAATACCGGCCAGGCGGGCAGGGGGCTCTGTACCGCCAGCGCCTCTACATAATGCAACAGTTCCGGCCAGTCGGGGACTGACGCGCCGGCCGGTCCCAGCATGATGAAGCGGCGGATGGGAGGCGGGGGCATTGCGCCCGACCTGGGGCCGACCGGCTGGCTGTTGGTCAATCTGTTCGGCCTGTTCGCCGTCTGGTCCGCCATTCTGCGCCTGATGCAGCCAACCGCCTTGGTGGCGCGGCGGGCGGCCTTGGCCAAGCTGATCGCCGCCGCCATCATCGGTATCGGCCCGACGCAAGGAGCGGCCCTGATCTTCATTCTTCCCCTGGTTGCCGATCTGGGGGCGGCTTTGTTCCCGGCCTGGGGCGGCTGGAAGGGAGGCCGGGAGAGTGGCTGAGGCAGTGATAGGGGGGGCGCGCCGCCGCGACCGGGTGGTTCGTCAGCCCGCCCGCCCGGGGTCCGGCACGGGATGTTCATGCCAGATAGCGTTCAAGATCGCGGCTCCGGTTGCCAGGCCGACACCGAGGAGACAGGCGAAGAACCACCTGGTTCGTCTCGTAACGGCCGACAGCCTGTCAGCGCTATATGACGTTCGGGTTGACCTGCTCCCCGTTCCTGGACAGACCCTGACATCAGTCGTCAGAACACGGCGTGGTCGCCGCGTTCGGCGCGGTCCTGTCCGCGGATGACACGCGCATAGAATTCGAACAGGGTGTCCTTGCCTGTCGAAGGCGTTGCGGCCTCGTCATAGCGCCCGGTAACGGGGTCAAGAACCAGCATGGATTCGGTGGCGTAATAGCGTCCGATCCGGGCAAGCTCCGCCTTGTCGGCGAGAGCGGGGAAGAACCGTCCCATCAAGCCCAGCCCCGCGATGATGGCATCAAGCAGCCCCACCGGCACGCGGCTGAAACGGGGCGGGCGGTTCAGGAGCGCGAACAACGCCTCGCCCTGTTGCTTCGGCGTCAGTGCTGGGCCGGGGCCACCGATCGGCAGGATGCGGTTCTGGCGGGCCGGATCATCCAGACAGTCGGCGAGAAAGGCGCCAAGATCGTCATCGCTGATCGGCTTGCAGGCGGTGAGCGTGCCATCGCCGAACATCAGATAGGGCTTGCCGTTTTTCACCCGCTCGATCTGGCCGGCCAGCGATTTGAAAAATGCCGTGGCGCGCACGATGGAATAGGTAAGTCCGGATTCCAGCAAAGCTGCTTCGAAAGCGAGTTTCGCCTGCTGGAACGCCAGAAGCGGCTTTTGCACGCAGATGGCCGAGAGCAGAACCATCTGGGTGACACCCGCTTCCTTCGCGGCAGCGAGCGCGTTCAGATGCGCCTGATGGTCGATGGCCCAGGCGTCCTTCGGCGCGCCGGTGCGCGACGCGAGGCAGGAGACAAGCGCATCGAAAGGCTCGCCGCAAAACCCGTCACGCTGGAGAGACGCGGGGTCCGTCACCGCGCCATAGCGCAAGCTGGCGCCCGGCAGATGAAGGGCGCTGTCCTCCGCCGTAAGCCTTCCGCCGACACCGGCGCGCGGCCGGATAAAGCAGATCACCTCATGCCCGCGTGCCACCAGAGCCCGGGCCGTGGCTTGGCCAATGGTGCCGGTCGCGCCGAGCATGAAAACCCGCTTCGGCTGCGCGGCAGGGATCGCAACGGGCCGGGAAAGGGGCGTTTGATCAATCATGTCTGCCAGGCGTTGTTTGCACCATGCGATCAAGACCGGAACGGGGGAGGGAATCAACCGCCCCCGTGACAATGAACGGGCTTCACCTTAAAGCATTCACAATGCCAGAATGAACGCTAAGAGATCGGTGTGGTGCGTGTCGATCTGCCAGGCAGCGCTAGCAATGGGCTGTGCGACGGCCAGCGCCGCCTGTACCCGCCCGCGCGACGGCGGGATTGTCCGCAGCGTCATCTGGAGTGACTGCTAGACAAGGCAGGGCGGAATATGGGGCAACAAATGGGCGGGGGCTTCTTCAAGATCGTGCCCGAACTGACCGAGGCCATGGGCTGATCATTGGGGTGAACCCGCGCCGGGGCCAGGCTGTGCCAGCGCGGGTTGCCCATCTTACGGCATCGGCTGGCCACGGGCCGCCACCACCACCGCGTACCAATCCTGTGCCGTGATCTCGACCTTGAAGGCCTCCGCCGCCTCGCGGATACGGGCCGGATTCTGGCTGCCGACCAGGGGGATGGGGCGCGACGGATGGGCCATGGCCCAGGCATAGATCACGGCGGCACGGCCGATACCCTGGCGCGACGCGATCTTGTCCAGTACCGCGATCACCGCCGCCGCACGTTCATTCTTCGGTTCGCCCAGCAGGTCGCCGCCGCCCAACGGCGACCAGGTCAGCACCGCCAGATCGCGTTCCAGGGCCTGGTCCAGCACCCCGTCGAACAGCGGATCGACATAGGCGGGGGAGAATTCCGGCTGGATGGAAGTCAGCTTGAAGGGCATGTGCGCGGCCAGCGCGGCCACCTGCGACGGTGTATAGTTCGACACGCCCGCCGCCTTGATCTTTCCCTGCCGGCGCAGCGTGTCCAATGCTGTGGCCAGTTCCGCCGGATGGGCCAGCAGGTCGGGCCGGTGGATCTGGTACAGGTCGATGCATTCCACGCCCAGCCGCGTCAGCGACGCCTCGCAGCATTCCACCAGCCGCTCACCCCGCGCCCAATAGGGAATGGGGGGCAGGATGCCGCCCTTGGTGGCCAGCACGATTTGGTCGCGCAATCCCGGATTGGCGGCCAGCACCCGGCCGAACAGGCTTTCCGCCGCGCCGAATCCGTGGCTGTGTCCAAAGCCATAGATATCGGCGGTGTCGAACAGGGTGATGCCGGTTTCCAGTGCCGCCATCGACCGCGCCGTGGCGGCGGCCACGTCGTCATCATGATAGCGCCACATGCCCCATCCCAGGGCGGAGACGGGCACGGCGCCGTCGATCAGGGTACGGGGGGCGGCATTGATGGTCAGGCGGTCCATGATTATTCTCGGCAACGCTCGGGGCTGGGAAGCAGCCATCCTTCTACAAGCAATTCACCCATGCTGCCACCATGCTTGCCAGCGGCCCTCGCACTCCAAATAGTGATACACATGTTTGAACATGGGGATTCCGCATGGAAGCGGTGAGCACGGGCCCCGGCCCGGAAGAGACGGTGGAAAAGCTGGTCCGCCTGCTGACGGTGACGGAGCTGGGCCCCGACCTGTACCAGGGCTCCCGCCAGATCGGCGGCAAGGGCCGGGTGTTCGGCGGGCAGGTGGTGGCCCAGGCGCTGGCCGCCGCCATCCGTACCGTGGATGGGGGCCGCATCGCCCATTCGCTGCATGCCTATTTCATGCGCGGGGGGGATGAGGATCATCCCATCGACCTGCGCGTCCATCGTGATTTCGACGGGCGCAGTTTCGCCACCCGCCGGGTGGAGGCCATTCAGGGCGGCGTGCCGATCCTGACCCTGTCCGCCTCCTTCCAGCGGCCCGAACAGGGGCTGGAACATGCCGACTATCGCATGCCCGCCGTGGCCCTGCCGGAGGATCTGCCGCCCGAAGCGGAGATCGTGAAGGGCTTCATCGACAAGCTGCCGCCGATGGCCCAGCATTTCCTGCGCCGCCGCCGGGCCGTGGAACTGCGCTATGTGAACCGCGTCGATCCCACCGACGGGCAGCCGCACGATGCCGTGCAGCATGTCTGGTTCCGCGTCGTGGCCCCGCTGCCTGACGACGCCGACCTGCACCGCGTGGCCCTGGCCTATGTTACCGACATGGTGCTGCTGGGCTCGTCGCTGCTGCCGCACGGCATCAACTGGATGACCGGCACCGCCAAGGGCGCCAGCCTGGACCATGCCGTCTGGCTGCACGAGCCGGATTTCCGCGTCGATGACTGGCTGCTCTACAGCACACACAGCCCCTGGTCGGGCGGCGGGCGCGGCCTTAACCATGGCCGCATCTATGACCGCACGGGCCGCCTGATCGCCAGCACGGCACAGGAAGGCGTCATCCGTAAGACGTTGTGACCCTGAAGGAGCCCTGACAGATGTCCCGCCCCACCGCCCCCGGCCGTGACCAGTACCGCCATTTCCGCCGGCTGGACACGCGCTGGATGGATAATGACGTCTATGGCCATGTCAACAACGTCACCTACTATTCCTATTTCGACACGGGCGTGAACGCCTATCTGATCGAAAAGGGTGTGCTGGACATCCATGCCGGCACCACCATCGGGTTGGTGGTGGAGACGGGCTGCCGCTATTTCGCGTCCGTTTCCTTCCCCGACATGCTGGAGGTGGCGATCCGCGTGGCGCATCTGGGCAACAGCTCGGTACGCTACGAAGTGGCGATCTTCAGGCAGGGCGACGATACTGCCGCCGCCGCCGGCCATTTCACCCATGTCTATGTCGATCGCGACACCCGCCGCCCGGACGCCTTGCCGGCCGACCTGCGGGCAGCGCTGGCGGCGCTTATCTGACGGGGTCCAGATAACCCAGCGCCGGACCGGCCGTGCGCGACAACCCCTTATAGGAAGCCATATCCGCGGGCACCGACCGCAGCACCGACGCGAACTGCCGGCGCTGGCCCAAGTCCAGCACCGACAA
Organism: Niveispirillum sp. GW835-FHT14G11; assembly: GCF_058793615.1. NCBI lineage: Bacteria > Pseudomonadati > Pseudomonadota > Alphaproteobacteria > Rhodospirillales > Azospirillaceae > Niveispirillum > Niveispirillum sp. GW835-FHT14G11. The sequence continues at coordinate 129,693 of NZ_JBXAFZ010000014.1, forward strand.
GGGCCGCTGGTGCGTGCGGATGGTGAACAGCACGGCCCCGCTCTGCGGCAGCTTGCTCAGCGTCTGCCGCTCCACCCGCAGATACAGCCTGTCCCCGGCATTGTCGGCATCGATGCCTTCATTGGCCGGGGTATGGGCCTGGGTTCCCGGCTGGAACAAGGTGGGGTCGTCGGCCAGGGTCCAGTTGGCGCGCCAGACGGTGCGGCCGGGGGTGAGCGTGTCGAAGAACCGGTCTACCGGCGTGGCCAGCGTCGCGTCATAGCCCGGCACCCGCCGGTGAATGCCGGGCAGGGGCTTGCCCAGCATATGCGGCAGAAACCAGTGCGACGGGAAACACACCACCCCACCGGTCAACCGCCATCCGCCCGGCGTTCTTGTCAGCAGGCAGAGATCGTCGGGCAGCAGGTGGCCCAGCAGATGCAGCGGATGGTCGAAATCGCCTTGGTTCAGCACCGTCCCCACCACCTTGCTGTCGATCCCGCCTTCCACAGCGCTGAACCAGTGCGCAAACCGCCCCGTCAGATGGGCGGTCAGCAGGTCCAGCAATTCCGCTGCCGCCGCCCGCGCCTCCGGCATCAGGGCCAGCAAGTCCCATTTCCGTGTGGCCAGCAGTCGGGCGCGCTCGGCCAGTTGCGGGGGCCAGCCAGTGTCGGGCGCCAACCACTGCGCCGGGTCTTGCGCGCGCAGCCCCATGCCCAGGCGATAGGTGTCGCCATCGAAGGGCCAGGGAAAGGGTTCGGGTGGCAGCATGGGCATGCGGTCGGCAGGAAATGGAAAAGGGCCTTCCATCTTGGCGATGGAAGGCCCAATCCAACATTCAATTGCGCTTGGTATCAAGACCCGATGCGGCCGCCATCGGTACGGCGGATCCACACCACCGACGGGCGCGGATACTCGCCGTCCGGCCACTTGGACTGCGCATTGTCGAACAGGCCGCTGACATCCTCGCCCGGATGCTGGACGGCGATGAAGAAGGAGGTGTTGTCCGGCGACATCAGCGGGCCGCAGCATTCGGCACCGGCCGGCACCGACAGGAAGCGCTTCACCGGCACCGGCTGGCCGGGCGTGCCCGACAGCGGCATGGCATAGATCCCGTCATTGAACGGATAGTTCGACGGGGTGCCGTCCGTGGCAATCCACATATTGCCGCTATTGTCGAAGGTGACATTGTCGGGGGAGCCGAAACGGTCACCGGTGAAGGTGGAGATGCCGTTCAGCGCGACATTGTCGGCCGCCGTGGCCGCCGCCGCCGGGTCGCCGGCCAGCAGGAAGATGCGCCAGGTGAAGGTCTTGGCGGCATGGTCGTTGCCGGCCTCGGTCACTTCCACGATATGGCCCGTGCGGTTGGGGCCGCGCGGGTTGGCGGCGTCGGCCTTGGCCGGGACGGCGCGGCCGGCACCGGCGCGGGCACCACTGGTCACATTGGCCGTGCTGGTGGCGGCCTGGCGCGAGGTGTTGTTGGTCAGGATGATGAACATCTTGCCGTTGCCGTAGAAATCGGCATCGACGGTGGCTTCCAGGTCTTCCGGACGGTCCATCGGCGTGGCGCCGACGGCGTCGCCGGCGCGGCGGCTGTTGATCAGCACGTCGGCCTGGGTCTGGAAGCGGCGGGTGCCATCCGGATAGGTGGACGCGGCCAGCATCGGGCCCGTGACCGGATCGTTCAGATCCAGCGGCAGCCACACGCCGGTACCATCGGCGTTGAAGCGCGCGGCATAGAGCGTGCCGTTTTCCAGCAGGTCCATGTTGGCGGCGCGGTTGGTGGTGTTGTAGGTGCCGGCCGACACGAACTTGTACACATATTCGAACACCGTGTCGCAGCCGGAGTAGGCCGTGACCTTGTTGGTGCCGCGCGTCAGGGCGATGGTCGCACCCTCATGCTTGAAACGGCCCATGGCGGTGCGCTTCTTGGGCATGGCGGTCGGGTCATAGGGATCGACCTCGACCATCCAGCCGAAGCGGTAGGGCTCGTTCACGCCTTCCGGCTTGGCGCAATCGAAACGGGGAACGTAATTTTCCCACTTGCGGCCCGACGCACCGGACGTGACGGTATAGTCGGTATGGTCCAGCGCCACCTTGGCATCGGTGATGCGCGACCGGTTGGCGAAATACTGGTCGAAATTCTCTTCCGCCGCCAGATAGGTGCCCCAGGGGGTGAAGCCGCCGGCGCAATTGTTGAAGGTGCCCAGCACCAGCGTGCCCGTGGGATCGGCCGGGGTCTTCAGCTTGGCATGACCGGCGGCAGGTCCGGTGACGCGCATCGGCGTCGTGCCGGTGATGCGGCGATTATAGGGCGAGGTGACGTCATAGCTCCAGCGGCCGTTCAGGATGCGGGCGTTCAGCACGGAAATGCCATGCGCCTCGATCTCGACCAGGGCCTCGTTCTCGCTGCCGGTATAGCCGGGGAACATGTTCGGCCCCGACGTATATTCATGGTTCACGCACATCAGATAGGACGGGTAGGGCAGGCGGCCGATCTTGGCCGGGGCGCCGAAACGTTCCGGGAACACCGCGACCATGTCGCAGTTGAAGCCGAAGCGCTTGGCCTGGTCGGCCGGCGTCTGCTTGGTCGGGTCGAACGGCGCCATGCCGGGGAACAGCGGGTCGCCCCAGCGGATCAGGGTGTTGGCCTCGTACCCGGCCGGCACCGTCACCTTGTCGGCCTTGGTCTCGGCAACCGACGTGAAGCTCAGCGGCAGGGTCGCCGCCTGCGCTTCGTTTCCGGTCAGGAAAATGCCGGGAGCGGACAGGGCCGCCGTGGCGGCGGCCGTGGTGGCCGTGCCGCGCAGGAAATGGCGACGGCCGACACTGGCTTCCAGCACCTTGTCAAAGGTCTTGTCCGCGCCGATGCCACGTTCTTCAAGATTATCGCGGTCGATTTCGGGGACGTCGATCTGGCTCACGGACTTGCTCCCTGGATATGAGGCGCCAAAAAACTGGAGGCGGGGGTCGCCTTTGTCGGCCCATCGTCTACACCGGCGAACAAGACGGTAATTTTGGGGATGCATGAATATTATGCGTCACTTTTATTATTGAAAGCGCAGCCTGTACGAACGGCATAAAGCATAGAAATGCAATTGATTATCAATATCTAGTTTTATCTGATCGCTATACATCCCGGAACTCTCATTAATCCGTAACAAAATCCGGTTAGAAGCCAGGGACGTTTCAGGCGTCCGGTTTCCGTCCAGGGGCCGGCGACAGGTTTTCATCCCGATCTCAGATGGCGGCGATGGTGTCCATTCCGGCACCGCTTCGCGCCGCAAACAGGGGAAGGTTGGCGGCGACCATGAGTATTCATTCGATTTCGCGGGGCTCCCGCCGGTTGGGTATGGTATTGGCCTCGGGTACGGCCCTGCTGCTGCTGACCGGTCCCACCCTGGCGCAGCAGGCGCTGCCGCCGGTGGCCGAACCGCGCCGCCCCGACCTTGCCGCCCCGACCCGACCCGCCGCCCCCGCAACGGGTGGGATCGACATCGCCCCCGCTCCGGGTGCCGCCCCCGTGGCCGGTGCCGCCACCACCCCGCTGACCCTGTCGCGGGTCGTGGTGGAAGGCGCCGGTGCGATGCCGGCCACCGCGTTTGACGACCTGACCGCCGCCATTACCAACAAGCCGGTGACCCTGGCCGACCTTTACGCCACGGCCGATGCCATCACCGCCCGCTACCGCGATGCCGGCTGGGTTCTGGCCCGCGCAGTGATCCCGGCCCAGCGCATCACCGATGGCGTCGCCACCATCCGCGTGGTCGAAGGCTTCATCGCCAAGACGGTTGTGGAGGGCGATACCGGCCCCCATGCCGCGCGCATCCAATCCTATCTGGATCATCTGACGGCCACCAAGGGTGCTGTGAACATTGGTGACCTGGAACGCTGGCTGCTGCTGGTCAATGATCTGCCGGGTGTGACCGCCCGCGCCGTGCTGTCGCCCGCCGCCGGGCAGACGGGCGGGTCGGTCCTGACCCTGAAGCTGGAACAGCAGACGGTCCAGGCCTATGCCGCGATCGACAATCGCGGTTCGGTCTATACCGGCCCCTGGCGCCTGTCGGCCGGTGCCGCCTTCAATACCGCCGCCGATGGCGGACGCTTCACCATCTCCGGCCTGACCGCCCTGGAGGATACCGACGAACAGCAGGGACTGACCCTGTCCTGGGATCAGCAGGTCGGCGGCGAAGGCACCATCCTGGGCGTGCGCGGGTCCATTCAGCGGGGCGAGCCGGGCGACAGCCTGGCGGCTCTGGAGGTCACCACCCGCTATAGCGGCGTGACCTTGCGTGCCGCCCACCCGTTCGTGCGCACCCGGTCGAAAAGCCTGGTGATCGACGCCGAATTCAACGCCTATGAGACGCGCACCGCCTTTTTCGGCCAACGTTTCGCCCAGGATGTGGTGCGCACCCTGTCGCTGGGCGCCGACTTCACCCTGCTGGACCGGGCCGGCGGTGCCAACCGCTTCGCCGCCCGTGTCGTGCAGGGGCTGGACCTGCTGGGCGCCACCCGAGATGGCGCCGCCGACAAGTCGCGCGCCGCCGGATCGTCGGAATTCACCCGCATGAATGTCGAGGCGGAGCGGGTGCAGGCCCTGGGCAACGGCCTGTCGGCCCGCCTGGCCCTGACCGCCCAGATCGCCGACCGCGCGCTGCTGGCGCAGGAGGAATTCAAGCTGGGCGGGGCCGCCTTCGGCCGCGCCTTCGACGATGGCGAATTGTCGGGCGACCAGGGCATCGCCGGTCTGGTGGAACTGCGCTACGCCCTGCCGGTGGGCGAGGCGGTGGGCGTGCAGATCTACGGTTTCTATGACCATGGCAAGGTCTGGAACGACGACCCGGTGACGCAGATGGACGGGGTCCAGATGGCCTCGGTCGGTGCCGGCCTGCGCGCCAACCTGGACGACATGATGTCGGCCGACTTGGCCGTGGCCAAGCCGCTGCGCCGCGACGTGGCGACCAAGGGCGACCGCGACGCCCGCTTCTTCGTCGCCGTCACCACCCGCTTCTGATCCGCGCGCCCGATGCATAAGGGGAATGAACCCATGGTCCGTGACATGCACTCCCGCCGCCGCCTGCTGGCCGGCACCGCCCTGACCGGCGTGGTAGCCCTGGCCCTGGCGGGTGTCGCCGCCGCCAATCCCGTGAACCCGACCGTCGTGCATGGCACCGTCGGTTTCGACAGCAGCGGATCGGTGCTGGACGTGTTGCAGGGCAGCGACAAGGCCATCATCGACTGGCGCGGTTTCGACATCGCCGCCGGCGAAACCACGCGCTTCGTGCAGCCCGGCGCCGGTTCCATCGCGCTGAACCGCGTCACGGGCGGCCAGTCCAGCATGATCGACGGTTCGCTCTCCGCCAATGGCCGCATCTTCCTGATCAATCCCAACGGCATCCTGTTCGGCGCCGGGTCGGTGGTGGATGTGGGATCGCTGGTGGCCACCACCGCCGACATCGCCAACGACCGGTTCATCGCCGGCGACTACCGCTTCGACGCGGCCTCAGCCGTCGCGGGTGCCACGATCACCAATAACGGCACCATCACCGCCGGCACCGGCCTGGCGGCTCTGGTGGCCCCGCAGGTGCGCAATGCCGGTACCATCCGGGCCGAACTGGGTCGCGTCACCCTGGGTGCCGCCCAGCGCTTCACCCTGGATCTGGCTGGCGACGGGCTGATCAGCTTCGATGCCGGTTCCGCCGTCAATGGCGCGAAGCTGGAGCAGGCCGGGCTGGTGCAGGGCGCGTCGGTGCTGCTGTCGGCATCCACGGCCGCGCGCGTTGTCGACAATGTCATCGACATGACCGGCATCGTCCAGGCGCACAGCGTCCGCCAGGAAGGCGGCGACATCGTGCTGGATGGCGGGCAGGGGGGCGTTTCGGTCTCTGGCACGCTGGATGCCGGCACTGGCAGCGTCCGCGCCAATACCGGCCTGTCGCTGTCCGGCAATCTGCTGGGCGGCAGCGTCACGCTCGCCGGCCCCCTGACGGTCGGTGATCTGGCGACCATCGTCACCGCCGGCGGCGCCAATGACAGTGTCAGCATCACCGGCGCCATCGACGGCACCGGCTTCCTGACCATCGATGCCGGGACCGGCAGCGTCAACCTGGGCACGGTCGGCGCCGCCCAGGCTTTGGCCGGTCTGGCCGCCAAGGGCGGCACGGTGGCGCTGAACGGCGTGCGCACCAGCGGCCGCCAGGATATTGCCGGTGCCGTCACCCTGTCCGGCGATCTGGTCAGCACCACCGGCGGCGCCATCCGCCTGGGCGGCCCCGTCACCCTGGCCAGCGACAGCACCATCGTCACCGCCGGCTTTGCGGGCGATGATGTGCAGGTCACCGGTGCCATCAACGGTGTCCATGCCCTGGTCGCCGATGCCGGCGCCGGCAAAGTCACGCTGGGCGGTCCAGTGGGCGCCACCCAGGCGCTGACGCTGCTGTCGGCTGGCGGGTCCACCGTCACCCTGGGCGCCGTCACCACCACCGGCCTTCAGGATTATGCCGGTACGGTCACGCTTTCCGGCGATCTGGTCAGCACCACGGGCGGTTCCATCCGTCTGGGCGGCCCCGTCACCCTGGCCGGCAACAGCGCCCTTGTGACCGCCGGATTCGCGGGTGACGACATACGGGTCACCGGCGCCGTCAATGGTCCCTATGCGCTGGTGGCCGATGCCGGCGCCGGCAAAGTCACGCTGGGCGGTCCGGTGGGTGCCACCCAGGCGCTGACGCTGCTGTCGGCCGGCGGGTCCAGTGTCACCCTGGGCTCGGTCACCACCACCGGCCTTCAGGATTATGCCGGAGCCGTCACCCTGTCCGGCGATCTGGTCAGCACCACGGGCGGTTCCATCCGTCTGGGTGGCCCGGTTACCCTGGCCGGCAACAGCGCCCTTGTGACCGCCGGATTCGCGGGTGACGACATACGGGTCACCGGCGCCGTCAATGG
>NZ_JBXAFZ010000014.1:136713-204028 GCF_058793615.1 Niveispirillum sp. GW835-FHT14G11
TTCCTATGCGCTGGTCGCGGATGCGGGTGCCGGCAAGGTCACCCTGGGCGGTCCCGTGGGCGCCACCCAGGCGCTGAAGCTGTTGTCGGCCGGTGGGTCCACCGTCACCCTGGGCGCCGTCACCACCACCGGCCTTCAGGATTATGCCGGTACGGTCACGCTGGCCGGCGATCTGGTCAGCACCACGGGCGGTTCCATCCGCCTGGGCGGCCCCGTCACCCTGGCGGGCGACAGCGCCATCGTCACCGCCGGCGCCGCCACTGACGATATCCGCATTACCGGCGCGGTGAACGGCGCCCACGGTCTGCTGGTCGATGCCGGCATCGGCAAGGTCACCCTGGACGGCGCCGTCGGCGCCGCCAGTGCCCTGAAACTGTTCTCCGCCGGCGGTTCCAGCGTCAGCCTGCGCGACGTGACGACGACAGGCCAGCAGGATTATGCCGGCGCCATCACCCTGAACGGCAATCTGGTCAGCACCCTGGGCGGCACCATCCGCCTGGCCGGTCCCGTCACTCTGGCCGGCAACAGCGCCATCGTCACTGCCGGTGCCGCCACCGATGATATCCGCATCCAGGGCGCTGTCGATGGCGCTTACGCCCTGGTGGCCGATGCCGGCCGCGGCCGGGTGCTGCTGGGCGGCCCCGTCGGTGCCACCCGCGCCCTGACCCTGCTGTCCGTCGGTGGTGCCAGCCTGACCCTGGGCAATGTCACCACCAGCGGTGCCCAGGATTATGCCGGTGCCGTCACCCTGAACGGCAATCTGGTCAGCACCAATGGCGGTACCATCCGCATCGCCGGTACCACGCAGCTGACGGGCAATAGCGCCATCGTCACCGCCGGTGCTGCCACCGATGATATCCGCATCTCCGGCCCCGTCGATGGCGCTTACGCCCTGGTGCTGGATGCCGGCACGGCCCGTGTTGACCTGGCCGGCGCCGTGGGGGCCAGCCGCGCCCTGTCCAGCTTCGCGGCCGGCGGCGGCATCCTGTCGCTGCGCGGCGTCACCACGTCGGGCCTGCAGGATTATGCCGGCGCCCTGACCCTGTCAGGCGATCTGGTCTCCACCCTGGGGGGGGCCATCCGCGTCGCCGGCCCCGTCACCCTGGCCGGCGACAGCGCCATCGTCACCGCCGGTGCTGCCACCGATGACATCCGCATCAGTGGCCCCGTCAATGGTGCCTACGCCCTGGTCGTCGATGCCGGTGCCGGCAAGGCCGATCTGGCCGGTGCGGTGGGCGGCACAACGGCCCTCAAACTGCTGTCCGTCGGCGGTTCCACCGTCGCCCTGCGCGGCGTCCGGACCACGGGCCAGCAGGATTACGCCGGCACCATCACCCTGAATGGCGACCTGACCAGCCTCACCGGTGGCGCCATCCGTCTGGGCGGCCCCGTCACCCTGGCCGCTGACAGCATGATCACCACGGCCGGTTCGGCCACCGACAATGTCGTGGTCACCGGTGCCGTCACCGGCCCCTATCGCCTGACCGTGCGGGCCGGCACCGGTGCCGTCGGCCTGGGTAGTGCCGTCACCGGCCTGACGGGCCTGGATGTGGCCGGCGGCACGGTGGCCCTGGCCGCGCCGGTCAGCGTCACCAATGCCCTGATCGCCAGCGCCACCCGCCTGACCACCGGTACCCTGTCCGCGGCAACCGTCACTCTTGCCGGGACGGATGCGCTGACCGCCGGTGCCATCACTGCCAGCCAGGATGTTCGCGTCACGGCTGGCAAGGGCGCCACCCTGGCCGCTATCACCGGTCGCAACGCCACGGTGACGGCCGGCGACGCGCTGACCACCGGTGCCGTCACCACCACCCAGGACACCACCGTGACCGGCACCAAGGCCGTGACCCTGGGTGCTGTCACCGCCCGCAACCTGACCGCCACCGCCGGCACCAGCCTGACCCTGGCCGGCATGACGGGGGAGGGGGCGGTGCTGAGCGCCGCCACGCGGATCGCGTCCACCGGCACGCTCAGCCTGTCGCGCAGCCTGGTGCTGGAAACGGCGGGCACGGCCACCGGCCTGGATGTGCGGGCGGGCGCGCTGACCTATCGCGGCACGGGCCGTTTCGCCGCGTCCGGTACCGTGGCGGGCGTGTCAGGCACCGATGCCGCCGACCTGATCAGGATCGACGGTCCGCGTTCGGGCACCTACCTGTTCACCGACCGGCCGGTCTTCGGCGTGGCCACACTGGTGGAACGCCACCGGCTGGATATTCCGCAGGCCGATACGGTACCGGCGGATGCGGGTGATGTCCGCTCCGCGCCCTTGGTCCTGGACCCGGCCCTGGTAAAGGATGATCTGATCAGCTTTGCGGATTGATCGGGGCAACCCCCGGTCGTTCGGTCGCAGCAACTGGGCATTGACCCCGACCCCGCTTGGGATCATTAAAACAACCATGACCGGGGCAATTCTTTCTCGACCAGCGATGTTGGCGCGGTGTCTGGCACCGTGGCTGCTGCTGCTCGCCCTGCTTTTGCGCGGCATGATCCCCGGCGGCTACATGCCGAACATCGATCCGGACAATGGCAAGGGCTGGCTGGTCATCTGTACCGGCGCCGGTTCCTCCCTGATCCAGGCTGATGGCGGGGACGCGGACGCCCCCGCCGATACCGGCCATCCGGGACTGTGCCCCTTCATGGCCATGGGTCTGCTGGGCCCCGTTTTGCTGCTGCTGGCCCTGCTGCTGCCGGTGCGGCGCGATGGCCGCGCCTTGCGAGCCTTTGCGGTGCCGCTACGCCGCCGCCTCTGGGCCGGCGCGCCTCTGGGCGCGCGCGCGCCGCCAATGTCCTGGGCCGTCTGACACCTTTTCATCCCAGGATCATTCCCGATATGGCGCCGCCCGCTGGAGACCTTCGTGCTCGCGGGTCCGGCCGCCGGAGGATTTTGCAGTGCCCCGCACGTATTTTCGCGCCCGCAGCCTGGCTTCGGTCGCGCTGATCGCCCTTTCCACACCCGCCGTCGCCCAGGAAATCCAGGTGGCCGATGCCGCCCCGGTGCAGGAGGTGATTGTCATCGGCCAGCGTGACGCCCCCATCACCATCGTCCCGCGCGGTCTGTCCGTCTCGCTAGGGGCGGAACAGTTCGCGGCCATCAATGCCGTGAATGTCGAAGACCTGATGAAATACGCGCCGAATTTCTTCGTGCGCAAACGCTTCATCGGCGATGCCAACGCCGTTCCCGGCTTCCGCGGCACCCATTCCACGCAATCGGCCCGCTCGCTGGTGCTGGTGGATGGTTTCGTGGTGACCAACCTGCTCGGCAACAGCTTCGGCTTCCCCCCGAAATGGGGTGTGGTCGGGCCGGGCGAGGTGCAGCAGTTCGATATCGTCTATGGCCCCTATTCCTCCCGCTATCCCGGCAATTCCATGGGCGGCATCATCTCCATCACCACCAAGCCGCCCCAGGAAGGGCTGGAGAGCTTCGCCACCGCCCAATATTTCATCCAGCCCTACAAGCAATACGGCACTGATCGCAATTTCGACGGTTACACGGGCGAGGCGGGGTTCGGCTGGAAACAGAAGGATGGGCCGTGGAGCGCGCGCCTGTCCTATCGGCGGCTGCAGAATGACGGCCATCCCCAGCAATTCTATCAGCTGACCCCGGCCACGGGCACGGCGGCATCGACGGTGGTGACCGGCGCCGTGAATGATCCGGGCCTGATCACCAAGGCGCCGGTATCCGGTGCCTATTCGGTGGAAGACACGACCCAGGATCAACTGCGCGGCCGCATCGGCTATGATTTCGGCGATGGCTGGAACGCCTCGCTGCTGGCCGTGCTGTGGACCAGTGAGTATGATGGCACCACCCCGACGACCTATCTGCGTGACGCCGCCGGCAACCCGGTCTTCACCGGCCGGGTGAGCGTGGATGGCAAGCAATATACCATGCCCGCCATCAACCTCTCCGTGACCGAGCGCCGGGAGATCCTGGGCGGGGCGAAGCTGGAAGGCCCCATCGGCGACTGGCAGGCCACCTTGAACCTGTCGCGCTTCGTGATCGATAAGCAGCGGGCCCGCGCCTCCACCGGCTATGTGAACGGCATCAACAGCGGGGCCGGCACCGACACCCGCCAGGGCGATGCCGGCTGGTGGTCCGGTGACGGTCAGCTGGAGCGCACCTTGGGCGACCATGAACTGGCCGTCGGCTTCAACAGCTCGCTCTATGAGACCGACCAGACCATCTATGGTGTCACCAACTGGCGCACGGGTGCCACGCCCACCTTCACCACCCGTACCAGTGGCCGCACCAGCCAGATCGGCGCCTTTATCGACGATGCCTGGCAGGTGATGCCGGGCGTGAAGCTGACCGGCGGTGTGCGCGTCGATCAATGGCGGGCCTTTGACGGGCGCATCGGCACACGGGTGTCGGGCAGCCCGAAATACCAATCCTATACCGACCGCAAGGAGACGGCGTTCAACCCGTCCGTCGGCATCCAGGCCGATCTGCCGGACGATTGGGTCGGTCAGTTGAGCTTGGCCACCGCCACCCGCTTCCCCACGGTGGGGGAGCTGTTCCAGGGTAAACTGGACGGCAATAGCAATTTCGACATCAACAGCTTCGATCCCAATCTGAAGCCTGAGAAATCCCGCGACGCCAACCTGATGCTGCGCCGGGCCTTTGAAACCTTCCGTTTCACGGGCAGCGTCTTCTATCAGCGGGTGGAGGATGCGATCTTCAGCCAGCAGGGCTTCAACCAGTTCGGTGTCGTCACCTCGTCGTTCAAGAATATTGATGTCGTGCGCCAGTGGGGCGTGGAGGGGATTATCGAAGCCTCGGATGTCGGCGGCATCGACGGGCTGAATGTCGATTTCAACGCCGCCTGGATCGATGCCCAGACCGTGCGCAACCTGTCGGTGCCGGCGTCGGAGGGCGTGCAGTTCCCGCGCATCCCCAAATGGCGCCTGAACGGCAATGCCCGTTATCGCTTCGCCGATGATTGGCAGGTCTCCACCGGCTGGCGTTATGCCTCGCGCCCCAACACCAACCTGGAAGGGACGCAGCGCGGCGATACCTATGGCTATACGTCGGAACTGATGATCTTCGATGCCAAACTGTCCTGGGACATGACGCAAGAAACCCAGCTCAGCATCGGTGTCGATAATATCGGCAATGACAAGGCCTGGGTCTTCCATCCCTATCCGCAACGCACCTTCACGCTTGAACTGAAATGGAAGGGCTGACGCCATGACGGACCTGTCGATCAAGGCCCCGAGCAGCGCCGGAACGGGCAAGTCTTCCGGCGCCGCCGGAAAGGGCTGGCTGGATTATCGCACGATCTGGCGCTGGCATTTCTATGCCGGCCTGTTCTGCGTGCCCTTCATCGTGGCCCTGGCCCTGTCCGGTGCGCTCTATCTGTTCAAGCCGCAGGTGGAGGCCCTGATCGACAGGCCCTATGACAGCCTGACACTGACCGGCCCGGCGGCCGACGCCAACGCGCAGGCCTTGGCGGCGGTACAGGCCGTGCCGGGCGCGGCCTTGAAAACCTATATCCTGCCCGTGGCGGCGGATGACGCGGTCCGCGTGCTGGTCCGCGACGGGCAGGGGGAGATGTGGCGGGTCTATGTCCATCCCCAGACCCTGGACATCCTCCACAAGATCCGGGAGGAAGACCGGCTGATGAACCAGATCAAGACCTTCCATGGCGAATTGCTGATGGGGGACCGGGGGTCGTGGCTGGTGGAACTGGCGGCCTGCTGGGGTATCGTCATGGTGGTCAGCGGGCTTTATCTCTGGTGGCCGCGTGAGCGGTCCGGCTGGGCGGGGGTGCTCTACCCCCGCCTGTCGGCCGGTGGGCGCACCTTCTGGCGTGATCTGCATGCCGTGGTCGGGCTGTGGATCTCCTTCCTGGCCCTGTTCCTGCTGCTGACCGGCCTGCCCTGGGCCACCGTCTGGGGCGGGGCATTCAAGGCGGTGCGGCAGGCGACGGGCACCGCCGCCGTCAAACAGGACTGGACCACCAGCCGCAGCGCCGAACGCGCCGCCCATGACGCGCATGAACATGATGAAGACGCGCCCATGGACCATGGCGGCCTGTCGATGGCGGACATGATGGTCGGGGCCGCCACCCTGTCCGACGTGGTGGCCCGCATCACGCCCCTGAGCCTGCCGGCGCCCGTACATGTGAACATGCCCGCCAAGCCCGGTGGTCCCTGGGCCGTGCGTTCCATGACCGCCAACCGGCCGCAGCGTGTTTCCATCGACCTGGATGGTGCCACGGGCGAGTTGCTGCGGCGGGAGGAGTTCGCCGACCGCCATGTCATTGACCGCGTCGTGGGCGTCGGCATCGCCGCCCATGAGGGGCAGTTGTTCGGCCCCTTCAATCAGTTCCTGGGCGTCGCCGCTGCCCTGGGCTTGGTGCTGCTGTCGGTCAGCGGTGTGGTGATGTGGTGGATACGCCGTCCCGCCCGCCATCTGGGCGCCCCGCCGCCCCTGCGCATCAAGGGCAGCCCGGCGGTGATGGGGATGATCCTGCTGGCCTTCGCCCTGTTCCTGCCGCTCCTGGGCCTGTCGGTGATCATCGTGGCGCTGATCGACCTGGCCCTGCTGCGCAACTGGCAGGCGGGGCGTCGATGGTTAGGTTTGCGTAATTAATACCAGATCCCGGTGAGTGCAACTTATCGGAATCTGGTACGGCGGCGACTGCCGCCGCGCCGCTCGTGCGGCGTGAAGCCAAGGGCGCGGATGCGCCCGCCCGGCTTTTGAGGGAACTGCCAACCGATCCAGCGCGCATTTGCATATATTCGCCAATCAAATGCCATGCCTGCCCTGCGTGCAGCACCTTTGACAGGGGTGCTGCGATGCGGGATAAAGGCGGTGCATGAAAGAGACTGATTTCGACGCTTTGCATGAAAGCGCCACCGCGTTCCCCCGCATCGGGGCTGGCGCGGACATGGACCGGGCGGATGCTACGGTCATCCCCTTCCACCGTTATACCGATTTCGACCGCCGCTGGCCCGTGCCGGGGCTGGGCGAAGTGCTGGTCGTGCCGCTGGGCGGCCTGGGCCGCATCGGCATGAACTGGACCCTCTATGGCCATGACGGCGCCTGGGTCCTGGTCGATGCCGGCATCGCCTTCCCCGATCAGGGGGTTGAGGACGTTGATTGCGTCATTCCCCATCCGGCCTTCTTGGCCCCCATCCGCGACCGGTTGCTGGCGCTTGTCGTCACCCACGCGCATGAGGACCATATCGGCGCCATCGACCGGCTGTGGCCGCAGGGCGTGGATTGCCCGATCTGGGCCACGCCATTCGCGACCAAGATGATCGCCCGCCGCCTGGATGAAGCCGGCGTGCTGGACAAGGTGACGCTGAATACCTACCCGGTGGGCGGGTCGTTCAACATTGGGCCCTTCGGCTTCCGCACCATCCGCATGACCCATTCGATCCCGGAGCCGGTGGCGCTGGCCATCGACACCGAAGCCGGCACGATCCTGCATACGGGCGACTGGAAGTTCGATCCGGAGCCCGGCATCGGCCTGCCCACCGATATCGACGCCCTGCGCAAGCTGGGGGACGAGGGCGTGCTGGCCATGCTGTGCGACAGCACCAATGCCCACAAGGACATGCCGCAAACGTCGGAAGCGCAGGTCCGCCGCGCCTTTGACAAGCTGTTCGCCAGCCGCAAGGGCCAGATCGCCATCTGCTGCTTTGCCACCAATGTGGCGCGCGTGGCCTCGGCCATTTCCGCCGCGGAGGCCGCGGGCCGCCATGTGGCGCTGGCCGGCCGCTCCATGCGCAACAGCGAGGAGACGGCGCGTGACCTGGGCCTGCTGGACCATGTGCCCGTGCCCCTGGCCGAACCCGCCCACCTGAAGGGTCTGGACCGGAACAAGATCGCCCTGATCTGCACGGGCGGGCAGGGTGAGGAAAAGGCCGCATTGGCCAAGCTGGCGCGCGGTGAACGCCGCTTCCCGCCGTTCGGCGCTGGTGACACCGTTGTTCTGTCGGCCCGCGTCATTCCCGGCAATGAGGAATCGGTGGAAAAGGTTGTCTCCAAGCTGCGCGCACGCGGCGTGGAGGTGCTGATGGGGACCGAGCTGATGGGGGGCGAGCCGCTGCACGTCTCCGGCCATCCCGGCGCCAATGAGCTGCGTGAACTCTATGCCCTGGTCCGCCCGCGCATCGCCCTGCCGGTCCATGGCACGGAAATGCATCTGGAGGCCCATGCCCGCCTGGCCCGCGCCGCCGGCTGCCAGTCCGCCATCATGGCGGAGGAGGCGGAGGTGATCCGCCTGTCCGACGGTGGCTCCCGCGTCCTGGGCCGCGTCACCGCCCCGCTGCTGTCGCTGCAAAGCGACCCCCGCGGCGACCGCGTGACCTATGATCCCGGTAAGGTGCTGGTCGCCGGACAGGTGTAAGACCCGTCAGATAAGCATTCTCCCGTCATCCCGGCGAAAGCCGGGACCCAGGGGCGACAGGACCAAACCTCTACGCTGCTTGGATCAAAGCTGCCGACAGGTTGGGCATTTGGCCCCTGGGTCCCGGCTTGCGCCGGGATGACGGAAGAGAGGTACATTATTCAATTGCGACGGAATGTGCTGTCCTCACTCACCCCCGCCCCTTGGTATTGACCAGCGCCACCCCGCCCAGTGCCAGCACCCCGCCGGCAAGCGTCGTCCAGACGGGCAACTCGCCCGTCAGCGGCACGGCCACGGCCGAGGCGACGACGGGCACCATATAGAGAAAGTTCGACCCGCGCGCCGCGCCGAAATGGCCCAGCGCATAGGTCCAGGCGGCATAGCCGATGGCGGCGGGGAACAGCGCCAGGAACAGCAGGGCCGCCTGCACCGGCGCCGCGGCCACCAGAAACTGCCGCACACCCTCGCCCAGCCAGGGCGACAGCCACAGGGCACCGGTCAGCAGCGTCAGGGCCGACGATGGCAGCGCCCCGTACCGCCCCACCAGCGGCCGTTGCAGCACGAAATAGGTGGCCGTACACACGGCGGCCCCCAGCAGCAGGCTGGCCCCGCTGCCCAGGCGCAATCCCCCCGGCTGGCCCGATGCGATCAGGCCGACGCCCGCCATGCTGATCCCCATGCCCACCCAGGCCCAGCGCCGGAACCGCTCCTTCAGGAACAGGGTGGCGAAGATCACGGTCAGCACAGGGGCGACATTGACGATGAAACTGGCCGCCCCCGCCGATACCGTCTTTTGCCCGGTATTCAGCAGCATATTGTACAGCGCGATGCCGATGCCGCCACAGGCCGCGAAGCGCATCGCGTCCAGCCCGCGCGGCAGCGCCGGCCGCTTCCACAGCAGGAAACCCAGCACCAGCAGCCCGGCCAGCGCGAAGCGCAAGGCCGCCAGCGGCAGCGGGTCCATGCCGCCCAATGCCACGCGAATGGCGGGAAAGGCGCTGCCCCAGCTGGTCACCGTGACCAACACGGCCAGGGCCGGCAGCAGGCTGGGGCGGGGCGTTTCGCTACAGATGGCGGTCATGATGGGTCCGTGGATGGGGCTCAGGGGTCAAGCATGCCCCATCGCCAGCTGTTGACATAGCGCACTGATGGGGTCACAGCTGTACGTATGACGCACAGCTTGTCCCTGCCGCCGCTGGAAAGCCTGACCGCCGTGCTGGCGGCCGGGCGCACCGGGTCCTTCTCCGCCGCCGCCTTGGAACTGGGCGTCACCCATGCCGCCATCAGCCGCCGGGTACAGGCGGCGGAGGCCTGGCTGGGGGTGGCCCTGTTCGAACGCCACGGCCGCGGCGTGCGCACCACGCCCGATGGCGACCGGTTCATTGCGCGGGTGGGGGAGGCGTTCACCATGATCGCCCGCTCGGGTGACCAGTGGCGGCACAGGCGGGGGACGGAGATCGTGCGCCTGTCCATCCTGCCAGCCTTCGCCAAGCTCTGGCTGTTCCGGGCGCTGGACCAGTTGCAGGATGCGCATCTGCGCTTCGACATGGTTGTGGAACATCGCCTGGCCGACCTGGACAAGGGCGAGGTGGACATCGCCGTGCGCTGCGGCAACGGCCAATGGACGGGCGTCAACAGCACGCCCTTGTTTCGGGAGATGGTCTATCCGGTCGCCGCCCCCGCCCTGGCCGCCCGGCTGGGTCGTGATGCCGCTGTGCCGGCCATCCTGGCCGAAACCCTGGTGCATGACAGCACTGTCACCTCCTGGCGGGCCTGGCTGGCGGCGCAGGGCGTGGCCTATAGCAAGCCGCGCCCGCAGGATATCAGGTTCGAGGATTACGATACCGTCCTGGCGGCGCTGGAGGTGGGGCTGGGCATCGGCATGCTGCGCTCGCCCCTGGGCGATCCCTGGGTGGCCGATGGGCGGCTGGTGCCGGTCAATCCGCTGTGGGTGCCCAACCCCTATCTCTATCATTTGGTCACCCGCACCGGCACCCCGCGCCCCGCCGTGGCCGAGGCGCGGGACCGCATGCTGGCGCTGGCCGCCCGGTTCACCCCTGTGGCGCCACCATCAGCGCGTTGACCTGACCATAGGGCATGACATCGGCGCAGATCGGATCGGAAATCCCGTCCGCCAGGAACGAACCCGACAGCGACGCCACCCGGCCCCAGACATGTTCGGCCAGGGCCGATCCCGCCGACAGCCGCTTGACCCCCAGCCGGCCCAGTTCCGCCGCCGGCAGCAGCCCGGGCCGGGCCATCACATTCAACGGCAGGTCAACATTGTCCGATATATGTTTGATTTCCATAGGATCGGTCACGCCGGCCGGGAACAGGCCGGACGCCCCTGCCGCTGCATAGATCGCCCCGCGCTGCACCACCTCCGCCGCCCTTTCCCCCGCCGGGGCCAGCCCGCGCAAGTAAACATCGGTGCGGGCATTGATGAACAGGCCCGGCCCCACGGCGGCGCGGATGGCCCGAATCTTTGCAGCCAGCAATTCCGGCGTGCCGGCTCCATCCTCAATATTCACGCCGACAACGCCGGTATCCACGATGCGCCGTGCCAGATCGGCCACGGCGGCGGGATCGTCGCTGTATCCGGCCTCCATATCAATGCTGACCGGCAGGTCCGGCACCACCCGCACGATATTGGCGGCGGCATGCAGCAGCAGATCGGCCGGAAGCTTGTTGCCATCCGCCACGCCCAATGCCCAGGCCAGCCCGGCGCTGGTGGTGGCGATGGCCTTGGCGCCTAAGCTGCGCATCATGCGGGCACTGCCGCCGTCCCAGACATTGCAGAGGATCAGGGGGCTGTCACCCTTGTGCAGGGCGTGGAAGGTGGAGAATCTGTCGCTCATGATGCCTTTTCCAGAAAAAGCGGGATGTCGGGAAGGTTCAGGTGGCGGCGCGCATAGGCCCCCCAGGGATGCCATCGTCGTTCCCCCTGATCAATCGGGTCCGGCCCGTCCCAGGGCGCCGGTACGCGCCGTCCGGGTCGGTCGGCCACCAGCGGGGCCAGCGCCGGGTCCTGGGCCAGATGCGCGTTGATCGTGGCCATGTCCGCCGACAGGTCGAAACGCCGCCGCAGCCGGGTGGCGATACCCGATAGGGATGTGATGTCGCCCGTGCGGATCACGGCCTTCAGCGCATCCTGACCGGCCAGGGCCGTGACCATCACCTCGCCATCCGTCAGCACCCGGTGCCAGACCCCGTCCACCACCCGTTCCGCCGGGTCCGCCTGTGCTGCGATGGCGTCCAGCAGGTCCGCCCAATCCAGCGGCGGGCGATAGCGCAGGCGCAGCACCACGCCGTCCAGGGCCACGCTGCCCGCCGCCTTGTCGGATGCCAGCGCCTGACGCCGCAACTCCCGCGGCGCCCGGCCATACAGCGACTGGAACGTCTCGTTGAAGCGCCGGATGCTGCCGAACCCCGCCGCCAGCGCCACCTCGGCCATGGGCAGCGCCGTCTCGTGCAGCAGCTGCTTGGCGAACAGCACGCGCCGCGTCTGCGCCACGGCGATGGGGCTGGCGCCCAGATGCTGCTTGAACAGCCGGCGCAACTGCCGCTCGCCTAAGCCCAGCCGCAAGGCCAGCGCATCGACGGAGCTATCCTCCCCGTCCAGCGCCCCCTCGGCAATCAGGGCCAGCCCGCGCGACACGGTGTTGGACGTGCCGCGCCACACGGCCAGGTCGGGTGCCGCCTCCGGCCGGCAGCGCAGACAGGGCCGGAACCCCGCCTCCTGCGCCGACGCGGCCGTAGGGTGAAACCGGCAATTCTCCGCCTTGGGCGTGCGTGCCGGACAGATGGGCCGGCAATAGATGCCGGTGGTCAGCACCGCTGTGAAGAACCGCCCGTCAAAGCGGGCGTCCCTGGTCTCAACGGCGCGGTAGCAGGCGATGGGGTCGAGCGTTTCCATGGGCCCGATCCTGCCATGGACGGGGCTTCACGGCTCGCGGTTTTCGGACACGGACGATCATTCCACAGCCCGCTTCGGCAGCAGCACCCCCGCCAGTCCCCCCGCCACCAGCACCATCAGCAGCGGTACCGCCCACACCGGTGCGGCGAATTTCAGCAGCAGCCAGCCCAGCCCGGTCAGGGCAAAGCCCAGCAGCATCTCCCCGAACAGGGCAATGATATTGCTCTGATAGCGTTTCTGGAATGCCTTTCGCCCGCCCAGCACCGGCCCCTGCCGCATATCCATCAGCAAGTACAGCGTCACCGACAGCAACATGACCAGCCACAGGATCAGCGCCGACCAGGGCGTGGCGGTCGCCACGTAAAGGCACGCGACCGTCGCCGGCACGATGGCCGGCAAGGCAGCGGCCAGCAGCCGGTCGCGCAGCATCCGCCGTGCCGGTACGGGTGCCGTGCCCAGCAGGTCGGGCGCATCCTCCCCCGCAAAGGCCAGCCAGACCAGGGCGCCGGCCAGCAGGCCGGCCACCGGCACCACGCCCATCCAGCCAAACGCCATCACCTCTCCCGACGCGGTGGTGATGGATTTGCCCAGGCTGGGCAGGGCGATGGGGGCGGCGACCAGCAGGATGGAACAGACCTGGGTCAACAGGCTGGGATCGCGCAGGATCAGGCGCCATTCCTTCCACAGCACCGTTCCGGTCACGCCCCGCACCGCCATGGCCAGAGGGCCGGTATCGGCGCCGGCCTTGCGGCGCGGCGTGGCGTCGGTCCCGGCGGCGGCATTGATCGAGCGGACGAAGGCCGGGCCCAGGCGCATGGTGACCAGCGCGAACCCGCCGATGGATAGGATCAGCAGGATCAGCAGCGGCAGCGGCTCGCCGGTGATGGCGGCCCCCAGCCAGCGCAGCGGTTCCAGCGCTGGATTGTCGCTCATGTCGGCCAGGGCCTGGAAATTCCGTCTCTGCGTGGCCTTGTCGGCGGTGCTGTTCATGTTGGGGATCTGGGCGGCCAGGGCGGCACCGATGCCGATCACCCCGCCCATCACCTGCGCCACCGTCCGCGCCCGGCGCGCGCCGACGATCCTGACCAGGGCCAGCACCAGCAGGAAGGACAGGGTGACGGACAGCAGGCAAAGCGCCGGCAGGGTGACATAGCCCACCAGCCAGCGCACCGATCCCACGATGGCGCCGGGATTCATGAAGCAGGCGGCCATGGTCAGGCTGCCCACCATCACCGTCAGCCCCACGGCCAGCAGCCGCACCGGCAATATCGTGCCGGGCTTCAGCGGGGAGGACAGCAGCAGGTCCAGATCGCCGCGTGTATAGATGGCATTGACGGTCAATTGCAGCGATGCCGCCAGCATGATGGCGGCGGCGAACATGCCCATGCTGCCGAAGATCAGCTGTATACCCTCATCCGTCACTTTCAGCTTGGACAGTCCATAGATCGACAGGAAACCGATCCCGTGCATGAACAGCACGCCGACGATCAGCAAGGCCCAGGCCCAGGGCCCCGTCTTCTTGGTGCGGAACGCCAGCCGCAGCTCATGCCGCAGCAGCCAGGGCAGGCTGCCCGGTGCCATCAGGCTCATGCCGCCACCGCCTTGCCCGACACCAGGTCCAGGAACAGCTCCTCCAGCGATGCGCCGTCGCGCCCATGGCGCTGGCGCAGCTCCGACAGCGTGCCTTCCGCCAGCAGCCTGCCATGCTGGATGATGCCGATCCGGTCGACCAGCCGTTCCGCCACCTCCATGATATGGGTGGTCAGGATGATGGTGCAGCCGGCCCGCGCCTTCTCCGCCAACAGATCCTTCACCTGCCGGGCGATGGCGGCGTCCAGCCCGGTCAAGGGCTCGTCCAGGATCAGCAGGCGCGGATCATGGATCAGGGCGCCGGCCAGTGCTGCCTTCTGCTTCATCCCGCGTGAGAAGCCTTCGCACCGCTCATGGCGATGCTCATGCAGTTCCAGCCGGGTCAGCAATTCGTCGGCCCGGTCGGCCGCCGTGCGCGCATCGATGCCCCACAGCCCGGCCACGAATTCCAGATATTCGATGGGTGTCAGCTTGTCATACAGCATCGGCTCGTCCGGCAACCAGGCCACCTGCCGCTTGGCGGCCACCGGGTCGGTCGCATTGTCGATGCCGAACACCCTGATGTCGCCGGCACTGGGCGTCAGCAGCCCCACCACCATCTTCAGCGTCGTGGTCTTGCCGGCACCGTTGGGCCCCAGCAGCCCATAGAATTCCCCCGGCCGGATGCTCAGATCGATGCCTTTTACCGCCTCCTTCTCACCATAGGATTTGCGCAATCCGCGGATTTCCAGGGCGGGGGCGGTGTCGTTCATGGGATGCCAACCGGGGTAATGCCGAAGGGAAGCTATAGTTAACAATATTCCCGAACAGACAGAAGCCTTGATGCTTCCTATCCCCGCGAACTGCGCATCCCCGGCCGCTTTTGTACCACCGGATCGGCCAGCAGGCCGGCATAGGCCTCACTTTCCATGGCGACCAGCGCTACGCGCTCATGGGCGTCATGGTGCAGGCCGTACCCTTGCTTCTTGACCAGCGGAGAGGCGCGCAGGCAGGCCTGGGCCTTGGCGAAAAAGGTTTCCGCCGTGACCGGCTCCTTGCGTTCATTCTCCACCGCCAGCAGCAGCGCGTCGGAGGTCAGCTGATAGGGATTCTGGCTCAGCAGGGCGAATTGCCGGTGAGCGATTGTGCCGGGCTTGGCGGGTGGGGTGCCGACGCTCACCGGGCAATCTGCCGACACGGTGATCAGAGTGTTGTGATAGTTGGTGCTGTGCATCCCGGTTCCCCCCGCATCGCCGTTGAACCGTCAGCATAGCAAAACGCCGCCGTGGATTCTTCCACGGCGGCGTTCCGTACCTCAACCCAAACCTGAAAAATCGGGCTTACGCGGCGTCCATGTCGGCGGCGACGGACAGCTTGATGATCCGGTCGGGGTCCTTGACCTCGCCATTGCGACCGGCGCCGCGCTTGATGGCGTCCACATGCTCCATCCCGTCCGTCACCTTGCCCCAGGCCGTATACTGGCCGTCCAGGAAGCGGGCATCGGCAAAGCAGATGAAGAACTGGCTGTCGGCGCTGTTCGGGTTGGCGGCGCGCGCCATGGAGCAGGTGCCGCGCACATGCGGTTCGCGCGAGAATTCCTGCGGCAGGTTCTGGCCGGAACCGCCCATGCCGTTGCCATCGGGGCAGCCGCCCTGGGCCATGAAGCCCTCGATGACGCGATGGAAGGTCAGGCCGTCATAGAATCCCTCGCGCGCCAGCTCCTTGATGCGGGCAACGTGCTTGGGCGCCAGATCCGGGCGCAGCTGGATGGTGACGCGGCCGCCGGCCAGGTCGAGATACAGGGTGTTTTCCAGGTCCATTTCAATCATCCTTCGCGCCGGTTGCCCCGGCTCTCGGTTGCATGCCGATCCGCACCATAGCGATATGTCGCCGGTATGTGAACAGGGGGGAGGGGATGGCCCACCTGCTATTTCGGGGGAGGTTGCGGCTTGTTTAAGGGGGCGGTCGCCGCCGGTTTGGATGGGCGGGGCGGGTCGGACTGCACGCGGATACTGATGATCCGGTCCGCGTCCTTCACCCAGCCATCCTTGGCCTTGTCGCCGGATTTCAGCTTGTCGATCAACTCGATGCCTTTCACGACATGGCCCCACAGCGTGTAATTGCCGTCCAGCGTGGGTTCCTGCGACCGCATCAGGATGAAGAACTGGCTGTCGCCACTGTTGCGGTTCAGGCCGCGTGCCATGGACACCGATCCGCGCACATGCGGTTCCTTGCTGGGCTCCAGTTCCAGCCAGCGGCCGGTGCCGCCCCTTCCCGTGCCGCTGCGGTCGCCGGCCTGGGCGATATAGCCGGCCACGACGCGATGGAACGGCACGCCATCATAGAATCCGCGCCGCACCAGCTGCTTGATCCGCGCCACATGGATGGGGGCCAGATCGGGACGCATCTGGATGATGACCGTTCCCGTCTTCAACTCCATGACCAGCGTGTCATCGGGATTGGCCGGCGGCCGTGCCGCCCCGGCCATCGGCACGGCCAGGAACAGGCAGAACAGGATCAGAAGGCGTGAAAGCATGGGCGGTATCATCTCTACCTCGTTGCGCCCGCCACGATAGCGGCCGCATCCTTGCATGGAAAGATCGGGATGCCGCACCGGGCGGCGGAATTTGCCGGGACGATCGATTTGCGGCTGAAACAAAAGGTGATGATCGCGGCCGGTGTGACGGCCCTGGCATTGCTGGGCCTCTGGCTGGCGCTGCCCGGTCTGCTGGCGGCGCGCTGGACGCAGGAATTGCGCGCCCTGGGCTATCCGCAGGCCGAACTGGCGGTGGATGATCTGGGCTGGACCCGTGCCACCGGAGCCTTCTCCCTGGGGGGGGAGGACGGGGCGGATCGGTTCGAGGCTGACTATACCCCCTTCGGCCTTTGGCAGGGGCGTCTGTCCGGCCTGACCGTGCGGGGGCTGCGGCTTTCTCATCCGGTTGGCCTTTCCGCCACCGGTCTGCCCGCCAATCTGCCGCTGGATGGGCCGTTCCATTTCCAGGATGCGCGCCTGACCCTGGCCTTGCCCGGCGGCATCGGCACGCTGCCGCTGACCCTGGATGCCGGCTTTACGCCCGTATCGGGCGGCTGGCATGGCGAAGGGCAGGGAATAGTGGCCCTGGGTGTGACCGGCGTGCCCGCCCGCTTCACGGCCGATTGGCGGGACGGGGCCTTGTCCACGGCCGGCTTCTCCTTCACGCCCACGCCCGGCGGCCCGCGTCTGGCCGGGCAGGGCCATCTGCGCTGGCTGTCGCCCGGCGGCGGCTGGACCGGTGACCTGGATGTGACGGCCGCCAGCCTGCCCGACGGTCTGCCGGACCTGTCGCTGCGGTGGAAGGACGGGCAGGGGCAGGCGGTGCTGGACTGGAAGGGGGCCGCCCGCCTGGACGCGCTGCTGGACCCGGCTGGCCAGGGTCGCCACCGGCTCAATGCCAGGCTGCGCGTCACCGACCTTGCCGGTTTTGCCGCCCGCCTGGGCCTGCCCGACCCCGGCGTCACCGGTGGCCCGTTGGAAGCCGACCTGACGGCCCCGGACGTCGTGCTGGCAACCGTGCCCGCCATCTGGCCCGACCTGTCGCTGCGGCTGGAGGCGCGCGGCATCGGGATCGGCCAGGGGCCGCGCGACAATGCATTGCTGCTGGGCGCCATGGCCCGGCGCATCGACGGCCAATGGTGGCTGTCGCCCCTGCCGGACCTGCCGGGGGCCCTGTCCGTCCCCACCCTGGGGCTGGAGGCGCGGGGCCTGCTGCTGACCGGCAGCACCAGCCTGCCGCTGGACCTGGATTTGCGTGCCGCCAGCCTGCGCCTGCCCTGGCTGGCCCCCTCGACGCTGGCCGCCAAGCTGCGGGGAATGCCCGCCAACGACCTGCGCCTGGAATGGACAGCCGCCAGCCAGGATGGCGGCGTGCACCTCTCCGGCGGAATCGACCTGGATGCCACCGGCGGCCGCCTGCTGGCCAAACTGGCGCCCGTGCATCTGCAGCCCGGCGATGCCCCCCGTCTGTTCCCCGGCGCGCCGCTGCCACCGGCACTGGCGGGCACCATTGCCGGCCGCCTGTCCGCCGCCTGGACCGCAAGCGGCATGGAGGGTTCGGCCGACCTGCTGCTGGAAGGGGCGGGCCTGACCCTGCCGGGGCTGCGCGTCGCCGGGATCAATGGCGTCCTGCATGTCGACCGGCTGTCGCCGCTCTCCATGCCGCCGCAAGCCATTGCCATCGGCCTGTTCGATCCCGGCCTTGCCCTTTCCGGCGGTGCCCTGGGCTTGGCCCTGCCGGGCGATGGCGTGCTGCGTCTGGCGCCGGAATCTTTTCGCTGGGCCGGCCAGCAGGTCACCCTCCCGCAGACCTCGTTCCGTCTGGGCAACGATTACCTGGACCTGACCCTGGATATCCCGGCCACGCCCCTGCCTTCGGCGCTCGCGGCCCTGGGTATCGACGATCTGGGAGCTGACGGAACCTTGATCGGTTCGGTTCCGATCCGGATAGATGCCCATGGCGTCCGCCCCGGCCGGGGTGGCCTGCGCGCCACCGCCCCCGGCCGGCTGTCACTGACCGGTGCCGCCCCCTGGCTGGACCCTGTCCGCAATGACAGTCTGGCGCTGGTCACCCGCGCCCTGGCCGATTACCACTACAGGTCCATGGAACTGTCTCTGACGCCGCACGGACCTCGCCTGTCCCTGGATGGTGCTAACCCGTCGCTCTATGGCGGTTACGCCATGCCCATGAACCTGATGCTGCATTCGGCACCGCCCGCCACGCCCGCGCCGGTGCCCGCCTTCGCCACGGATGCCATCAGCGCTTTCAAGGCGCGCAAGGATTAGGCTAGAACGGGGGACAGTGACAGGAGCCGCCCGCTTGATCGAACGCGCCATCGATTTCGAAACCGCCAATGAACGGCGGGACAGCGCCTGCGCCGTGGGCCTTGCCGATGTGTTTCGGCCGGACACCCCGATCTTTCGCCGCCTGATCCGCCCACAGCCGGCCCGGTTCTCCCCCTTCTGCGTGGCGGTGCACGGCATCCGTCCCCATGACGTGGCCGATGCCCCGGTCTTTGCCGGGATCTGGCCCGATCTGGCGCCGCTGCTGGAAGGGGCGACGATCCTGGCGCACAATGCCAGCTTCGATTCCGGTGTGCTGACCGCCTGCCTGCTGGCGGCGGGCCTGCCCGTGCCGCCCGTGCGCTTCATCTGCACAGTGGACCTGGCCCGCGCCGCCTTTCCGCAATTGCGCAGCCACAAGCTGAACATCGTGGCTCACCATCTGGGCATCGAATTGAACCATCACGAGGCCGGCAGCGACGCCGCCGCCTGCGCCGCCATCGGCCGGCATGTGGCGGGCATGCTGGGTGTGGCCAGCGTGGCGGAGGCTGCGGACCGTCTGGGCGTGGGGGCCCGCCGCACCCGCCGCCCCGCCGCCATCGCGCCCGCCGCATCGCTGGGCGCCCCGGCCCTGCCATCCCCCTCCGCCCGCGTCGATGGCCAGAATTTCGTCCTTACCGGCACCCTGATGGCCTGCTCGCGCCCCGACGCAGCCCGCGCCATCGCCCTGGCGGGCGGCACCTTCCAGGCCTATATCCGCCAGGATACCGACTGGCTGGTGGTGGGCCTCTCGCCCGGCAAGACCAAGCTGACCGCCGCCCAGGCGCGACAGCAGCGCTATGGCCGCCTGCGTCTGCTGGACGAGGCGGAATTCATGGCCATGCTGGGGATTCATTAAGCTTATAAAGCACGAAAGCCGCCGTCACTGCTGACGGCGGCTTTTCGCGCAACCCTTTGATCGGGCTATCGAGAGAATGGTCGGAGCGACAGGATTCGAACCTGCGACCCCTAGACCCCCAGTCTAGTGCGCTACCAGGCTGCGCCACGCTCCGACCTCTCGATCGAACATCGTCCGGTTTTGGCCGTCCGTCGTTCGGGCGCGGAATATAGACACGAGTTTTTGGGGATGCAACGTTTGTGTCAGGGAAAATGCATTTTCCTGCCTGACCTGCCCGATACGCGGGGGCAACGCCCTTGCTGCAACGGGGGACGGGACAGCCCAGCCGGGCTTGCATCAGGGCTCAACACCAAGGAATCCCTTGCATGAACACCACTATCTGCCTCGTCTACATCACCACGCCCGATCTGGCCGTGGCCCGCGCCATCGCCACGCAGATGGTGGAGGAAGGGCTGGCCGCCTGCGCCAACATCCTGCCGGGCATGGAATCAGTCTATCGATGGCAGGGCGTGGTGGAACGCGCGGCAGAAGTGGTGCTGATCCTGAAATGCCGCGCGGAAGGGTTTGACGCCTTGTCTGCCCGCATCCGCGCCCTGCATCCCTATGACCTGCCCTGCATCATCGCTCTGCCCATCACGGCGGGCCTGCCGGACTATCTGGCCTGGCTGGCAGGGCAAAGTGCAGCCGGGGGCGGGGGAGGTTCGACCGACCGTCAAGGTTTCATGCCGCCGGTTTGAGGCAGGCTGGCCGTTTACTGCTACCGGGAACGGAAAGGCTCAATCCGCCAGTTCCGCCCGGATGGCCAGCATCCGGTCCATATTGTCCAGGAACAGGCGCGTCAAGGCCGGGTCCAGGTGGCTGCCCGCACCTTGTTCCAGATGGGCGCGCACCGCCTCCAGGCTCCACGGCTCCTTATAGGGGCGGCGTGACAGCAGGGCGTCGAACACGTCGCAGATGGCGACGATGCGGCCGCTGAGGGGGATATCCTCCCCGGCCAGCCCGCCCGGATAGCCGCTGCCATCCCATTTCTCATGATGGGTACCGGCGATCTCCGACGCCAGGTCCAGCAGCAGCAGGCCGCTGCCGGCCAGGATATGCTGGCCGATGCTGGCATGGGTCTTCATGATCACCCATTCATCGGCATCCAGCTTGCCGGGCTTCAGCAGGACGCGGTCGGGAATGCCGATCTTGCCGATATCATGCAGCGGGGCGGCACTGGCGATCTTGGTCACCATCAGGGCGGGCAGGCCGGCCAGACGGGCCAGTTCGCCCGCCATGCGGCCGATACGGGTGACATGCTGGCCGGTATCCTCGTCGCGGAACTCCCCGGCCGAACAGAGGCGGCGGATGATCTCCGCGCGGGTGCGCTCCAGTTCCGCCGTGCGGTCCTGCACCTGCCGTTCCAATATTTCCGCCTGCTGGCGCTGCGCCTTGTGCAGCAGGTGCAGTTCCAGCAGATTGCGCGACCGGGCGATCAGTTCCCAGAAGGCATAGGGTTTGGTGACATAATCACGGGCGCCGGCTTCCAGCGCGCGGCGGCGTGACCCTTCATCATTCTGGGCGGTGACGACCAGCACGGGCGGGGCATCGGTGCCCATTTCCGCGCGCAGGCGGGTGATGAAGGACGGGCCGTCCAGTCCCGGCATGCGGTAATCCAGCAGGATCAGGTCAGGCGGGGTGCGCTTCGCCATGGCCAGCCCCTCATAGGGGTCGGTGCTGCTCTCGATATTCTCGAACCCCGCCACCTCCAGCATGCCCAGCAGCAGCTCGACATTGGCGGGCAGGTCGTCGACGACCAGGATGTGCGCGGCCGACAGCTCCTCGCTGAGCGGGGTGGACAGTTCGATCATGACGCGACGGTTCCTCCGGCCAGCGCCTCATCCAAGGCGGCCATGAATTCCGGCACGCGCAGCGGCTTGGTCATATAGCGATGGAAGCCGGCAGCCTTGCCGCGCTCCACCTCGCGGGGCAGGGCGTTGGCCGACAGGGCCAGGGCCGGGATGCCCGACGTGGCCGGATCGGCACGCAGCCGGGCCAGCACCTCGAACCCGTCCATGCCGGGCAGGTTGATGTCCAGGATGATGATGTCGGGCAGGTGGGTGCGTGCCAGCTGCAGGCCCGATCCCGGATCGGCGGCGACCAGCAGGCGGAACCCGCCCAGACTGTCGATCAGGTCCCGCATCAGCTGGATGTTGGCGGGATTGTCCTCCACATACAGCATGGTGCGCTGGTCACCCGGGCCGGCGCGCTGGGGCAGATTGGCCCGCCCGGCATCCAGCGTCTGGGCCGAGGCGGCGGATGGCAGCTCGAACAGGAAGCGGCTGCCCACGCCTTCCGTGCTTTCCACGATGATGGTGCCGCCCATGGCCTGCACCAGCCGCTGGCAGATGGTCAGGCCGATGCCTGTGCCTTCCACCGTGCCATGCTCGCGGCCCAGGCGATTGAAGGGCTGGAACAGCTGGTCGATACGATCGACGGGGATGCCCAGGCCGGTATCGCTGACCGACAGGGTGACCCGCCCGTCCTTGCCCGGACGGATGGAGACGGTGACCCTGCCGCCGGGGTGGTTATACTTGATGGCATTGCTGGTCAGGTTGCTCAGCACCTGTACCAGGCGCGTACGGTCGGCCACGATGCCGGTGCCCGCATTGGCGATGTCCAGGGTCAGGGTCACGTTGGCGCTGTCGGCCACGGGCTGCATGTTGATGGCGACGTCGCGGGCCACGGCGGCGGCGTCCACCGGCTCCAGCGACAGCGACAGGCGCCCCGCCTCCACCTTGGCCAGATCCAGCACCTCATCGATCAGGTGCAGCAGATGGGTGCCCGCCTTCTCGATCTGGGTGGCCGCCCGCTCCTGCTTGGTGGTCAGCGGTTCCTTGGCGCGGTTATAGAGCAGCAGCTGCGCGAACCCCATGATGGAATTGAGCGGCGTGCGCAGCTCATGGCTCATGCTGGCCAGGAAGTCGGACTTGGCCTGGCTGGCGGCTTCGGCGCGGGCGCGGGCCTCCTCCAGGTCGACGGTGCGTTCGGCCACCCGCTGTTCCAGCGCCAGCTTGGACTGTTCCAGCTCCGCCTCGATCAGGCGGCGGGCCTGCATTTCCTCGCCCAGCGCCAGGAAGGACCGGCGCAGCTGTTCGGCCTCGCGCGCGGCGGCGGCGGAGATGCGGCGGTCGGCGATGCCGGCCACCAGGGCCAGCACCAGCAGGCCATAGGTGGCGGCCGCCACGGCGCCGGCCAGGATCAGGCGGGGAATGCCCGCTTGCACGTCGGGCAGGCTGGGGTCCAGCGTCACCACCAGCGCACCCATGCCGGTATAATGCATGCCGCAGATGGCGATCCCCATCACCAGTGCCGCGGCCACGCGCAGGCCGAAACGCTGCGGCGTCAAGGCCAGCCAGAGGGCGACCGTGGCGGCGACCAGGGCGATGACCACCGACAGGGCGAACAGGCCGGGCCTGTACCCGATGGTGCCGGGCAGCATCAGTGCCGCCATACCGGTATAATGCATGACCACGACGCCCATGCCGACCAGCATGCCGGCGCTCAGCAGCCGCACAGGGCTCATGCTGTCCCTGACCAGCCACAGGCCGACGGCCACCACCAGGATCGGCACGGCCAGCGACAGCAGCGTCAGTCCGCCATGGAAACTGAAGGGTGCGTCCAGATTGAAGGCCAGCATGCCCAGGAAATGCATTGCCCAGATGCCGCCGCCCAGCGCGGCCGACGCGGCCCCATGCCAGGCCCAGCGCACCTTCCCCTCCGCATGGCGCAGCCGTTCGGCCAGATCCAGCGCGACGTAGGAGGCGAAGACCGCTGTCAGAAAGGAGAGCGCGACCAGCCAGGTGTCATGGCTGGTGACGGCACCGTCAGCGCTGGTGAAGCACAAACCAAGAATTTCCATATGGGGCCGGCGGTTCCAGGGCGGTCGATTTTCGATGTCTGTATCGAATATAACCGAAGTCGGAAAGGTTAAAAGCGCGAATGAATGTCGCCCTATCCTCATGGTCGGGGCGGGGACGACGTTTCTGTCGCGTTTCCATGTCAGGTGGTGCCTGATCTATCCCGATGCACTGCCGCGACCCGGCACATAGCGTCGTATTCTGGCGATATTGATGCGGTGCAGGGTGCCGCCATACGATGGATCATGGGCGTCATGCGATTGCCGTCACTGTCATTGAGGGGAAGGCTGGTTCTGCTGCTGTCGGCAGTGATATTGGTCATGTCCGTCGTGCTGGTGGTGGAGGATCGGTCGCGTCGCGCGGATGCGCAGGCGCAAGCCCTCGACCGGGCCATGGACATGGCCCGCTTCGCCGCCGCCCAGCATGCGGATATGATGTCCAGCCTGCAAAGGCTGGTGGCCGTGGCCGCCAGCCGCGTCTCGCGCGATGTGGAATGCGATCGCGGCCTGGCCACCTTGAAGGGGGCCCAGCCCTGGGTCTCCAACATATTCATTGCTCGGCCCGACGGATCGATCCGCTGTTCGACGGCCCCCGACGATGAAGAGATCAACCTGGCCGACCGGGAATATTTCCAGCGCGTGCTGAAAACGGGCCGGCCGGCGATCAGCGGCTATTTGCGGGCCCGCGCCACGGGCCGGCCGGTTATCGTCTATGCCCAGCCGATCATGGCGGAAGGCCGCCAGATCGTCGGCGTGGCGCTGGCCGGGCTGCTGCTGGACTGGCTGGATGGCATGGCGGCCCGCCTGCTGGAGGTGGCGCCCGACGCCACGCTGGTGGCGCTGCATGCCGATGGCACATTGATCGCCCATTACCCGGCGCTGGACACCCTGAATGGCAGCGACATATCCGATGTCCCCTTCGGCCGCGCCGTGCTGGACCAGCAGGGGAGCGGCACCTGGGTGGGGCCGGGACTTGACGATGTTGAAAGGTTGATGGCCTTCGTGCCGCTGTCCACCGGCGACCTGCGCATCATCGTCTCCTACCCGCGTGATCAGGTCCTGGCGGGGGCGGAACGGGAATTCCACCGCAACATGGCGGCCCTGCTGGCCCTGTCGCTGCTGGCCATGCTGATGGTCTATGTAGGCGTGGCAAATACGGTGCTGGACCCGCTGTCCCGCCTGATCGGCACCGTCAGTCGCCTGGGAAGGGGGGAACTGGGCCTGCGCGTCGCTCCCGGGGGGGGCGAGATCGGGGCCCTGGCCGGGGCCATCAACGATATGGCGGCCAGCCTGCAGCGCCAGGCGACCGAGCTGGCCACCCGTGACGCGCAATACAGGCTTCTGTCCGAGCAGGGCAGCGATGTGGTGGCCCTGCATGCGCTGGATGGCACCTATCTCTATGTCTCGCCCACCTGCGCCTGGATGCTGGGCTATACGCCCGAACAGCTGGTGGGTGCCGCGCCGCAGGATCGCTGCCATCCCGACGATGTACAGATGATCGAACGCGTCCCCCCCATCTTGGCGGCCGGGATGGCTTGCGCCCCGTTGACCTACCGGCTGCGCCATGGCGACGGGCGCTGGATCTGGGTGGAGACGGCTTTCGCGCTCGCTGCCGATGATCTGGCGGGGCAGCGCATCGTGTCGGCCACCCGCGACGTGGGTGACCGCGTTGTGCAGGAACAGGAACTGCGCGCCGCCCGCGACCGGCTGGGCGAACAGGCGGACAGCTTGCAGGCTCTGGCCGCTGACCTGGACCGTGCGCGGTGCGTGGCGGAGGCCGCGGCCCGCGTCGCGGAGACCGCCAATCAGGCCAAATCAGAATTCCTGGCCAATATGAGCCATGAGGTCCGCACCCCGATGAACGGCATCATCGGCATGACCGGCCTGCTGCTGGATACGGCATTGTCGCCCGAACAGCGCGGCTTTGCGGAGACGATCCGCGAGAGTGCCGATGCCCTGCTCTATGTCATCAACGACATCCTGGATGTCTCCAAGCTGGAGGCCGGCAAGCTCGACCTCGACAATATTGATTTCGCGCTGGATGAGATCGTGGAAGGGGTCGTGGCGCTGCTGGCGCCGCGCGCGCAGCAGAAGGGCGTGACCCTGGTGGCGGAGATCGATCCCGCCGCCGCCCGCGCCTATCGTGGCGACCCGGTTCGCCTGCGCCAGATCCTGCTCAATCTGGCCGGCAACGCCGTCAAATTTACGGAGGAGGGGGTCATCTCCATTGATGTCCGCACGGTGGATGACGGGAACCCCCAGCCGCCGGGCACCACGCGCCTGCGTTTCACGGTGTCGGACACCGGCATCGGCATGACGCCGGATCAGATGGGCCGGTTGTTTCAGAAATTCACCCAGGCTGACAATTCCATCACGCGGCGTTTTGGCGGCACCGGCCTGGGCCTGACCATCTCCCGCCAGTTGGTGCAGCTGATGGAAGGCGACATCCAGGTGGAAAGCCGGGTGGGGCAGGGCAGCCGTTTCTGGTTCACCATCTCCCTGCGGCCCGCCGCCGCCCCGCTGCCCGACCGTCAGAACATCCAGCAATGGTTGCAGGACCTGTCCGCCCTGGTTGTGGATGATATGGAGACCAATCGCCGCATTCTGTCGCGACAGCTGGAACGGCTGGGCATGAAGGTGACCGCCGCCAATGGTGCGCCGGCCGCGCTTGCCGAGCTGGAACGCTGCTTGCGCGAGGGCACATTCCCCGCTGTCGTCCTCATCGACCATACGATGCCGGGCATGACGGGTGACGCGCTGGCCAGCTGGCTGCGCGGCCATCCCTCCTTCGCGGGCATCCGGCTGGTGCTGGTCTCCTCCACCGGCGGGCTGGACGCGGGTGATCCGGCGGCCGACCTGTTCGACGCCATGATCGCCAAGCCGGCCCGGCCGGCCGATCTCCGCGACCTGCTGGGCCGCCTGTTCGCCCCCGCCGGGGCGGAACCACCGCTTCCGGTGCCGGCGCTGGCCGATGAAAGGGGCCGGGGGCGCCGCGTGCTGGTGGTGGATGACAATCCCGTCAACCGCAACGTGGCCCGCCTGATCCTGGAACGCGACCTCTATGGCGTGGATCTGGTGGAAGATGGGATGCAGGCCATTGCGGCGGCGGAGTCACGCCGCTACGACCTGATCCTGATGGATGTGCAGATGCCCGGCATGGATGGGATCGAGGCGACGCGCCTGATCCGCACCCAGGAAAGCCAGACCGGCCAGCGCCGCACGCCCATCATCGCCATGACCGCCAATGCCATGGTCGGCATGCGGGAAAGCTATCTGGAGGCGGGCATGGACGATTACGTCTCCAAACCTTATGAGCCCAAGGCACTGCTGCTGGCGGCGGCGCATTGGGCGGGCAACCGCGATGGCACGGCGGACGATGCCGGATACCGCGCTCAACTGGAACCCGATATGGACCTGACAGACCATCCCGTTCTCGACCCCTCCGTCCTGGCGGGGCTGCTTTCCTTCACCGATGCGGCCGAATTTTCCGACCTGATGAGGCGGTTCATCGGCACCGGCGGCGAGCGCACGGACCGCATGGCGCGGCTGCTGGGTGATGCGAACTGGGATTTGCTGCGGCGCGAGGCGCATTCCATGATCTCGCTGGCCGGCAATTTGGGCCTGCGCCAGATCCAGCATCTGGCCGCCGGCATCGAACGCGCCCTGATCGACGGCGACCGCGAAAGGGCGGCGATGCTGGTCACCCGCCTGCTGGAACTGGCGCCCGGCGCCTGGGACGCGGTGACCGCCCATGTCGATACCCTGATCCCGCGCCAGGCCGTGGCGTCCTAGGTCCTTGCCCTTACCCCCGCCAGCCGTGCCGTCACCTGATCCAGCAACCCCGCCCAGTCGCCCGCCGCCGGCTGGCGCAGCAGGGTCATGGACCGGTACCAGGGCGTCTCCCCCTCGGCTGCGTCGCCCCAGCGCCAGTCGGGGTGGCGGCGCAGCAGGGTCCAGACGGGCACGCCCAGCGCGCCGGCCAGGTGGCAGGGCGCGCTGTCGATGCTGACCACCAGATCCATCTCCTCGATCAAGGCCGCCGTGGCCTCAAACCCATCCCCATCCCGCAGCACGAAATGCAGATTGTCCGGCACCGACCCGCGCAGCCGCTGCAGGCCGGGCGGCGACAGGGCATAGAAATCGATATGCGGCGACCGCGCCAGGAACGGCGCCGCCAGGCTGTCGGGAATGGACCGGACATCATCTTCGGGATGCAGGTTCGATCCCCGCCAGACGATACCCACGGCCGGACGCTGGCGGGTGCGGCGGCGCTGGCTGATCCAGGGCGCCGCCGACAGATAGCCATAGCCACCCGGCAGGCTATCGGGTGTCGCCCCAACCATCAGCGGAATGGACATCGCCATCAGCCGGTGGCTATGCGCCGATACCGTCACCTGTTCCGGCGTTGCGAAGCGCAGATTGGCGACGTGGTTGAAATTGCCCGACAGCAATGACAGCAGCAGGGGCCGGACCATGAAGGTGACAGACCGCGCCCTGGCCGCGATGGCGGGCAGCCAGCGTGCGACCATGATCATGTCGCCATAGCCCTGTTCGGTGCCGATCACCAGATCGGCGCCGGCCACCGCCGGGTTCCAGTCGGGCAGGGCGGATAGCTGCTCCCGGATGGCCAGCGACGGCCCATCGGCCATATCCCACCGCTGCTCATAGGCGGCCAACCCTTCCGGCCATTGGCCCAGCTTCAGCAACGCGGTGGCCAGGTTGATACTGTTGGGCGCAGGACCGGGCCCCCGCAGCGCCCGGCAGCGGCGGAGGGCATCCAGCGCCGGCCCCGTCTGTCCCGCCATCAGCCGGGCCGCCCCCAGCAGCGCCCAATTTTCCGGTTCCGTGCTGTCCGGATCGCCCGCCATCAGCCGGCCCATGGCGGCCATGGCCGCGTCGGCATCCTGCAGCCGCAGATGCGCACGGGCCAGATTGCGCAGCAGGATCGGTTGGTCGCCGGTCATGCCCAGCACCTTGACCAGGCACTCCACCGCCATCGACCAATTGCCCTGCGCACCGGCCGCCATGCTGCGGTCCATCAGCGCCTGGGCGTCGGCGGGGTTGCGCATCAGGGCGATCCCCGTGCGGCGCAGTTCACCCTGCCAATCCATCTCCGCCCGCCTTCCGATGACCGCCCGATGACCAAAATTCGCATGGGTCCAGGAAAAGAAAAAGGGCGCTCCCACAGGGGGGAACGCCCTTTCTCCGTACCAAACCCGGCGAACCGGGACCAAACGCGATTAGCGCTTGGAGAACTGGAAGCTGCGGCGGGCCTTGGCCTTACCGTACTTCTTACGCTCGACGACGCGGCTGTCGCGGGTCAGCAGGCCGGCGGCCTTCAGCGGCGGACGCAGGCCCGGCTCGAAATAGGTCAGGGCCTTGGAGATGCCGTGACGCAGCGCACCGGCCTGGCCCGACAGACCACCACCGGACACGGTGGCGACGATGTCGAACTGCTCGACGCGGCTGGTGATCTGGAACGGCTGGTTGATCATCATGCGCAGCACGGGACGGGCGAAATAAACCGCCAGTTCACGACCGTTCACGGTGATCTTGCCGGTGCCGGGCTTGATCCAGACGCGGGCGACGGCGTTCTTGCGCTTGCCGGTGGCATAGGCGCGGCCGAAGGCGTCAATCTTGGGTTCCACCGGGGCGGCCGCAGTGGCGACGACGCCGACGGCGGCGCCGGCCTTCAGGTCAGCGAGGCTGTTGATCGTGGCCATTATCAGGCGCTCCGCTTGTTCTTGGCGTTCTTGGCGGCGAGATCCAGCACGACCGGCGTCTGGGCGGCGTGCGGGTGCTCACTACCGGCATAGACGCGCAGATTGCTCATCTGCTGACGACCCAGCGGGCTGCGCTTGATCATGCGCTCGACGGCCTTGATGACGACGCGCTCGGGGAAGCGGCCATCCAGGATCTGGCCGGCCGAACGGCCCTTGATGCCGCCCGGATAGCCGGTGTGCCAGTAGAACATGGCGTCCTGGCGCTTGTTGCCGGTCAGGGCGACCTTCTCGGCATTGATGACGATGACATTGTCACCGCAATCCAGGAACGGGGTATAGG
The DNA here is from genome assembly GCF_058793615.1 of Niveispirillum sp. GW835-FHT14G11. NCBI lineage: Bacteria > Pseudomonadati > Pseudomonadota > Alphaproteobacteria > Rhodospirillales > Azospirillaceae > Niveispirillum > Niveispirillum sp. GW835-FHT14G11. The sequence continues at coordinate 166,234 of NZ_JBXAFZ010000014.1, forward strand.
TGGGCTTGGTCTTGCCGCGCAGAATCAGGGCGATCTGGCTGGCGAGACGACCCAGGACAATGCCCTCCGCATCGATGAGAATCCACTTCTTCTCGATCTCGGACGGCTTCAGGTTAAAGGTCTTCATCGGAGCACTCGGGCTTGAACGGATGAAGGCGCCAACCACCAGGCTGGCACCGAAGCGGATGGTGATGTAGGGCCAATCGCCATTCGCCGCAAGCAGAAAATGCAGCATCCACAAGGGTATGCGAAACGGTATTATAATACCTTATTCAGAAACCCCTTGAATTCATTGAGTATTTTCAAATCGTCATTCAGGCCTTTGCCGCCATCCGGTCCGGCCATGCGGCGGTGACATGGTGCGGTTGCGTGGGAACCTACCGCCATCGCCATCGTTCCCTTGCCAGTTGTCCAATAATGACGGAGGCAGAAATGTACGCGATGATCGGACGGACGGCTGCGGCTGGCCTGCTCATGATCGGCATCCTGGCCGGGTGCGGCAACAACATGCAGGAACGCGTCGCGTCCGGCGCGCTGATCGGCGCCGGCACGGGCGCCGTGCTGGGCGGCAGCGTCGGCAGTGCCGCCATCGGCGCCCTGGCGGGTGCCGGCACCGGCGCCGTGGTCAACGAGGTCGACAAGAGCAACGACAAGAAAAAGCGCCGCCGCTGATCGGGCGGTTCGCCCCAGGGGGGACGGGTTTGTCGATCCCCGCTTCCTCACGCATGGCACCCCTGACCTTTGGGCCGGGTGGCAACGCCCTTGGCCCGCGCCCAAATCCCCCGCATGCTGGGGGTGCAACAGGCAGGGACCGACGCCATGAACCACGATCATTACCCCGATGACCTGATCCGCCATGTGCTGGACAGTGCCCGGACCATCGCCGTGGTCGGCGCCACGGCCGACCCGGCCAAGCCCAGCTTCTATGTGATGAAATATCTGGCCGACCGTGGACATCGGGTGATCCCGGTGAACCCGGCTCTGGCCGGACAGACGGTGCTGGGCCAGCAAGCCTATGCCAGCCTGGCCGACCTGCCGGAAAAGCCGGACATGGTCGATATCTTCCGTCGTCCCGACGCCGCCGGCCAGGTGGCCATCGACGCGGCCGAACGCGGCATCCCCTATATCTGGATGCAGTTGGGCATCCGCAACGACGCGGCGGCGGCCCAGGCGGAGGCGTTGGGCAGCACGGTGATCATGGACCGCTGCCCGATGATCGAGGTGCCGCGGCTTTACTGAGACCACCTCTCAGGTGCGATAGAACAGCGCCCAGATGGCCAGCGCCACGACCCCGAACAGGAAGGCCAGCATATAGGTCTTGATCGGCACCGGCACCTTCTCGTCCGGTCCCGGCCTTGCCGCCCCACCGCGCGCCGCCGGCCTGGGCTTGGGCTTGGTGCGTTCACTGCCCGCTACCAGGGTGGGCTTGGGCCGTCCATCCTTGCGCGGGTCATGCAACTCGATCAGGCGCCAGTCGAAATCGGCCAGGGCCTCGTCGCTGACGAAATCCACCTGGATCAGGCGGACGGGACCGGCCCCGTGCAGGCCGACGGCATTGCGGAATTCCTGGCGGCCCGCCTTCAGGTCTTCGACCAGCGACAGGGTCTCCCATTTCGCGCCCTTGGGCCGCTGCACCGCATATTTTCGTTCCGTCACCCGTGCCGCCCCTTACTCGCCCGCCTGCAACAGGGCGCCGCGCCGCCGCGCGTTGCGGAACGCCCCCAGGAAGTATAGGGACGCCAGCCCCAGATAGAAAAGATTGAGAATGACGGCCCAGCCCAGCCGGGACCATTCCAGCGTCCCCTGGAACAGCACGGCGCGCATCCCCTCGAACACATGGGTGGCAGGGATGGCGACGGAGATGTACTGCACCATCGGCGGCAGCGACGACAGCGGGTAATAGACCGCTGAAAACGGCGCCAGCACGAACACCGCCATCCAGCACAGCGACTCCGCCCCCAACCCATGGCGCAGGATCATGCCCGAGGTCAGCAGACCCACGCTGATGCCCAGCAGCATCAGATTGGCGAAGAACCCGGCCAGCGGCAGCCCCAGGTCGAAGATCGACATGTCGAAGAACAGGATGGACAGCAGCACTGGCGGCGCCAGCCCCAGCAGCACGCGGATGAACCCCATCACCACCAGCGACAGAACCCATTCCCAGGGGCGCAGCGGGCTGACGAACAAATTGCCCAGATTGCGCGACCAGAGTTCCTCCAGGAAGGTGATGCTCATCCCGATCTGGGTGCGCACCAGCACTTCCCACAGCAGCACGGCGGAGATCAGCACGCCGGCGGCATTGGCCAGCAGCGATGTCTGCCCGCGCAGGAACTGCGACATGAAGCCCCAGACCATCAACTGCACCGTGGGCCAATAGCAAAGCTCCAGGATGCGCGGCCAGCTCTGCCGGATCAGGAACCAGTTGCGCATGACCATGGCCATGATGCGCCGGGGCGACCCGCCAAGCGGGCCGGGGCTGGCGGTCGGGTGATCTGAACGGTTCATCATGTCCTGCATCGTGGACGGCAGATATAGCCGATTGCCGGACGCGCTAAAAGCGAGAAACCCCCGCCGGTCGCCCGGCGGGGGTCTGCTGATCGTCGTCGATGGTCGGGCCCATCGCCGGGCCGCACGCATCAGACGCTGTAATACATCTTGTACTCGATCGGGTGCGGCGAGGTTTCGAACGCCAGCACTTCCTGCATCTTCAGCTCGATGAAGCTCTCGATCATGTCGTCGGTGAACACGTCGCCCTTCTTCAGGAAGTCGCGGTCGGCCGACAGGCTTTCCAGGGCTTCGCGCAAGCTGCGGCAAACCGTCGGGATTTCCTTCAGTTCGTCGGGTGGCAGGTCGTACAGGTTCTTGTCCATGGCATCGCCCGGATGGATCTTGTTCTGGATACCATCCAGACCGGCCATCAGCATGGCGGCGAACGCCAGGTACGGGTTCGCACCCGGATCGGGGAAGCGGACCTCGACGCGCTTGCCCTTCGGGCTCGACACGTGCGGGATACGGCAGGAAGCCGAACGGTTGCGGCTGGAATAGGCCAGCAGCACCGGCGCCTCATAGCCCGGGACCAGACGCTTATAGCTGTTGGTCAGCGGGTTGGTGAAGGCGTTCAGGGCGCGGGCATGCTTGATGATGCCGCCGATATAGAACAGGGCGGTTTCCGACAGGTCGGCATACAGGTTGCCGGCGAACAGCGGCTTGCCGTCCTTCCAGATCGACTGGTGGCAATGCATGCCCGAGCCATTGTCGCCGAACACCGGCTTGGGCATGAAGGTCGCGGTCTTGCCGTACTGATGGGCCACATTATGGACCACATACTTGAACAGCTGCATGCCGTCGGCCATCTTGACCAGCGTGCCGAACTTGACGCCCAGCTCATGCTGCGAGGCGGCGACTTCGTGGTGGTGCTTCTCCACCTCGACGCCCATCTCGCCCAGCACGGTCAGCATCTCGGCGCGCAGGTCCTGGGCGCTGTCGACCGGGCCGACGGGGAAATAGCCGCCCTTCACGCCCGGGCGGTGACCCAGGTTGCCGCCCTCATAGGAACGGCCGGAATTGTACGGGCCTTCCTCGCTGTCGAACTCGTAGGACACCTTGTTCATCGAGACTTCGAACTTGACGTCGTCGAACACGAAGAACTCGGCTTCCGGACCGAAATAGGCGGTGTCGCCGATCCCGGCCGAGGCCATGTACTTTTCGGCGGCCTTGGCGATGGAGCGCGGGTCGCGGCTATAGGGCTGGCGGGTGGAGGGCTCCAGCACGTCGCACAGCACGGTCAGCAGCGGCTGGGCCGAGAACGGGTCCATGACGGCCGTGGACAGGTCCGGCAGCAGGGTCATGTCGGACTCGTTGATGGCCTTCCAGCCTTCGATCGACGAGCCGTCGAACATCACGCCGTCGGTCAGCAGATCCTCATCGACCGTGGAGAGGTGCTGGGAAACGTGGTGAACCTTCCCCTTGATGTCGGTGAAGCGGAAATCGACATACTTGACGTCGTTTTCCTTGATCAGATCGAAGAACTTGTCCAGATCAGACATAGCCTCTGCTTCCGTGGTTTGAGGTTTGTCGCGGTTGAAACCGGTCCCGGGGTGGGGACGCCGGTGCTGGCGTTACTCCATCCCCGGTCCCTTTGAAAGAAAATTCTTAACCCTCTCGCCGGGCGGCACCGGTTGTTGCGGCGATACCCGGAAAAGCGTCAGATGGCGTCGGGACCACGCTCGCCGGTGCGGATGCGGATCACCTCCTCCACCGGGGTCACGAAGATCTTGCCGTCGCCGATGCGGCCCGTATGGGCGGCCTGCTGGATGGCCTCGACGGCGCGCTCCACCAGACTATCATCCATGACGACCTCGATCTTCACCTTGGGCAGGAAGTCGACGACATATTCCGCCCCCCGGTAGAGTTCGGTATGGCCCTTCTGGCGGCCGAAGCCCTTGGCTTCGGTCACGGTGATGCCCTTGATCCCCACTTCGTGGAGGGCTTCCTTCACCTCATCCAGCTTGAAGGGCTTGATGATCGCTTCAATCTTCTTCATCGCGTCCCGCAGCTCCAAATTTCGGCGCCGGCCCGGCTGACACCAGCCTGACCGACGCGGCCTCTTTATAAGCATGCCCCATGCCAGTCGCACCTGCCATGGGATCACGGGCATTTGATTATGTTTTTTCCGAAAAATGATCAACAAACAGGCAATTAACTGTTCATATTTTAAGCCTTAGGCCAAAAAACTGCGCATTAACCATGCGAAGCGCCCCTGTTGGGGCATTTGTCTGCTTCATAATATGGCGTGCGCAAAGCGGGTGGGTGACCCTGCATTTTTTCTGTATCGAATGCTTGACGTCCGGAAACGTCTGGGGCATACAGCGGCTCCCGGCGGCGGTGGTAGCTCAGTTGGTAGAGCTCTCGGTTGTGGTCCGAGTGGTCGCGGGTTCGAGTCCCGTCCATCGCCCCATTCTCCTCCTTTGTGGGGAGTGAAACAAGGTCGCCTCCGGGCGACCTTTTTCGTTTCCGGACCCTGGCGTCCCTGGCGCACAATGCCTTCCGCAGAATCCAGAGCGGTTTCAGGGTGCCGGAAACCGCTCCGGCGGCGACTGCCGCCGCGGCGCACGTGCGCCGTGAAGCCAAGCCCACGGATGTGGGCGCCGGCGCCTGAGGAACGGGGAAACCGCATGGCCACGGAAATCCTGACCGTCAGCCAGATGTACGCGGCCGACCGTGCCGCCATGGCTGCGGGCATATCCGGCCCGGCCCTGATGGAACGCGCCGGCATGGCGGTGGCGCGCGAAGCCATCGCCCTGTGCGCCGGCCGGCCCATGCCGGTCTCCATCCTCTGTGGGCCCGGCAATAATGGCGGCGATGGATTCGTGGCGGCCCGGCATCTGGCGGCCGCCGGCTGGCCCGTACGCCTGGGCCTGCTGGGGGATGCGGCATGTTTGCAGGGTGATGCCGCCTGGGCGGCGGGTACGTGGAATGGTCCGGTCGAGTTGGCAACTCCCGCCCTGTTCGACGGTGCCGTTCTGATCATCGATGCGCTGTTCGGCGCCGGTCTGAACCGGCCGCTGGACGGTCAGGCGCTGAAACTGGTGCAGGCCATGGGCGCGCCAGGGGGGCTGCGGCGTGCCCGCATCCTGGCCGTGGATGTGCCCAGCGGCGTGTCGGGCGATGATGGCGCGGTCCTGGGCGGCGCGCCCATGGCCGATGTCACGGTCAGCTTCTTCCGGCCCAAGCCCGCACATTATCTATATCCGGCCAGAAGCCATCGCGGCCGGCTGGTCATTGCCGATATCGGCATCCCCGATGCGGTGCTGGGCCCCCTCGCGCCCACGCTCGCCGCCAACACTCCTGCTCTCTGGCGCCCCATCTTCCCCCGTCCCGTCGCCACGGGCCATAAATATGGTCGCGGCCATGCCCTGATTCTGGGCGGTTCCACCATGACCGGTGCCGCAAGGCTGGCGGCACGGGCGGCCTTGCGGTTGGGCGCCGGGCTGGTGACCCTGGCATGCGCGCCGGCGGCGCAGCTGGTCTACAGCCTGTCCATGCCCAGCCTGATCGTGCAGCCCCTGGAGGGGGAAGGGGCCTTTGCCCGCCTGCTGACCGACCCGCGCCGCAACGCGGTGCTGCTGGGCCCCGGCGCCGGTCCCGGTCCGCTGCTGCGCGATGCCACCCTGGCCGCCCTGGGTGCGGGCCGCACCGGTGTGCTGGATGCCGATATCTTCACGACATTCGCCGGTGATCTGGCCGCATTACGCCGGGCCGGGCTGGATGACCGCTGGGTCCTGACCCCGCATGAGGGCGAATTCACCCGCCTGTTCGGTGATCTGCCGGGATCGCGCCTGGAAAGGGCGCGCCGCGCCGCCGCTGAGTCGGGGGCCATCCTGCTGCTGAAAGGGCCCGATACGATCATCGCCCATCCCGATGGCCGTGCCCGCATCAACCATGACGCCCCACCCGACCTGGCCACCGCTGGCAGCGGCGATGTGCTGGCCGGCCTGATCCTGGCCCTGCTGGCCCAGGGCATGGATGCCTTTGATGCCGCCAGCGCCGGGGCCTGGCTGCATGGCGCGGCCGGCCGCCATTGCGGCCGCGGCCTGATCGCGGAGGATCTGGCGGAAGCGATCCCCGCTGTTCTTCGTGAAGATGATTTATGAATAACAGATGCTTATAACTATATTCTCATGCATTGCATAAGAATTGAAACTACCACTTCCGGGCAGTGCCACCCCCTTCGTTTCGTTCCGGAAACCAAAGGTGACGGCGTTTCAGGCACAGGTGTAGCCAGAAAGATGTCCTAATAAGCGCAATGTGTCCTGGCCCGCTTCCATTGATTTGCCTAAAATCCCGGATAATTGCTGGGAAGATAATCGCAATATTTCATTACACATCATTGCGCAGGCCGGTTGAATGCATTAACTTCTGCCCATTCAACAGGCGGTACCACTTTTGGGAAACGGGCTGTCCGATCTGTCAGGGCCCGGTACGAACCGAAATGGGGGGGCGTTGCGATGAGCGTGTCGTTGTTCAAGCGTTCCAAACCGGTCGCCGAACCTGTACCCGGCGCCGTCTATCAGCGGACCATCTTCAACACGGTGGAAACAGCCCGCGTGCTGTGCATCACCCAGGAAGGTTTTCCGCTTCCCCATGTGCGCTATCTGGCGCGCAATGATGTGGTGGACGGGCCCGACCCGCACGGCCTGCGTCGTGACAAGGGCGCTGTTCGCACCCTGTCGGTCGACAGTTTCACGCGCCTGTTCGGCAATCCGTGCGCGGGCTGATCGTTTCACCTGATACGAATTTGCTGGTATAAGGCGGCGGGGCCTTCCGCTGCCGCCTTCTGTTACCGGTCTGGCGGCGGACAGCCATTCTCCTGGCCATCCGGAACGCTCATCATGCCCGACATCCGCCCCGTTCCCCCGCGCACCGCCAGTGATGACCGTCGTCTGGCGCATCTGCGCGCCCTGGAACGCAAGGCGCTGTGGCTCAGCACTTGGATGATCCACAATGCCAATCATCTGCGCCCCTCGCGCGATGGGCTGAAGGTCGGCGGGCATCAGGCATCCAGCGCCTCCATGGTCAGCCTGATGACGGCCCTGTTCTTCGACGTGCTGCGCCCGCAGGACCGGGTGGCGGTGAAACCGCATGCCAGCCCGGTTTTCCACGCCATCCAGTATCTGATGGGCCGTCAGACCCAGGCCAAGATGCAGGATTTCCGCGCCTTCGGCGGTGCCCAATCCTATCCGTCACGTACCAAGGACACCGACGACGTGGATTTCTCCACCGGTTCCGTGGGCCTAGGCGTGGCCGTCACCGCCTTTGCCAGCATGGTCCAGGACTATGTGCGCCTGAAGGGCCTGTCGGATCAGCCGGAAGGCCGCATGGTGGCCCTGGTCGGCGATGCCGAGATGGATGAGGGCAATGTGTTCGAGGCCATGCTGGAAGGTTGGAAGCATGACCTGCGCAATGCCTGGTGGATCATCGATTACAACCGCCAGAGCCTGGACAGCATCGTCTCCGACAAGCTGTGGGAACCGATCACCGGCATGTTCCGCTCGCTCGACTGGAATGTGGTGATCATGAAATATGGCCGTCTGCTGCAGGCGGCATTTCTGGAACCGGGCGGCGATGCGCTGCGCCATTGGATCGACACCTGCCCCAACCAGCTCTACGCCGCGCTGTGCTTCAAGGGTGGGGCGGCGTGGCGCGACGCGCTGACCCGCGACCTGGGCACCACCGGCGGCATCCGTTCCCTGCTGGACAGCCATGACGATGCCATGCTGGCCCGGCTGATGACCAATCTGGCCGGCCATTGCCTGCCCACCATCCTCGACATTTTCCACCATGCCGCCAACGGCCCCGACAGCGAACGCCCGGCCTGCTTCGTGGCCTATACGGTGAAGGGCATGGGATTGCCCTTCCAGGGGCACAAGGATAATCATTCCGGCCTGATGAACCTGGACCAGATGGCCGCCTTCAAGGCACAATGCGGCATCGCGGACGGCCAGGAATGGGAGCCGTTTGCCGGCCTGGATGTCGATATCGACGATCTGAAGCGCTTCCTGGCCGAAGAGGTGCCCTTCACATCCACCCCGACCCGCCGCCTGTCGGCCGCGACCATACCGGTTCCGGAACGTCTTGACGTTGCGATCTCGGAACGGATGAGCACGCAGGAGGGATTCGGCAAGATCCTGGCCGATCTGGCCAAGGGCGACACCGACCTGGCCGCGCGCATCGTCACCACCAGCCCCGACGTCACCGTCTCCACCAACCTGGGGGCCTGGGTCAACCGGCGCGGCCTGTTCGACCGGCATGAACGCCACGACATCTTCAAGGAGCAGAAGGTGGTGTCGGCGCAGCGCTGGCAGGGCGATCCGCAGGGCCAGCATATCGAACTGGGCATCGCCGAACATAATCTGTTCCTGATGCTGTCCGCCCTGGGCCTGTCGCACGACCTGTTCGGCGCCCGCCTGCTGCCGGTGGGCACGCTCTATGATCCGTTCGTGATGCGCGGTCTGGATGCGTTCAACTACGCGCTCTATCAGGATGCCCGCTTCATGCTGGTGGCCACGCCGTCGGGCGTTACCCTGGCACCCGAAGGTGGCGCGCACCAGTCCATCGCCACGCCGCTGATCGGCATGGGCCTGCCCAAACTCTCCAGCTTCGAGCCGGCCTATGTGGATGAGCTGGCCGCCATCATGCGCTGGGGCTTTGACCATATGCAGAAGCCCGATGGCGGCAGCCTCTATCTGCGTCTCTCCACCCGCACCCTGGAGCAGCCGGCCCGCCCCCTGGATGCCGGCGCCGTCATCGATGGCGGCTATTGGCGGCATCCTCCGGCACCCGACACCGACCTCGCCATCCTCTATATGGGCGCCCTGGCGCCGGAGGCCCTGGAAGCGCACCGACAACTGCTGGAGGATGTGCCGGGCTGCGGCCTGCTGGCGGTGACCTCGGCCGACCGGCTCTACCAGGGCTGGATGGCGGCGCGGCGTGCCCGCCAGGCGGGGCAGGGGACTCAGGCCCCGGTGGAGCGGCTGCTGTCCGCCTTGCCGCCATCGGCACGCCTGGTAACCCTGACCGATGGCCATCCGGCGGGCCTTTCCTGGCTGGGCGGGGTGCGCGGGCACAAGGTGGCGGCCCTGGGGGTGGAGAGCTTCGGCCAGTCCGCCGACCTGCCCGACCTCTACCGCGCCTTGCACCTGGATGCCGACGCCGTGATCGACGCGGCGGCAAGGGTGCTGCTGGAGTAGCGTGCAAAGGCACCATCCCCCCAGATTCCGCGCTTGGCGCGCCCCAATTCGCTTGCTATACGGGTCGCTCCCACGGGCGGACCCTCAGGTTTGCCCGGCGGGCGGGCGTGGCGGAATGGTAGACGCGCTGGATTTAGGTTCCAGTGTCGAAAGACGTGGGGGTTCAAGTCCCTTCGCCCGCACCATGTTTTGAGTGTTGAGTTTTAACCCGCAACCCACCGCGGCCGCCGGTTTCCGGCCCACCCGCGGGAGCTTCGGTACCCTGAATGGCAGAAGGGACTGGGGCGAACAGACAGAAGACAGGCATTTCGTCCCATGCAGATCACCGAGACCAGCGCTGAAGGCCTTCGTCGCGACTTCAAGGTCACCATCACGGCCCAGGACATCGAATCGCGGGTGCAGACCCAGCTGATCGAAGTCGGCAAGACCCTGAAGATCCCGGGCTTCCGTCCCGGCAAGGTCCCGATGCCGATCCTGAAGCAGCGCTATGGCCAGTCGGTCATGGGCGAGGTGCTGGAAGCCGCCGTCAATGACGGCGCCCAGAAGGCCGTGTCCGACAACAACCTGCGCCCGGCGCTGCAGCCCAAGATCGAAGTGCTGAAGTTCGATCCGGGCCAGGACCTGGAATTCGCCGTGCAGGTCGAGTTGCTGCCCGAGATCGAACCGGCCGACCTGTCCGCCGTGGAAATCGACAAGCCCGTCGCCACCGTGGCCGATGATGACGTGAGCGAGAGCCTGGGCCGTCTGGCCAAGGGTCGCCGCACGACGGAGAAGGTCGAGGATGACCGCGCCGCCGCCCTGGGCGACATCCTGCTGATCGATTTCGACGGTTCCGTCGATGGCGAGAAGCGCCCCGGCATGAAGGGTGAGGATCATGAGCTGGAGCTGGGCTCCGGCTCCTTCATCCCCGGCTTTGAGGAGCAGCTGGTCGGTGCGAAGGCCGGCAGCGACATCACCGTTACCGTCACCTTCCCGGAAGCCTACCACGCCGCCGAGCTGGCCGGTAAGGAAGCCGTGTTCGAGGTGAAGGTCAAGGAGCTGCGGTCGGCCAAGGACGCCGAGCTGAACGACGATCTGGCCAAGAGCTTCGGCTTCGACGATCTCGACGCCCTGAAGGCCGCCATCAAGGAGCGGACGCAGGGCGAATACGGCACGACCTCGCGCCTGCGCGCCAAGCGCGCCCTGCTGGACAAGCTGGCCGAGCTGCACAGCTTCGAGGTTCCGGCCGGCATGGTCGAGATCGAGTTCGAGCAGATCTGGAAGCGTCTGCAGGAAGAGCTGGCCAAGGGCGGTGCCGACGCTGAGGACGAGGGCAAGAACGAGGAAGAGCTGAAGACCGAATACCGGGACATTGCTGTCCGGCGCGTGCGTCTTGGCTTGCTCCTTTCCGAAATCGGTCGCCGTAACAATATCACTGTGACGCGCGAGGAGCTGAATCAGGCCATGTTTGACGAGGTTCGTCGCTATCCGGGCCAGGAGCAGCAGGTTTTCGAGTTCTTCAAGAAGAACCCGCAGGCCGTCGAAAGCCTGCGTGCACCGATTTACGAGGATAAGGTTGTCGACTTCATCCTCGGAACCGTTAAGGTGAACGAGGTTGCCGTGTCGGTTGAAGAACTGATGCGCGATCCGGACGAGGATGAGGTTGCGGCCGCCTGAAAGTGGGATCGGTTGGAACGGCCACGTTTCAACCGTGAATCTCACGGGTGAATGAGGCCGTAAGTTCGAGTACCGCGGGGACCAATCCTGGCCCCGCGGCCGCAGTGTGGAGCGAAGCAGGGATCATGATCGAACCGCAGATGAACGCGCTGGTTCCCATGGTGGTCGAGCAGACCAACCGCGGAGAGCGGGCATACGACATCTACTCCCGCCTGCTGAAGGAGCGGATCATCTTTCTGGTGGGCGGCGTCAATGACGCCGTGGCCAGCCTGGTCTGCGCCCAGCTTCTGTTCCTGGAGGCGGAGAATCCGACCAAGGAAATCTCCTTCTACATCAACTCGCCGGGCGGTTATGTGACGGCCGGGTTGGCGATCTATGACACGATGCAATATGTCCGCTGCCCCGTGGCGACCATCTGCATGGGTCAGGCGTCGTCCATGGGCGCCCTGCTGCTGGCCGGTGGCGCCAAGGGCAAGCGCTTCTCGCTGCCCAACAGCCGAATCATGATCCACCAGCCCTCGGGCGGTGCCCAGGGGCAGGCGGCGGATATCGAAATTCAGGCCCAGGAAATCCTGCGCCTGCGTGAGAATCTCAACGAGATTTTCGTGAAGCACACGGGCCAGAGCCTGGATGTCATTGAAAAGGCTGTGGAACGCGACAAGTTCATGAGCCCGGAGGAGGCCAAGACCTTCGGGATCATCGACGAGGTGATCGCTGGCCGTCCGGGTGGTCTCACCCAGGTGGCGTAAAGCGGAAGCGGTGGCGAACAAGTATATATTGATCCCGCCGCTTTTCGTGTTGTTGAATAGGTGTAGAGAGGGCGTCCATTGTCAGCCCTGGGGTTCCACCATCCGCCACCACGGATGGCTTGAGCGAACCGGAGAAGGCAAGGGCGCCCCCAAGAGGCAGGCATCCCGCAAGGGGTGCCGGGGCGTATCGGTCGGGGGCCAGCCGGGCCACCTTCCATGCGCCATCCGGTGATGTACGGAGCGCAAATGACCAAGTCGACCGGCGGCGACAGCAAGAATACCCTCTACTGCTCTTTCTGCGGGAAGAGCCAGCACGAGGTGCGCAAGCTCATTGCCGGCCCCACCGTGTTCATCTGCGATGAATGCGTCGAGCTGTGCATGGACATCATCCGCGAGGAAAACAAGACCACGCTGGTGAAGTCCCGCGACGGTGTGCCGTCCCCGCGCGATATCAGCACGGTGCTGGATGATTATGTGATCGGTCAGGAACATGCCAAGCGCGTGCTGTCCGTGGCCGTCCATAACCATTACAAGCGCCTGGCCCATGGGGCGAAGCACAATGACGTGGAACTGGCCAAGTCCAACATCCTGTTGGTCGGGCCAACCGGTTCGGGCAAGACGCTGCTGGCCCAGACCCTGGCCCGCATCATCGATGTGCCCTTCACCATGGCCGACGCCACCACGCTGACCGAGGCCGGTTACGTGGGTGAGGATGTGGAGAACATCATCCTCAAGCTGCTGCAATCCGCCGATTACAATGTCGAGCGGGCGCAGCGCGGCATCGTCTATATCGACGAGGTCGACAAGATCTCCCGCAAGTCCGACAACCCGTCCATCACCCGCGACGTGTCGGGCGAGGGCGTGCAGCAGGCCCTGCTGAAGATCATGGAAGGCACCGTGGCTTCCGTGCCGCCGCAGGGCGGGCGCAAGCATCCCCAGCAGGAATTCCTGCAGGTGGACACGACCAACATCCTGTTCATCTGCGGCGGCGCCTTTGCCGGCCTGGAAAAGATCATCGCCGCGCGCGGCAAGGGCACGTCCATCGGCTTCGGCGCCGATGTCCGCGGCCCGGACGAGCGTCGGATGGGCGACGTGCTGCGTGAGGTGGAGCCTGAGGATCTGCTGAAATTCGGCCTGATCCCCGAATTTGTCGGCCGTCTGCCGGTGCTGGCCACCCTGCACGACCTGGACGAGGCGGCGCTGATCGAGATCCTGTCCAAGCCCAAGAACGCCCTGGTCAAGCAGTATCAGCGCCTGTTCGAGATGGAGGATGTGAAGCTCACCGTGCATGAGGAGGCTTTGCGCTCCATCGCCAAGAAGGCGATCGAGCGCAAGACCGGTGCCCGCGGCCTGCGTTCCATCATGGAGACCATCCTGCTGGACCCGATGTACGACCTGCCCGGCCTGCAGGGCGTGGAGGAGATCGTGGTCAACAAGGAAGTGGTGGAGGGCCGCGCCAAGCCGCTCTACATCTATTCCGAACGCGCCAGCCAGGCGGCACCGGGCGCGTAAGCAGCCGGTTGCGATCTGTTTATTGCTGAAAGGGCGGCTCCGAAAGGGGCCGCCCTTTTTCTTGTCCGTCGGGAATCGGCCCCCTATGCCACGATGCCGCGCAAGATCAAATCCCGGTGCAGCACAACCAGCTGTTCGGCCGACTTGCGACCCGATGGCTGGTACCAGTTGCAGATGCCGGTCAGCATGGACAGGATGGCATAGGCGGCGATGGTCGGCTCATCCACGCGCAGGGTGCCGTCCTCGCGCCCCCGGCGCAGAATGTCGATCAGCGTTCCCTCATACCGCTTGCGCAGGCCCACGATCACGCCGTGATTACCCGCTTCCAGGCTACGCAACTCCGAATTGGCAATGAACACCTGCTCGCGCCGGGTGATATGATAGCCGACATGGAAGGCGATGAAGGCTTCCAGCTGCGCCAGCGGCGGGGCCTCTGCCGGCACCGCCTGCTCCACCTCCGCCAGCAGAATGGTCATATGGTCATGGACCAGGTCGAACAGGATGTCCTGCTTGTTGCGGACATGGTTGTAGAGCGATCCCGGCTGGATGCCCACCGCGTCGGCCAGCTGGCGCAGCGTAATGGCCTCATACCCTTTGCGATAGATCAGGGACAGGGCGGCCTTGCGGATCGCCTCCATGGTTTTCGGTCCATGGCTGCCGGCGGTACGGGCCATCAAGGGCCTCTCTTCATTGACAGAATCATCTCCCGCGCAAACTGCGGTGTGCAATGGTCTGCCGTCAACCGGAATCCGCGCATGCGCCTTGCGGAAAGACCCGCAGGATTCCTTGTTGAAATAGCCATTAAAAAAACGTATGACCGTTTCTATAAAGACCATTGGCGGGGGGCTTTCCTCATGCCAGTGGAGGCCGGCGACCGCCGGCCCGGCGCCCATGCGCCGTCAAGCCCAAGCCGCCGGATGGCGGCGCCCGGCGCGTGAGGAAACCAACGTAAGGAGGAAGCGTCCATGCTGCGCAACAGCCTGCCATTGTTCGATTTCGGTCTTGGTGAGACGGCGGACGCGTTGCGCGATGCCGTGGCCGCGTTTTCCGCCGATGAGATCGCACCGCGTGCGGCGGAGATCGACCGTACCGACCAGTTCCCCATGGATCTGTGGAAGAAGATGGGCGACCTGGGCGTGCTGGGCGTGACCGTCGATGAGGAATATGGCGGCGCCGGCATGGGCTATGTGGAGCATATGGTGGCGATGGAGGAAATCTCCCGCGCCTCGGCTTCCGTCGGCCTGTCCTATGGCGCGCATTCCAACCTCTGCGTCAACCAGATCCGCCTGAACGGCAATGACGACCAGAAGCGCCGGTTCCTGCCCAAGCTGGTCAGCGGCACCTTCGTCGGCGCCCTGGCGATGAGCGAGCCGGGGGCCGGCTCCGACGTGGTGTCGATGAAGCTGCGCGCCGACAGACGAGGCGACCGCTACGTCCTGAACGGCACAAAGATGTGGATCACCAACGGGCCGGATGCCGATGTGCTGGTGGTCTATGCCAAGACCGACCTGGACGCCGGCCCCCGCGGCATCACCGCCTTCCTGGTAGAGAAGGGGTTCAAGGGCTTCTCCGTGGCCCAGAAGCTGGACAAGCTGGGCATGCGCGGCAGCCACACCGGCGAACTGGTGTTCGAGGATTGCGAGATCCCGGCGGAAAACGTCCTGGGCCGCGTCAATGGCGGCGTCGGCGTGCTGATGTCCGGCCTGGATTATGAACGCGCCGTGCTGGCCGCCGGCCCGCTGGGCATCATGCAGGCCTGCATGGATGTGGTCGTGCCCTATATCCATGAGCGCAAGCAGTTCGGCCAGTCGATCGGTGAGTTCCAGCTGATCCAGGGCAAGGTGGCCGACATGTATGTCGCACTCAACGCCTGCCGCGCCTATGTCTATGCCGTCGGCCGGGCGGCCGATGCCAAGCGCATCACCCGCAAGGATGCCGCCGGCGCCATCCTGCTGGCGGCGGAAAAGGCCACACAGCTGGCGCTGGATGCCATCCAGATTTTGGGCGGCAACGGCTATATCAACGAATATCCGACCGGCCGCCTGCTGCGCGACGCCAAGCTCTATGAGATCGGTGCCGGCACCAGCGAAATCCGCCGCATGCTGATCGGGCGGGAGCTGTTCAAGGAAACGGCGTGAGCGCTGCAGGTTCCGACTTCTTATACCGTCACCCCGGCGAAGGCCGGGGCCCAGTTCACAAGCACTGAGCCCTACGATACTGGGCCCCGGCCTTCGCCGGGGTGACGGTAGTGTAAGCGGCGAACGGTGTGGTTCCCCTTGAAGGGAGTGGTTCTATGCCCGTCCTTCCCACCCAAATCGACCCGCGCAGCCCGGCCTTCGCCGAGAATGCCGCGTCCATGCAGGCACAGGTCGCCGATCTGCGCGCCACCGTGGGGCGCATCGCGCTGGGCGGTGGCGAGAAAGCCATGGCCAAGCATCTGGCGCGTGGCAAGCTCAGCCCCCGCGACCGGGTGCGCACCCTGCTGGACCCCGGCACGCCCTTCCTGGAATTCAGCCAGTTGGCGGCGCATGAGGTCTATAGCGACGATGTGCCGGCCGCCGGCATCATCACCGGCATCGGCCGCGTCAATGGTCAGGAATGCGTGGTGGTGGCCAATGATGCCACGGTCAAGGGCGGCACCTATTATCCGCTGACCGTGAAGAAGCATCTGCGGGCCCAGGACATCGCGCGGGAGAACAACCTGCCCTGTGTCTATCTGGTCGATAGCGGCGGGGCCAACCTGCCCAACCAGGACGAGGTGTTCCCCGACCGCGACCATTTCGGCCGCATCTTCTATAATCAGGCCACGCTGTCGGCCAATGGCGTGCCGCAGATCGCCGTCGTCATGGGCTCCTGCACGGCGGGCGGCGCCTATGTGCCCGCCATGGCGGATGAAAGCATCATCGTCCAGAACCAGGGCACCATCTTCCTGGGCGGCCCGCCGCTGGTGAAGGCGGCGACGGGGGAGGTGGTGTCGGCGGAGGATCTGGGCGGCGGCGACGTGCATACCCGCATCTCCGGCGTGGCCGACCATCTGGCCGTTGATGACGGCCATGCCCTGGGCATCGCGCGGCGCATCGTCGGCAACCTGAACCGGGTGAAGGCCCCGGAGGTCGATATCAAGCCGGTGCGCGACCCGCTCTACAGCGCCGACGACATTTACGGCATCATCCCCACCGACACGCGCAAGCCCTATGATGTGCGCGAGATCATCGCCCGCATCGTGGACGGGTCGGAACTGGACGAGTTCAAGGCGAACTATGGCACGACCCTGGTCTGCGGCTTCGCGCGCCTGTGGGGCATGCCGGTGGGCATCATCGCCAATAACGGCATCCTGTTCAGCGAAAGTGCCGTCAAGGGCGCGCATTTCATCGAACTGTGCTGCCAGCGCAAGATCCCGCTCTTGTTCCTGCAGAACATCACCGGCTTCATGGTGGGTCGCAAGTACGAGAATGCCGGCATCGCCAAGGACGGGGCCAAGCTGGTGACCGCCGTGGCCTGCGCCAATGTGCCCAAGATCACCCTGATCATCGGCGGCAGCTTCGGGGCCGGCAATTACGGCATGTGCGGCCGCGCCTACAGCCCCCGCTTCCTCTATATGTGGCCCAACGCCCGCATCTCCGTGATGGGCGGGGAGCAGGCGGCCACCGTGCTGGCCACGGTCCGCCGCGATGGGATGGAGGCCGCCGGCAAGAGCTGGAGTGCGGAAGAAGAGGCCGCGTTCAAGGCGCCGATCCGCGAGCAGTATGAGAAACAGGGCCACCCCTATTACGCCTCGGCCCGCCTCTGGGATGATGGCGTCATCGATCCGGCGGATACGCGTTCCGTGCTGGGCCTGTCGCTGTCGGCAGCGCTGAACGCGCCGATCCCGGCGGCGAAGTTCGGCGTGTTCCGGATGTGATGGGGGAAGGCAACGATGAACGAGATCCTGACTGAGATCGACGGGCGCGGGGTGGCGACCGTCACCCTGAACCGCCCGGAAATCCACAATGCCTTCAATGACACGGTCATCGCCGGGCTGACCGCCATCTTCCACGACCTGGGTACCAACCCGGCCGTGCGCGTCGTCGTGCTGCGCGGGGCAGGCAAGAGCTTTTCCGCCGGTGGCGACCTGAACTGGATGCGCCGCATGGCCGGCTACAGCCGGGAGGAGAACCTGACCGATGCTATCGGTCTGGCCACCATGCTGCGCACCCTGAACGAGTGCCCCAAGCCCACCATCGCCGTGATCCATGGTCATTGCTTTGCCGGGGCGGTGGGACTGGTCGCGGCTTGCGATATCGCAATCGCCGCCGATCCGGTGCAGTTCGCCCTGACCGAGGTGCGGCTGGGGCTGATCCCGGCGACCATCGGCCCCTATGTGGTGGCCGCCATGGGGGCGCGGGCCTGCCGCCGTTATTTCCTGACCGCCGAGCGGTTCGGGGTGGCCGAGGCGCACCGGCTGGGGCTGGTGCATGAGGTGGTGGGGCTGGACGGGCTTGACGATGCCGTCGAGCGGCATATCGAACAGCTTCTGGCCGGCGGTCCGCTGGCCCAGGCGGCGTCCAAGGATTTGATCCGCGCCGTGGACCGTCCGCTGGACGATGCCATGCTGGCCGACACCGCATCGCGCATCGCCGATGCACGCTCGGGTGATGAGGGCCGCGAGGGCCTGTCCGCCTTCTTCGACAAGCGCAAGCCGGGATGGGTTAAATGAGCCGTATTTCCAAGGTCCTCATCGCCAATCGCGGCGAAATCGCCGCCCGCGTCATGCGCACCGCCCGCCGGATGGGGCTGGGCACTGTCGCCGTTTATTCGGATGCCGACGCAAATGCCCTGCATGTGGCCAGCGCTGACCAGGCCGTGCATATCGGCCCGGCCCCGGCGCGGGAAAGCTATCTGCTGGCCGACCGTATCATCCAGGCAGCCAAGGCCACGGGGGCGGATGCCATCCATCCAGGCTATGGCTTCCTGTCGGAAAACGCCGCCTTTGCCGATGCGGTGGCTGCCGGCGGGCTGATCTTCATCGGCCCGCCGGCATCGGCCATCCGCGCCATGGGTGGCAAGTCGGAAGCCAAGGCCCTGATGGAAACGGCCGGCGTGCCGCTGGTGCCGGGGTATCATGGCGAGGACCAGGACGACACGCTGCTGGCCAATGAGGCGGCGCGCATCGGCTTCCCGGTGCTGATCAAGGCGTCGGCCGGGGGCGGCGGCAAGGGCATGAAGGTCGCCAATTCGGCCGATGAGTTCCCCGCCGCCCTGGCATCGGCCAAGCGGGAGGCCAAGGCCAGCTTCGGTGATGACCGGGTGCTGATCGAAAAATACCTGGCCCGCCCGCGCCATGTGGAAATCCAGGTCTTCGCCGACAGCCACGGTAACTGCGTCTATCTGTTCGAACGCGACTGTTCCATCCAGCGCCGCCACCAAAAGGTGGTGGAGGAGGCGCCCGCCCCCGGCATGGACCCCGCGGTGCGCGTCCGCATGGGTGAGGCGGCGGTGGCCGCCGCCAAGGCCATCGGTTATGTCGGCGCCGGCACGGTGGAATTCCTGTTGGATACGGATGGCTCCTTCTATTTCATGGAGATGAACACCCGCCTGCAGGTGGAACATCCGGTAACGGAGAAGATCACCGGCCAGGACCTTGTCGAATGGCAGCTGCTTGTGGCGTCTGGCGAACCCCTGCCGCTGACCCAGGAACAGCTGACCATCAACGGTCACGCTATCGAGGTGCGGTTGTACGCAGAGGACCCGGCCAAGGGTTTCCTGCCGCAGACCGGCACCCTGGCGCATCTGCACTTTCCCGAACAGGGCGAGCATGTCCGCGTCGATACCGGTGTGCGCACGGGCGATGCCATTTCCATCTTCTATGACCCGATGATCGCCAAGCTGATCGTCTGGGACAAGGACCGTCCCAGCGCCGTGCGCCGCCTGGAAAAGGCCCTGGCGGAAACGGAAATCGCCGGCTTGAACGCCAATGTCCCCTTCCTGTCGGCGGTGGCGGCCCATCCGGGCTTCCTGGCCGCCGATCTGGATACCCGCTTCATTGAGCGGTATGAGGCGGACCTGCTGCCGGCCGCCGCCCCGCCGTCGGCGCAAACACTGGCCCTGTTCAGCCTGGGCCTGACCCTGTCGCGGCGGTCGGGGGGGAATGATCCCTGGGACGCGGTGGGCGGCCTGCTGCTGAACCTGCCGGCGGTGGACAGCGTCGAATGGCGCGAGCCGGGGGAGGAGGGCGCCAGCCACATGGTGGATGTCACCTGGGTCCGGGGCGGCTTCACCATCGGCGGTCTGGCGGTCTCGGGCCAGCTTGCCACTGACGGCACAATGTCGGCCAGCCTGGACGGGCTGCGGGTCATGGCGCGCTGGGTGCGCTGGGGCGACCATGTCACCCTGTTCCATGCCGGCGGCACCCACACGCTGGTGCTGGTGGACCCGCATGCCGGCACCCATGGCGACCATGGCGGTCATGGCAAGCTGACGGCCCCCATGCCGGGCAAGGTCATCGCCCTGCTGGTGGAGGAGGGGGCGTCCGTGACCAAGGGCCAGCCGGTGATCGTGCTGGAGGCCATGAAGATGGAACATACCCTGAAGGCCCCGTCCGACGGCAAGGTCACCCATCTGCGTTTCCAGGTGGGCGAACAGGTCAGCGAAGGTGTGGAACTGGTGGGGTTCGAGCCGGCGTGAGGGGGGTGTAATTCCTCCCTCCGTCATCCCGGCGGAGGCCCATAAGCGCTAACTTCAGCGATTTGTATTGCCGTAGAAGCCCCTTCTACCGTCACCCCGGCCTTCGCCGGGGTGACGGTAGTGAGGACGGAACTGGTCCGCTCAATCATTTAAGTTAGCGCCTATGGGCCTCCGCCGGGATGACGAACATGGAGAAACGCGGATGACCAAAACGGAAGACATGCAGACTTGCATGAAAAATTCATCCGAGCCCCCGTTCAACTTCGTTTCCCTGCCGGCAAAAGCGGGTTAAGCTTGATGTCGAAGTCGGGAACGGTGAGGAACCGCCATGTTCTCTCGCAGGACAATCCTGAGAGGACTGACCGCCGCAGCGACGCCACTTGTATGGCGTTCAGCGGGTGCCCGGCCTGCAACCTTCCGCATGGTCTATTTCGGCGATTTCGCCCCCTTCTCGCAGGTCGATGCGGCGGGCAAGGTGCGCGGCATGTTCGTGGATGCCACGGAAAACCTGCTGCACGACAAGCTGGGGCAGCCGGTGGAACATCAGGCCTTCCCCTGGGCCCGCGCCCAGGCCATGGTCCGGGGTGGGGAGGCGGATGGTTTCCTGACCGTGCCCACGCCGGAACGGCTGTCCTATGCGCTGGCCAGCGCGCTGCCGGTCTATTCGTTTCCCATGTGCATTATCGCCTCGCCGGACAATCCCCGGCTGGAGGCGCTGCGCCGCGTGCGCAGCCTGGAGGATTTGCGGCCGTTCCGCGTCGGGCACTATATCGGGTCGGGCTGGGCCGACGTGAATTTGCGGCCGCTGGGGCTGGATATCCAATGGGCGCCCGACCTGACCGGGGCCATGCGGCTGGTGGCCAATGGCCGGGTCGATGCACTGGTCGACAATGCCGTCTCCATGCGCCTGCGCCTGACCGCCCCGGAATTCCACGGCAAGCTGGTGGAACTGCCCAATGCCCTGGCGCAGCAGCCTTATCATTTCTGCATCGGCCGGGAGTCCGCCTTCGCGGATCTGATGCCGCAGTTGGACATGGCTCTGGCCAAGCGGCCGGCGGGTCCGGGCAATCCCTTGCCCTCGGCCAAGGCCTCCTGACCCTTTCTCCCTTTGTCATCCATCGGACCTGAGATCATGCACGACATCCGCCTTGTCGAGGTGGGCCCGCGCGACGGGCTGCAGAATGAAAAGACCCTGGTGCCGCTGGCCACCAAGGTGGAACTGGTCAACCGGCTGTCGACCACCGGCCTGGCCATTGTCGAGGCTGCCGCCTTCGTCAGCCCGAAATGGGTGCCGCAGATGGCCGACAGCGCCGATGTCATGCGCGCCATCACCCGCCGCCAAGGCGTCACCTATCCCGTGCTGGTGCCCAACGAAAAGGGGCTGGAGGCGGCCCTGGCCGTGGGCGTGACGGAGGTGGCGGTGTTCGGCGCCGCGTCGGAGGCGTTCAGCCAGAAGAACATCAATTGCAGCGTCGCCGAGAGCCTGGAGCGCTTCCGTCCCGTCATCGACAGGGCCAAACTGGCCGGGGTGAAGGTGCGCGGCTATGTCTCCTGCGTGCTGGGCTGTCCCTATGAGGGGGCGATCGATCCAGCCAAGGTGGCGGATGTGGCCGCCCGCCTGATGGCCATGGGCTGTTATGAGGTCAGCCTGGGCGACACGATCGGCATCGGCAATCCGCGCGCCGCCCGCGCCATGCTGAAACGCGTGGCGGAGGATGTGCCCATGGGCCGCATCGCCCTGCATTTCCACGATACCTATGGCCAGGCCCTGGCCAATATCCTGGCCTGCATCGAACTGGGGGCGCGGGTGTTCGACGGGGCCGTGGCCGGCCTGGGCGGCTGCCCCTATGCCAAGGGGGCGTCGGGCAATGTCGCGACAGAGGATGTGCTGTACATGCTGAACGGCATGGGCCTGTCCACCGGCGTCGACCTGGACGCGCTGGCCGCCATCGGCGACTGGATCAGCGGCGAGTTGCACCGGCCCAATGGCAGCAAGGTGGGCCGGGCGCTGGCGGGGCGCGGGTAGCCACTACTTCGGCTTTCTGTCTCTTTTCGCCTTCCCGGCGAAGGCCGGGACCCAGGGCCAGGCGCCCAACCTATCAGCAGTATTGATTGACGCTGCGTAGAGGTTTGATCTTGTGGTCCCTGGGTCCCGGCCTTCGCCGGGAAGGCAAAAAAGAATGACGAAGCAACAAGGTCGATAGAGCTATACCCCCACCCGTTCCACCTTGTAATGCGACAGGTCGATGCCCGTGGCGCCCGTGGCGATCAGTTCCGCCATGGTCTGGCCCACACCCGGCCCGATCTGGAAGCCCGATCCCGAAAAGCCGAAGGCATGGAACAACCCGCTGGTGGTGGCGCTGGGCCCCATCACCGGCAAACTGTCATCCATATAGCCCTCGATCCCCGTCCACACCCGGATGATGTTCAACCTTGCCAGGGCCGGGGCCAGCCGGCGGATCTGCTGCAACTGGGTCAGGGTATTCTGCGGCTTCACAAAGGACCGGTAGGTCTCCGCCAACGCCGGCCCGCGACAGGACCCGCCCAGCACGATATTGCCGCGCGCCACCTGCCGGAAATAGACGGTTTCCACCTCCAGCGGCGTCATCACCCCCACGGCCGGCGCGATGGCATAGGGCACGGGTTCGGTGACCGACATGGTGGGGCTGCGCGCCGTCAGCTTTACCGGTTCGCCGAACTGCGCCGACAGTTCCCCGGCCCAGGCCCCGGCCGTGATCAGCAGCACGGGCGCCTTGAACACCCGCCCATCCTTGGCCGTGGCGATGAAATCGGTGCCCGCCTTGGCGACATGCCGGATACGGGTATTTTCAAACACTCGGCAGCCCAGCCTCTGTGCCGCCCGCGCAAAGGCCGGGGCCGCCAGACGCGGGTTGGCATGCCCGTCCAGGGCGGAATAGGAACCCGCCAGCACGTCCGGCCCGAAGAACGGGAACCGGTCGCGCAGCGCATTGCCGGTCAGGATCTCCAGATCCAGCCCGTTCTGGCGGGCCTGATCGGCATATTCCTCCATCTTCCCCACATTTTCCGGCCGCTCGCGATAGCAGACGCGGATATGGCCGGACTGGAGATATTCGACATCCGATCCCAGCAACTGATTGGCCTGGCGCCAGATCTCCAGCGACCGGTTGGCCAGATGCAGCTGGTGGATGGGCCGTCCCTGCCGGCGGACATTGCCGAAATTGGTGCCGCTGGCCTGGCGGCCCACCAGATCGCTTTCGATCAGGGTGACGGAAAGACCATGGGTATGGCGCAGGAAGAAGGCGGCAGACGATCCCATCAGCCCGCCGCCAATGATCAGCACGTCGCTGTGCGTCACGGGATTGCTCATCATTCCGCCTCCCCGATAGCGATGGGCAGGGGCTTCACCGGGGCCTGACCGCGCAGGCGCCCGGCCTCGGCGACAGGGAAATCACCATGCGCGGCGATCACTTCCGCCGCCGCATGCCCGCAATAACGGCCCTGGCAACGGCCCATGCCGACCCGGCTGAACGCCTTGGCGCGGTTGGTCTCCGCCGCCCCCGTCACATCCATGGTCCGGCGCACATCGCCCACCGTCACACATTCACACCGGCAGAGGATCGTATCATCGGCCAGCGCCGCCGCTTGGCCGTGCGGCCAGGGGAAGGCCTTGGCCAGACCGCGCGCGAAGCGGCCATAGCGCGCCACCTCCCGCCGCAGCATGATCACCGCACCCTGGTCTACGGGCAATCCCAGGTCGGACAATGCGGCCAGCGCGGCCAGCCGGCCCGACGCCTCCGCCGACCGCGCCCCCAGCACCTTGGCCCCGTCGCCGGCCAGATACAGCCTTGTCGGCGCCTCGGCCCGCCCATCCTGGTCCCGCACGGGCAGGTACTGGCGCGTCAGGTCGTCGAACGCGAAGCTGCAGCGGCCCAGATCGGCCAGCTGTGTTTCCGGGCGCAGGTGATAGCCCATGGCCACTGCGTCCGCCGCGAAAGACCGCTCACTGCCATCCCCCAGCCGCACCGTCACGCCCGTGACCCCCGTCCTGGCATCGCCCTGGATGGCCACCGGCGTCACCCCGGTCAGCAGCGGCACACCGGCGGCCCTGATGGCGCGGGTCAGGGCGATACCGTTCCACAGCACGGACGGCAGGGCCAGCAGGTCGGGCAGGGCGGTGATGCGCGCGGTAAGGCTGGACGTGTCCAGCACCGCCACCACCTTGGCCCCCGCCTTGATGTACTGAGAGGCCACCAGATAGAGCAGCGGCCCGGTGCCCAGGAACACCACCTGCGACCCGATGGAGACGGCCTGCGCTTTCAGCGCCACCTGCGATCCGCCCATGCTGTAGGTGCCGGGCAGGTCCCAGCCCGCCATGGGCATCAACCGGTCCGTGGCCCCGGTACACAGGATCAGGGCGTCATAGGGCAGCGCGTCCTGCGCCGTGCCGCTGGCGGTCCAGACATGGCCGTCCGCGATGTTCCAGACCAGGGTTTCCGGCCGGTAATCGATGCGGTCGCGGATGGTGTCGAACCCGTCATGCACCGCCTTGGCGCGGTCCGCCTCCGTACCGTACAGGTCCGTATAGGGCCGGCGGAAATTGTCGGGCTGCCGGCGATAGATCTGGCCGCCCGCCCGCCGCCCCTCATCGATGACGATGGGGGTCAGACCGGCGGCCACGACGGTTTCCGCCGCCCGTACCCCGGCGGGTCCGGCACCAACGATAACGACCCGCGGCGGGATCACCCGTGGTTCGGCCATGATGCCCCCGGCTGGCTGGTGGTGACGGACATGCCGTCCTCGGCAAGGGTGGAACAGGCGCGCAGCCGGTGGCCGCTCTCGGTCCAGACCCAGCAATCCTGGCATGCCCCCATCAGGCAGAAACCCGCCCGGCCGCCATCGGTGAATTCCGACTGGCGCAGGGTACCGCCCGCCGTCAGCATGGCGACCATCAGCGTGTCGCCTTCCATCGCCCGCACACGGGCACCGTCGACAAAAATCTGGATGGCGGGCCGGTTCCTTTCGGCCAGCCGCACGAACCTTGCCTGGCTCACAATGATCCCTCCAATGCACCCTCTGGCAATGCGCCCTCTGGCCGATGGCACAGGATGATGTTGCCGCTTGGCATCTTGCGTCGCGGCGGGGTGAATTGCTCGCAAGTGCCCGCCACGCGCGCGGCGCAGCGCGGCAGAAACCGGCACAGGTCGGCCCCGTCCTTGGGCTGTCCGATGGCGGGCGGGGCGGGGCGTGCGCCCTGTTCCTCCAACCAGCCCGGCCGCAGCTCCGGCACCGAGCCGATCAGCAGGTCGGTATAGGGATGGCGGGCCGCCCCGTCATAGCCCTGCCTTTGCCCGGTTTCGACCTGCGAACCGGCATATAGCACCATGATATCGTCGGCAATGGCGCGGACCGTGGCGATGTCATGGCTGATGAACAGGTACGCCAGACCCAGCTCGCGTTTCAGTTCGGCCAGCAGGTCCAGGATGGCCGCCCCCACCACCGTATCCAATGCCGACGTCACCTCGTCACACATGATCAGGTCGGGTTTGGCGGCGAGCGCGCGAGCCAGATTGATACGCTGCTTCTGCCCGCCCGACAGGCCGCCGCAGGGGCGGTCGGCAAGGCTCGCCGGCAGCTTGATCAGGTCCAGCAGCTCCGCCACCCGCTTCGCCGCCGCCGGACCCTTCAGACCATGGTAAAAGGCCAGCGGCCGCCCGATGATCTCGCCCACGCAATGGGCGGGGTTCAGCGCCGTATCGGCATTCTGGAACACCAGCTGGATGCGCCGGAACTGTTCCTTGCTGCGCATGGATAGCGACGGCGGCAGGCGGGCGCCGTCGAAATTGATGGAACCTGCGGCGGGCGGCAGCATGCCGGCGATCACGCGGGCCAGGGTCGATTTGCCCGACCCGCTCTCCCCGATCACGCCCAGCGTGGCACCGCGCGCGATGGAAAGGTTGATATCGCGCAGGATCGGCGTGGCACCATACCCGGCGCTCATGCCCTTGATCTCCAGCAGCGGGGCCGCGGCGCCCTTCGGTGCCTCCACGGCCACCCGGTCCGGCCGCGCCGCCGCCATCAGCGTCCGCGTATACTCATCCGCCGGTGCCTCCAGCACCTGCGCCGCCGCCCCGTTCTCCCGCACCTTGCCCTTGTTCAGCACGACGATGGCATCGGCCATCTGCGCCACGACCGCCAGATCGTGGGAGACATAGACGGCGGTCGCCCCCTGCTGGCGCACCGCCTGCTTGAAGGCGCGCAGCACCTCGATCTGGGTGGTGACGTCCAGCGCCGTCGTCGGCTCATCCAGGATCACCAGTTCCGGATCGGTGATCAGGGCCATGGCCGCCATCAGGCGCTGCAGCTGCCCGCCCGACAATTGATGCGGATAACGCTCGCCGATGCTTTCCGGCTGTGGCAGGGCCAGCGACCGGAACAGGGTGATCGCCTTCTCCTCCGCCGCCTTGCGGTCCAGCCTGCCATGGATCAGGGCGGGTTCCACCACCTGGTCCATGATGCGCCGCGACGGGTTGAACGACGCGGCCGCCGACTGCGCGATATAGGACACCCGGTCGCCGCGCAGGGCCGCCAGCCCATCCTCGTCCAATCCCAGCACCTGGGTGTCGCCCACCCGCACGGTTCCGCCCGCGATGTGGCAGCCCTGGCGGGCGTAACCCAACAGGGCCATGGCGATGGTGGTCTTGCCCGACCCGCTTTCCCCGATCAGGGCCAGCACGCCGCCGCGTGGAATGGCAAAGCCGACATCATCGACGATAATCGCCGCCCCGGCCTTCACCTGCAGGCCCCGGACCTCCACATGCATGTCCATGCTCACTCCTTCCCCGCCATGCGCCGGCCGCGGCCGGGCAGGGCATCGATCAGCAGGTTGACACCCACCGTCAGGGTGGCAATCGCCAGGGCCGGCATCAGGATGGCGGGTGCCGCCTCGCCCAGGCCGGAGATATTCTCCCGCACCAGCGATCCCAGATCGGCATCCGGCGGCTGCACGCCCAGGCCCAGGAAGGACAGGCCCGACAGCAAAAGCACGATGAACACGAAGCGCAGGCCGAAATCGGCCAGCATCGGATGGATCATGTTGGGCAGTATTTCGCGAATGGCGATATAGGCCGCGCCTTCGCCCCGGCAGCGCGCCACGGCCACATAATCCATCTGCGCCAGATTGACGGCCAGCGAACGGGCGATGCGGAAGGCGCCGGGAACATAGGTGATGGATGCCACCAGCAGCAGCAACGGTAGCGACGATCCGACCACCGCCACCAGCACCAGGGAGAAGATCTTGGACGGGATGGAGATCAGCGTGTCCATGAACCGGCTCACCCCCTCATCCAGCCAGCGCGGGGCCACGGCGGTCAGCAGCGCCAGGGCGATGCCGGTGGTGCTGGCCAGCAGGGCGGCCGCCAGCGCCAACCCCACGGAATAGCGCGCCCCGGACAGCAGCCGGCTCATCACATCGCGGCCCAGATAATCGCTGCCCAGCAGATGGGCCCCGGTGAAGCCGGCGAACACGTCATGCGCCACGAAGGCGCCTGGATCGTAGGGGGCCAGCAGCGGCCCGAACAAGGCCAGGAACAGCCAGAACAGCACCAGGGACAGGCCGGTGCGGCCGCTGCCGGACAGGCGTCGGATGAAATGTCTCATCGGTTGCGCAGCCTCGGGTTGGCCAGGATGGCGACGGTATCCGCCACCAGCACCAGCAGCAGATATGCCGCACAGAAGATCATGGCGCAGGCCTGCAACAGCGGCATGTCGCGGCTGGTCACGGCATTGACCATCAGGCTGGCCAGACCCGGATAGTTGAAGATCGTCTCCACGATCACCGCCCCGCCCAGCAGATAGGACAGCGACAGGGCCATGGCATTGACGATGGGGCCGATGGCGTTGGGCAGCACATGGGTCAGCACCACCCGCGCCGGCTTGATGCCCTTCAACAGCGCCATCTCCACATAGGCCTGGTTCAGCTGCTGGATGATGGCGGCCCGCGTCATGCGCGCCATCTGGGCGATGACGATCACCGCCAGCGACAGCATGGGCATGGCCAATGCCCGCAGCACATCGCCAACCCCCGCACCCGTGGGGATCAGCGCGATGGAGGGCAGCCAGCGCAGCTCCACCGCGAACAGCAGCACGGCCAGCGTGGCAATCAGGAATTCCGGCACCGCCACCATGGACAAGGTGGCGATATTCAGGCCCCGGTCCAGACGGCTGTCACGATGCATGGCCGACAGGATGCCGATGGTCAGCGCCACAGGCACGCAGACCAGCGCCGTCAATGCCGCCAGCAGCAGCGAATTGGGCAGGCGTGCGGCGATGACATCGCCCACCGGCAGGTTGGCGACGATGGAGAAGCCGGGATCGCCGGTAGCCATGCCGCCCAGCCAGCGCAGATAACGTTCCGGTGCCGGCCGGTCCAGCCCGAATTTCTCGCGCAGCGCCGTCACGGCTTCGGCCGTCGCACTCTGTCCCAGCATCTCCTGCGCGGCATCGCCGGGCAGCATCTGGGCGATGGAGAAGACGACGATGGACACCAGCAACAGGGTCAGCAGGCCCGATGCCACGCGCTTGGCCATCAGGGGCAGGGCGGTGGCGATCAGGCCACGGGTCGCGGGTCCGGCCATGGGGTCAGCCCTCCCACCAGACATGTTCAGGAAAGGCATAGCCCATCAGGCCGCCGATCGGCACGGGCACCAGGCCCTTCACCCGCCGGTCATAGCCGTCGATCTGGCTGATGAACACCGGCACGACGGTGCCACAATGGTCGCGCGCGATCTCCTGCATCTCGCCATAGATCTCCTTGCGCAGGCCCTCGTCGGCCTGGGCGCGGGCCTCCAGCAGCAGCTTGTCGAAATGCTCATTGTGCCAGCCGCTTTCGTTCCAGGCGGCGTCGGACTTGTAGAACAGGCTGAACACCAGGTCGGCGGTGGGGCGCGGGTTGGTGTTGCCAAAGCACAGGGGATGCTTCATCCAGTGCGTGGACCAGTAGCCATCGGCCGGCATGCGGTTGACCGCCAGTTTCAGCCCCACCTTGGCCCCATATTCCTGCAGCACCGACGCCATGTCCACCGACCCCTCCGCCGCCGGGCTGGCATAGAGGGGCAGCGGGGCCGATGGCAGGCCGGCGCGGGCGAAATGGTATCGCGCCTTGTCCAGGTCCAGTTCCCGCTGGGGCAGGTCGGCGCGGTAATAGGGGTGGATGGGCGGGATCGGATGGTCATTGCCCAGCACTGCGAAATCGCGGAACAGGGCGCGCTTGATCAACTGCCGGTCGAACAGATGCTTCATGCCCAGCACGAAATCGGCATTGCCGGTGGGCACCCCGTCCCGGCGCATGATCAGGTTGGTATAAAGGCCCGACGGCGTTTCCAGCAGGGCATGGGTACCGCTGTCGCGCACGCGCCGCGCCGACCGCGGATTGACGGCATTGATCAGGTGCACATCGCCCGACAGCAGCGCATTGACCCGCGCCACTTCATCCGGAATGCCGATCAGCTCAAGGCTGTCCAGATAGGGTTTGCCCGGCCGGAAATAATCCTCGTTGCGCACGCCCATGGTGCGCACGCCGGGCTGGAACAGGTGGCAGCGGAAGGGGCCGGTGCCGTTGGCGGTGCTGAAATCGGTGGTCCCAGCCTTGACGATCATGAAATGCGACTGCGCCAGGATTGAGGGCAGGTCGACATTTGGCCCGGTCAGCACAATCTCCACATCGCGCGGCGACACGGCCCGCACCGATGCGATCTGCGACGCGATGGGCCGCACCTTCGACCCCGTGGCCGGGTCCTGGTGGCGCAGCAGGGAATAGACCACATCATCGGCGCTCAGACTGCTGCCATCATGGAAGCGCACGCCCGCCCGCAGGATGACGCGCCAGGTGATCTGGTCGGCGCTGTCCAGGCTTTCGGCCAGGCTCGGCTGCGGCCGCAGATCCGCATCATAGGCGGTCAGGGCGTTGTAGAACATGTGGTGGCGGACATAATCGGTGGACAAGGCCCCCTTGGCCGGGTCCAGCGTGTCGGCGGTGGAGCTGGACATGCTGGCGACCCGGATATGGCCGCCCGTGCGGGGCTGGGCCGCCTGGGTCCGGGGGGCCGGCATCCAGGGGGCCAGCCCGGCGGCAAGGCCCGCACCTGCCAGCATCTGGCGTCGGGAAAGGCGCATGGGGCCCCTCAATGCAGGATGTCCTGAAGACGGTAATACAGCCCCACCAGCGGCAGGAACCACGGCTTGCCCAGATGGCCCGGCACGGGCGGCCAATAAAGGTCGGCCCAGGGATTGGCGCTGCTGTCGCCATCCATCACCCGCGCCATGCGCTGTCCCATATGCACGGCCATCTGCGTGCCATGGCCGCTATAGCCCATGGCATAGAAGATGCCGCCATGCTCCCCGGCGCGCGGCAGCCGGTCGGCGGTCAGATCGACCATGCCGCCCCAGCAATAATCCACCTTCACGTCGGCCAAGGCGGGGAACAGGCTGCGCATCGTGGCATCCAGGATGCGCCCGCTCTTGGCATCCGACAGCGGGTCCGACACGGCGAACCGGGCGCGGCCGCCGAACACCAGCCGGTTGTCGGGCGTCAGGCGGAAATAGTTGCCGATATTCTTGCTGGTCACATAATTGCGTCGGCCGGGGAACAGGTCGGCGGTGACCGCCTCGGCCAGCGGCTCGGTGGTGATCACGAAGGACCCGACCGACACGATGCGCCGGCGGAACCAGCCGAAGGGACCCACAGGGCTGGCCCCGCCCGTGGCGACCAGCACCTGGCGGGCCCGGATGGTGCCCTTCGGCGTCGTCAGTTCCCAGCCGCCGCCCGTGGTACGGGCCAGCCCGGTAACGGCCGCCCCCTCATGGATGACCGCCCCCTTGCGCACCGCCGCCGCCGCCAGGCCGACGCCGAACCGCCCGACATGCAACTGGGCGCTGGTGGTCTGAAGCAGACCACCATGGAAGCCGTCGGCCTTGATCTCCTGGGCCAAATCGGCGCGCGACAGCAACTGGATATGGGGGTCCACCCTGGACAGGCTGTCCGCCGCCCGCGCCAGCTTCTCGTAATGTTCCGGCTTGGCCGCCAGCTTCAGCCGGCCGCAGCGGCGGAAGGAACAGTCGATATTCTCTTCCTGTGCCAGCCGTTCGACATCATCGACGGCATCGACATGCGCCTGATAGAAGGCGCGCGCCTTGTCGAACCCGAAGCGGCCGGCCAGACTTGCGAAATCATGGGCGGTGCCGCTGTTGCACTGGCCGCCATTGCGCCCCGATGCTTCCCCCACCACGCGGCCGGCTTCCAGCACGGCCACCTTCGCCCCCCGGCCGGCCAGTGCCAGCGCCGCCGACAGGCCGGTGAAGCCACCACCGATGACAGCGACATCCACCCGCCCCTCCACGGGACCGGTCGCCGCCCCGGTAAAGGGCGGCGCACTGTCCAGCCAGTAGGAGGTGGTCTGCGGCAGGGTCATTTGGCTTGTCACCGGGGTTGGGGGAGGGGGGAACTCATCCGCTTTTTCATTGCCTTTCCCGCCTCCCCGGCGAAGGCCGGGGCCCAGGTTCACAGGTGCTACGGTGGGGTTTATCGCCATGAACGCAGCTGTGAGGTCGGGCTTCTGGCCCCTGGGCCCCGGCCTTCGCCGGGGAGGCGGAAAGAGACACGGGAGACGGTAAAGAATGGATCGTCGGAAAACCCTATAACCCCAGCAGCGCCGGCAGGATGCCGATATGCGGGATTTCATAGTCGCGATAGTTGGGGTTGGTCGGCTCGTGACCGCGCGCCACGAAGACGCGGGCGCCAAAGCCCAGGTCGGTGGCGCTGTTCTGGTCATACCGGAAGGAGGAGGAGACATGCATCATCTCTTCCGGACCGCAGCCCAGCTGGTCGAACATATATTCGAACGCCTGGAAGCGCGGCTTGTAGGCCTGGGCCTGCTGCGCGGTATAGACGCGGTGGAACGGCGCGCCCAGCAGGGCGACATTATGGTGGATCTGGTCGTTCATGGCGTTGGACAGGATGACCAGCGGGATCTCCTTGGCCACCTTCGACAGGCCGTCGGCCACGTCGGCATGCGGGCCCCAGGTCGGCACCGCTTCATAGATGCGCTGTGCCTGCTCCGGGCGGAATTCCACCTTCCATTTTTTCGCCGTGCGCTGCAGCGCATTATGGATCACCTCGGCATAGGGCTTCCAGGCGCCCAGCACCTCGTCCAGCCGATAAGCGGCGAAATCCTTGCAGAAACGGTCCATGTCCGCCGCCGCGATGCGATCGGCAAACATCTCGCGCGCCATTTCCGACATGCGGAAGCGGGTCAGGGTGCCGTAGCAGTCGAAGGAGATGTATTTGGGCCGGAAGCTGGCCATGGCTGTCATCTTTCCATTGAATGCGGTGGAAGATCGAGACGGGCCGTCAGGCCCTGTACGAGGCATATTAGGACATGGGGCCATCGGAACTTCCGCCCGAAAGCGGGAGGGAGACGGCAGGGAATGCGGATTTTCGCATCAGCCATGCGGCACGATGTGCCGTGCCCGATTCTCTTTAGTAGCCCCGATCCCGGTCCACTTCGCCCACCATGGTCAGCCCCGCATGGTGGCGCCTTATATTGGCGATCAGCACGTCGGCGGAGCTGTCATCACGGGTACGGCTGGCCACGTGCGGGGTCAGCCATATGGCCGGGTGGCGCCAGAACGGATGGTCGGCCGGCGCCGGTTCCACATTCAGCACATCGATGATGGCGGCCGACAAGTGGCCTTCATCCAGGGCCGGGATCAGGTCATCCTCCACCAGATGCCCGCCGCGCCCGACATTGATGATGGCGGCACCGCGCGGCAGAAGATCGACGTTTTTCCGGCACAAAATGCCGCGCGTCCCGTCGGTCAGCGGCAGCAGACAGACCAGGATGTCGCAAGACCCCAGGAAGGCGGGCAGGGCCTCATCCCCGGCATAGGTCTGAACCCCCTCCATCACCGCCCCCGACCGGCTCCACCCGGAAAGCTGGAACCCGAAGGGACGCAATGCTGCCAGCGAGGCGCGGCCCAGATTGCCCAGGCCCATGATACCAACCCGCCGCCGCCCGGCCGCCGCCGGCACCAGCGGCGCCCAGCGTTGTTCGGCCTGCGCGCGGGCATAATGCGGCAGGTCGCGATGGATCGACAGGACGGACAGGCAGACGAATTCCACCATGCTTTCCGTCAGGCCGGGGTCCAGCATGCGCACAACCCGTACCTGTGTCGGGACTTGGCTCAGGTCCAGCTGATCCACCCCGGCACCGACGGAGAACAAAACCTCCAGGTTCGGCAGTCCCTCCAGCAATTCGCGCGTCACGGTCCAGGCCGCCAGATAGCGGATGTCGGCCGGATCACCGACATTCGGCCAGCTGCGGAACTCAACGTCCGGCAGTTGCCGGGCAAAGGCCTCGCGCCAGACCTGGCCACGGGCGGGATCGGATTTGAACAGGAAGGCCATGGTCGCTCCCGTTTCATAAAAAACCCCGCCCAGGGGAACCGACGGGCGGGGTTGAAAGTCTGACAGGAATGGGGGAGGGGGGCGAAGTCCTCCTTTTCTCGCCTTCCCGCAACAAGCCGGGAAGGCGAGAAGGAAGGAGAAGACTATCCCTCAGAAACTATAGCTCACACGCCCCGTCACCGTGCGCGGCGTTCCCGGTGCCACCCACAGGCGGGCATAGGAGCTGGCATAGTAGCGCTTGTCGAACAGATTGTTGACGTCCACCGACAGCTTGATCTGCTCCGTCGGCTCATAAGAGGCTTGCAGCTTCACCAGCGTATAGCTGGGCAGGTAGAAGCTGACCCCCGTCTCGCCCAGGCGCTTGGACACATGGTTGATACCGCCGCCGACGCTGGCCATGCCCTGGCCCAGCTCGAAATCCTTGAACAGCATCAGGTTGGCCGTGTGCTTGGGTACATTGATCAGCGGGTCACCCTCGCGGATCGGCAGGGCGAAGTTGGGGTCCAGGAAATCCTCCGCCACCTCGGCATCGGTATAGGCATAGGTGACGAACAGGCGGGTATCGGCGGGAAGCTTGGCATTCAGGTCGAATTCCACGCCCTTGCTGCGCGCCGACCCGACGGCCATGGAGAAGCCGGCATTGACCGGATCGGCCGTCAGCACATTGCTCTTCTTCATGGTGAACAGCGACACGGTGCTGTTCAGCTTGCCATCCTCGCTCTCATACTTGGCACCCACCTCGTACGACTTGGACTTTTCCGGCTCGAACAGGGTGCCGTTGGCAGCGCTGCCGCTGTTGGGGCGGAAGCCTTTGCCATAGCTGGCATAAAGGCTGACCTCGTCAGTGGCGTTATAGACGATGCCGCCCTGCGGGCTGAATTCGGTATAGGACCGGATCTTGGGATTGGTCGCCGACAGGGCGACGGCATTGTCCCGCAGGTTGCGCTTGAAATCGTCATAACGGCCGCCGAAGCGGATCTTGAAACTCTCCGTGATGTCGATCTGATCCTGCAGATAGATGCCCCAGGCGTCCTGAACCTCATGCGTATTGGTCAGGGTGGCGTTGGGGGTGGCCAGATTGCCATAGACGGGGTTGAACACGTCGATGGCATTGTTGGCCGTCGTGATCGGGCGGCCCGCCGTATAGGCCGGCGGACGATAGCGGCGCTGCAACGTGTCGATGGTGAACTTGTCCCAATCGGCGCCGGTGATCAGGTGATGGGTGATCCCACCGGTCTCGAATGTGCCGGAGACTTCACCGCGCACCACGGCATGCTCGGTGTCATAGTCGCGCTCGCGGCGCTGACGCGACAGATACTGGTTGGTGGAATTCAGCGTCTGGCGCCCACCGGCCAGTTCGGCTTCGGTGGAGAAACCTTCGAACGAGGTCTTCTTGTAGCTGCCGCCCAGCAGCACCGCCCAATTGTCGTTCAGATCATGCTGAAACTGCACCTGATGTCCCAGCACGTCGATCTCAATGGGGCCGTCGCCCGGCTCGCCCAGGAAGCGGGAGCGGGGCAGGGCGCCCAGATTGCCATTCACGGCCACGATGCCACGGTCGAACGGCACCTCCTGGTCCACATATTCCATCTCGTATGACACGGTCGTGTCTTCGGTCAGGACCGCCAGGATGGAGGGCGACGCGACCAGCTTCTTGGCGTCGATTGTATCGCGGAAGCTGCCTGCATCCTCATAGGCCGCGTTCAGGCGGATGGCGATGCTTTCCGTGACCGGGCCGGTGATGTCACCCTCGACCCGGTAGGTGTCATAGCTGCCGGCCGAGGCGGCGACGCTGCCCTTGGTCTGGAATTCCGGCTTCTTGGTGATGATGTTCACCGTGCCGCCGGGCTCGCCCCGGCCGAACAGGGCGGAATTGGGGCCCTTCAGCACCTCGATCCGCTCGACATTCGACGCATCGCGCGGGCCGCCATAGCCGCGGCCGCCATTGAAGCCGTTGACCAGGAATCCGCTGGGGAAATTTTCGTCCCCGGCAAAGCCGCGCACCGCGAAACTGTCCCACAGGCCGCCGAAATTATTCTGCTTGGCGATGCCGGACGCCAGTTCCAGGGCACCTTCCAGCTTGGTGATACCCAGATCCTGGAGCAGCTCGCCATCCAGCACCTGGATGGCCTGCGGCGTCTCCTTCAGGGGCACATCGCCGCGATAGGCCTGACGCTGGCCCACCACGATAATCTCTTCCAGGGCGCCATCGGCGGGCTGGGCGGTCGCCACAGGGGCCAGGGCCACGCAGGCGGCCGTGGCGACAAGCGCCAGGCGGAACCGGTTAGTCACATACATCGTTGATCCCCTTTGTGAAGCTGCTCCGCTGTTCACTCTTCGCGGCGTTGACCCTGAAAGGCCGTTATCACGTGCCGACTGTTATGTTATAACGTTCCTCTGGGGCAAGACCTTTTTTGAAAGGCCCGAGGTCTTTTCCCCTCACCAGATCAGCGTAAGCCGATCAGCAGATAATTTTGCTCAAAGCGGACGGTTGCGACGGTGTGTTCTATTGTTGTAGGGCCCAAATGCGCGGATTATGCCGGGGTGAATTCCGCGCTGTTTCAGCACGCTTACAGATATTTCAGCCACCAGATGTCGCGGCGGCGCTGCTTCAACCCGGCGAACCAGCGGGTGGGCAGGTACAGCGGCACCAGCAGGATGGCGACCCAGATCCAGACGGTGGCGACATTGTCGACGCCGAAGAACTGCCCCTTGTTCAGCCCGTAAAGGGCCACGGCCACCAGATACAGCGCCTTCAGCACATAGAGATGCAGCAGGTAGAAGAACATCGGGGCGCCGCCGAACATGGCCAGATACGGCATCAGGCGGCTGTCCTGGTACTTCTCGAACAACGCCAGCAGCAGCACCCCCACACCGACCGTGGACAACAGGAACAACAGCGACGGCGGATATTTGGTCAGCGACAGGAAGGCCATGACGCTGCGCAGCGTATCGACGCCCGCCACCCAGGGCTTGTCACCATAGATATTCAGGGCGCGGATCATGACGAACCCGACCAGCATGCCGGCACCCAGCAGGATCAGCCGGCGGCGGCGGACCAGGGCGTCGCTGCCCCGGGCGAACCAGGGGCCGGTGGCATAGCCCAGCAGGATGACGCCGATCCAGGCCAGCACCGGATAGGTGGTCTTGGCGATCAGCCCGCCGCCCAGCTCGATCACGGCGCGCTGGTGCAGCACGGCCCAGACCTCATAGAGCGCATCGCCGGGCGCCAGCCGGATCGGGTCCAGCAGATTATGCCCCAGCACGATGGCCAGGCCGATGGTGACTTGTGCTGCACGCGGCAGGTGCAGCAGCCCGGCCAGGGCCACCATCGAGATGCCGATGGCCCAGATCACCTGCAGCCAGAAGGTGGTGGGCGGGAACTGCGCCGACCAGGCGAAGCCCACGAAGGTCAGTTCCAGAAAGATCAGGAACAGCCCGCGCTTCAGCAGGAACATCGACGTCTCGGCCTTGCTGTGCGACTGGCCATAGAGCCAGGCCGACAGGCCGGTCAGCGCCACGAAGGTCGGCGCGCAGAAGGTCGAGAGCAGCCGTGTGAAGAACAGGGCCGGATCGACCGTGGCGGCATCCACCGGGTCGGTCACCTGCATATGCAGGAACCAGGTCTCCCGCACATGGTCGACCAGCATGAACACCATGACCAGCCCGCGCAGCGCATCGATGGCCACCAGCCGCGACTGTGCCTTGGCCGCCGCCCCGATCCTGGAAAGAACGGGCGTGCCGCCCGTACCGGTGATGCTTGTCATGCCCGTGATCCCGTTCTCTGTCCCGCGCCTTTTATACGGCGTCTGGGATCAGAGTAACCCGCCGCATGGTACGGATATGCGGATTTGACAGGCAGGGCGGTGGAAGCTGCCGAAATGCCCGGCGCGGACGGCAGTGGATTATTTTCCATAAGATAGATTATCACGCACATGTCTGTAGGCGCGGTGGATTCTATTTTGAAGTGCGACTCTCTTTTATAATCAGATGGTTAGCAATGGAGGCTGCCATGGGAGAGCATT